>NZ_JBPKBH010000002.1:372796-406767 GCF_051388915.1 Yinghuangia sp. YIM S09857 | reverse complement strand
CGGGCCCGGCGCGGCGGCCGCAGGGGGACCCATGAGCTGAGGAGCACGGCATGTCCGCCACACCACTCGACGGCAAGGTCGCACTCGTCGCGGGGGCGACGCGCGGCGCGGGTCGCGGAATCGCCGTGCAACTGGGGGAGGCGGGGGCGACCGTGTACGTCACGGGCCGCAGCACCCGCACGAAGCGTTCGGAGTACGACCGTCCCGAGACCGTCGAGGAGACCGCCGAGCTGGTCACCGCCGCGGGCGGACACGGCGTCGCGGTGCCCACCGACCACCTGGAGCCCGACCAGGTGCGCGCGCTCGTCGAGCGCATCGACGCCGAGGAGGGGCGCCTGGACGTCCTGGTCAACGACGTCTGGGGCGGCGAGAAGCTCTTCGAGTGGGAGAACCCGGTCTGGGAGCACGACCTCGACAACGGCCTGCGGCTGTGGCGGCTCGCGCTCGACACCCACGCGATCACCAGCCACTTCGCGCTGCCGCTGATGCTGCGCAACCCCGGCGGCCTGGTGGTCGAGATGACCGACGGCACGGCCGAGTACAACGCCGTCACGTATCGCAACTCGTACTTCTACGACATCGCGAAGACGGCCGTGCTCCGGATGGCCTTCACGCTCGCCCACGAACTCGGCCCGCGCGGCGCGACCGCCGTCGTGGTCACACCCGGGTGGCTCCGCTCCGAGATGATGCTCGACGCGTTCGGGGTCACCGAGGAGAACTGGCGCGACGCCACCGAGCGCGTACCGCACTTCGTGATCTCCGAGTCGCCGTCGTACGTCGGCCGGGGCGTCGCCGCCCTCGCCGCGGACCCCGAGGTCGCACGCTGGAACGGGCAATCGCTCTCCAGCGGGCAGCTCGCGCGCGAGTACGGCTTCACCGACCTCGACGGCAGCCGGCCCGATGCGTGGCGCTACATCGCCGAGGTCCAGGACGCGGACAAGCCCGCGGACGCCACCGGGTACCGCTGACAACCTCCGGACGGGCGCGGGGAATGGTCGAGCGCCACTGAGCGGCAGGACGCGAGGGCGCGGTCAGCTGGCCGCGTACACGCGCCCCGGCTGCCCGGGCTCGTTCCCAGCCGGTCCCGCCGGTCCCGCCGGTCCAGTCGCGGGGGAGAGGGGTGCGGACGCGCCCGGCGCTGCCGCGCTGCCGTCCGAAACCGCGGCACTTGCCTGGGCGTCCGCGTCGGATCCGGACTCGGAACCGCACGCCGTGGCCGAGATGACCACAGGTGCGATGCCGACCGCCGCCGGTCCTCGTACCCCTCGTCCCCCACTCCTGGTCACCACGCGGCCAAGGTACCCGCCCCGGCCGCGCGGCCCCGCGCGCTGTACGGAATGCGCGGAGTCCCGGTCGGCACCCGTCGCTGCCCGCCCGACCGGGGCAGCACGGGACCGGCGCGGCGCCCGGACACGGCCCCGTCCCCGTGCCGCGATGCCCGTGCGGCGCTCCTTCTAGCCGCGCGGCCGGGCGATCTCCGCGTTCTCCAGGATCCCGAGCGCGTCCGGGACCAGGACGGCCGCCGAGAAGTACGTGCTGACCAGGTACGACACCACGGCCTTCCGGTTGATGCCCATGAACCGCACGTTCAGCCCCGGCTCGTACTCGTCCGGGATGCCGATCTGGTGCAGCCCCACCACACCCTGGTCGTCCGCCCCGGTGCGCATCGCCAGCACACTCGACGTGTGCCCGTCCGCGATCGGGATCTTGTCGCACGGGAAGAGCGGTACGCCGCGCCAAGCCGTCACGCGCGTGCCCGCCACGTCGACGTGGTCCGGATACACGCCGCGCCGGTTGCACTCGCGCCCGAACGCCGCGATCGTCCGCGGGTGGGCCAGCAGCAGCTTGGTGTCGCGCCGCATGGCCAGCAGCTCGTCGAAGTCGTCGGGGGCCGGCGGGCCCGCGTGCGTCTGGATGCGCTGCCCGGGGTCGGCGTTGTGCAGGAGACCGAAGTCCGGGTTGTTGACCATCTCGTGCTCCTGGCGCTCGCGCAGCGCCTCGATCGTCAGCTTGAGCTGCTGCTCGACCTGGTTCATCGGGCTGTTGTAGAGGTCGGCGACGCGGCTGTGCACCCGCAGGACGGTCTGCGCGACGCTCAACTCGTACTCGCGCGGGGCCAGTTCGTAGTCGGCGAAGGTGCCCGGCAGGTCCGGCTCGCCGTCGTGGCCCGAGGCGACGGCGATGTCCGCCTCGCCCTGGTGATTGGCGGGCTGCCCCGTGTCGGCCCGGAAGCGTTCGAGCGCGGCGGCCAACTCCGGGGAGCGCTCGGCGAGTTCCCGGACGGCCGCGGCCGGCAGGGCCAGCACGGTGCCCGCGGTCGCGGCACGCGCGCCGAAGGCCCAGGTGGCGTCCGGGTCGGTGAGCGCCTCGTCGCCGAGGTGGTCGCCTTCCGCGAGCGGGCCGAGTGCGCTGTCGTGGTCGTACTTGCCCGGACGGATCCGGTCGACCTTGCCGCGGCCGACGAGCAGGATCGCGTCGACCGCGGCCCCGGCCTCCACGAGGACGTCGCCGCGCGCGAACTCGCGCTGCGTGCAGCGCGACGCGAGCTCCGCCAGCAGGTCTTCGTCGTCGACGCCGCGCAGGGCCGGGAGCTCGGCGAGGGTCGGCGGGACGACGCGCATCGCCGCGCCCTCGCGGACGAACGCCACGCGTCCGCGCCCGACGGCGTACGCGAGGCGGCGGTTGACGCGGTACGTGCCGCCGTCGGCCTGGACCCAGGGCAGCATGCGCAACAGCCAGCGCGAGCTGATGCCCTGCATCTGCGGTGCGGACTTGGTGGTGGTGGCCAGGTTGCGTGCGGCCGCCGTACTGAGGCTCAGTCGGGCGGCCTGTTCTTCGGTCTGCTCGGGCTCCGCTGCGATGGACATCGGCTTCCCCTCCCGCCGGTGCACTGCCGAAACGCGCGGGCCCGGCGGCGTGGTCCGGGCGGGCGGCCCGGGGACGCGTCCCGCGTGGCTGCCCGCGGACCAACCGGTCGTACGCCCGCGCTCCCAGGTAACGGCGGAGCCGGGCACGGGAGCAACGGCGTGCGAGCGCACCGGAGGGGCGTGCGGTCCCGCACGTGGCGCGCCCCGCGGGGCGGCAGGGCGGGCGTACTCGAACGCCGGGTCATGCGGAGGCAAGGTTAGAAGCAAGGAGCAGCGCCCGGACGCGAGTCGGCGTCCAGGCGGCGCGGTACTCGGGCTCGCAGTACTCGGGCTCGCGGTACTCGGGCGTCGCGGTACTCGGACCGGCGGCGTCCGGGCACGGCCGGCGCTCAGACGCGCGGCGACGCGAACTGCCCGGTGGCGGCCTCGATGTCCGCGGCCGCGGCGTGCAGCATGCGGTGCGCCAGGTCGGAGAGCGCGCGGGCCGCGGCGAGCTCGTCGCCGATCTGCGGGACGTCCCGGTCGGCCGGGTGCTTGCGCGCGTTGCCCCAGGCCCGCAGGCCGTCGCCCGATCCCGCGTCGAGCCGGGCCTCCGCGTGTGTGCGCACCGAGATCCCGCCGTCGAACTCGTCGACCCCGGTCTTCTCGGTCAGGTAGATGTCCACAGTCCAGTGCTTCACGGCGGGCATGGTCCCCACCTCCGCTCGGATGGCTGTCCGCTTCCCCGGTTGTTCCATTGTCGGACGCCGTGGCGGAGGTGGGAACCTCCCGTTTTATCGCTTTTCCCTACATTTGCTGGAGCCTGCGCCGGAACCGGAGCCCCGGCGCTGGACGATCAGCGCCGCCCGAGCCGGTCCATCATCAGCACGCCGTCGTTGCTGAGCAGCAGCCCGGCCACGCTGGTCTTGTGGAACACGGTGATGCGGCCCTCCTGGTACGGCCACAGCGGCACGTCCTTCGAGACCGCCGTCATGAGCGCGTCGTACGCCGCCTGCCGCTGCGCCGGGTCGCTCGTCTTGCGGCCCTGGTCCAGCGCGGCGTCCGCCTCGGCGCTCTTGTAGCCCAGGAAGTTCGTCGGGCTCTGGCTGTTCAGGTAGGCGTAGACCGTGGGCTCGACGTCCGAGACCGTCCAGTTGTGCAGCGCGGCCTCGTACTGCCGGTTCACGCGCACCGCCTGCGTGTAGGACACGATCGCCAGCGCCTGCGTCTTGACCTCGATGTTCTTCAGCGTGTTCAGCTGGGTCTGGACGTACTCGCCGGTCTTCGTGGCCTGGTTGTTCTGCGGCACCAGGTAGGTGAACTTGAGCGGCTTGCCCTCGGCCGCCAGCTCGTCGAGCAGCTTCTGCGCCTCGGCGCGGTTCGCGGACGGCAGTTTCGCCGCGTTCGCCGAGACCAGCGGGCTGTCCGCCGGGAACAGGCTGGAGCTGGGCACGCCCTGGTTGGTGAAGGCGACCTTGTTCATCTCGTTCGGGTCCAGCGCGAGCGCGACGGCGCGGCGGGCGCGCGGGTCGTCGAACGGCGGCTTGGACGAGTTGAACACGATGGCCTCGCCCACGATCACCGGCACCTGGCTGACGCCGAGCCCGAGGTCCTTGGCCTTGGCCCCGTCGGTCGAGCTCGCCGAGACCTTGAGGTCGCTCTGCCCGGTGGCGACGCTGTTGAGCGCCTGCGTGCTGTCGCTCATCACCCGGAAGACGACCTTGTCGAGCACCGGCTTGTCCGGGCCCTGCCAGTACTTGGGGTTCTTGGTGAACACCATCTGGCTGTCCCGCGCCCACTCGGACAGGACGAACGGCCCGGCGCCGACCGGCTTCGCGGCGAATCCGGCGGGGTCGTTCTGGAGCGCGGTCGGCGACGGGATGAAGGCCAGCGACGACGCGACGACGCGGTCGAAGTTGGCGTTCGGCGCCTTGAGCGTGATCTTCAGCGTCAGCGGGTCGACGACCTCGGTCTTGTCGATCGCGGCGGCCGAGCCGGCGACGAGCGAGCGGCGCTCGGGGTTCTTGTGCTCGTCCCAGGTCCACTTCACGGCCGCCGCGTCGTACGGCGTGTCGTCGGTGAACTTGATGTTGGGCTTGATCTTGAGCGTCCAGACCTGGCCCGTCGCGTCGGCGGTGAGGCTCTCACCGGTCTGCGGCAGCGGCTTGCCGGTCTTGGGCTCGCTGTAGAAGAGCGAGTCGTACATCGCGTTGAGGCGCGAGCTGTCGGTGTAGTAGTTGCTGATGGCGCCGAACGGGTCGACACGGCCCATGTCGGTGACCGAGATGACCTCCAGGGAGCCGCCGGACTTCGCCGCGCCGGTGACACCCGGGTCGACGCCGTCGCCGCTCTTTCCGCCGCCACCTCCTCCGCAGGCGGCGGCGAACAGGCCGGTGAGCGCCGCCGCCGCGGCGACCAGTGCGCGGCGGCGACGGCCAAGTGGGCCGCGGGAGTTCGCAGGGGCCATGTCGTACGTCCTTCCGGGAGCTGTCGTACGGAACTGCCGGGTCCGCCACGGATATGGAGCCTTCCATTCCGTTTTTGAAACCGGCACACGCACGCGTGTTGACACGTGCCGTGCAGGGGCAATGCCTAACTGACACTGCATCAGATGTCTACAGTGCTTCGCCAGGTAACGTTTTTGTGGTCGAATAGTCGAAATATTCGTTCACAATACCGCGCGTTTCGGCTTCCCTTCTCACCCCGTCCGACCGACACTGGCGCGCATGTCAGCACCCGAATCCGCACGTCACACGCCCAGCCCCGGCACCACGCCGCACGACCGCACCCCGCACCCGGTCGTGGACGGCGACGGCCACATCGTCGAGGCGCTGCCGGTGCTCACCGACGTCATCCGCAAGGTCGCCGGACCGGACGCGGCGGACCACTTCCTCGGTTCGTCGCCCACGTACGCCTCCCGCAGCAGCTCGGACGGCCGTCTCGCCGAGCTCACCGGCGACCAGCGCCGCCCCGGCACGTGGATTCCGCCGTGGTGGTCCCTGCCCGGCGACACCCTCGACCGCGCGACGGCCTTCCTTCCGTCCCTGCTGCACGAGCGCATGGACGAGATAGGCCTCGACTTCGCGGTCCTCTACCCCAGTGTGGGCCTCGTCGCCTCCGGCCACCCGGACGACACGATCCGCGCGGGGGCCTGCCGCGGCGTCAACACCTACCTCGCCGAGCTCACCGACGGCCTCCAGGACCGCATGACCCCGGCCGCGGTGATCCCCACCCACACCCCCGACGAGGCCGTCGCGGAACTCGAACACGCCGTCGGGCGCCTGGGGTTCAAGGCCGTGCTCCTCAACAACATCGTCGCGCGCCCGGTCCCGGGCGGCCCCGACGGAGCGCGCTGGTACGACGTCCTGGCCCTCGACAGCGTGTACGACTACGACCCGGTGTGGCGGCGCTGCGTCGAACTCGGCGTCGCCGTCACCGTGCACACCCCGACGATGGGCATCGGCCTGCGGCAGTCGTCCACCCGCTATGTGCACAACCACATCGGCACCTTCGCCGCGGGCGGCGAGGCCTTCGCCAAGGCCCTCGTCATCGGCGGCGTCGCCCACCGGTTCCCGACCCTCAACTTCGCCTTCCTGGAAGGCGGCGTCTCGTGGGGCGTGCAACTCCTCGCCGACCTCGTGGGCCACTGGGAAAAGCGCGGGGGCCCCAACATCGGCACCCTAGACCCGTCCCGCCTCGACCCTGCCCTGTGGGACGACCTCTTCGCGCGCCACGGCGGCCGCCACTTCGCCGCACCCGGCCTGGCCGCGGGCCTCCGCGGGCAAGCCGACAACCCGCCGCCCGACCTCGACGACTACCGAGGCAGCGGCATCGGGTCGCCCGCGGACATCGCACGCATATTCGACCGCTTCTACTTCGGCTGCGAGGCCGACGACCCGACGATCGCGTGGGCCTACGCCGACCACATCAATCCCTGCGGCTCCATCCTGCGCCCCCTCCTCGGCTCCGACATAGGTCACTGGGACGTCACCGACATGCGGGAGGTGGTGGCCGAAGCCCGAGAACTCCTCGACCACGGCCACCTCACCCCCACCCAGTTCCGAGCCTTCGCCTGCGACAACACCATCCGCCTCCACGGCTCCATGAACCCCGACTTTTTCGAAGGCACCCCCGTGGAGACCTACGCCCGCGCGCTCCTGGCGGACCCTCAGTCGTGGGTGGGCAACACGCCTGAGAACGGTCGTCAGCAGCACGCCGACCGCCCCCGCGCTCAACGGCCGCCCGTGCCTGGAAGGCCGCACGTCGGCCCGGCCGGGCAACCGGACGGCCGCGGTTGGTGCAGAGGCGCCGGCCGCCGGCGACCAGCCTCCGACCTCCGACCGCCGACCTCCGACCGCCGACCTCCGACCTCCGACCGCCGACCTCCGACCGCCGACCGCCGACCGCCGACCGCCGACCGCCGACCGCCGGCCAACGGCCACCGGCCGTCAGTCACCCGCCGCCGACGGCCGCGTGCTCGGTGGGTGACTTGCGGCGACGACTTGCGGCTGGGGGTCGGATTTATCCAATCCTCTTGTCTTGCGTGCTGGGAGAGTGACGGGACGTGGGTGGCCGTGGGGGAACGGATGGTGCTTGGGGATGAGTGCCCGGGTGCGGCATGCGGTGCCAGACCTGGCCGATCCCGGGTTGTACGCCGATCACGATCCGCACGCCGTGTGGCGGGCGTTGCGGGCGTACGACCCCGTGTACTGGCAGCCGGTCGGCGCCCCTCACGTCGGCCGGGGCCAGGGGGCCGGAGGCCCGCGTTGCGACGCGGGCCCCGGCTTCTGGGCGGCGACGCGATATGCCGATGTGGACCGGATCCTCCGCGACGACGTGGCATTCGCGTCCGGGACGCGCCGGTACGAGGGGGTGCCCGGGGCCCTGACGCGCGCGTTGAGGATGCGGTCGGCAGGTCGGCACCTGGGAGACGTTCGGCGCGGGATTCGTGGGCTTGTGCGGAAGGGCGGTGACTCCTTCGACCTCGCGCGGGCCATGCGCGAGTTGCCGCTTGCGGTACTCGGGCCGCTGCTCGGGCTGCCCGAGGGGGATCGGCCGCACCTAGGCCGCCTGGCCATCGCCGCCTCGTCGGACGACGACCCGGACGCGGAGGGCGCGTTGTTCGCGTACCTGGACGGTCTGGTCCGGGAAAGAGCGCGCGAGCGAGGCGACGATCTCGTGGGGACCATGCTCGGCATGCGGCACGAGGGCGTACGCCTGACTCCGTCCGCCGTTGCGGCCAACTGCCACCGACTGCTCCTTGCCGCCGCCGTCACCCTGTCGCAAGTCCCGGTCGCCACGGTCATGGAGCTCTCCGACAACGGCGGCTACGCGGCCTGGGCCGCGCGGCCCGATCTGCTCGGCAGCGGTGTCGAGGAGAGCCTGCGATGGGCCTCGCCGACCCGCTGCGTCGTGCGTACCACGCGGTGCCCGGTCGAGTTGTCCGGAGTCGTCGTCCCCGAGGGACAGGTCGTGGTCGCCGTTCTCGCGTCGGCCAACCGCGACCGGCGCGTGTTCGCCGACCCCGACCGGTTCGACGTCGGCCGCCGTCCCAACCGGCACCTGGCGTTCGGCACCGGCGCGCACCACTGCGTCGGCGCCGACGTCGCCCGGTTCGCGTTGGGTCTGCTGTTCACCGAGCTGTTCGCGGCGTACGCGCGACTGGAGGTGGTCGGCCAGCCGGTGCGCATGCGCTCGGTCTTCGTGGACGGGGTGACGAGCCTTCCCGTACAAGGTCGTCCGCGCCGCGCACCCCGCTGCTGAGAGGCCGGACGAAACCCCCGGGCCGCGAAAGCTCGGGGGCCGCGAAAGCCCCGGGCCGCGCAAGCTCCGAGGCCGCGCGAGCTCGGGGCCCGCGCGGCTCAGCGGTCCAGGAACCGCGAGCGCAGCGCCTCGATCTCCGCCTCGCCGACGCCGTGCGGTGCGAGGAGCGCCGCGAAACCGGCGTGCGCGGTGGTCACTTCGGCGAGGAACGTCCGGATCGTCTCCTCCTCCGCGCTCAGGATCACCGCTGGAACGGCGCGCCCCGCGAGCCCCGGCAGCACCGCCGTCGTGTGTGCGCGGATCGCGTCCAGTGCGAGCTGCGTGCGGGTGTAGTCGGCGACGATCGTGTCCTCGTCGGCGTCGAGCAGGCTCAGCACACATGCGGCGACGATGCCCGTACGGTCCTTCCCGGCCGTGCAGTGCACCAGCGCGGGAACGGCCGCCGGGTCGGCGAACACCCTTACCAGGTCCGCGAGATGGCCCGCACCCTGGGAGGCGATGGTGGCGTACCACAGGCCGAACTCACGCGGCCCGAAGGGCGTGGGCCACATCGGGGCCGCCGTCTCGGAGGCGCCCGCGCCGGACCCGCCGCCGCCCGCCGACAGCGTGGCCAGCTCGACCGCGCGCATCTCCACGGCCGACGGCAGCACCGGCCACGGCACCGCCGCCCGCTCGCCGGCGTGCCGCAGGTCGACCACCAGGCCGAGGCCCAGCGCGTCGGCGATCGCGGCGCCGTCCGCTGCGGTCAGGTCGAACGGCGCGGCCGAGCGGAACAGCAGGCCCGGGCGCACCCGGGAGCCGTCGCGGGTCGTCAGCCCGCCCAGGTCGCGCAGGTTGACGAGGGGAAGGCCGGCCCCGAGCGGGGACAGCGCGGTCTGGGCGGTCATGGCACTCCTCGGGCGGCGCGGGCCGTCACTTGCGAGTCGCGGTGTGCGGTGCGACGTGCGTTCCCTACGCACTATGGCGGGCCGCCGTGAACGACACGTTCCGGCCCGATGGAGGCCCGGCATACGCGGCACCACGGCCGTCGGGCCATCGGATGAAGCCGCGGTGCCAGAAACTGAACTACAGCTGATAGCTATATGACTAAAAGTTGCAAGACCGAGGCGGGAGCGGGTGCGGCGCCGCCCGTTCGGGTGTCGGGAGGGCAGCCGGGAGCAGGCGTCCGGCGGGCCGCGGCGCGGTACGCGAACGGTGCAAATCGGCATCCGGGTGACAGTTGCAGCGTGAGATACACCGCATGGGCCGTTTAAACGCGTGAGCAAGATTTTTACGGGAAACAAACGGGCATGGTGACTCGCTCGCGCTCCGTCCTGTTCCAGCGAACGACGGTGGTACCCGTCCTTGCCCTCCTCGCGCTCGTCCTCACCTGGGGACGGGACGTGCCCGGCTGGGTCGTCGCGGTGGCCGCCACACTGCTCGCCGGAGCGGTGCTCTCCGCCGTGCACCACGCCGAGGTCGTGTCCCACCGGGTGGGCGAACCGTACGGCGCCCTCACCCTCGCGGTCGCCGTCACCGTCATCGAGGTCGCGCTGATCGTCACCCTGATGGCCGACGGCGGCGACAAGAGCGCGTCACTGGCCCGCGACACCGTCTTCGCCGCGGTGATGATCACCTGCAACGGAATCTTCGGCCTCAGTCTTCTCGTCGGCGCGCTGCGCGGCGGCGTCGCGCGGTTCAACCCGGAAGGGACCGGCGCCGCCCTCGGCACGGTCGCCACGCTCGCCGGCCTCAGCCTCGTCCTCCCGACCTTCACCACCAGCAGCCCCGGCCCCAAGTTCTCCGCCGGACAACTCGTCTTCGCCGCCGTCGCCTCCGCGATGCTGTACGGCCTGTTCGTCGCCACCCTGACCGTCCGCCACCGCGAGGAGTTCCTGCCCCTCACCTCCGAGGGCCGGGTCATCGAGGAGGAGGACCACGACAACCCGCCGACCGTCCGCGACGCGCGGACCAGTCTCGGGCTGCTCGGCCTTGCCCTGGTCGCCGTGGTCGGCCTCGCGAAGGTGGTGTCGCCGACGGTCGAGTCCGGCGTCGAAAAGGCCGGGCTGCCGCACGCGGTCGTCGGCGTCGTGATCGCACTGCTCGTGCTGCTGCCGGAGTCCATCGCCGCGGTACGCGCGGCCCTGCGCGACCGCGTGCAGACGAGCCTCAATCTCGCCCTCGGGTCCGCGATGGCGAGCATCGGCATGACCATCCCCGCGGTGGCCGTGGCCTCGATCTGGCTGGACGGCCCGCTGCTGCTCGGGCTCGGCAGCACCCACATGGTGCTGCTCGCGCTGACGGTGGTGGTCGGCATCCTGACCGTCGTCCCGGGGCGGGCCACCCCGCTCCAGGGCGGCGTGCACCTGTCGCTGCTCGCCGCGTACATCGTGCTGGCGATCAATCCCTGAGGCGGCCCGGACCGGTCCACTTGGCACCTCGTCCCCGTCCCCGCTCCCCGTCCCTGTGTCCCCGCCTCCGTCCCTGTCTCCGCCCCGGCCGCGGGACGCCGGTCGCCCGGCGTCCCGCTGATAGGGTCGCGGCCATGAGCCCAGCACCGCCGGCGCACCGTTCCGCAGACCCGGCGGGGGAGGCCCTCGGCAGCACCGCGGACCTCGCGGCCGCCGCCGCGGCGGAGTTCGGCAACGCCACGCGCGGGCTCGCGCAGGCCTACCAGGAACTGTCCGACCTGTACCGCGGCGGCGGGGCGACGCCGGACGACTCCCGCCTCACACAGCGCCATGTGCAGGCGTACCTCGCCGCGCGCATGCCGGCGACGCTGGCCGTGGACCGCGCGGTGTTCGACGCGGTGGTGCGCCGACGCCCCGAGTGGCGTCCGGCGTCCGTCCTCGACCTGGGCGCCGGGCCCGGCACCGCGACCTGGGCCGCGGCCGAGGCGTTCCCCGGCCTTCAGCACGCGGCGCTGGTGGAACAGGCGTCCGCGATGATCGACGCGGGGCGCAGGCTCGCCGCGCGCTCGGCCTCCGCCGCGGTCCGCGCCGCGACCTGGCACCGGGCGTCCGTCGCCGCGCCGCCCGCCGAACCTGCCGAACTCGTCGTCGCGTCCTTCGTGCTCGGCGAACTCCCGGACGACACGCTCGGCGCGACGGTCGACCGCTGGTGGGACCTGACCCGCGGCGAACTCGTGGTCGTCGAACCGGGGACCCCGGCGGGCTTCGCCCGGCTGCGCCGCGTCCGCGACCGGCTGATCGCCGCCGGGGCCACCATCACCGCGCCCTGCCCGTCCGACGCGGCGTGCCCGATGAGCGGCGACGACTGGTGTCACTTCGCGGCACGCGTCACCCGCTCCGGCGTGCACCGCGCCGTCAAGGGCGGCGAACTGGGCTTCGAGGACGAGAAGTTCGCGTACGTCTCGGCGTCCCGCCAGGCCCCCGCGCACGCTCCCGCGAGGGTGCTGCGCGCCCCGCAGATCCGGCCCGGCCACATCCGCCTCACCGTGTGCGAGGCTCCGGAACTGCGCGAGGCGGTCGTCGCAAAGAGCCGCAAGGACGCGTTCCGTTGGGCACGCAAGGCGCACTGGGGCGACGAAGTCCCGCCCGGGACGCTGAAGGACGACCGCGGCCCACGCTGACGGTGCGGCTCCGGGCCGCCGCTTCGCGCGACGGCCCGGAGTGACCCCATCCACACACGGGTTCAGATCTACCGTCCCGCGCGCCCGGATTCCGGCAGGCCGCGCCGCGGCGCGCCCGGCGTGTGTGCGAGACCACCCGTTCGGCCCTTCCCCGCAAGGCCCTTCGCGCCATTCGCGTTATCGGACGCCGATCCCGGGCAGCCGCAGCACAGAGACACGGGGGCCACGCCCCGGGGCGGCGACGCCCCGAACTCCACTTCGACACCGAAGGGTTGCGGACATGTTGCTGCTGGGACTCCTGCTCCTGATGGCGACCGGCGCGTTCACACTCCTGCTCATATCCGAGAACCGCACCGGGACTCCGGACTACACCGTGACGATGTTCGACCAGGACATCGGGACCATGAACAGCGTCCAGGTCTTCCTGGCCGGGATCGCCCTCGCCCTGGTCTTCGCCTTCTCCGTCTGGATGACGACCGTGGGCGGCGTGCACGCACGGCACCGCATGGCCGAACTCCGGGACGCCCGGGCGCAGGCCAAGCACGCCTCCGCCGAGGCCCGCGAGGCGACCGCCCGGCTCAACCGCACGGAGGCCGAGCGGGACGCGATGCACACGCGCCTCGCGGAGAACGACGAGGCCGCCAAGGAGGCGGCCCGGGAGGCCCGCGCCGAGGCACGCCAGGCGCGGGCCGCCGAGAAGGCGGAGCGCAAGGTCGAGCGCAAGGCCGAGGCGCACAAAGCCCGTTCGGCGCGCAAGGCGGCCGCGGGCGGCACCGCCACCGAGGCCAAGCCGTCGCGCACCGCCGAGATGAGGGCGCGGTTCCGGCACCTCATCCGGCACTGACGGTCGCTTCCGCCGGACGCGACCGGTCCCGCGCCGCGGAACACGGCGGCGGACGCGTCGACGGCGGGCGTTCGGGACCGGTGGCCCGGAGGCGCGGCGAGTGTCGCGTCTCCCGGTCACCGGGGGTTCGGGCAACTCCGCCGCGCACCAATGCTGTTCGCCGACCGCCGACCGCCGACCGCCGACCGCCGAGGCCGCTACCCGTCGCCCTCCGCCCGCTTCCCGGCCGAACGGCCGGACGAAGCGCGGAACGCCGGAACCGCGAGCAGGATGAAGAACCAGAAGCCGCCGTCCGGCATCAGCAGGACCATGGCGCCGAGGAACACCGCGAACCAGGCCACCGCGCGCGGCACGCGGCCGGTGCGCCGGAACTCCTGGCGGGCCCACAGCCCCGCGAGCAGCATGGCCGGGCCGCCGAGCATGTACCAGAAGAACCTTTCGCGGTCGACGTCGCCCGATGCGCCGCCCAGGCCGTGGGCGAGCACGTCGCCCGCCTCCGACCCGTACTCGACCAGGCCGTACACGACGTGCAGGGCGGATATCGCGATGAACCCCCAGGCACACCACCACCCCGCGCCCCTCGTAGTTGTGGATCGGACGTCTGTTCCGGTTGCCACGCGGACCACCTCGTCTCGTCCCGGGATCCCCAGGATCCATACAGCTCTGCATGGATGTTCCGTACACTACTGTATGCGTGTGGCGAGGACACAGGTGACCCGGGAGGAATGGATCGACGCGGCGGTGGCCGCGCTGATCGAGGGAGGCGTCGCGGCCGTGCGCGTGGACGTCCTCGCGAAGCGCATCGGCATCACCCGCGGCAGCTTCTACTGGTACTTCAAGGACCGCGACGCCTTGGTCGCGGCCGCCCTGGAGACCTGGGAACAGCGGGCCACCGCGGACATCATCGACGGCCTGCGCGAGATCCCCGACCCCGTGGAGCGCCTGCGCAGCCTCTTCACCCAGGCACTCACGGCCGACAGCTACTCGCGCCTGGAACCGGCCCTCGCCGCCGACGCCCGGCACCCGCTCGTCGCGCCGGTGCTGCGCCGCGTCACCGAGCGCCGCGTGGCGTTCATCGCGGACGTGTACGAGGCGCGCGGGTACGAGCGGACGACCGCGCGGCGGCAGGCGATCGTGGCCTACGCCGCGTACACGGGCTGGCTCGACCTGCGCCACACGGCGTCCGAGGTGCTCCCCGAACTGGCCGAAGGGGGACCGGAGTCGGCCGAGACGCTGGCCCACCTCGCGGCGGTGCTGGACGTCGGCGTCCCGGACGCCGCGGGCTGACCGCAGCCGGGCGACGCAAAGGCCGCGGTCACGGCGGCCGCGGTCAGGACGGGCGCGGTCACGACGGCCGGTCACGACGGGCGCGATCACGGCGGGCGGTCAGGAAACGCCGACACCGCACGCCCGGTGTCGGCACACGCTCGGCCGGTCTACAGCAGCGTCAACCGCGGCCACACGCTCGGAAGCGGCACGCTCGCGCGCACCACCTTCCCACCCGGCGACGGCAGCACCCGCACGCCGTCGGCCAGGCGCGCCACGATGAGCAGCCCGTACCCCGGCCGCGCCGCGTCCCGCCCTTCAATCCGCAGGTGCCCGTGTCCGGAGTCGAGCACCGCAACGTCCGCCGCATCGTGCGTCAGCGCCACCGTCAGGCGGCAGGGCCCCGGCGCATGGCGGCAGGCGTTCGACACCAGCTCGGTGACGACCAGCAGCACGTCCGAGACCGCGGCGTCGGAGGTGTCGAGGCGCTGCCCTTCGCGGGCGGAGGCCAGGAACTCCGCGGTGGCGTGCCGGGCCACACCGACCGACCCCGGCATGCCGTCCATGTCCACGACGAGGACGTTGTCGCCGTCGCGCCTGCCGATCCTCCAACTCCGGGTACCTCGTGAGCGCGTGGTACTCATGCCGCCGCTCCGCGCGGCTCACGGGCGGAGGCCGGGTCGTCCGCCGGTCGCCCGGGCGCGGCGGCCGCCTCGTCGCCCTCAAGTCTGCGGCGCAGGAACGCAAGCGTGGCGGTGAGCAGCCGCGACACGTGCATCTGGGATATCCCGAGGCGGGACGCGATCTCGCGCTGCGGCATGCTGTGCCAGAACCGCAGTTCCAGCAGCAGTTGCTCGCGGTAGGCCAGCGTCTGCATCAGGGGCTTGACCGACTCGCGGAAGTCCACGAGGTCGAGCTCGCGGTCGTCGTAGCCGAGGCGTTCGCCGAGCGGCGTACGCCCCTGCGCCCCGCCGTCGCCGTCGTGCTCGCTCCCGCCCCCGGCGTCGAGCGAGTCGACCAGGTACGCGCGCCCCGCGTCCCGCCCGGCCTGCACCTCGTCCGGCGTCGCGCCGATCCGCTCGGCGATCTCCGTCGTGGTCGGCTCGCGTCCGATCTCCTGCTCCAGGCGGTCGGACGCGCGCGTCACGGCCAGGAACTGCTCCTGGAGGCCGCGCGCCACGTGGACGGGCCACGAGGTGTCGCGGAAGAACCGCTTGATCTCGCCCGAGATCGTGGGCAGTGCGAAGCTCGCGAACTCGACTCCGCGGTCCGGGTCGTAGGCGTCCACGGCCTTGATCAGTCCGATGATCCCGGTCTGGACTATGTCGTCGTACGACTCGCGCCGGTGCGAGTACTCGCGTGCGATGAACCGCACCAGCGGCAGGTTGAGCTGCACGATGGTGCCGCGTACCTCACCGAACTCGGCCGACGCGGCGTCCAGTGCACGCAGGTCGCGGATCAGGTCGTCGCTGAGCGCGCGCGCCTCGTGCTTGCCCATCGCGCGCAGTTCCTGGGCGGTGAATCGGGGCGGCCACTTCCGGCCGTCCCGCACTCGCGGGATCACGGGATCCACTCCTTGCACGTCGCCCTCGGGATCGGCCCGTGGACGCGCGTCGGGCGCGCCGACAGTTCCCTCGGGATCGGAGCCCCGCACGCGCCGCCCTGTCTCCGGGGGAACGGGATGCGGGACGCCCGGCACGTCTGTGCCTCAGGGGGCGGGATTTCCACCGCCCTGTCGGCCGGGCCACGTCGGCGGCCCACCGGCCTCACCAGGCACCTACCCAGTCTCCCGCGGGGAAACCGGAGGGGGGTTCGCCCGGTTCACCCGGTTGGCCCGGTCCGCACGGGGTAGCGCGCGGGCATGAACGGACTGATTCGGCTCAGAACGCGCCGCGGGCGGTGGGGCACGTCCGCGGGCGCCCTCTCCGCGGCCGCCGTGCTCGCGCTTGGCGCCACCGCGTGCGGCGACGACAGCAGCCCCGACGACGTGCGCGACGCGGTCTCCTCGGTGGAGAGCGCGCTCGACCGGGCGGGCGACGAGTTCGAGGACTTCAAGAACGGCGTCGACGCCGAGGACCAGGTCCAGGTGGGTCAGACGGCCGAGGACTCCGACGGCCGCGTGTCGGCACCGGTGACGGTGACCAACACGGGCGACAAGGAGGCCGACTTCCTGATCCAGATCGAGTTCCGCGACGCGTCCGGGGACCTGGTGGACACGATCGCGATGACCGTCGACAACGTGGCGCCCGGGCAGCGGGGCGACGGCACCGCCCGCAGCCACGTCAAGCCGTCCGAGGACGTGACCGCCCAGGTGGCCCGGGCCCTGCGGCACTGAGACGGAGAACTCCGCGGCGATCGCGGAACCGCCATGGATTCGGTTGCCTTCCGCTGTTAGCGTCGCGCGTCGTACGCCGTACGACCGCGCACCGGGAGGAACCGCCCCATGGACTACGCCGACGACCGCATCGACCCGCAACTGCGCGCGCTGATCCCCGTGCTGCCGCAGGTCGACGTCGCCGACCCCGTGCGGTTCCGCGAGGCGCAGCGCGCGCGGCAGACCCAACTCGCGGCCGCGGCCGGGCCCTTGGTCGGCGTCACCGTCGCGGACCGGACCGTGCCCGGCCCGGCGGGCGGACCCGACGTGCCGATACGCGTCTACGCACCGGACGGGGAACCCGCGCTGCGCGGCGTGCTCGTGTGGTTCCACGGCGGCGGCTATGTCTTCGGCGACATACCCAGTTCGGACCGCTCGTGCGCCGCCCTCGCGGTCGAGGCGGACTGCGTCGTGGTCAGCGTGGAGTACCGGTTGGCGCCGGAGGACCCGTACCCGGCCGGGCTGGAGGACGCCCACGCCGCACTCGTGTGGGTCGCCGAGCACGCTGCCGAGGTGGGCGGCGGGCCGGGGGTCGACGTGTCCCGGATCGCGGTGGGCGGGGTGAGCGCGGGCGCGGGCCTCGCCGCTGCGCTGGCGCTGTACGTCCGCGACAAGGGCGGCCCCGCGCTCGTGCTGCAACTCCTCGACAACCCGATGATCGACGACCGCGTCGACACCGTGTCGGCGCGGACCTTCACCGACACACCGCTGTGGAACGGGCCGCAGTCGCGGCTCGGCTGGCGTGCCTACCTCGGGGGCTCCGCCGACGGGACCTCCGCGGACGCCCACGTCGACGGGGACGTGCCCCCGTACGCCGCCCCGAGCCGGGCCGGCGACCTGTCCGGCCTGCCGCCCGCGTTCGTCACCGCCAACGAGTTCGACCCGCTGCGCGACGAGGACATCGCGTACGCCCTGCGGCTGCTCCAGGCCGGCGTCCCCGTCGAGCTGCACCACCGCCCCGGCACCTTCCACGGTTCGAACTTCCTGCCCGGCGCGGACGTCTCCGAGCGGGCCCGGCAGGACATGTACGCGGCGGTCCGGCGCGCATTCGCGTAACCGCAACGCGTGAAGCGCCGCGGCACCGCGGACCCCGGCGGCGAGCAGCCGGGCCGCGCGTCTGGAGTGTCGCGCCGCGCTGTGGCACGATCCGTCACCTCAGGGGCACGGCCGCGTGCGGGTGCCCGGTTCGTCGTGATCCGTTTTCGTCTTGATCCGTTGGAGTGAACGCATGTCGATAGTCCACGTGCCCGGCCGGTTCGACGGCAAGACCGCACTCGTCACCGGAGCGGGATCGGGCGTCGGCCGCGCGACCACGCTGCGCCTCGCGGCCGAGGGTGCGAACGTCCAGGCCCTGGACATCAACGCCGACGCGCTCGCCGAGACCGCGAAGCTCGCGGCCGACCTGGCCGGCAAGGTCGTGACGCGCGTCACCGACGTCGCGAGCCGCGACGAGTGCTTCGCGGCGGTGGCCGACTGCGTCGCCGAGTTCGGCGGCCTCGACGTCCTCGGCAACGTCGCGGGCATCGCCCGGGCGGAGCACGTCCTGGAGGTCACCGAGGCGGACTACCGTCGCATGATGGGCGTCAACACCGACGGCTACTTCTTCATGTGCCAGGCGGCCATCCCGCACCTGCTGGAGCGCTCCGGCAACATCGTCAACATCGCGTCGAACGCCGGGGTGATGGGCCTCGCGTACAGCGTCGTCTACACCATGTCCAAGGGCGCCGTCGTGCAGCTCACGCGCTCGCTGGCCTGGGAGTTCATCAAGACCCCGCTGCGCGTCAACGCGATCGCGCCGGGCGGCATCGAGACGAACCTCGTGGCCAACTACCAGATGCCCGCCGACGTCGACTGGGACATGGTCGGCCGCGCGACCACCCCGCGTCCGATGGCCCAACCCGAGGACATCGCCTCGATGTTCGCGTACGTCGCCTCCGACGAGGCGCGCAACGTGCACGGCGCCATCCTGAACAACGACACCGGCCTGACCGCAGGCTGACGGACCGTCAACCCTGGTGCCGGGCCCCGCCGTCGGTACGATCGTCCCCGTGGCTGTGGACGGGGGCGGAGACGGCGGGGCACCGGCCGGGACGGACGAGGCGCGCACGCCGCGCCTCGGACCCTGGGACACCGGGGCGAAGGTGCTGCACGGCCTGGGGCTCGCGACCCTGGCGATGTCCGAGCAGGTGCGGTTCTATCTGGACAGCGCCCGCGAGGGCCGCCCGGTGCCGGACCACATCGAAGCGGTGTTCAAGTCGGCCGTGTCGGTGTCGCGCGACGGCTCGTTCCACCGCACGCTGTGGGACGTCCAGGAGAACATCTCGTTCGGCCAGGAGCGCGCGGCCCTGTGGGCGGCCGTCTTCTTCGCGATAGTCGTGCGGCGCAACAGCCGCGGTCCGGTCGATCTCCAGAAGGCCATCTCCGTAGTCACGGCCGGGTATTGCGGGCTGGCCGCGATGGCGGGCTCGTACATGCTGTCGGCCGGGATCTCGACGTTCCTCCTGGTGGCGATCTCGATCGGGGCGATGTTCGCGTTCACGCGCGAGTAGCGGCAGGCGCGTTCGGCCGACCCGCTCGCCGCGAACAGTCCGTTCAGCGCGCCGGATACGTCGCGCAGATCAGCGTCGAGTTGTTGCGTGCCAGCCAATACCAGTACCGCGTACGGTCGTTGGCCGCGCGTCGGCACATCGAGTCGGTGAGCGTGCTCGGTGCCCGGTAGACGTTCGTGATGACCAGGATCGAGTCGTACTCGGCCGGGATGCGCTCGGCCTGGCAGTCGGCCCAGGTGAACAGGTTGCCGGAGTACCGGGGTTCGCTCGACGTCCCGCCCTCCCGGCTTACCAGGAAGCACTGGCCCTGCTTGAACTGCCGTTCCAGGCACAGTGATACGTCGCCGTAGCTCCACCGCGCATAGCCCGCGTCGGCGGTCGGGCAAGTGCCGTTGACCCCGGCGACCCGCGCGTACGCCTCCCACGCCGAGCACGGGACCTGCCGCGGCACCTCGCTGTTCCACGACCCCTCGCCGTCGCCCAGCAGGTAGGCGTTCAGGCACGTCCCGACCTGTGCGGCCGCCTCGAAGGCCTCCTCCCGCGGGTCCCTCACCGGCGACGGCGGCGCGACCGGCCGCGGATGGTCGGGATCCGGGGCAGCGGTGTACGGGTTGCCGGGAACCGCCGTCGCGCTCCGCCGCGTGGGTATCGGGACTGTCGGCATGCGCACGCCGTCCGGCGCGGTCGCCGCAACCCCGTCGGTCAGCGCGGAACCGTCCCCGTCGTCCTCCAGCACGAAGGGCAGGATCGCCACCGCGAACAGCACCGCGGCCAGCGCCAATATGGCATTGCCCGTGGTCGTGGACCGCGTTTCCCCCGTCACCGTCCGCATCGTACGGACTCGGCCGCCGGACCGAAACCACCGCGCGCGACGGGCCTGTTCGCGCCGCGGCGTCCGATTGGGCGCGTCCGTAAGCCGGATGGTCGCCCGGAGTTCACCGCCGAGCGCTCGAAACCGATCGTTCCCCACCTCTACCGTCGGGCAGCGGACCGGAGGACTCTGGGCGACGGCCAGGCCGTCGACGACAAGGGGGAACCACCTATGGACCGGCGTACGTTCCTGCGAAGCACCGCGCTCGGCGCGGGCACCGTCGCACTCGGCGGGTCGCTGTGGGCCTCGGCCGCGGCCGCCGCGCCCGCGCAGCCCGGCGCCGGGCCCTACGGCGCGCTGCTCGGACCGGATTCCAACGGCGTGCGCCTGCCTGCCGGCTTCAGCTCGCGCGTGGTCGCCCGCAGCGGCCGCTTCGTGACCCGCACGCTGCACCTGTGGCACGGCGCGCCGGACGGCGGCGCGTGCTTCCCGGACGGCGACGGCTGGATCTACGTGTCCAACTCCGAACTCCCGCTCGTGGGCGGGGTGTCCGCACTGCGCTTCGCCGGGGACGGGCGAATCCGCGGCGCGTACTCCATCCTCGGCGGCACCAACGTGAACTGCGCGGGCGGCGCCACGCCGTGGGGCACCTGGCTGTCCTGCGAGGAGGTGGCGTTCGGCCAGGTGTGGGAGACCGACCCGTACGGCCGCAACGGCGCCGCCGCGCGCCCGGCGATGGGCCGCTTCAAGCACGAGGCCGCCGCCGCCGACCCGCTGCGCCGCGTCGTCTACCTGACCGAGGACGAAGGGGACGGCTGCCTCTACCGGTTCACCCCGGACACCTGGGGCGACCTGGCGAGCGGACGCCTGGACGTGCTGTGCGCGCCCGCCGAGCCGGTCACCGGGCCGGTGACCTGGCAGCCGGTGCCGAACCCGGGGGACTGGCTGACCGGCACCCGCAACCAGGTGGCGGCGGCGCGGCGGTTCGACGGCGGCGAGGGCGCCCACTGCCGCGACGGGCGCCTGTGGTTCACCACCAAGGGCGACAATCGCGTGTGGGTGTACGACCCCGCATCCGGCGTGCTCGACATCGCGTACGACGACGGCCTCGTGCCCGCCGGAACCGCCCCGCTCACCGGCGTGGACAACATCACCGGCCGCCCCAACGGCGACCTGTTCGTCGCCGAGGACGGCGGCGACATGCAGGTCTGCCTCATCACCGGGGACGGGACCGTCGCGCCCTTCCTCCAGGTCACCGGGCACGACGGCTCCGAGATCACCGGCCCGGCGTTCACCCCGGACGGCCGCCGCTTCTACTTCTCGTCGCAGCGCGGTTCCTCGAACTCACCGCTGGCGGGCGTGACCTTCGAGGTCACGGGCCCCTTCCGGGACGCGGCCTGAGGCACCCGCGGAGACCGCCGGCGCGGCCGGGACGGGCGTCGTGCCCGTCCCGGACGCCACGGCGCGCCCCCTGCGGGCCGCGGTCCGGCCGCCCGAGCGGCGCTCCAGTCGGGCCGACAGCACCGCGAGCGCCAGTGCGGCGAGCGCCATCAGCGCCCCGACCCAGTTCGGCGACGTGTAGCCGAGGCCGCCCGCGATGACCACGCCGCCGAGCCAGGTCGCCAGTGCGTTCCCCAGGTTGAACGCCGCGATGTTGCCCGACGAGGCCAGCGTCGGCGCGCCCGCGGCCTGGTCCATGACGCGCTTCTGGAGCGAGGGCACGGTCGCGAAGCCGAACGCCCCGATCAGCATCAGGGTCACCGCGGCGAGGGCCTTGTGATGCGCGGTCGCGGTGAACAGCGCGAGCGAGGCGGCCAGTCCGGTCAGCGAGACGTACAGGTTCGGCATCAGGGCGCGGTCCGCGAAGCGCCCGCCGACCAGGTTCCCGGCGAACAGGCCGACCCCGAACAGCATCAGCAGCCACGTCACCGCGCCCTCGGAGTACCCGGCGACGTCGGTCATCATCGGCGCGACGTAGCTGATGGCGGCGAACACGCCGCCGAAGCCGAGCACGGTCATGCCCATGGCAAGCCATACCTGCACATTGCGCAGTGCCTCGAACTCGGGGCGCAGCCGGGTGTCGCGGGCCGCCTCGCCGCCCTCCGGCGCGCCCGCGTGCGCGGGCACCAGCGCGGCGATGCCCGCGAGGGCGACCGCGCCGAGCGCCGCGACGACGGCGAACGTGGTGCGCCAGCCGAACGCGTGCCCGAGCCAGGTCCCGGCCGGCACGCCGACCACGTTGGCGGCGGTGAGCCCGGTGAACATCGTCGCGATCGCGGCGGCCCGCTTGCGCGGTGCCACCAGGTCGGCCGCGACGACGGCGCCGATCCCGAAGAAGGCCCCGTGCGCGAAGGCGGCGACCACGCGTCCGGCCAGCATGACGCCGAAGCTCGGAGCCACCGCGGACAGCAGGTTGCCGGCGATGAACACGCCCATCAGCGAGAGCAGCATGCGCTTGCGCGGCACCCGGATGCCGAGGACCGCCAGCAGCGGGCCACCGACCACGACGCCGAGCGCGTAGACGGAGAGCACGTAGCCCGCGGTCGGGATGGAGACGGAATAGGTGTCGGCGACCTCGGGCAGCAGGCCCGTGGGGATGAACTCGGTCGTTCCGATGCCGAAGGCGCCGATGGCCAGCGCCAGGAGTGCAAGGGGCATGACAGCGGCTTTCTTATGGGGGCCGGGGACGGCTCGGCCACGCGGTTGCTTGCACACGACGTTACTTGCAGACGCTGGATATTTGCAAGCGCGGGTTAATTGCGCGTGTGGGGTAACATGATGGGCACGAGCCGGCGCCACGCCGGATGTGAAGGGGAGTGCGGTATGCCTGGACCGGAGGTCGACGGGCGGGTGCTCGCCCAGGGTTGGTGCGCCCTCTCGCTGCTCCACGACCGCATCGACGCCCACCTGGAGAAGGCCCTGCAAAATGCGCACGGGCTGAGCGTCCGGGAGTACTCGGCGATGGTCGTGCTCAGCGAGCAGCACGACGGGGACGGCGGGCACCTGAGCATGACGCGCCTCGCGGACACCGTCGCACTGAGTCAGAGCGCGACGACGCGCCTGGTCACGCGCCTGGAGGAACGGGGCCTGCTGGTGCGGTACCTGTGCCCGACCGACCGCCGCGGCATCTACACCAACGTCACCGACGAGGGCCGCGTGCTGTTCGAGCAGGCGCGCGAGACCAACGACCGGGCACTGGAGGAGGCGCTGGCCCAGGCCGAGGGGTCGCCCGAGCTGCGGCCGCTCGTCGAGGTGGTGCGCACCATGCAGCACGCCGTCACGGCCTCGCGAGGCTGAGCGCGCGCGGCGCCGCGGCCGCGACGCACCCACGATCGGCGCAACTCCGGCCCCGGGGTCGCGCCGCGCGTGATCATCGGATCTCCGGCAAACGGAGGGAATCCGATTCGATGAGCAGCAGCGGCAGGTCGCGCGGTGGGCACGGCCCCGACGACGAGCCGTACGAGGATCCCACCCTCGACGCCTCCGAGTCGCTGGTCACCGACGATCTGAGTGCGGATCCGCTGGACGTCGGGGTCGAGCCGCCGGACCGCTGGTCGGCCGCCGAGCGCTTCGGCACCACCGCGGACGAGGCCGAACGCGGGGAGTCCCTGGACCAGTTGCTGGACGAGGAGGAGCCGGAGCTGGAGCCGGAGGACATCGACGACGACGTCGACGACCGGTGGGCCGACGGGCCGGAGCCGCGCTCCGGGCGCCTGGTGGACGACGATGAGGGCATGTTCGCGGACGACGTAGGCGTCGACTCCGGTGCGGCCTCGGCCGAGGAGGCCGCCGTACACATCCTCCGGGAACGGGCCCCCGACATCGACGGCCAACTGGGCCTCGACTTCGACGCAGACGCAGACGCAGACGCAGACGCGGACGAGAACGCGGACGAGGGGAACACGGGCAAGGGCACAGGCGGCGATGCGGACTCCGACGACAGCTGACGGCACGCCCCGCACGCCCCGAACCCCTCCCGCACGCCCCGCAGCGTCACGCACGGTCACTCACGCATGTGTGCGTCCCGCTCACGTCCACGCGTCCCGCCCGGCGCCCCAGGCCGCCGGGGGTGCGGAGGAAGTCCCCGGCGGCCGGAAGTACACCGCTCCGCCGCCTCAGGTCACCAGGCGCTGGCGGAGCTTGACGAGCGTGAGGACGTCGAGACCCAGCCCGTCCGTCAGGTACTTGCCGAACGAGCCGTACCGTGCCTCGATCGCGGACCGCGTGGCGTCCAGGTAGCTCTGGTCGACACCCAGCAGCGGGTCGAGCAGCGACGGGTTCTGCATGCGTCCACTCGCCAGAAGCTGCTGCTTGAGTGCGTCGTTGCCCGGCTTGAGGTACTGGTTGCTGAGCAGGTAGTCCTGGTTGACCGTGCCGGTCGGCACACCGACCGCGGTCAGCAGGATCGCGGTCATCCACCCGGCCCGGTCCTTGCCCGCCGAGCAGTGGTAGAGCGACACCGTCCCGTTCGCCACGCCCCTGGCCGTAGCGGCGAACTGCGCGCGGACGGCCGGGTCGTCGACGAACGTGCGGTACATCGTGACCATCATCTGCGCGGCCTTGCCGTTGCCGAGCATCTGCTCCTGCTTGACCGGGTCGCCGGAGGTGATGACCGCGTACAGCGTCGTCATGAGCCCGCCGTCGGCCACTTGCAGGTTGCTGTACGGCACGCCCGCGGGGAACTTGTCGGGCCCGTTCGCTCCGATCTCGGCCGCGGTGCGGAAGTCGACGATGCCCTTCAGCTTGAGCGCGGCCATCTGCGCGACGCCGTTGGGCGTGACCTTGTTCAGTGCCTCCGACCGGTACAGCACGCCGGAGCGCGTCTGCTCCCCGTCGTACGTCCGATAGCCGCCCAGGTCAAGGAAGTTCGCGGTGCCTTCAACCGGGACGAGCCGTTGCGCGGTGACCGGGGCCGGGGCGGCCGACGTCTGCGCCGCCGCGGCGGGCCCCGCGGCGATCCCGCCGAGCAGTGCCGCGCCCACGGCGAACGCGATCGTCGTTCTGGCGGTCGCCGTTCTGGCTGAACGTGTTCGCATGTGCGTCCCTTCCTTGCGAGGGTGGTCTCCTGGTCCGCCGGCGAACGCGGGTGCGCTGCACCACACCCGGAAGTGGCGCCTCCGCTCTCCGGCCGAACTCACCATACGGATGCGTATGGAAAGGGGAAGGGCCGTGTGCCACGACAGGTATGCCGAAAATGCACGGTTAGGCAGCCTCGCGGCATCGATCGTCAATGCCCGGGGCCGATGGGGGATTTCCCTAGCATTGCCGAGTGACCGCCTATATCGCAGCACTGGTGTTCTTCGTCCTGTTCGCCGCCGGGGTACTGCGGGACCGCCGCCGCTTCCGCAACGCCGTGTTCCTGGGCCTGGCGCTGGCGATGCTGGCGATCGGCGTGGTGGACGACCTGGCCAAGGCGCCCGTCGAGGTCTTCGAGGTCGTCGTCGTCCTGATCCTGGCGGGTCCCGCGCTCGGCATCCTGGTCCTCGCGGGGCTGCTGCTCGCCAACGGCGTCACGATGGTCCGCAAGGAGGGACGCGGTCCGACGAACCTGCTGTCCCTGGTGGCCGGACTCGGCATCCTGGCGTTCGTCGGCCTGCTCTGCGCGGCCGTGGTGACGGACGACCGGGCCCTGGAGATCGTCGCGACGAGTGCCCTCCTCGTGGTCGGCTACGTCGCCTTCCTGTTCGCGTGCTTCATCGGGTACGCGTACCTGTACGGCCGCATGCCCGTGCGCGGCGACGTCGACTTCATCGTGGTCCTCGGCTCCGGACTCGTCGGCGGCGACCAGGTTCCGCCGCTGCTCGCCGGCCGGCTCGACCGCGGCCGCGCGGTGTACGACGCCCAGTCCGCGCGCGGCGGCAAGCCGGTCCTGCTCCTCTCCGGCGGCCGTGGGACCGACGAGACCGTCCCCGAGGCCGTCGCCATGGCGGACTACCTGGTGGCGCGCGGCGTACCGGCCGACCGCGTCGTGCGCGAGACGCGCTCCCGCACCACCGCGGAGAACCTGCGTTTCAGTGCGGAGATCATGGCCGAGGCCAAACCCGGCTACCGCTGCCTCGTGGTCACCAACAACTACCACGCGTTCCGGGCCGCGATGGAGGCGCGCAAGGCCGGGGTGGACGCCCAGGTGATCGGGTCGCCGACCGCGCGCTATTTCTGGCCCAGCGCGACGATCCGCGAATTCGCCGCGGTCTTCCTCGCGCACGCGTACGTCAACCTCGGCATCTGCGCGGGCCTCGCGCTGTTGGTCGTCGCCGCGTGGTGGCGCGCCTGACCCTGCCGCCCAGGGGCCGCGTCGACCTGGATTGCGTCGCGCAACGCTTGTACTTTGCAAGGTCCAGTGCTTGACTCCGGGCACGGGACCGACCGCGACGGCCGGGGACGGATCCCGCAAGTGACGCCGAAACGCGAGGAGTTGCCCATGTCATACGACCTCGCCCTGCGCGGCGGAACGGTGCTCGACGGCACCGGCGCGCCGCCGTTCCGTGCCGATGTCGGCGTCCGCGACGGCCGGATCGCCGAGGTCGCCCCGACGGTGCGCGGCACCGTCGAGCTCGACGCCTCGGGCGCGGTCGTCTGCCCCGGCTTCCTCGACCTGCACACCCACTACGACCCGCAGGTCCTGTGGGACCCGTGGCTGACCCCTTCCAGCGGCCAGGGCGTCACCTCGGTCGTCGCCGGGAACTGCGGCCTGTCGATCGCCCCCTGCCCGCCGTCCATGCGCGCCTCGCTGGTCCGCATCCTCGAACACGTGGAGGACATGCCGGCCGCCGTCCTCGACGCCGGCGTGGACTGGTCGTTCACCGGCTACCCCGAGTACCTGGCCCGGGTCGGGCGGTCCGTCGGCATCAACTTCGGCGGGTACGTCGGCCACAACGCCGTCCGCATGACCGTCATGGGCGAGGACGCGCACGACCGCGCCGCCACCGACGACGAGATCGACCGCATGCGGGCCCTGGTCGCGGACGCTCTGCGCGGCGGCGCTCTCGGCTTCTCGACCGACCGCAGCGGCTTCCACATCGGCGACCGGGGGCGGCCGGTGCCGTCCATGAACGCCACGCAGGCCGAGGTCGAGGCCCTCATGCGCGTCACCGCCGAGGTCGGGCGCGGCATCTGCCACGTCGCGCCCGGCGAGGACTTCGCCTGGCTCTACGACTTCCAGCCCGCGTTGGGACGGCCGATCACGTGGTCCGCACTGCTCACCTATCCCGAGGGCAGCCCCCGCGCGCACTGGGCGGACAAGCTCGCGGTGCACCGGGCGGGGCGCGAGGCCGGGGCCGACGTCCACCCGCAGGTCACCTGCCGCCCCATCGAACAGCGCATATCCGCGGCCGATCCGTCCTCGTTCTACTCGGTCCCGGCCTGGGCCGAACTCGCCCCGCTCACCCCGGCGCAGCGCGCCGAGCGCTACCGCGATCCGGCGTGGCGCGGCCGGGCGTACGCCGAACTCGACGGCCGCCAATGGGTCAACCCGCGCTGGGACGACATCACCGTCGCGGAGACCACCCGGCACACCGCCCTCATCGGCTGCGGCATCGCCGAACTGGCCGCCGAGGCACGGCAGTCCGGACGTCCCGAGGACGCGCACCGCACGCCGCTGGACGTCCTGCTCGACCTCGCCCTGGCCGACGACCTGCGCACCCGCTTCGCCATCACGTTCGCCAACGACGACGAGGAAGCGCTGCGCACGCTGCTGGCGGCGGAGGGCTGCGTCCTCGGCCTGTCCGACGCGGGCGCGCACGCCGGGCAGATCTGCGACGCGCACATGCCCGTCGACTTCCTCGCGAACTGGGTCCGCGACCGCGAACTCATGGCGCCGGAACGGGGCGTGTACCGCCTGACCGGCGAACTCGCGGACCTGCTCGGCCTCGCGGACCGCGGCCGGGTGGCCGTCGGCGCCGCCGCCGACCTGCTCGTGCTGCGCTGGGACGACCTGCGCGCGCCGACCCCGCGCCGCGTCGGCGACCTGCCGTCGGGCGGCGAGCGCCTGGTCGTCGACGCGCCCCCTGGGCTCGAACACGTCGTCGTCAACGGCGTCGTGACCCGCCGGGACGGCGTCGACGTGGGCGGCGACCTGGCCCGGCTGCCGGGGCGTCTGCTGTGAACTCCCCGACCTGAGCCGTCTCGTCCGCATCCGGCGGCCGCGCGCCCGCGACCCCGTCCGACCCCGTCCGACCGCATTCCCCGGCGCGCTCCTGAGCGCGCCGCCCACCACCCCGCCGGGAAAGGCAAGTCGCCCTGATTCCCCGGCACTTGCGGATCCACATCCCGCCCCCAAGACCGGAGTCCGATATGACCGGCCTGTCGCCAGACCAGTGGATAGTCTCCTCCGACTCGCACATCATCGAACCGCCCGACCTGTGGCAGCGCGTCGCTCCCGAGGACGACGAACTCCCGCGCGTGGTCCGCGAGGACGACGGCGACTGGTGGTATGTCGCGGGCCGCCGCACGATGTCCTTCCTCGGCATCCAGACCGGCGAGCGCTTCGCCCACGACCCGGACCGGCTCCGCACGTCCGCCACCTTCGAGGACGTGCGCGACTCGGCGTACGACCCGGCCCGCTACATCGCCGAGAACGAGTCCGACGGCATCTGGGGCTCCGTCATCTACCCGTCCCAGGGCCTGGTTTCGTACGCGGTGCCGGAAAGCGGCGTGCTCTCGCGCTCGGCCCGCATCTACAACGACTGGCTCGCCGACTTCTGCGCGCACGACCCGGCACGGCTCAAGGGCGTCGCGATGCTCAATACCGACGACCCGGCCGAGGCCGCGGCCGAGCTGCGGCGCGCGCACGCGCGCGGGCTGGGCGGCGCGATGATCCCGGTGCGCACTCCCGTGTGGTGTCCGTACCGCAGCCCCGCCTACGAGCCGCTGTGGCAGGCCGCGGAGGAACTGGGCACGCCGCTGTCGCTGCACGTCGGCACGGATCGCGCGGACCCGCGTACAGGCGAGTTCTTCCTCGACGTCAAGGAGGTCCCGCCGTCCGTCTTCGTCAACAAGGACCAGCAGGTGCGCGCCGCGCTCGGCGACCTCATCCTGTCCGGCGTGTTCGAGCGCCACCCGGGGCTGCGCGTCGGCACGGTCGAGCACGAGCTGAGCTGGATCCCGTTCTTCCTGGCGCAGATGGACTACACCTACACCGACCGCCCGGCGCGCGGGGACTGGCACCGGTTCGCCGACTCGGGGGTGCTGCCGTCGCATTACTGGCATACGAACTGCTTCGCGTCGTTCCAGGAGGACGCCCTGGGCGTACGCGTGCGCGACGTCATCGGGACGGGGGCGCTGATGTTCGGCTCGGACTACCCGCACACCGAGTCGACCTTCCCACGCAGCCGCGAGATCCTGGGCGGCGTCCTCGCCGACGTCCCGGCGGACGAGGCGGCCCGCATCGCGGCGGGCAACGTCGCGGCGCTGTACGGGTTCACGCCTCCGGTCTCCCGCTGAGCCCGGCCGCGCGGCAGTGCCGTGGCCGGAAGGGTTCACCGGTTCCCTGCCACGGCACTAGGCTCGCCAAATGGCGATCACGATCGACCCCAGGACCGAGACCGGAGCCCCCGAGCCGGGGGACCGGGCCGAGCCGGCGGCCGAACCGGGCACGGGTGCCGCGGGCGGTGCCGCGGGCGGGCGCCATGGCAGTGCCGGCGGCGCGGGGGAGTCGCGGGCCGCGCTGTGGCGCCGCAGGCTGCCGTCGATCGCCGCGCTGTGCCTTGTCTTCGTCGTGGCGTGGGTGCTCGACCCGCCCTGCTGCTGAGTGGTCCGACGGTCGCGCGGACCCGCCGCGCGGCTACGACACGGACGGCTCGCGGCGGGCGTAGTCCTCGATGAGGTCGACGTACTGCGTCAGCAACCGGGTCAGCTCCGCCCGGTCCTGGACCGGCATCGGCGCCAGGACGTCGCGCATGAGGGCGAGGCGGGCCCGGCCGATGCGGCCTGACACGGCCTTGCCGCGGCGGCTGGCCCGGACCGACACATAGCGTCGGTTGGCGGGATCCGGCTCGCGCTCGGCCAGGCCGAGGCGCACGAGTGGGTCGACGGTGCGCGTCGCGGTCGACGGGTCGATGCCGAGGCGGGCCGCCAGCTCGTGCATGCGCCACACCGGGCGGCCCGCGAGGCATTCGAGCGCGTCCACCTGCACGGGCGTGAGCTGGGTGTCGCCGACCTGATAGAGGTCCTGTTGCAGCAGGCGGCTCGGCGAACTCCGGCGCAGGCGCAGCACCGCCTCCACCAGCCCGGCCCCCGGATCGACCGGTTCGGCGGCGGTTCCTGAGCTCATCGGTCCCATCCCCGTGTCCGCGACGCAACATGTGCAGACCACAATTCTTGCATCCGACAACTGCGGGCGGAAGGACGCCGTTCCTGCCCGTGTGCTCGTTGGACTCGATCGGCGCAGCTCAGCAGGGCACCGGGTGGCGAACCGTGAGACGTTCCTTCAATGGGCGGACGGTGTACGGCACCGCCGCCCGTCCGTCGACCGCGTTCGCCCGCATGGAGGAACGATGCCGCAGGCCGTCCGCCCCACCGCCGCGCTGCTGGCCGAGTTGCGCAGGCCGCGCCCGTACCCCGCGGTGTCGGTCACGCTGCCCACGCACCGCCACCGGCCGGAGAACCAGCAGGACCACATCCGCCTGCGCAACCTCCTGGAAGAGGCGGGACGGCGGCTCGCGGACGACTCGGAGGTGCCGCGCGACAAGCGCCTCGCCGTCGCCGAGCACCTGCGGCTCGCGGGGGAGGAACTGGACCCGGAACGCTTTCTCGACGGCCTGGTGCTGTACGCGTCCGAGGACGAGCACCGCATGTACCGGGTCGGCGCCGAGGTCCCCGAGCGCGTGGTGATCGGCACGACGTACCTGACCCGCAACCTCGTCGCGGCCGAGGCGCGGGCCAGGCCCTATTGGGTGGTGGTGCTCAGCGAGGACGACGTCCGGCTTTGGCACGGGCGCGGCTCGCACGTGGAGCCCGTCGAGGGCGACGGGTTCCCGGTCGCCAACCCGGGCGACGAGCGCGACGGCCCGGTCACGCGCGAAGGTGGCGGATTGGGCGTGTCCCAGGACATGCGCAGCATGTTCGCCGAGGCGGACGACAAGCTCGCCAAGGCCCTGGACGGCCGCGCGCAGCCGGTCGTGCTGGTCGGGCTGCGGCCGCAGACCTCGCTGTTCCGCTCGGTCACCCGGCACGCGGACCACATCGCGGCGGAGCTGGACAAGGGCGGCCTGCGGACCGTCACCCCTGCCGAGTTCGCCGCCGAACTCGCACCGGTACGCGCCGAGTTGGCCGAGGATCGCGGCAAGGCCGCATTGGAGGCGCTGGACGCGGCCCGCAGCGGACGGCGCTACGCCGGGGGCGTCCAGGACGCGTGGGTCCCCGCGCACGAGGGCCGCGTCGCGCACCTCGTGGTCGAGGACGGGCTGCGCATCACCGCGCGGCCCGAGGCGGTGGAAGGGGCCGAACGGACCGCGCTGAGCGTCGTCGACGGCGGCACCCCGGTGGGCGACGGCGTCGAGGACGACATCGTCGATTCGCTGATCGAAGCGGTCCTCGACGCGGACGGCGCCGTCGATTTCGTCCCGGACGGAGCGCTCGCCGAGGCCGGCGGGCTGGCCGCCGCGCTGCGCTACTGACGAACGTGCGCGGTTGACGGAAGCGCGGGGTCGACGGAAGTGCGCGGTCAGGCCAGGACCTTGTCCAGGAAGCCCGCCAACTTCTCGCGTGTCCGGGCGACTTGCGCGTCCACCGTCAGCGACTCCTGGAAGCGGCCGCCCGGTTCGGGCTTCCTGATGCCGCGAACGTACAGCGAGCACGCGAGGTCGGTGCAGAAGTAGACGCCGACCGAGTTGCCCTCGCGCCCGGCCTTCCCGGCGCGCGGGGCGGTCATCAGCGACACCCCGCTGCCCGGGTGCGTCGTCAGGCAGATGCTGCACATGCCACGGTGCAGGAACCCGCGCTGCTGGGACGGGAAGCGCATCGTCACCGCCACGACGCGGCCCGCGTGCTCGGCCGCCAGGTAGCTGCGGTCCGGTGCCCCGGGATCCCGCCAGCCGAGGAAGTCCAGATCGTCCCAAGGGCGCTCGGCGAGATCGCGGGGCACCGCCAAGCGCTGCGCCTCGCCCTTGGAGCAGTTGACGAAGGACGCGCGCAGGTCGCGCTCGGTGAGGGTTCTCATGTCCGGCACGCTAACCTTGCCTAGGACTCCTAGGCAAATGAATAATGGCTGTAGGGTCGGCGGCCGGAGCGCGAGCGCCGGCGGCGGGCGGGCGGAAGGGGAGCGGTGTGGTGGGGCGTGCCGGGCTGACGGCGGAGCGGGTGGTGGGCGCCGCCGCGGAGCTCGCCGACGAAGCGGGGGTCGACGGCGTCACGGTCTCGGCACTCGCGCGGCGCTTCGGGGTGAAGGACGCGAGCTTGTACTCGCACATCAGGAGCCTGCGCGACCTGCGCGTCCGGGTGGCACTGCGGGCCAACGCCGAGCTGGCCGACCGCCTTGAGGCGGCCGTCGCAGGTCGCGCCGGGCGGGACGCGCTGGCCGCCTTCGCCGACGCGTACCGGGCCTACGCACTGGCCCACCCCGGGCGGTACGCGGCGGCGCAGATGCCGTTGACCGCCGACGACGTGGCCGGGCTGGAAACGGACACGCGCTGCGGCGAGCTGGTGTACGCGGTGCTGCGGGCGTACGGCCTCGCCGAGCCGGACCTCACCGACGCCGCGCGCCTGCTGCGCGGCACCTTCCACGGCTTCGTCACGCTGGAGTCCGCGGGCGGATTCCAGCACCCTCGGGCCACCGGGGCGTCGTGGGCCGCGGCGGTGGAGGCGTTGCACGCGGCTTTGGTGAACTGGCCCCGTGCCGGGTAGGCGGGCCGGTCAGTCGCCCGTGCGGCGTGCGGACGGGGCGTAGCGCGTCGCGGCGGTCAGGTCGGCCTCGATGGCGGCCGCGGCGGCGCGGAGTGCGGGCAGCAGTTCGGCTTCGGCCTCGGCGGGGGTACGGCGGCTCGCGTGCATGGACACGTTGACCGCCGCGACCACGTGCCCGGTGGCGTCGCGCACGGGCACCGCGAGGGAGCGCAGCCCTTCCTCCAACTCCTCGTCCACGAGGGCGAATCCGCGTTCCGCGGTTTCGCTGAGGATCTCCGCGAGGCGGGTGCGGGACGTCACGGTGCGGCGGGTCAGCGCCGCCGGTTCGATGCGGGCCAGGCGCGCCGTTCGCTCGTCCTCCGGCAGATCGGCGAGCAACACCCGGCCCAGGGAGGTCGCGTACGCCGGGAACCTGGTGCCGACGCTGATCGCGACGCTCATGATGCGGACCGTCGGGACGCGCGCGATGTACTGCACGTCGTCGTCGGCGAGCACCGCCATCGACGCGGACTCCTGGACCTTGCCCACGAGTTCGGCCAGGTGGGGGGTGGTGAGGGCGGGCAGCGTCAGACCGGACAGGTGGGCGAAGCCCAGGTCGAGCACGCGCGGGGTCAGGCGGAACAGGCCGTCGTCGTGCGTCGCGTAGCCGAGGTACTGCAAGGTGATGAGCGCCCTGCGGGCGGTGGCCCGGGGGAGACCGGTGGCCTCGGCGACCGCGGTGAGCGACAGGGCCACCGGGAACTTCCCGGCGGCGTGGGCATGTTCGGTGGCGGTCGGGTCGAACGCCGCGATGACCGCCAGACCTCGGGCGAACGACTCGACGAACTCGGGGCCGAGTTCGCGCTTGGACGCGCGGAGTACGGCCGCGACGGCGGGGGCGGGATCCGTGTGGGGCGGGGCGGTCGGCGGGGTGGCGCCGGGGGCGAGGCGCTTCCCCATCTCCGCTGCGGTCGCCAGGAGTTCGTCGAGCGCCGCATCGCGCAGGGACGCCACGTCGTGCCTGCTGGTGTGGCTCACCACGCTCAGCGCACACAACGTTCGCCCGTCGGGGCCGCGCACCGGGACGGCCACCGCGACCAACCCCGCCTCGATGAACTGGTCGTCCAG
>NZ_JBPKBH010000002.1:343229-372653 GCF_051388915.1 Yinghuangia sp. YIM S09857 | reverse complement strand
CCGGCCGCCCGGGCGGCCTCGGCGCGGTCCCCGAAGGTCGCCACGGGACCGGTGCCGGTCGCCGGAGGTACCGCCGGAAACCCCGCGTCGCTCGGGTCGCGTTCGCGCCGCCGGGCCCACGCGTCCCACCCGGCGTCGTCCCAGTCGGCGGCGAACAGCGCGCCGGGAGCGGCGCGTTCGGCGGGGACGAGGTCGCCGATGCGGAACGCCAGGGCCATCGTGCGGCGGCGGACGGCCTGGTGTACGAAGCGCACGCCGTCGCCGTCCGGCACCGCCAGCGACACCGACTCGTCGAGGGAGTCCGCCAGCGCGTCGGCGAGTTCGCCGAGCCGGTCGGGCAGGCCGGTCGCGGCGAGATAGGCGTTGCCCAGTTCCATGAGCCTCGGGGTGAGGAGGACGTCGCGGCCGTCGAGCCTGGCGTACCCGATTCGTGTGGCGGTGGCGGCGACGCGGTCGACCGTGGACCGCGCGAGGCCCGTCGCCCGTACGAGGTCGCCGAGGCTCGCGCGTCCCCCGGCCGCCGCGACCGCGCGCAGCACGGTGAGCCCGCGGATCAGCGGCCCGACCGCTTCGGTCGGCGGCGGTGACGCGTCGGGGACGGAGGGAGCGTCGGCGTGCATGGGTCTCTCCGGGGCCTTCGGCCGTGTCGTAGACGAGTGGTTGACAGCCCTTCGGGCCACCCCGCAGACTCGGGGCAGCTCACTAATGTGAACAATAGTTCACCAGACGAACACAATCAAGGCGGCGCCCGCGCCGCTCCGCACGGCACCGTGAGGGCTCCTCGACTGCCATGGCTGAGATACGTACGCTCCGCGGCGCCGTCGCGGACCTCGTGCACGACGGCGACACCGTCGCCCTCGAAGGCTTCACCCACCTGATCCCGTTCGCCGCCGGTCACGAGATCATCCGGCAGGGCACCACCGACCTGACCCTGGTCCGGATGACCCCCGACGTGGTCTACGACCAGCTCATCGGCGCCGGATGCGCCCGCAAACTGGTCTTCTCGTGGGGCGGAAACCCGGGGGTCGGCTCGCTGCACCGCTTCCGCGACGCGGTGGAGAACGCCTGGCCGCGCCCGCTCGAACTCGACGAGCACAGCCACGCCGGGATGGCGAACCGGTATGTCGCGGGCGCCTCCCGGCTGCCCTTCGCGATCCTGCGCGGTTACCGAGGCAGCGACCTCGCCACCCGCACCGACACCGTCTCGACGGTCGTCTGCCCCTTCACGGGCGAGGAGTTGGCCGCGGTCGCGGCGCTGCGCCCGGACGTCACCGTCATCCACGCGCAGCGCGCCGACCGGCTCGGCAACGTCCAGTTCTGGGGCCTGCTCGGTGTCCAGAAGGAAGCCGCGCTCGCCGCCGACCGCGTGCTGGTGACCGTCGAGGAGATCGTCGACGAACTCGCCCCCACGCCGGGCGCGGTGGTGCTGCCCTCGTGGGTCGTGGACGCCGTCGTGCCGGTGCCGGGCGGCAGCCGTCCGTCGTACGCCGCCGGCTATTCCGTCCGCGACAACGGCTTCTACCAGGCGTGGGACGCCGTCTCGCGGGACCGCGCCGCCTTCACCGCGTGGCTCGACACGCACGTGCGAAAGGAGTCGGCCGGATGACCGACGCGACCGCCGCCTCGTCCGCTGCTTCCGCGGCCGCAGTGCCCTCCGTGCCGGAGCCCGCCGTGGCCGAGCCCGCCACCGCCGACGAAGTCATGGAGGTCAACGCCGCCCGCGCGCTCGCGGGCGCACGTACCTGCTTCGTCGGCATCGGGCTGCCCAGCACCGCCGCAAACCTCGCCCGCGCCACCGCGAATCCGGGCCTCGTGCTCATCTACGAGTCCGGCACCATCGGTTCCAAGCCCACGCGCCTCCCGCTGTCCATCGGCGACGGCGAACTCGCGGAAACCGCCGACGCGGTGGTGTCGGTGCCGGAGATGTTCAACTACTGGCTGCAAGGCGGCCGCGTGGACGTCGGCTTCCTCGGCGCCGCGCAGATCGACAGGTTCGCGAACGTCAACACCAGCGTCGTCGGCCGCGGCCCCGAACGCCCCGAAGGCCGCCTGCCCGGCGCGGGCGGCGCCCCGGAGATCGCCGCGAACTGCCGCCGCGTGCTGATGGTTCTGCGGCACTCCACCCGCAACTTCGTGCCCGTGCTCGACTACGTCACCACCCTCGGCCACGGCACCGGACCGCACGACCGGGCCCGCCTGGGCATGCCCGGCGCCGGACCGGTCGCGGTGATCACCGACCTCGGCATCCTGCGCCCCGACCCGGGAACCGCCGAACTCGTCCTCACCGAGCTGCACCCGGGCGTTGACGTCGACCAGGTGCGCGCGGCCACCGGCTGGGACCTGCGCGTCGCCGCCGAGACCGGCGTCACCGCACCCCCCACGCCTATCGAACTCCTCGCGCTGCGCGGCCTCAAGGCCGCCGGGAAGAAGGCCGCCCCGTGACCCCGTCCCACACTCCCCGCCCGGCTTCGCGCGCGGCCTCCGGTGTCGGCTCCGGCCCCGCGGCCGGGATCAAGGACGTCTACATCGTCGACGCCGTGCGCACGCCGATCGGCAAGTACGGCGGCGCGCTGTCCGGCGTGCGCCCCGACGACCTCGCCGCCCACGTGCTGCGTGCGCTCGTCGGCCGCAGCCCGGACCTCGATCCCGCGCTGATCGGGGACGTCTTCTTCGGCGACGCCAACGGCGCCGGCGAGGACAACCGCGATGTGGCCCGAATGGCCGTACTGTTGGCGGGACTTCCGGTGTCGGTGCCGGGCACCACGGTCAACCGGCTGTGTGGGTCCGGCCTGGAGGCCGTGGTCCAGGCGTACCGTGCCATTGCCGTCGGGGACGCGTCGGTCGCGGTCGCGGGCGGCGTGGAGTCGATGAGCCGCGCGCCGTGGGTGCTGCCCAAGCCGGACCGCGCCTTTCCGGCGGGCCACCAGCAGATGGTGTCCACCACCCTCGGCTGGCGCCTCGTCAACCCCGCGATGCCGCCGGAGTGGACGATCGGACTCGGTGAAGGAGCCGAGCTCATCGCGGACAAGCACGGAATCACGCGCGAGGCCCAGGACGCGTTCGCCCTCGCGAGCCACCGCAAGGCGGCAGCGTCCTGGGAACAAGGGCTCTACGACAGCGAGTTGGCGACGATCGAGGGCCTGGCGGGGGTACGTACACCGCTGACGCGCGACGAGTGCGTGCGCGACAACACGTCGATGGACGCGCTGGCCAAGCTCGCCCCGGCCTTCAGGGCGGGCGGCACGGTAACCGCCGGAAACTCCTCGCCGCTCAACGACGGGGCGGCCGCGCTGCTGCTCGCCGACGAGAACGGCCTCGCCGAACTCGGCCGCGAACCCCTCGCCCGCATCGGCGCGTCGGCGGTCGTCGGCGTCGAACCGCAGTTGTTCGGCCTCGGTCCGGTGGACGCCGTGCACCGCGCGCTGACCCGTGCCGGGCGCACGTTCGCCGACCTGCGGACCTTCGAGCTGAACGAGGCCTTCGCCGCCCAGGCCCTCGGCTGCCTCGCCGAATGGCCGGACCTCGACCCGGATGTGGTCAACCCGCGGGGTGGGGCGATAGCACTCGGACATCCCCTCGGCGCCTCCGGCGCCCGGCTCGCCGGATCGGTCGCCCACCAACTCGCGGCGGCGGGCCGCGGAACCGGACTCGCCGCCCTGTGTATAGGCGTCGGCCAGGGCCTCGCCCTCGTACTCGAAAGGTAGGACCCGGACGCATGACCGCACCTGCACACGCCGCCGCGACACCCGCGAACTCCGGTGTAGCACCTGCTGATCGGTCGGTCGAGATGCCGGACGCCGTCGTCACGCAGGCGGACATCGACCGCGAAATGTGCGCCGAGCGTGACGCGTACGCCGAGCGGATCGCCGCGGGCGGGACACCGCGTGACCACCCTGCGCGCGACTACTTGCCGTACCGCAGCAGCGCGTTGCGGCACCCCCGGCAACCACTGACGGTGGTTCAGGACCCGGACGCGCTGGAACTCCACGGGCCGGTTTTCGGAGTCGCGGACGTCACCGCCCTCGACGCGGACCTGACCGCCCATCACTCCGGGGAACCCCTCGGCGAACGCATCACCGTCCAGGGGCGTGTCCTCGACCGCGAGGGCCGACCCGTCGCCGAGCAGCTCGTGGAGATCTGGCAGGCCAACTCCGCCGGACGGTACGCCCATCGGCGCGACCGCCACCCGGCACCGCTCGACCCCAACTTCACCGGCGCCGGACGCTGCCTGACGGACGATCAAGGACGCTACGCCTTCACGACCGTCAAGCCGGGCCCGTACCCGTGGCGCAACCACGCCAACGCGTGGCGGCCCGCGCACATCCACTTCTCGGTGTTCGGCACGGCGTTCGCGCAACGGGTGGTGACGCAAATGTACTTCCCCGGGGATCCGCTGTTCCCGTACGACCCGATCCTCCAGTCCGTGACCGACGACGCGGCCCGCGGACGGCTGGTGGCTGCCTACGAACACGGCTTGTCCGTACCGGAGTTCTCGCTCGGCTACCGCTGGGACATCGTGCTCGGCGGCCCGGCGGCGACCTGGGCGGAGGGCACCCCGTGACGGATCCGACGACCACGACGGTCATGACCCGCGCGGCGGTTGCGACGGTCACGACGCACGCCCCGGCCACGGCGCCGACGACGGTCACGACGGACGCGCCGGACAGGGTGCCGGCGACGCCGCGCCTCGCTCCCACGCCCGCGCAGACGGTCGGCCCGTTCTTCGGCTACGCCCTGCCGTTCCCAGGCGGCGGCGACCTCGTGCCCAACGGGCACCCGGGCGCCCTCACCCTCCACGGCCGCGTCCTGGACGGCGCGGGCGTCCCGGTCCCGGACGCGCTGTTGGAGTTCTGGCAGGCCGGGCCGGGCGGCTCGCGACGCGGCGCGCCGGGCTCGATGCGCCGCGACGAGACCACCGGCGGCTTCGCCGGACGCGACGGGGTCGCTTTCACCGGGTTCGCCCGGGTGGCCACCGACGCCGACGGGCGCTACGCGCTGCGCACAATCGCGCCCGCGGGCGTCCCCTACCTGTCGGTGTGCCTGTTCGCCCGCGGACTGCTGCACCACCTGTTCAGCCGCGCGTATCTGACCGGCGAACCCGGGTACGCCGAGGACGACTTGCTGGCCTCCCTGCCGTCCGCTCGCCGCGCGACGCTGGAGACGGTCCGCGAACGCGGCGGCCTGCACCGGTTCGACATCCGGTTGCAGGGCGGCGAGGACCCGGACGGGGGCAGGCACGAGGAGACGGTCTTCCTTGACTTCGCATGATTGCCGTGAGGCGGGCCTGACGGCCCCGGTCGCGGCGGGCACGGCCGCCGAGGCAGCGACGGGCGACGCGGCCTTCCTGCGCGCCCTTTTGGACGCCGAAGCCGCGCTCGTCCGGGCACTCGCACGGACCGGGCGCGCACCGGCGTCCGCCGCCGAAGCCGTCGACCTGGCGGTGGCCGACGGCAGCGGCTTCGACACCCGTTCGCTCGCGCTGCGCGCCCGGTCCGGCGGCAATCCGGTGATCCCGCTGGTCGCCGACCTCACCGCACGGGTGCGGGAAGTCGACCCGGCAGCAGCCGAGTTCGTGCACCAGGGCGCGACCAGCCAGGACATCATGGACACCGCCTGGATGCTGGTCGCCGCGCGTACCCGCACACCGTTGCTCGCCGACCTGGACGCAACAGCTGACGCCCTGGCCCGGCTTGCCGCACGGCATCGGGACACGGTCATGGTCGCGCGCACGCTCACTCAGCATGCGGTGCCGACCACCTTCGGCCTCAAGGCGGCGGGCTGGCGCGCGCTCGTCCTGGACGCACGCGACCGCATCGCCTCGGTGCGCCTTCCTGCGCAACTGGGCGGCGCGGCAGGCACTTTGGCCGCGTTCACGAACGACCCGGGCGACCCGGGCGACCCGAGCGACGCGGGCGACGCGGCCGGGGGAGTGCGCACGGGAGATCCCGGCGGGCCGAGGGCGGTCCAGGAGTCCGGCGGCCTCGGACTTCATGTCGTGGCCGCGTACGCTCGCGCGCTGGGGCTCGCCGAGCCGGCGCTGCCGTGGCACGTCCTGCGTACGCCCGTCGCCGACCTCGGCGCCGCACTGGCCTTCACGGCGGCTGCGCTGGGCAAGATCGCCGAGGACGTCCTGACCCTGTCGCGCACCGAGATCGCCGAACTGGCCGAAGGGACGGGCGGCGGCTCCTCGGCCATGCCGCACAAGGCCAACCCGGTCGGCGCCACTCTGATCGCCGCGACGGCACGCCAGGTTCCGGCACTGGCAAGCGTGTTGGCTTCCTCCCTCGCGGCTGCCGACGAACGCCCGCCCGGGGCCTGGCACGCCGAGTGGCTTCCGCTGCGGGACGCGCTGCGGCTCACCGGCGGCGCGGCCTCGGCTGCCCGGACCCTGGTCGCCGGGCTGCGCGTCGACACGGAACGCATGCGGGCCAATCTGGCGACGACCGGCGGACTCGTGGCGACCGAACGGCTCGTGGCGGCCTTCGCCCCTCTCCTCGGACGCGGCGAGGCCCGGGCCGCGGTCGAACGGGTGGCCGCCCGCGTGACGGCCGGAGCGGCGACGCTGGTCGGCGCGATCGAGGAGGAACCCGCCCTCAAGGGCAGGTACGACGCTGCCCGTCGTGCCGAACTCGCCGACCCCGCACAGTACATCGGGGCCACGGGAGCGCTCGTGGACCGCGCACTGGGGCGCCGTGCCGCGCAGATTGACCAGGAAGGTGCGACCGCGTGACCACTCCGGTGCCGTATCACCGTGTCGACGGCTCCGGGGGGCCGCCGCTGGTTCTCGGGCCGTCGCTCGGCACGACCCTGCACGTGTGGGATCCGCAAGTAGTCTCCCTCGCCCGGGACTTCAAGGTCGTCCGCTGGGACCTGCCGGGGCACGGCGGAACACCGTACGAGCCCACCGGCGTCGGATCCGCGGCGCCGTGCGCGGTCGCCGGACTCGCCGCCGGAGTACTCGCCTTGGCGGACTCCCTGGGCATCGACCGCTTCGCGTACGCCGGGATCTCGCTCGGCGGCGCCGTGGGGGCGTGGCTGGCGGCGTACCACCCGGACCGGGTCGCGTCGCTCGCGCTCGTCTGCTCGTCCGCGCGCTTCGGCGAGCCGGCGCCCTGGCACGAACGGGCGGCCCTCGTGCGGGCGCAGGGCGTGGGGCCGGTCGCCGACGGCGCCGCCGAGCGCTGGTTCACCGCCGCCTTCGCGGACACCGCCGAGGCCCGTCGGCTCGTGCAGGCCATGCGCGGCGTCGACCCCCGCGGGTACGCCGCCTGTTGCGAGGCCATCGCCGAGTACGACCTGCGCGCCGACTTGCCGCGCGTCAGCGCGCCCACGCTCGTGGTCGGGGGCCGCGAGGATCCCGCCACACCGCCGCAACACGCCCGTGAACTGGCGGATGGGGTAGGCGAGTCCACGCTCGTGGAGATCGCCAATGCTTCGCACCTCGCCAACGTCGAGCAGCCCGACCGCGTGCTCGCGGCACTCGGCGACCATGTGAGCGGCGGCCCGCGACCCGTGCGTGGGACGGCCGTCCGGCGCGAAGTCCTCGGCGACGCGCACGTCGACCGGGCGATCGCCGCCACGACCGAATTCACCGCGCCCTTCCAGGACTTCATCACCCGATACGCCTGGGGCGAGATCTGGACCCGGCCGGGACTGGACCGCCGCACCCGTAGTTGCATCACCCTGACCGCACTGGTCGCCCACGGCCACCACGACGAACTCGCCATGCACGTACGCGCCGCGCTGCGCAACGGGCTCAGCCGCGACGAGATCCGCGAAGTGCTGTTGCAGACAGCCGTGTACTGCGGGGTGCCCGCGGCGAACGCGGCTTTCGCGGTGGCCGCGCGCGTGCTCGCCGACATCGACTCGGTGCGGGAACGGGACGCGGCAGAGGAGGGCGACGCGGGCCCCTGCCACTCCCGGCGCGCCACCCACACGACCCCCCAGGAAGGCACCCCGTGATCCCCGAGCACACCACCGTCGCCGTCGTCGGCGGCGGACCCGCCGGACTGCTGTTGGCGCGCCTGCTGCATCTGCGCGGCGTGGACTGCGTCGTGCTGGAGAGCCGGGAGCGGGCGTACGTCGAACAGCGCCAGCGTGCCGGGATCCTCGAACAGGGCACCGTCGACGTCCTGCGCGCCGCGGGCGCGGGGGAGCGCCTGGACCGCGAGGGCCTTGTGCACCACGGCATCGAGCTGCGCTTCGACCGCCGTTCGCACCGCATCGACTTCCCCGCGCTCGCCGCCGGAGCGAGCGTCACCGTGTACGCGCAGACCGAGGTCGTCAAGGACCTGATCGATCTGCAACTCGCCGAGGGGCCACCACTGTTGTTCGGTGCGGAGGTCGTCGCGGTCGAGGGCGCGGACACCGGACGCCCCAGCGTCCGCTACCGCAGCGACGGTCGGGACCGCGTACTGGCCTGCGAGTATGTGGTCGGCTGCGACGGCTTCCACGGGGTGGTGCGGCAGTCCGTGCCTGAAGGCGGGCTGACGACGTATCAGCGCGAGTACCCGTATTCGTGGTTGGGCATCCTCGCCGACGTCGCACCCTCCTGCGAGGAGCTGATCTACGCTCACTCGCCGCGCGGGTTCGCCCTGCACAGCATGCGGTCGCCGAGTGTCAGCCGCCTGTACCTCCAGGTCCCCAACGGCACCGACGCCGCCGCGTGGTCGGACGAACGGATCTGGGACGAACTCGACGCCCGGTTCGCGGTGGACGGCCCGTGGCGGCTCGAACGCGGCCCGATCACCGCCAAGTCCGTGCTCCCGATGCGCAGCTTTGTCACCGAACCCCTGCGGCACGGAAGGCTGTTCCTGGCCGGGGACGCCGCCCACATCGTGCCGCCCACCGGCGCGAAGGGGCTCAACCTCGCGGCGGCCGATGTCACCGTGCTGGCCGCCGCGTTCGCCGAACTCCACGACACCGGCTCCACCGAGCTCCTGGACGCCTACTCGGACACCTGCCTGCGGAGGGTGTGGCGCGCCGAGCACTTCTCGTACTTCATGACCACCACCCTGCACACCGACCCGGACCAGAGCCCGTTCGAGACCCGCCTCCAGATCGCGCAGCTCGACCGCATCGCCGGTTCCCCGCACGCCGCGGCCGAGCTCGCCGAGAACTACGTCGGGCTCCCGCTCACCGCGCCGGTGGGCGAGCGGGCGGAGCACACGGACTGAGGCGGCCGTGTTCGGTGTGGAGGTGCAGTAGTCGGAGGAGGGCGTCCGGCCGGTCCAGGGCGGCCGGGAGGTCACCCGGGACGAAGCCCTCCACCGTCCTCCACCGCATGGGGGACACGCCGCGCGGCACGGCGCCGGGTGATGGCGCCGGAACCGCCGGGCGGTGTATGCCAGTAGCACGTACCGTCGACGGCCAGGGGGAATGCGCATGAGCATGTCGCAGCACATCCACGGGACCGGCACGATCGAGCCGCCCCGCGTGGAGGAGGTCGCCGACGGGGTGTTCGCGTACATACAGCCCGACGGCACGTGGTGGATCAACAACACCGGGTTCCTCGTCGGCGACGGCGGCGTGATCGCCGTCGACACCTGCGCGACCGAGACCCGCACCCGCGCCTACCTGGAGACGATGGCGTGCGTGTCCGGCGGGGCGCCGGTGCGCACGCTCGTCAACACGCATCACCACGGCGACCACACGCACGGCAACTACCTGTTCCCCGCCGCGACGATCGTCGCGCACGAGAAGACCCGGGCGGAGATCCTCAAGTACGGCATCATCGAACGCGAGTTGGTGTGGCCCGGGGTCGACTGGGGCGACCTGCGCGCGGCGGCGCCGTTCCTCACCTTCACCGAGTCCATCACCCTGCACGCCGGGGAATTACGGGCGGAGGTACGCCACTTCGGCGTCTCCGCACACACCTCGAACGACTCGGTGGTCTGGCTGCCTGAGCAGGGCGTGATGTTCACCGGCGACCTGATCTTCAACGGCGGCACGCCGTTCCTGCTCATGGGCTCGCCCGGCGGCTACCTGCAAGCCCTCGAACGCCTGCGGGAGCTCGGGGCGCACACGCTCGTTCCCGGGCACGGCCCGGTGTGCGGCCCCGAGCAGATCGATGTGGCGGCAGGGTACGCCGCCTTCATCCTGGACACCGCGCTGCGGGGCCGCGAGGCGGGTCTCGACCCGCTGGCCCTCGCGCGGGAGACGGACCTTGGCGACTACGCGGCCCTCACCGACAGCGAACGCCTGGTCGGGAACCTGTACTCGGCGTATGCCGAACTCGGCGCCGGCGAGGTCGACGTCTTCGGTGCGCTCGCCGACATGGTCGCGTTCAACGGTGGAAAGCCACTGAGCTGCCGAGCATGAGGGCAGGAGCACGCGGAAGGGCCCCGCGCAAGCGCGCGGGCCCGTCCGCGTGGATCCGAGGAATGCACCGATGCCGTCCAGGCCACCGGGTCTGCGGCTCACCGGGGCACCCGGCCACCGGGTCACGACCTACCGACCCGCCAAGGCGCAGGACCCGCCAACGCGTCGGGTCGCCGACTCGCAAGCGCCCCCGGGTCACATCGGAATGGTGAGCAGCGTCCTGCCCTCGACCGTCCGGACCTCGAAGTGGTCGATGGCGTCCTTGCCCATGGACGTTCCGCCGTGGAAGACCAGTGGCTTCGTGTTCTCCGGCACGCCGTAGCCCGACGCCGGGACGGACCACGTGCCCATGACCTCCGAGGTGCCGTCCTTCCCGACCGCGACGAGGTTGCACCGCAAAGGTCCGCGCACACCCGTGAGTTCGAGGCCGATGTGGCTGCCCCAGCCTTTGGAGTCCAGGCCGAGGAAGCCCTGTGCGCCGTCCGGCCCCTGCGCGAAGCCCTTCGCCGGGTGCCGCTCGCCGGCCACCAGCAGCTCGCCCGCCGGACTCATGTGCCCCGCCTGCGGCGAGGACTCGAATCCGCCGCCGATGCCGACGCCCGCCACCAGCAGGACCGCGGCCGCCGCGGCCGCGGCGATGCCGATCCCGAACCGGCGCGCCCGCTCCCGTGCGGAACGGCGGGCGCCGAGGTCGACGACCGGCGCCTCCGGCGCGGGCGTGAACGCGTCCGCCTCGACATCCGCGAACAGGCCACGCATGTGGCCGAGTTCGTCCAACTCCGCCTGGCACCGGCCGCACGTCGCCAGGTGCGATTCAAAGGCGAGGCGGTCTTCGTCCTCAAGGAGCCCCAGGGCGTACGCGCCCACATCGGTGTGCTCGACCGGCGTGCTCATGCGTTCACCCCTCTCTCTTCGAGCGCGAGCTTGAGGGCCCGCACCGCGTAATACACGCGGGACTTGACCGTGCCGACCGGGATGCCGAGGGCCTCGGCCGCCTGGTTCACGCTGCGGTCGCGCAGGACCGTCTCGACCAACACCTCGCGGTGCGCCTGGGACAGCGACTGCAAGGCATCGGCCACAACCATGCTACGCAGCAGTGGTTCGACCTGGTCGTCTGCTGGTACGTACTCCAACGGCTCCGGGTTCACTTCCTGGGGGCGCGCGCTCCTGGCTCTCCGGTCGTCGATCACGATACGCCGCGCCACCGTCGCCAACCACGGCATCAGCGACCGCGCTTCGTCGCTCGGGTCGATGCGGTCGGCGTTGCGCCACGCACGCACCAGGGTCTCCTGGACGACGTCCTCGGCCCACTGCCGGTCGCCTCCGGTGTGCTTGAGGCAGAACGACAGCAGCGGCACCGAGTAGCGGCGGTACAACGTTTCGGCCAGCTCGTCGCCGCGCGCGGGCCGATCGGTCGGCGGGGGCGCCGCGGCGGTCTCGCGGGTGAACTCCCCGGCACTGCTTCCGTTCGCGAACTGCTGGTCCGCCGCTGGGATTTCGTCGGCGGAGCGCGCCGCGGGAACATCCGTGTTCCGGGCCGATTCGGCCGCCGAGCCACCCGCCGAACGGCCCCACGACCGTCCGCCCCGGGCGGAGAAGATCCTCATGACTCGGTGTCCTCGATTCCTCGGCGGACAGATGGCTGTCGCGCGAAGGCTAGCGCCGTCATGTTTCCCGCACAGCAGACGCTGCGCGGAATTTGAGGTTCGGGAGTTTTCCGGAATCTCGGCGCGCGCCTAAACGTGCCGCGGGATCGACCGCGGGGTCTACGGCGGCTTCACCCGTCCCGGGCAATCGTGCGGAGCGGGGTCAAGTGGACACCGCAGCCTGCCGATCGTGAGGGGGACAACAGATGATCGGGGTGTGGTGTGACGGGCGGCCGGGTGCGCGTGCAGTCGTTGGTGTGGTCGACGGGGGCCTTGCCCGCGGCCGTCGAGGGAGAGGGCCGCGACCGACGCGGGGATGCGGCCGGCGGCAAACGGCGCGGGGATCTGGTCGGCGGCGGCCGGCGCGACGGCGAGGCGAGCGGCGACCACGGACCCGACGCCGGGCGTCCGGCCGGGGCAGTGCGTGATGCGCTCATGCGGCTGCTGCCGCGGCCCCGGCGTCAGGCGTCCGTGCCGCGGTCCCCGGACACCGCCGCGATCTTCGCGCCCGAGGGTGCCGCCGCGACGGCCGCGCCCGACCGCGGGGCCGCTTTGGGCAGCGCGAGCGCGGTGAGCGACGCGCAGGCCGCGACGGCGCTCGCGATCCCGAAGACCAGCAGGTAGGCGTCCAGGTCGGCGAAGCTTCGGCCGCCCACGGTCATCGTCAGTTGGGTCAGGACCACCGCGACGATCACACTCGACACGGCCTGCCCGATCGTGCGCATCAGGACGTTCAGCCCGGTCGCCGCCGCCGTCTGCTCCTGCGGGACCGCCTGGATGATCAGCGTCGGCAGCGCCGAATAGGCCAGCGTGGTGCCGAGCGAGCACAGGGACGCGCCGAGCGTGATCGTCCACAACTGCTCGCTGGTGAACACCCGGAAGAGGTACGCCGCGGAGATCACCGCCGTGCCGAGCGCCAGCGTCACCCGCGCGCCCCGCGCGTCCGACAGCCGCGCCGACAGCGGGGACAGCAGCACCATGATGACGCCGCCCGGAAGCAGGCACAGGCTCGCGACCACCGCCGAGGCGCCGAGCCCGTAGCCGGTGATCTCCGGAGCCTGTACGAGCTGCGCGGTGGCGAGCCAGTTGGCGTAGAACGCGATGCCGGTCAGCAGCGCCGCGGCGTGCGGCAGGAAGACCGTGCGCCGGGCGGCCAGCCGCAGGTCGACCACCGGCTCGCGGGTGCGCAGTTGGTGCCATCCCCAAATGAGCAGGACGAGCACGCCGCCACCCGCGAGCGCGGGCACGGTCGGGGACGTCCAGCCCCACTCGCCGCCCTTCGACGCGGCGAGGAGCACCGCCACCAGCCCGACCCCGAGGAGCACGGTGCCGACGATGTCGAAGCGCCCGGGGGTGCGTACCGGCGACTCCGGCACCACCAGCCAGGCGGCGACGAATCCGCCGAGGCCGAGACCGGTGGTCACCCAGAACATGGTGTGCCAGTCGGCGTGCTCGACGACCACCGACGCGAGCGGCAGGCCGAACGCGGCGCCGAGCCCGACCGTGGAGCTCATCAGGGCGGCGGCCGACCCGACCCGGTGCGGCGGCAGTTCGTCCCGCAGGATGCTGGTGGCCAGCGACACGACGACGGCCGCCGTGCCCTGGAGCGCGCGGGCGGCGATCAGCACCCGGATGTCGCTGGTCACCGCGCACAGAACCGAGCCCACCGTCATGGTGGCGAGCGAGGCGAGCAGCACGCGGCGTTTTCCGTACATGTCGCCCGCGCGGCCCAGCACCGGGTTGAGTACCGCGCCGGTGACGAGGGTCGCGGTGAGCATCCAGCTCACCGTGGCCGGCGATGAGCCGGTCTGCGCGGGCAGGTCGGGCAGCAGCGGTACGACGACGGTCTGCATGAGCGCCATGAGCACGCCCGCGAAGGCGAGCACCGGGATGATCAGGCGTTCGCGGAGGCTCCGCTCGTCGCGCTGTTTCCGCCGAGTGGTGCCCACTGCCGCTCCGTTCCCGCCGCCGGGGACCGGGCCTCGGCGGACGATCATGCCCGGAAGCGAACATAGGGAAGGTCCGGGGGCGCAGCAATGCCTTGCGGACAGAAAACTGACGATCCGTCAGGTAATCCTCCTCACAGGGCGTGAGGGCGCGCCCGCGCGGGGTGGCCGAGGTCACTCGCGCGGGTCACGCCTGTGCGTCACGCCTGTGCGTCGCGCTTGTGCATTACGCCTGTGCGTTACGCCTGTGCGTCGCGCCGGTTGCGGGCCAGGACCGAGAGCAGTTCGTACGCTGTATGCGCCGCGGCCACGCCGGTCAGCTCCGCGTGGTCGTACGCCGGGGCCACCTCGACGATGTCCGCCCCCACCACGTCCAGTCCGACCAGCCCGCGCAGCGTCCCCAGCAGCTCGCGACTCGTCAGGCCGCCGGCCTCCGGAGTTCCGGTGCCGGGCGCGTGCGCGGGGTCGAGGACGTCGATGTCCACCGACACGTACACCGGCCCGTCGCCCAGCCGCGCCCGCATCCGCTCGACCACGGACGCGACCGTGGCGTCCTGGTAGTCGTCGCTGTGCACGACCTGGAAGCCCAGCACCCCGTCGTCGGTCAGGTCCGCCGGGCTGTACAGCGGTCCGCGGATGCCGACGTGCAGGCAGCGGCGCGGATCCAGCAGCCCTTCCTCGGCGGCGCGCCGGAAGGGCGTTCCGTGCGTGTACGGCTGGCCGAAGTAGGTGTCCCACGTGTCCAGGTGCGCGTCGAAGTGCACCACGCCGATAGGGCCGTGCTCGGCCGCCGCGGCGCGCAGCAGCGGCAGCGCGACGGTGTGGTCCCCGCCGATCGTCAGCAGCCGGGTGCCCCGGGCGGCGAACACGCGCGCGGCGTTCTCCACCGCGGCGATCGCCTCGGCGATGTCGAACGGGTTCACCGCGATGTCGCCCGCGTCCGCCACCTGGAGCTCGGCGAACGGCGAGACGTCGAGGGCCGGGTTGTACGGCCGCAGCAGTTTCGCCGACGCCCGCACATGCGCCGGACCGAACCGCGCCCCCGGCCGGTAGCTGACACCGCTGTCGAACGGCACCCCGACGACGGCGACGTCAACGTGGTCCACCTCGTCGGCACGCGGCAGCCGCGCGAAGGTGGCGGGTCCGGCGAAGCGCGGCACACGGGTCGCGTCGATCGGGCCGAGGGGAGCGGAACTCATCGGAGGGCCTTTCGGGGTGCTGGGGGCTCTGGTGCGAGCCGGATTCCGGGGGTCGGGCCGGCCTCGGGGGAGGGCCGGGCAACGAGCGAGGGCATGGCCCCGAGCGGGACGGGCGTCGCCGGACGTACGGCTTGCCCACGTCCTGGGGCGCGTGGCGCGGCGTCACGTCACCGTAGGCGGCGCCCCACCGAGAACCGGCCCGTACAACTCCGGGCGCCGGTCGGCCAGCACGTCGTTGAACGAGCCGACGCGCTTGTCGCGGGCCTCGGCCAGTGCGCAGCGTGCCAGCAGCAGGCGCTCCTCGCCCGGGTGGGGGCCCGCCAGCGGGAAGCCGTCGGCGTCGGTGATCACCGACCCGCCGACCCAGTCCGTGCCGCGCTCCGGCCCGACCCGGTCGCAGGCCGCCACGAACATGCGGTTGACGGCGGCGTTCGCCTGCACGCGGACCACCTCGGCCGGACGCTCGCCCGCCGGCCTCGGGTAGTAAGGCCAGTTGACCGGCGCGCACAGGATGTCCGCACCGCCGAGCGCGACCAGCCGCACCCACTCGGGGAACTCCACGTCGTAGCAGACCAGCACGCCGATCCGGCCGAACTCCGTCTCGACGACCGGCGGCGCCTCGTCCCCGGCGACGAACATCTCCGCCTCCCGGCCCCACAGGTGCGCCTTGCGGTACACGGCGCGCACGCCCGAAGCGTCCACGACCACCGCCGAGTTGCGCACGGTCGCGTCCGGCGCCCGCTCGCACAGGCCGCCCACGACGACCAGTCCGTGGCGGCGCGCGGCGTCCGCCCAGGCCGCGGTGGTCGGACCGTCCGCCGCCTCCGCCAGGTCCGCGGCCTCCGCCGCGTCGCGGAACACGTAGCCGCTGTTGGCCAGTTCCGGCAGCACGACGATCCGGGCCCCGGCCGCTGCGGCGCGCTCGATCGCGTCGACGGCGGCACGCCGGTTGGCCTCCGGCTCGCCGACGATCGGCGCGATCTGGGCGCACGCCACCATGACGCCGGTCGCGGCGGCCGGGTCCACCGTCCGGTCCGCGACCGGGTCCACCACGTCGAACCGAGCCTCGTCGGCCATGCCGTCCGCCCTGCCGTCCGCCACAACGTCCGTCCTCACATCAGACCGCGGTGGGTGTCCGCGGCGCCGAACCGCCGTGCCGTCCCGCGGTGTTCCGCGCCGGGGTCCCGTCGGCACCCGCGCCGCCGCCCGGGGCGTCCCAGCGCGGCGAAGCCTCCGGTACGTCCGGCTCCTCCAACTCCATGCCCCGGCACAGCACCACGTACAACACGCCCGACACCACCAGTCCGACCGCGAACGACACGTCCGCGCCACCCAGCGCCTCGGCCGCCGGACCGGTGAAGAAGGTGGTGGAGAAGAAGGGCACCATCGCCGCGAAGCCGACCGCGTACGCCGTCATGCCGCGCCACGACCAGTTCCCGTAGGGGCCGTTCGGATCGAAGATCGCCGTGATGGAGTAGCGTCCGCGCCGTACGAAGTAGAAGTCCGTCAGGTTCACCGCGGTCCACGGGACGAGGAAGTAGAGCATCATCAGGACGAAGTCGTTGAAGTTGCCCAGGTAGTCGTCGGGGAGCGCGAGCGCGGTCACGAACACCACCACCGCGATGGCCCCGATGCCCGCGACCCGCACACGCACGGTCGGCCGCACCGGGCGGAACGCGTCGACCGCGCTCGCCGTGGTGAGCATGGCCCCGTACGCGTTGACCGCCATGATCCCGACCAGCGCCACCGACGACAGCAGCACGGTGAACGTGCCGAAGCCGGGGACGATGTCGTTGCCCACCTGCCGCACGGCCGCGATGGCGCCGGGCTCGGGCAGGGCCGACGCGATCAGTGCGCCGAGGGACATGAGCCACGCCGCGGAACCCGCAGCGCCGGCGTACGTCCACCAGATCACCTTGCGGGCGGGGACGTCGGCGGGCAGGTAGCGCGAGTAGTCGGAGACGTAGACCGCATAGCTGATCTGGTACCCGGCGGCGGCCGAGAACACGATCAGGAACGACGTCCAGTCCCAGCCGCCACCGCCCGCCGGGGACTGCACGTCGAGGTTCACCGCCGCGCCGACGGTCAGCACGCCGAAGACCGCGATCAGGATGTATGTCAGCCACCGCTGCACCAGGTGCAGCAGGTCGTGCCCGACGATCGCGAGGACCACCGCCACGCCGATGAGCACGACGTACCAGAAGACCTTGCCGCCCGGCAGCACCGTTTGCAGGCCCTCGGTCGCCAGGATCACGTTGAACACGTTGAAGCCGACGTACACGAACACCACGGCCGCGAACGGCAGGATGGCGCCGCGCAGCCCGAACTGCGCCCGGGACTGGATCATCTGCGGCAGGCCCATGCGCGGGCCCTGGTTGGCGTGGAACGCCATGAAGAAGGTGCCGAAGCAGGCCCCCAGCACGACGGCGAGCACCGACCAGCCGAGGGAGAGGCCCAGGGACGGGCCGAGGAAGCCGGTCACCATCGTGGTGAGCACGAAGTTGCCGGTGAACCAGAACGGGCCCTGGTGCCACACCTTGCCGTGCCGCTCGTTCGCCGGCACGTAGTCGATCGACCGGGTCTCGACCAGGGTGTCGACCCGCCCGGAGCCGGAGCCTCTCACCGGCCCGTCCGCGGGGCGTGCGGTGGCATCCATACAGATCTCCTGGGGTGCGCGGGGTGGGGACGGTGCGACCGTACGCCCGCTTTCCCACGGTAAACGATCGATGCAATGTCGATTCTGATCCGTGATCATGGACAATATGTCCATGGAATCGGAGGATGTGCCGCGCGGGACCGCGGCGGGACGCGATTCGGCGCGCGGCCGGACCCCGGCGGGCGCCGGGCCGGGCGGCGAGGGCGCGCTGCGCATCGCCGACCTCGTCGCCATCCCGGAACTGCGCCTCACGGTGGCCGCCGGGCACCGGAACCTGGGCCGTCCGATCGAGGCCGCCCACGTGTCCGAGCTGCTGACCCCCGGCCAGTGGCTGCAAGGCGGCGAGCTGCTGATGACCATCGGGCTCCTGCTGCCGATGACGGACGAGGCCTGCGCCGCCTACGTGCGCGACGCGGCCGCGGGCGGGGCCGGGGCCTGCGGGCTGGTCCTGGGGCTCGGGCGCGACCTGCCGTACCAGAGCGCGCCGGACCCGCTGGTGCGGGCGGCGCGGGCGGCCGGGATGCCGCTGCTCACCGTCCCCGACGAGGTCCCCTTCATCGCCGTCACCAAGGCGGTCTTCGAGGCCCGGGCCGCGCTGCGCCGCCGTGCCCTGGAACGCGCCTTCGAGGCGCAGCGCAGGCTGACCACCGCGGCGGCGTCCGGCCAGGGCCTCACCGCGACGCTGCGCGCCTGGTCCGCGGCGACCGGCGTCGACGCCCTCGTCGCCGATCCCCTCGGCCGCCTCATCGCCGACGCCGCCCAGGACCCCGGCACGCTGCTCGCCGACGCCGGAGACCTGGTACGCCGGGTCGCGGCACGCGGGCTGCACGGCAGCGGCAGCAGCACCGCCGGGGCGGCGGACGGCACCGCGGTGCGCGTCGAGGTGCTGCCGCTGGGCGCCGAACGGCTGCGCGGCCTGCTCGTCCTCGCCGGGCACATCGACGCCGACGCCCGGCTGCTGGCATCCGGGCTCGTGTCGCTGCTGTCCCTCGAACTGGAGCGCCGCCACCTCGCCGACGAACCGGTGCGCCGACGCCGGGCGGCGCTGCTCGGCCGCCTGCTCGCCCCGGACACGACGGCGGACCGGGCGCGGGACGTCCTGGCGGCCGCGGGCCTGGCGGCCGAGACGGTCCGGGGCTTCGCGGTCGAGAGTGCGGTCGGGAGCGCCGGGGGATCCGACGCGGTCACGGGCACGGACCTCGCGGCCGACCTGGCGCTCGCCGTGCCCGGCGGGCTGGTCCGCGTCGTCGGGGACATGGTCGAGGTGGTCTGCGGCGGCGACATCGACGTGTTCGACGTCCTCGCACGGTTCGCGCCCGGGGCCGCGGCCGGAATCGGGCCGCTGACGGCGCCCGAGGACGCGTCCTTCTCGATGCGCGGCGCACGCGCCCTGGTGCCGCTCAGCCGCCGGGCCGGACGCCCGGTCGAGAACGAACGCGGAGCGTCCGGCGACCTGTTGCTGTCGCTGGCCGACCGCGGCGCGCTGGCGGGCTTTGCGGACGCCGTCCTCGGCCCGCTCGAACAGGCCGACGGCAACGGTGAGTTGACCGCAACCCTGGAGGCGTGGTTGGAGGCGGGCGGCTCCTGGGACGAGACCAGCCGGCGCCTGGCCGTGCACCGGCACACCGTGCGCAACCGGATGGACAAGGCGATGGCCGCGACCGGCCGCCGCCTCGACGACGGCGGCGACCGGTTCGACCTGTGGCTGGCGCTGCGCATCCGGCGCCAGGGGGTCTGAGGGGGCGGCAGGCGCGGGGCTACGCCACGGCTACCCGACGGGTGTCTGAACGCGCGTTCTGGGCTGGGGGATTCGCGAGGGCAGCACGGTCATGTCGTGCGGGACGTACTTGTACCCGACGCGGCGCACCGTCGCGAGGCGGTCGCGATGCCGGGCGCCCAACTTGCGGCGGAGGCGGGCTATATGGACGTCCACCGTGCGCCCGCCGCCGGCCTCGGGGTAGCCCCAGACCGTCTCCATGAGCTGGCGCCGGGAGAAGACCTGGCGCGGGTGCAGCAGCAGGTGCGCCAGCAACTCGAATTCCAGGAAGGTGAGTTCGAGGATGCACGAGCCGACGCTGACGGTCCTTTCGTCCAGGCTGACGCGCAGCTCGTCGTCGACCAACTCGCCCTCGGTGATCCGCCGCCCGCTCGAACCGCGCGGCCTCTGCGGCGGAACCGGCCCCGGAGGTCCGTCGAGGGGTCGTAACCGCGGCGCGGCCACGGAAGCCAGGGCCGCACGTGTGGGTGCATGCGTCATGGCGCTGTGTCTCCCTAGGGAAGGCCCGCAATCCGCAGCGCGCACGCCGGGCGGTGGCGGCGTGCCGACCGCGCCCCCCGGACGTCGCACTCGGTGGCAGAGGCGGTTCGGTACGGAGGAGCACCACGGGAACCGCCGGGCCGCGTCCGGCCTGGCGGTATCCGCAGTAAGCGGCCTGTTCGGCACCGTTCGCGCGGCATCGCGTCACATCCCCCGTGTCTGTGACGCCCAGTCAAACAAACATCACTTTGGGTGTCCAGGGGCGCTCCGTGGTTGCCTCCGCCCCGGGTCAGCGGCCCAGCGCGGACGCGAGTTGCTTCTTGGTCATCGTGGAACGGCCCTTGACGTTGCGCCGCTTGGCCTCGGCGTAGAGCTGGTCCTTCGTCGGACCGCCGGAACCGCTGTGCGAGCGGAGTCCGCCGCGCCGACCGGACGAGATGTCGCGGGTGGACGACTTGCTCGCCGTCTTGGACTCGCCGTGCCGCGCCCGCTCCTTGTTCACCGTACGGGCGGCGATCTCCTCGGCCCGCTTCCTGCTCTCGCCGCGATCCAGGGCGCTGTCCTTGATGTGCTCGTACTGGCGTTCCCTCTTGGGGCTGGATCCGCGGGGCATGGCGGTCGCTCCTTTCCGCGTTCTCGATCGGTCGCCTGCTGCTGCCGGGCATCGGGTACCCGGCCGGGTTCCGCAGAGCGCCGCTACCCGGGCCCGGGGGAGGCAATCACGAGTCGCGGGGAAGGGGGAGCCGACGGTTTCGGGTGGCTCAGCCCGCCGCGCCCTCGGCGGCGACCACGAGGGCGAGCTTTCCCGTACTCGCCCGGCCCTCCAGACGCGCGTGGGCGTCGGCCGCCGCGTCGAGGGGGAAGACGGTGGCGGGATCAGGGGCGAGCCAGCCTTCGCGTACGCCCGCCCACACGGCGTCCGCCTTCGCCAGCACCTCGTCGCGCGTGCGCAGGAAGTTGGTCATGTAGCCGCCCGCGACGGTGATCGACTTGGGGATCAACTGCATCGGCGAGATGGGGTCGGGTACGCCGCCGGCCTGTCCGAACACGCAGATATGGCCGCGTGGGCGGACGGCGTCGAGATCGGCGCGGAACGTACTGCCGCCGACCCCGTCCACGATGTAGTGCACGCCCTGCCCGTCGGTCAATTCGCGGGCGGCGTCGGCGAACCCCTCGTACGGGATCGCGTGGTCGACCCCGGCGGCGCGTGCGAGGGCGGCCTTTTCGTCCGTCGACACCGTGCCGATCACCGTCGCACCGAGGCGCTTGAGCCAACGCACGGCGGTCTGGCCGGTGCCTCCGGCGGCGGCGTGCACCAGCACGGTCGTGCCGGGCCCGACCGGATACTGCTCGTTGGCGAGGTAGTGCGCGGTGAGCCCCTGGAGGATGACGGCGGCGGCCGCGTGCAGCGGGATGTCGTCGGGGACGGGCATGAGTTGGGCGGCGGCGACGCGGGAGTATTCGGCGTACGAGCCCCACCCGCCGGCGCCCGCGACCGGCGACCACGCGACGCGGTCCCCGACGGCCACACCGGACACGTCCGGGCCGACCTCGTCGACGACTCCGGCGCCTTCGACCCCGGGAGTGAGGGGGAACGGCGCGGCAGTGCGCCCGCTGCGCATCATGACGTCGGCGTAGTTGACCCCGGCGGCGGCCACCCTCACCACGACCTGTCCGGCCTCCGCAACCGGCCGCGCGGCCTCGCGCACCACCAGGACCTCGGGCCCGCCCGCCTGCTCCACCACGATCGAACGCATCCCGCGACCCTATGTAGTTAACCAGGTTAACCACAAGGTTTGCTGCGGGGAAGCGGAGTGCGGCGGCCGGTGTGCGCGGGTGGCGCGCCGGGATGTCGGTCGCCGCGAGCGGGGGCGGACGCCCAGGTCGAGGCCGGGGGACGGCAGGCGGCTGACCCCGCGCAGAGCGGGCGCTGAGGGCTGCGCATGGCTGACGCCCGTGATGTGTCGGGCTCGCTGCCCGCGCTGCCCGCGCTGCCTGCGCAGACTCCGGCAACGGGCGCGGGGCTACGTGCCGGGTGGTGTGGAACCCGGGGAGACCCGGTCGCCGGACCAAGACCGTGTCCTACGTGGCTGTGAACTGTTGAACAGGGCCGACAACTCGGAGCCCGGTTGATACTCCCGGTCCACTCACGGATTTCGACAACATTCAGGTTCTGGTGACCGGTACAAGGGTCAAGTACGCGATGCCGAGAATGTTGCGGTAGCCGTCAGTCCAGGACGACCGTTGGCGGTCGGCTTGTTCGCGGATCTCGGCGGCGAGTGCATGGTCCGGGTTCGTGGCGAGCCAGAGTTCGGTGTCGTGGCGGTAGCCGGACTCGAACTCCTCCCACTCCTCACGGCTCGCCGACTCGATCCAGGCCGGCCGGAAGCCGGCCTCGACAGCGAGGTCGACAAGCGGGCCGAGTCGTAGGTGGTCGCCCCTGTGGGCCCCGGGCCACATAGCCGCGAGTTCCTCGTCGGTGGGGGCACGATCCCAGAAGCCCTCGCCCAGGACGACGCGTCCGCCCGGGCGGACCAAGCGGCGCAGTTCGTGCAGTACGACGCCGGGATCGTACGGCTGCTCGGGATCGCACAGCGCCTGACCAGCCCCCAGGCAGAGCACCGCGTCGGCGGGCCCGCGCGCCGTACCCAGGGCCGACTCCTCGCTGAATTCGACCCGTCCGGCCAGTCCGCGCCTCTTCGCAAGGTCCGTGCCCCTGGCCAGATCCTCGGCGTTGATGTCGAGGCCCACGCCTGTCGATCCCGGGACGGCCTCCAGAACGCGGAGCAGCATTTCGCCCCAGCCGCAGCCGATGTCAAGGACGGTGGCGGGCGAGGCGGCGGCGAGCCGCGCGACAATGCGCCCGGCGCGGGCTTCGGAGAGCGGTCCGTGGAAGGCCAGACTGCCGAGACGCGGGGGAGGATCGGAAGCGATTGCCATGGGGTGGAACTTTAGTTCTCCGGACGGCATGCGGAGCGATGCACCGCGGTGCCGTCCATCAGCCGCGGCGGATCGTAGGCTCGGGGCATGTTGGTGTGGATCAACGGGCCGTTCGGCGGGGGCAAGACGCAGACCGCGTACGAGCTCAACCGGCGGTTGCCCGGCAGCGTGGTGTGCGATCCCGAGCACGCGGGGTTCGGACTGCACCGCATGACGCCGCGGTCGCTGCGCGGAGACTTCCAGGACCTCTCTGCCTGGCGCCAGGGGGTGTTCGAGGTGCTGGACCTGGTCCTGCGACGCCATGACGGCGCCGTGATCGCGCCCATGACCGTGGTCGAGCCCGCGTACTTCCGCGAGACCGTCGGGCGGCTGCGCGAGCAGGGGCACGATGTGCGCCACTTCGCCCTCCTCGCGACCCGCGAGACCGTCCTGCGGCGGCTCGCCGAGCGCGGGGTCGGCCGGGCGCTGTCCTTCCTCGCGGGCGACCGGGCCGCACTGCGCCGTGAGTCTTTCGCGGTGGCCAAGCTCGACACCTGTCTCGACCGCCTGGCCGACGACGAGTTCGCGGAGCACATCTGGACCGACGACCTGCCCGTCGCCCAGGTCGCGGACCACATAGCCCGGTCGGCCGGGCTCGCGCTCCGGCCCAACACCGACTCGGCGCTGGGCGGTGCCGCGCGCCGCGCCTGGACCAGCGCGAAGCACATTCGCGTGCTGTGACGCCCCGGCTGGAACCCAACCACCGCACGACCAAGAACCACCCACCCAGGAGTGACCCCGTGACCTCTGCACACCGCGGCGACCGGCAGTTCGGCGAGACCGACCTCCAACACCTCCGCCGCTGCGTCGAACTGGCCGCCGAAGCCCTCGACGCCGGCGACGAGCCCTTCGGCTCGGTCCTCGCCGCCGCGGACGGCATCGCCCTTGCCGAGGACCGCAACCGCGTGTCCGGTGGCGACCACACCCGCCACCCCGAGTTCGAACTGGCCCGCTGGGCCGCGACCAACATGGCCCCCGAGCACCGCGCGGCGGCGACCGTCTACACCTCGGGCGAGCACTGCCCGATGTGCTCCGCCGCGCACGCGTGGGTGGGGCTCGGGCGCATCGTGTACGTCGCGTCCAGCGCCCAACTCACCGCCTGGCTTGGGGAGTTGGACGTACCGCAGGGTCCGGTCCGACCTCTGCCGGTCAACGACGTCGCCCCGGGCATCACCGTCGAGGGCCCCGTCCCCGAACTCGACGACCGCATCCGCGCCCTGCACCGGCGGTTCCACACGGGGGCGTGACCGGCGCGCGTCGCGCCGCCGGTGAAAACGGATGGGCGCGCCGCCTGCCGGTTTGTGACGATGAGCCCATGACCGCCCCGCAGGTTGCCCACACCTCCCAACTGCCCGCGTCCACGCTCGCGGCGTCGCGCGCACTTCTCGACGACGCGTTCGACGGCGAGTTCGCCGACGCGGACTGGGCCCACACTTTGGGCGGCATGCACGTGCTGGTCTGGGAGGGGGACGCTCTCATCGGACACGCGGCGGTCGTCCAGCGCGGCATGCTGCTGGGCGAACGACCGGTGCGCTGCGGGTACGTCGAAGGCGTCGGCGTACGGGCGGACCGCCGCGGCCGCGGACACGGCGGCGCGCTGATGGCCGCGTGCGAGCGCATCGTGGAGCGCGCGTACGACCTCGGCGCCCTCAGCACCAGCGAAGAGGGCGCCGGGCTCTACCTCGCACGCGGCTGGCGGATCTGGCAGGGCCCCACGTCCGTGCTGGCGCCCGGGGGCATCGCCGCCACGCCGGAGGAGGACGGCGGGGTCTTCTACTGGGAGGCGGGCCTACCGCTCGACCCGACGGAGCCGCTGACGTGCGACTGGCGCGGCGGCGACGTCTGGTAGCGGGACGCGCTCCCGCGCCGGGTCACCCGTTCCGCGCATTCGCGCGCGCCGACCCCGGCCGTACGTGCTCGACTGGTCAGCGGACCGCCCGCGCGGCGGCCGCACCGGCACAGCACGCAACTCGGCAAGGAGCAAGGCCTGATGGTGCAGACGAAGAACCTCACCGACCCCGTCGTGCGCTCGTTCGTCGAGGCGGTGAACACACACAATCGGGAGGCGTTCGCCGCCGTCCTGACCCCGAACGCGACCATGGCCGACGACGGCACCGAGCGCGATCTCGGCGAATGGACCGACCGCGAGATCTTCACCACGCGCGGGCACATCGACGTCGTCGAGGAGTCGGACGAGGGCCGCGCGTTCGTCGCCGACTACCGCAACGACACTTGGGGCAGCATGCGCACGTCGTGGCGCTTCACGGTCGAGGGCAACAAGATCAGCCGCTTCGAGACGGGACAGGCGTAGCCCGGGAGCCGGGGCGCAGGCCGAGTTCGCGACGGCGTCGGGCCGGCAATCGCGGTCGCGGCGGTGGGGCCGCCGCGTCCGCGGCAGGCACCGCGGTGAGGTAGCGGCAGCGAGGTCGCCGCAGTGAGGCGGCCGCACCCCGTCACCCGGCCCACACGTCGGCCCCGGCCCACACGTCGGCCCCGGCCCGGCGTTGGCCTACGCCCGCATGTTGGCCTCGGCCCGCCGTTGGCCCACGCCCGCGCGTCGGCCTCGGCCCCACAGGTTGGCCTGGCCCCACGCGTCGGCGTCGCCCCGCACCTTGGCCTCGGCCCACACGTCGGCCTCGGCCCACGCGTCGGCCCCGGCCCACACGTCGGCCCCGGCCCGGCGTTGGCCTACGCCCGCGCGTTGGCCTCGGCCCCACAGGTTGGCCTGGCCCCACGCGTCAGCGTCGCCCCGCGCGCGTTGGCCTGGCCGCACGCGCTGGTTTCGGCCCGTGCTCTGGCCCCCGCGCCCCCGGCCCTCCTGCCGCCCCGCACCACAGTTCCTCCCGGTCGTACACACCGCCGCGTACCCACCGGGAGTAGGAGGCCCTCCGCTTCTCCTGCCGGGGGAGGACCGGCGGCCTGCGGGAAATCGTCGGGGTGGGGGACTCGGCGCGACCCGCGGATCCGCCAGGATTCCCGCATGACGGATCTCGCCCGCTTCGCCCAGGACACCGCCGACAAGCTGACGGCCCAGAAGAACGTCGGGGCGGTGGTGGCCGCGATTTCGGGTGGCGCGGTGGAGTATGCCGGAGCGGGCCGGATCGGCGAGGGCGCGAGCGCCGCACCCGACGCCGAGACGCTCTTCGAGATCGGCTCGGTGACGAAGGTGTTCACGTCCCTCCTCCTCGCCCGTCTGGCAGTCGCGGAGGCCGTGCACCTGGACGAGCCGCTCGCCGACCTGCTGCCGCCCTGGTCGCAGGTCCCCTCACGGGACGGCCGCCACATCAGCCTCGAACACCTGGCCACTCACACCTCCGGCCTGCCGCGCCTGCCCAAAGGCATGCTCAAGCGCGCGCTGTTGCGCCCCGGAACTCCGGACCCGTACGCCAACTGCACCGCCGAGATGCTGCTGCGCGGCCTCGCCGCCACCAAGCTCGGCGCGGTCCCGGGCAAGCGCTTCCGCTACTCCAATCTCGGCGGCGGACTCCTCGGGCTCGCCCTTGCCGAGCGTGCCGGCGTCGGCTACCAGGCGCTCGTACAGCGGGAGATCGCCGGGCCGCTCGGTCTCTCGGACACGATGGTGGAACTCGACATCGGCCGCGAGTCCCGGATGGCCCAGGGCCACAACAAACGCGGCAAGGCCGTGCGGCCGTGGGACATGGCGGATCTCGCGGGGGCCGGCGGCCTGCGCTCCACCGCCGCCGATCTGGTGACGTTCGTACGCGCGCAACTCCACCCGGAGAGCAGCCCGTTGGGTGACGCGGTGCGCTTGTCGCACGCGGTGGACCACGCGAGCAGTCCGTTCATGAGGACCCACCTGGGGTGGGTGAGCGTCGGTCCGCGCGGCAAGACCTACCGGCAGTTCTTCCACAACGGGCGGACCGGGGGATTCGCGTCGTTCGTCGGCTTCACGCCGGCGAGGGACGTGGCCGTCGTGGCGCTGACCAATTCCGCGCGTTCGCTGGACCGCACGGTGCTCGGCCTGCTGGGGCAGTTGGAGGATGCCCGGGAGGCGCGCAGCACGCATCATCCGATCGGTTGACCCTCGGGTCGACCGGTCGGGCCCGAGGCGCGAGCCGCTTCGTGGACCTGGGGCGGGCCCGGGCGCGGCGACGATGGAGGCAGTCGGCGCGACAGAAAGGACCGGCTGCCATGAACCGAGACCCGAAGGCCTCCGAGATGATCCCGGGCGGCATCGCCCGGACGGCCGCGCGGCGCCGCAGGATCCGCGTGCCCGGCGGGCGCCCCGGTGCCGCCGTGCTGGTGTTCGGGGCGGCCGCGGCGGTGCTGATCAGCGGATGCGCGTCGGACGACGGCGAGGCCCGCGCGAACGCCTCCGAGACCCCGGCGTCCGCGACGGCCGGTGTGGTGCCCGGCCACGCGGCCCCGCCCGCGACGGACACCGGCAGTGCCGCCTCCGGGGCCGGAAGCCCGGCACCGGCGGCGCCCGGCGTACCGGCGGCGCCCGGTGCGGACGCGGCCACGACTCCGCCGCGCGGCACGCCCGCGGACGACAAGGCGCTCCTGGACGCCGCGCGCCGGGGCGACGCGGACGCGGTGCGCGCGGCTCTCGCGCGGGGCGCGAACATCGAGGCGCGCGACGGCGACCGGCGCACGCCCCTGCTGCTCGCGGCCGTCGAGGACCGTGTCGACGCCGCGCGCGTGCTGGTCGCGGCCGGTGCCGATCCGGACGCGAAGGACTACCGCAACGACACCGCATGGCTGGTGACCGGCGTGACCGGAAGCGTCGAGATGGCCCGGGCGCTCCTTCCCGCCGATCCGGACTTCACCGCACTGAACCGCTACGGCGGGACCTCGCTGATCCCCGCGGGCGAGCACGGGCACGTCGAATACGTGCGTTTCGTGACCGCCAACACCACCGTCGACGTCGACCACGTGAACAACCTCGGCTGGACCGCGCTCCTGGAGGCCGTCATCCTCGGCGACGGCGGCCGCGAGCACCAGGAGGTCGTACGCCTGCTCCTCGCCGCGGGCGCCGACCCCGGCATCGCCGACAAGGACGGCGTCACCGCTCTGCGGCACGCCGAGCGCAGCGGCTATCGGGTCATCGCCGACACCCTGCGCGCGGCTTCCTGAAGGTTGGTTTGCGGCCAAGTGGCGTGAAAGGTCCTCTACCACGAAACGTCGCTGTGTGTAGGGAAACCGTCATTCCGGGTACACGCCCGGACTTCCCCTGGATCATCTCGATCAGCCGACGAGAACCACGGGAGGCCACCGTGCGACGCGCAACATGGATACTCAGCTCGGTATCGGTCCTGCTTGTCGCGGCAGGAGCGGTAAGCAAGTTCGCCGTGTACCCGGGGCTCCACCAGATGCCCGACGACGCCGAGGGCACGATGAAGTTCCAGGGGACGATCACGGCACTCGACCCGCAGGCCATGGCGAAGGGCGACTTCGCCAACGCGATCATCCGGGATCTTCCGGTGACCGCCGACCGCAAGGTCAAGGCCGTGCACACGGCGGGTTCCACGATCGTCCTGAACGACCGCACCGAGGTGTTCGGCCCCACCGGGGCGGTGGTGTCGACCAGCGAGCACCAGTACGCCGTAGACCGCAGGAACCTGCTCGAACGCCCGACACCCAAGGGTGCGCAGGCGGAACCGCACACCGGACTCAGCGCGGGGTTCCCGCTCACACCCGAGAAGCGCGACTACCCGTTCTGGGACTCCGAGACGCAGACGACCGTGCCCGCCAGGTACGACGGCAGCGAGGACCGCGAGGGGCGCAAGGTCTACATCTACCGGATCGTCGCCCAAGGGCCGCTGGCCGACAAGGCGGTCAAGGACGCGCTGCCGGCCGCGCTGCCCAAGACCGCGCTATTGGCCATCAACCCGGCGGCGCCGCTCGCCTCGCAGCCGGACGTCGTGCCGCTTGAGTACGTCTCCACGACCAACATGACCGGCTATGTCGACGCCGAGACGGGGGTGACGATCGCGCTGGAGTCGAGCAAGGGGATCACGGCCACCGCGCAAGGCACCGAGGTCTTCCCGGTCGCGAAGGCGTCCCTGACAACGACCAAGGCGTCCGAACGCGATCTCGCGGACACGGCGGCCACCGGCGCGCTGGTGTTCTGGATCCTCTCGGACGCCGGCCCGTACGGGATGTGGGCGCTGGCCCTGGTGCTGGTGCTGCTGGCCGTGTGGCTGGAGTTGCGGCAGCGCCGGAGCCCCGTTCCGGCCGACGGCGGCGGAGCGGTGCCCCGGCCCCGGGACTCGGAGCCGGACGGCGTCGAGGCGCGTGAACTGAACGCGGTGGAACCGGAAGCCACCCGGGAGCATCGCCCGTAGTCCCTTGCCGGACAACGCTGTTGGGCCCCGCCCATCGGCAGCTCCGGCGGTCGGACGCGTGGACGGCCGCGTGAGGTCACCGCGCTGGACAACTCCGCACGCGACACCGTGGG
>NZ_JBPKBH010000002.1:319773-343108 GCF_051388915.1 Yinghuangia sp. YIM S09857 | reverse complement strand
CCCCCCCCCCCCCCACGGTGTTTTCGGGACGTCCGCGGGCATGTCGGCCAGCGTTTGCGGGCCCTCGGCGGCAGTGCAAGTCTGTACATATACGCCGTATCTGTACGGCATAAACCCACCCCCGCGGGTTCGCCGCCCGACTCCTTCCTGCTCGCAGTCGGGCTCCCGCGCGGCGCCGCAGACCCCCCGAATATTTAGTGGAGGAAATCTCTCCACTACTGCTAGTCTCTCCTCTCAACCGGAGATTAATTCTCCACTTGAGGCTCGGCAGGCTCTGGGGGGGCACGTATGGACCGGCACGCAGTCGCCTCGTTCGCCCGCTTCGTCGTCTGCGGCGGCGGTGTCGGTCTGCTCTCCAGCGGAGCGCTGCTGCTCATGACCGGCGTGATGTCGATCGCCGTCGCGAACGCGGTCGTGACCGTCGTCTCCACCGCCGCCGCCAACGAACTCCACAGCCGGATCACCTTCCGCCACGGGGCGGCCGGGCTGCGGGTGCACCTGGAGTCCACGGCGACGGCGGTCGCGGCGTACCTCGTCACCACCGGCGCCCTGCTGACCCTCGGTGCCGTCCACCCCGAGGCCGGGGCGCTCACCCAGCAGTCCGTCTACCTCACGGCCTCGGCGTTGGCGGGCATCGGCCGGTTCGTGGCGCTCAAGGTCCTGGTGTTCGCGCGCGGCGCGAAGTCCGCGGAGCCTCTCACGGTTCGGCACGCCGCGCGGCACGCCAACACCCCGGCGCAGGTCGTCGCCGCCGCGTGATCGTCCCTCTTGAAACTGACGGATCATCAGATTAGGTTCCGAGAGCCGGGGCGCGGCAGCACGGCGTCCCCGAGACGCGGCAGCCACGCAGCCAGGAGGACCCGATGACATACCAGCCGCTGGAAGTGGGCGGGGTTGACGACTACCCGGTCAAGGTGGGCAGCATGCTGCTCACTCTGGTCGACCCGCACAAGGGGTACGAGCAGGCGTACAACCGCTGGTACGAGCGCGACCACTTCTACGGCGGCTGCATGGTCGGCCCGCACCTGTTCGCCGGCAGCCGCTGGGTCGCCACCCGCGCGCTGAAGGACCTGCGCTGGCCCGGCGACGGCACCCAGGTCGCCGAGCCCGCCGACGCCGGCAGCTACGTCGGCATCTACTGGGTCGAAAAGGGCCGCCACAAGGACCACTTCGACGACTGGGCGCGCCCGCAGGTCGCCTACCTGTACGGCAACGGGCGCGGCTTCCCGGAGCGCACGCACGTCCACACCGTGCTGTTCGACCACCTGGGCGCCTCGTACCGCGACGACGACCCGGTCCCGGTCGACCTCGCGCTGGACCACGGATACGACGGCATCGTCGCCCTGTGGCTGGACGCGCGCTCCGGCACCTCCGCCGACCTGCTCGCGGCCCTGACCGCCGACCACCTCCCGGGCCTGCTGAAGGACTCCGCCATCGAGATCGCCTCGGCGTGGGCGCCGTCCCCCGGGGAGGAGGAGGTGCGCACCAAGCAGCCGATGCCGCTCGGCAGCGCCCCCGGCGGCGCCGGACGCCTCGTGCAGCTCTTCTTCGCCCACGGCGACATCCGCGACACCCTCGCCGGACTGCGCGCCTACACGGACGGCATCGAGGCGGCCGGTCTGGCCGACGTACGCCTCGCCGCGCCGTTCCACCGCACCCACCCCGGCACCGACAAGTACGTCGACGAGCTCTGGTAGACCCCGCTCCCGCAAACCGATTCCCAGCACCGGCCGGGCCGCCCCCGCGTGTGGAAACGCGCGGAACGGGCACGCGCCTGGGAAGTCCGGCCGGTGCCGGGGAACGGAGCGGGTCACATGGCTGAGACGGAAATCCGCGTCGGCGGGCGTACGGTCGCCCTCACACGCCCCGACAAAGTGCTCTTCCCGGACGACGGCATCACCAAGGCCGACCTCGCGCGGTACCACGCCGCCGTCGCCGAGCGCATGCTGCCGCACCTGCGCGGCCGCCCGCTGATGATGGAGCGCTACCCGGACGGCATCGGCAAGCGCCCGCTCATGCAGAAGAACGCGCCGGACTACTTCCCGGACTGGATCCGGCGTGCCGAGGTCGCGAAGGTCGGCGGAACCGTCGAGCACCCCGTCGCCGACAACGCCGCGACGCTCGTCTACCTCGCCAACCAGGCCGCCGTGACGCTGCACCGGTGGCTGTCCAAGGCCGACAAGCCCGACCACCCGGACCGGCTCGTGTTCGACCTCGACCCGTCCGGCGACGACTTTCCCGCGGTCCGCGACGCGGCGCTGGCGCTGCGCCGGCTGCTGGGCGAACTGCGGCTCGACAGCACCGTCATGACCACGGGCTCGCGCGGTCTACACGTCATCGTCGCACTGGACCGCCGCGCCGACTTCGACACGGTGCGCGCGTTCGCCCACGACACCGCCGAGGTGCTGGCGGCCCGGCACCCCGACGCACTGACGACCGCGCCGCGCAAGGACGCCCGCGGCGGTCGGCTGTACCTGGACGTACAGCGCAACGCGTACGCGCAGACCGCCGTTGCCCCCTACTCGGTGCGTGCCCGCCCGGGCGCGCCGGTCGCCGCCCCCGTCACCTGGGCCGAGGTGGAGGAGCCGGGACTGAGCGCCGGCAAGTGGACCGTCACCAGCGTCCTCGAACGCCTGGACGACGACCCCTGGGCGGACGCCCCAAGCCGGGGCCAGGGCCTCGGCGCGGCCCGTCGCCGCCTCGACGCGCTGCGGGACGCAGGAGCCTGAGCACGCCGGCGGTTGTGCGCGGGAGGAGCGGGTAGCGGCCCCGCGTACGACGCCCCACCGGGCACGAAACGCACCACCAGCCCTGCCGGAGGAAGCCGTGGCCAAGCCCGACGCCCTGGAGGAGTACCGGCGCAAGCGCGACTTCGCCAAGACCGCCGAGCCGCGGGGCGCACACGGGCCGGGCGAGCCGGGCGCGGCTTTGGAGTTCGTCGTCCAGATCCACGACGCGACCCGCATGCACTTCGACTTCCGGCTGGAGGTCGACGGCGTCCTCAAGTCGTGGGCGGTCCCGAAAGGCCCGTCGCACGACCCGGCCGTCAAGCGCCTGGCCGTGCCGACCGAGGACCACCCGATGGACTACCGCGACTTCGAGGGCGTCATCGCGAAGGACGAGTACGGCGGCGGCACGGTGATCGTCTGGGACCAGGGCACCTACCGCAGCATGGCCACCGACAAGCGCGGCAACGAGATCCCCTTCGACGAGGCGATCGAGCGCGGACACGCGTCGTTCTGGATGGACGGCGCCAAGCTGCACGGCGGTTTCGCCCTGACCCGTACGCGCGGCGTACCGGGGGAGCAGGAGGCCTGGATCCTCGTCAAACGCAAGGACGGGCACGCGAAGGTCGGCGACGGCACGGATCCGCGGCGCGCCAAGTCGGTGCTCACCGGGCGCACGCTCCGGCAGGTCGCCGAGGACGCCGCGCACGAGGAGGGAGACGCCGAGTCATGAGCACCGCGGCGAAGACGACCAAGACGGCGAAGTCGGCGAAGACCACGAAGCCGAAGACGACGAAGGGGCGAGCCGCCCCCAGAGCCCCCGGCACAAAACGCGACCGCGTCCGGAGCCTGCTGCGCGTCGCAGGCACGACCTACGCCGCGGACGCCGGGATCCGGCTCGCCGACAAACCCGCCCCGCTGTGGCAGCTGCTCGTTCTGAGCAACCTGCTGTCCGCGCGCATCAACGCCGACATCGCGGTGGCCGGGGCGCGCGAACTCTTCCGCGCGGGCGGCCGCACGCCGCACGGCATGGCCGAACTCACCTGGCAGCAGCGTGTCGACGCGCTCGGGCGAGGCCACTACAAGCGCTACGACGAAGGCACCGCGACCCGGCTCGGCCAATGCGCCGACCTGGTCCGCGAACGCTACGCCGGTGACCTGCGCCGCCTGGCCCGCCGCGCCGAAGACGACCCGGCCCGCGTCCGCGACCTGCTCACCGAGTTCCCGGGGATCGGCCCGACCGGAGCCGCGGTCTTCTGCCGCGAGGCCCAGGCCGTGTGGCCGTTCCTGCGGCCGACGCTCGACCGCCGGGCCCTCGCGGGCGCCGAACGCGTGGGCCTCCCCTCCGACGCCGACAAGCTGGCGGGCCTGGTCCCAGAGGATGAACTGTCCCGCCTGGCAGCCGCCTTGGTACGCGTCGACCTCCACCGAGACCTCGCCGACGAGGTGACGGCGCCCTGACCGGGCCGAACGCCGCGGACGCCCTGGGTGGTGGTGACCGGGTGACTTTCCGGGCCGGCAACTCGCCGACGACATGGCGGTGATGGCGGTACGCCGCACGAACCGACCGGCCGACCCCTCCGGCCGACCCCGCTGACCGACCCCTCCGGCGGGCCCCTCCGGCCGACCCCTCCGGCCGACCCCGCTGACCGACGGACCGCCGCCGCTCAGGGTTCGCGCCCGAGCAGCCCCACCAGCCGGTCCTGGACCCGGGAGTCGTCCGGCACGTCCACCGGCGGCGCGAACATGCCCGAGCCCTGCCAGTTGCGGGCCTGCGGCGCGATGTGGTCGTACACCGCCTTCGCGAGCGACTCGTCGAGAGTGTCGTCGTCGCCGATGCCGCGCGCGAGGTCCCAGGCGTGCACGGTGAGGTCGGTGATGATCTGCCAGCCGTACTCCGATGCGGGCGACCGGCCGCCGGTGACGTGCACGGTGCCCTCGAAAGCACCGGGCGTGTGGAACGCTTCCCGTGACCCGGCCGCCGCGCGCTCCCAGGCCCGGACCGGGTGGTCGCCCAGGAGGTCGCCGTCGTAGCGGTCGCCGACCTCGGCGAGAGTCGCGCCGCGCAGCAGCCAGGGCGCCCACATGTGCTCGCTGGTCAGGTGGTTCACCAGATCGCGCACCGACCATTCGGCGCAGGGGGTGTCCGCGTTCCACTGGCTGTGCCCGACGTGGTGCACGCGGTCGTCGAACTCGCGCAGCGCGCGGTCGTACGCCTCCGCCTGCGCCATGCCGCTCACCGGCGCGCGGCGTTCCGCACCGCGTCCTCGACCGGCGAGTCGCCGCCGATCAGTTCGAGGGTCAGACCGGCCGTGTCCGGGTGCCGGAGCAGCGCACCGATGACGGCCGCGACGTCGTCCCGGGTCACCTCGCCGCGCCCGGTCTTAGGGGCCAGGGCCACCTGTCCGGTGCCGGGGCCGTCGGTGAGCAGGCCCGGGCGCAGGATGGTCCAGTCGAGGGACTTGCGGGTCCGGATGTCGGCGTCGGCCGCGCCTTTGGCGCGCAGGTAGGTCGCGAAAACCGCATCCGTCCCGGGCGGCGGCTCGTCATCGGCGCCCATGGCGGAGACCACGATGAACCGGCGCACGCCCGCCTTCTCGGCGGCGTCCGCGAGCAATGTCGCCGCCGCCCGGTCTACCGTCTCCTTGCGTTCCACCCCGCTGCCCGGCCCGGCACCCGCGGCGAACACCGCGGCGTCGGCGCCGCGCAGGCGCTCGGCCAACTCGTCGACGCTCACCGACTCCAGGTCGCAGACGACCGGTTCGGCGCCCGCCTCGTCGAGGTCGGCGGCCTGCTCGGGGCGGCGGATGAGGCCGACCCCGCGGTCCCCGCGGGCCGCGAGCAGGCGTTCGAGACGCAGGGCGATCTGTCCGTGTCCACCGGCGATGACGATACGCATGGGCCGGACCGTACCCGCATCCCGCGCACGTGAAGCCTCCCACCGCGCCGACCCGTCGCCGGATCACCCGGCCAGGTCCGTGCCCCTTGGACATGCCTGGGTCGTCTCTGTCGGATCTTGATGCCGCTCCCGGTCACCGGTGCCGTGCATCGCCCGCCGGGCCTGGCGGCCCTCCGAAGCGCAGGCCCGAAGCTCGTGCTCGCAACGGTCCGCACCCCCCTAGGCGCGGTGTCCAGCGGCCGTGAGCGGTGCGAAGACCCGGCAGGCACCGCCTGGGTCGTGACTTCACATTCCCGTCGGGCCCGCGACGCCGGGCCTTGACGGCCCTCCCAAGCCAAACCCCGGCCGAGCCGCGGGCCGCGCCTTGCTTGGGCGGGCCGCCAGGCCCGGCGCGCAGGCACCACGACCCGCGGGCTACCCGACGGTAATTGGAGACACTTCCTAGTTGATCTGCCGTTCGTGGCCCGCCCAGTAGGGCTCGCGCAGGCGGAACTTCTGGAGTTTGCCCGTCGCGGTGCGTGGGAGCGACTCCACGAACTCGATGCGCTTCGGGCACTTGTACCCGGCCAGGCGCGTGCGGCAGTGCGTGATCAGGTCCTCGGCCGTGACCCCGTCGTCGGCGACGACCAGGCCGGTGACCAACTCGCCCCACTTCTCGTCCGGCGTGCCGATCACCGCGGCCTCGCGCACTCCTGGATGCGCCGTCAGGGCGTCCTCGACCTCGATCGACGAGACGTTCTCGCCGCCCGAGATGATGACGTCCTTCTTGCGGTCGGTGATCACGAGGTAGCCCTCGTCGTCCACATAGCCGCCGTCGCCCGTGTGGAACCAGTTCCCCGCCTGCGCCTTCGCGGTCTCCTCCGGCTGCTCCCAGTAGCCGTCGAGGTTGTGGTTGGACGCGGTCAGCACCTCGCCGTCCACGTCCAGGTCGACGCGCACGCCCAGCGCCGGCACCCCCGCGCGGGCCAGCCTGCGGGCGCGCTCCGAGCTCGGCAGGCCGTCCCACTCGGCGCGCTGCCGGTTGACGGTGACCAGCGGGGAGGTCTCGGTCAGGCCGTAGATCTGGATGAACTCCCAGCCCAGCTCGTCCAGGATGCGTTCGACGGTGCGGGTGGGCGGCGGGGCGCCCGCGCAGATGACGCGGACCCGGTCGCGGCCGGGGATCTCGCCCTCCCAGTCGGCCGCCGCGTCCAGCACGGCGTTGACCACGGCCGGGGCCGCGCACATGAGGGTGACGCCGTGGCGTTCGACCCGGCGCAGGATCTCCGCGCCGTCGACCTGCCGCAGCACGATGTGCCGCCCGCCCATGCCGGTGACGCCGTACGGCATGCCCCACCCGTTTGCGTGGAACATCGGCAGCGTGTGCAGGTACACGTCGCGGTCGCTGATCCCCGCGTGCAGGCCGAACACCGTGGCGTTGAGCCACAGATTGCGGTGCGTGAGCTGGACGCCCTTGGGCCGGGCCGTCGTGCCCGAGGTGTAGTTGACGGTCGCCGTCGCGGACTCGTCCGGGGCCGCCCACGGCCGCGGCTCGACCCCGCGCAGGAACATCGCGTCGTCGTCGCCCACGACGAACTTGTGGGGCACGTCGAGGCCGTCGAGGACGTCCGCGCACGACGGGTCCGCGTACACGACCGACGCGCCCGAGTGCCCCACGATGTACTCGATCTCCGGACGCGTCAGCCGGAAGTTGATCGGCACCAGCACCCGCCCCCAGCCGGAGACGCCGAAGAACGACGTGAACAGCCGCGCCGCGTTCTGCGACACCACCGCGACGCGCCCGCCCTCCGGCACGCCCAGCGCGTCCAGGCGCGCCGCCTGCGCGGCCGCCAACTCGCCCACCTCGCGGTACGTGGGCTCGCCGAGCGAGGGGCCGGGCTGGTCCGGCTCGTCGACCACCGCGACACGGTCCGGGTAGACCCGCACGGCGCGGTCGAGGAAGTCGCGGACGGTCAGCGGGTACTGCACGGCGGCACCTCCGGTGCGTCGAACGGCGGCGTCAAACGGCTGTGTCGGCTGCGTCGAACGGCTGCGGCACCCGCCGAGTATGGCGCACCGGGTGCACGGCCGTCGCCGACCGCGTCACCCTTCCGGTCACCGCCAGGCCGGTACCGCGAGTTCCGCGCACACACGTTCGACTGTCGCGTCCGACACGCCCAATCCCTCGCGCACGTACGCCGAGACGCCGCCCCACTCCGCGTCCATCGCGTCCAGCGCCGCGTCCAGGTACGAGCCGTGCACCTCGATGATGGCGTCGGCGATCCCCGGATCGCCCCCGGCCGCGGTGAACTGCGCGCGGAACGGTGCGAACCCGGCCCGCACCGCCGGATTCACCGCCAGGAACTCGTCGCGGACGACCGCCCGTTCCGCGCCCAGCAGCATCAGCAGCAGGGCCGCGCCCCACCCGGTGCGGTCCTTGCCCGCCGTGCAGTGGAACAGGACCGGCCGGGCGTCCGCCACCGCCTCCACGAGCGCCCGGTACGCCGCCCGAGCCCGTCCCGACAACACCATGCGCCGGTAGGTCACCGCGAACACCTCGGCCGCCCGGCCACCGCCCAACTCGCGTTCGGCGCGCCCGGGATCGGCGAGCAGCGCGTGCAGCCGCGCGGGCGCCACGTCCGGATCCTCGCCCAACACGTCCTCGCACAGCAGCCGCGCCGTGCCCGGCACCCGGTCCGGCTCGGCCCCGCGCTCCTCGGCGGTCCGAAGGTCGACGACGGTACGCAGGCCCAATGCCGCCACGTGCGGGTCCGCCGTCGGGTCGAAACGGCTGAACTGCCCGGAGCGGAACAGCATCCCGGGCGCCACCCGCCGGCCGTCCGCCAGCGTGATGCCGCCCAGGTCGCGCAGATTCGCCACGGTCGCAGCGGGTATCGCCGTCGCGGTGGTCTGCACGGAGCCTCCTCCGGCACCCGCCCCGCGACGGTCCGACCGGGGCCTCACCGGCTCCTGCGGTTGCGGCCGATCAACCACATGGTGATCCCGCCCAGCACGAACGCCCCCGCGAGGACCAGCCACAGCGGGGCCTCCACCTCGGGGACCCAGAAGCGGATCTTCGTGGACTCGGTGTTGACCGCGATGAACCAGATGCTCAGGACGACGATCACCACCGAGGTGATCTGACGCGTCGTGACGCCCCGGTCCTGCCCGCCGGCAACCTTCGCGTTGTTCTTTGCCATGATTCGGATGGTAGGCCGGAATTAGGCGGGTGGCGCGCGCTGCGGGCAGTACGGGCGGCGCGTCGCCGGGGCACGCCCACGGACGGGTCAATGCCGAGCCCGGACCCCGGCGCGGCGCCTCGCCGCGGGCGGCGAGAATGATGCGATGACAGAGACACCAACCATGTCCCGGACGCCCGAAGCCGACGCCCACGAGGCGATCCGGCGGGTCGGCGTCGTCGGCTCCGGCCTGATGGGCTCCGGCATCGCCGAGGTCTGCGCCCGAGCGGGCCTGGACGTCGTGGTCCGCGAGGTGACCCCCGACGCGGCCCGGGCCGGCGAGAACCGCGTGACCTCCTCGCTGGACCGCGCGGTACGCCGCGGCAAGCTCGCCGAGGAGGACCGCGACGCCGCCGTCCGCCGCCTGCGGTTCACCACCGACCTGGCCGAACTCGCCGACCGCGACCTCGTGGTCGAGGCCATCGCGGAGGACGAGGGCGCCAAGGCCGAACTGTTCGCGGCGCTCGACGCCACCGTCACCCGGCCGGACGCGATCCTGGCCTCCAACACCTCGTCCATCCCCATCATGAAGCTCGGCATGGCCACCGGACGGCCCGAATCGGTCGTGGGCGTGCACTTCTTCAACCCCGTGCCGGTGCTCGACCTGGTCGAACTGGTGCCGTCGCTGCTGACGGCCGAACAGACGCTGGTCCGCGCCGAGGAGTTCGTCAACGGGTCGTTGGGCAAGCACGTCATCCGGTCCAAGGACCGCGCGGGCTTCGTGGTCAACGCGTTGCTGGTGCCATACCTGCTGTCCGCGATCCGCATGCTGGAGTCCGGTTTCGCCTCCCCGGAGGACATCGACTCGGGCATGGAGCTGGGCTGCGCGCACCCGATGGGCCCGCTGCGCCTCGCCGACCTGATCGGCCTCGACACCCTCGCGGCCATCGCCGCGTCGATGTACGAGGAGTTCAAGGAGCCGCTGCACTCGGCACCGCCGCTGCTGCTGCGCATGGTCGACGCGGGGCTGTTGGGACGCAAGTCGGGGCGGGGCTTCCACAACTACGCGTGAACGGTACGGGCGCTCGGCCGTGGGGTCGGGCGCCCACCCATAAGCGGCACAATTCGCCCCCGCACGAAGTGTCGTCTACCGCGGAGCCGTTGCCGCGCCCATGATTGCGACGCATGACGACTTGGCACCGGACCGGGCATCCGACCCGGAAGACGCGCAAGACGACAGGAAGACGTGCCGTCGCGGCCCTCGGCCTCGCCTGCGCGATGGTGGTCCTCACCGCCGCGCCCGGTTCGGCGGGCTCGGGAGGGCCGGTGGGCGCGCCCGACCCGTACTTCCCGCTCGCGGGCAACCAGGGCTACGACGTCGAACACTACGACCTCGACCTCGACTTCACCCCCGCGACCGACCTCCTCGTGGCCCGGGCCGCGATCAAGGCCGAGGCGCACCGCGACCTCACGCGGTTCAGCCTCGACTTCTCCGGCCCGGCCGTCGAACGGGTCGACGTCGACGGGCGGCCGGCCGCGTACTCGCGCGACGGCCAGGAACTCACCGTCGTCCCCGCCGCCAAGATCCGCGCCGGGCGCGACTTCACGGTGACCGTCCGGTACCGCGGCACCGCCGCGCCGATCGAGGACCCGGCACTCGGCGTCTACGGCTGGATCAATACCGACGACGGCGCCGTCGCCCTCAACGAGCCGGACGGGGCCCGGAGTTGGTACCCGGTGAACGACGACGTGCGCGACAAGGCGACGTACACGTTCCGCATCACCGCGCCTGCCGGGCTGACCGCGCTGGCGAACGGCGAGCCGCAGGGCAGGCCGCGCACGGTCGGCGACCGGACCACCGCCACCTGGTCGATGCGCAAGCCGATGTCGAGCTACCTCTCGATGATCGCGATCGGCCGCTTCACGGTCACCGACGGGCGCGTCGGCCGCCTGCCGAACATCACCGCGTACGACCCGGCGGGCGACGGCGACGACGCCGCGCTCCACCGCACCACCGCAGACGCGGTCCGCTGGGGTCAGGAGCGGATCGGCCGCTACCCGTTCGACTCGACCGGCGGCATCATCGACCGCATCGACGTCGGGTACGCCCTGGAGACCCAGGCACGCCCGGTGTACGACGGGGAGCCGGACGAGGCGACGATCGTGCACGAGATCGCCCACCAGTGGTTCGGCAACAGCGTCACCCCGAAGACGTGGGCGGACCTGTGGCTCAACGAGGGCTTCGCGTCGTACGCCGAGATGCTGTGGCAGGAGGAGCACGGCGGACCCACCGCGCAGGAGGTCTTCGACCGGTTGTACGCGACCCCCGCCGCCGACGACTTCTGGCACCTGAAGACGGCCGACCCGGGGCGCGACGACCTGTTCGACTACGAGGCCGTGTACCTGCGCGGCGCGATGGCGCTGCACGCGCTGCGCACCACCATCGGCGACCGCGACTTCTTCACGCTGCTGAAGGTGTGGGCGGAGAAGTACCGCTACGGCAGCGCCGACACGAGGGACCTGATGAACCTGGCCCGCAGGATCTCCGGCGAGGACGTGAAACCGCTGTTCGACGCCTGGCTCTACACCGCCGCCAAGCCCCCGCCGCCGCGGCGTTGACCACTGGCAGGCCGCTCCGCCCGTCGGGCCGACGCCGTGTCGGCCCGCCGGCTCCGGTTGCCGGGCTGCCCACCGGGCCGGCCGGGTGTCGGGAGCCCAGCCGCCGCCTACCCGGTGCGGCGGGCGGACCGAGGCGGGGCGGCCACCGGTCGGCCGACGCGGAAGACCGCCACCGCACGTTCATGCGCGGCGAGGTCCAACAGCGCCGCCAGCTCCGCCTCGGTCGCCGGGCAGTCGAGGATCTGGCTGAGCGGGTGCGTGGCCAGTCCGCGGGCGCCGAGGGCCAGCCAGCAGCGCATCAGAGCCCGGCCGAGGGCCACCAGGTCAGCGGGTCCGGCATCGGCCGGGCCGACGAGGACGAGGGCGCTGCCCTCGCCGCGCAGCAGGCCCCGGGAGGACGCGGCCAGCGCGGCCGGCAGGCCCACGCGGCGGAACGCGCCGTACACGCGCGGGCGCAGGGCCGCGCCCAGGCCCGCCGCCTCCGCGCGCGACAGGCCGAGCGCCTGGTCGGTCAGGCCGTCCTGCGTGTACCGCGGATGGCTCGGGCGCAGGCGCAGCCAGTCGCGGAGTTCGGCGGTCAGCTCGGGAGCCGCGAACATCCACCGGTCGGCACGCGTCAGCAGCGGGGCCAGCGTCCGCACCGGCACGTGCCGGATCCCGCCCGCGTCCTCGACCAGGCCCCCGGCCTCCGTCAGCACATCGTCGGGCAGCAGACCGGGGGCGTACGGTCCACGTCCGCTTCGCCGCGCCTCGACGTCGTCCGGGGCGAACCCGGTCGCGTACGGCGCCTCGGCCGGGACCAGCCACGCCACCCGCCGCGCCGCCCGGTCCACGTCCACCACGAGGTCCGCGCCCAGCCCGACCCCCGCGGCCACCACAAGGCACGTCTCCAGGTACGCCCCGAGGCCGAGGAACAGGTCGCGCCCGGTCGGGTCGGACACCGGCAGCGCCCGCGCCGGATCCCAGTAGACGCCGACGCCCGCGTCTTCGTACCGCACTTGCCACGGCTGGGTGTTGTGCGCTGACGGCGCACGCCCGCAGCGCGCCGCGAGCGCCCGCATGGCGGCCGTCCATTCCGGACCCGCCGACCGCGCCGTCATGCGCGCACCTCCCGCCCGTAGAACGTGTGGCCGTGCAGAACACGCCCGCCCATACGGACATACTGCGCCGCCGACCCCGCGTTGTCGTCCTCCACCCACGTGCTGCGCAGTGCGGTGTATCCGCCCACACGCAGGTTTCGGTACAACTCCCGTGCCAGCAGCGTCAGATAGCCGCGGCCCTGGGCCTCGGGGACGGTCCCCTTGATGATCAGCACCGCCTCGCGTCGGTAGCGGCGGCGGGTGGCCAGCAGCCGGACCTGGTTCACCAGCCGCAGGTCGCCGCCGATCTTCGCCAAGAACTCCGAGATGTCCGGCACCACGAGCACGAACGCGACCGGTTCGCCCGCGCGTTCGAGCCACATGAGCAGGGATTCGTCGAGCAGGTACGCCAGTCCGTCCGTCTGCGCGCGCAACTCGTCCGCGTCGATGGGCGTGTAGTAGCCGAGTTGCGCGAAGCTTGCGTTGAGCATCGTCCGCAGCACCGGCAGCTGCTCGGCGAGGTGCTTCCGCGAACCGTGTCGGATCACCAGGGACTCGTCCCGCATCCGCGCGTCGTCGAACCGGAAGACGGCGTCCACGTCGACGCCTTGCCGTCCGAGGTCCTCGCAGATCCAGGTGGCCGCCTCGAATCTCCTCGTGAAGCCGAGGCTTTCGTAGAAACTCGGGTAATAGGCGGGATTCCAGGCCGAGTCCACGAAGCCGCGCGACTCGAAGCCCGAGGTGATCACGCCGCCGGTCTGGTTCGGCAGCAGCGCCACCGGGCCGAACAACGCCTCGCGTCCGGCCGCCCGGGCCCGTTCCTCGGCGAGGTGCACGAGCGTGGCGGCGACCTCCGGGTCCTCGGTGAACTCGGTGAGGCCGTACAACTGGTGCCGGGCGCCCAGCTTTTCGTCGAACTTGGGGTTGGCGTGCAGGCAGGTGCGCCCTACCGCGCGGCCGTCGGCGTCGCGTACGAGGTGGAACTCGACGGGGCCGTAGCGGGAGTGCGGGCCGCGTCCGCGCCACAGGTCGGCCAGCACCCGGCGGATCGGCGGGACGTATCGGTCGCGCGGGTGGAGCCGTAGCGGGACGGCGCAGAACTCGGCGAACGCCGAGCGGGTCGTGACGCGTTCGACGGTCAGGCCGCCCGCGCGGGTGGAGCTGGACGTCATGTGCCGACGCTCCGTCCCGCGCGGTGCACCGGGGGCCCGGTCTGCTCGGTGGACAGGGCGGTGAAGTCCTCGATGTGGGCCATGGTGCCGTCCTCGGCCCGCCACACGCCGTTGCTGTAGCCGCCTGGTTCGGCGGTGAAGATGCGGATCCACCCGCCGCTCGCGTACTTGGTGCCGTTGTCGGTGACCCAGCACATCAGATCGCGGTGGTGCCGCGTACGGGCGAACCGCATCAGCGCGTCGGTGTCCTCGAAGAACGCGATGGTGCCGAGCGTGAACGGGAATTCCCACCACACCTTGTGCCAGCGGTAGCCGTCCATGCGCTTCATGTCGCGCACGAGCTTCGTCCAGGTGCGGCCGAGGCGGACCAGCGACAGCGGGCCCGAGTACTTCGTGGCGCCGATGAACATCGCGCCGGAACGGGCCTGCGGCGGCGCCTGGGAGAAGTCGGTGGTTCTCATGCGGCGTTCTTCCCCTCGGTGACCAGGTAGACGTTCTTGATTTTGCTCGTGCCGCGGGCGAACGGCCCCTCGCCGAAAGCGTGGACGCGAACCCGGACGTCCGCCGTCGACGGGTCCTCGGCCAGCGACTGCGCGAAGTCGCGGCTCACCCGGGCGAGATGGGCGACCACGCCGTCCCGGCACACCGCCGCCAGCTTCTCGCGCTCCGCGGCGTCCAACTCGGCGCCGTCGCGCAGTTGCAGGTTGACCACCGGGCGGGATTCGAGGTCGGCGTACTCGTCGATGGTCAGGCAGAAGCCCTCCAGGTGCCCGGCCATCGGGTTGTCCTGGTACAGGCCGTACTCGACGTCCTGCGGGTAGATGTTGGCGCCCATGTAGGAGATCGTGCTGTCCTTGCGGCCGTACAGCAGAAGCAGCGGAAGGCGCATGCCCTCGCCGCGGAACGCCGATTCGCACTCGGCCCAGGCGTCCGGGTCCTCGCGCACCACCGCCTCCAGTGCCGGATAGCTCAGCAGGCGCCCCTCGTCGCCGATGTTGTAGCGCAGCTTCGGAGCGAGCACCGCCGTGGAGTTGATGGTGCAGACGATCTCGTCGCGGTCGTTGGTCTCCAGGTACGTCTCCAGCGGGTTGTACTGGAACACCATCGGCACGCGGCCCTCGTCGGGCCCCAACAGCGCGTCGCGCAGCCGGTCGTCGGTCAGCAGGCGCCGCCGCAGCCACACCGTCAGGTCGCTCTCGCCCGCCATGCCGATCGTCAGGTCGGAGGCGCCGTACCCGGACCGCACCTTGACGAAGCGCTCCTCCAGATAGTCGCGCAGCGCCTCGGTCATGCCCTCGCCGCCGACGAACCCGAACAGCCGGTGGCGCCGCCAGTCGAAGCCCTCCGCGTCCAGCCGGTCGCGCAGGTGCTTGAGGAAGGGCGGGTACGCGGTCACCAGGTAGTTGAAGCGCGGCCCGAAGTGCCGGATCGTGTCCACGATCTTGTCGAGGTCCGGACCGGTGTTCTTGACCATGGCGATGCGCGCCATCGCGATACCGGTGTTGGTCCCCGTCGCCCACGCGCCCATCGAGTACGCGTTGATGACGAACAGCCGCTTGCGGGGGAACACCATCGACGTGTACCCGGCCACGTTCTTGTGCACCGAATTCAGCTCGCGCCGCGACCGAAGCCAGTTGTACGGCGTCCCCGACGACCCCGAGGACTCGTCGACGACCGTCCCGGCGATCTCCAACTCACCCTGCCAGCAACGCAGTTCCTCCGGGTACGCGCGAACGTAGCTGTCCTTGGCCGTCTCCGGGTACGACTCCAGGCTGAACCAGCGGAAACGCCAGCCCTGACGCCGCAGGTAGTCGCGGTACGCCGGGACGTCCAGCGCCGCGAACTGACAGGTCATCCACGCGTGCCGGCGGGCGAACCGCTCCATGCGGGGGTGGTAGTGCGTCGCGGTCCAGCGCCACACCGCGGGATGCGCCCGATAGCCGCGGTAGAGCGCGGTGAGCGCGAAGCTGACGATTCGCAGAAGCCACTGCCGGACGAAACGCACGATGGCCGTCCTCCCCAAGTTGCCCGGTCGCCGTCCGGCACACCGCGGTCCACCGGACGATCCGGTTCCCGTTCACCTTCTCGGGTGATGCGGGGGCCGGGCATGGGGACAACTACTCAATTCCGCACGGCCGCCGCACGGGAGGTTGTGGTGAGTTCGGTCACCGTGCCGGGGAAGTCGTCGGCGAGCAGAGTGACGGCCGCCAGCCATACGTCGACGGCGTCCCCGTCCGGTACGTCGGCGGCCATCGCGCGCAACCGGGCCTCCGCTCCGTGGCGAATGGCAGGGTCGAACTCGCGGGAGCGGTCGAGGACTTCGAGCGCGGCTGCGGCCGGGTGGGCGTGCCGGAGCAGGTCGTCGGCGCCGATGAGCCGCAACCCGAGCGCGGCCCAGATCCACCGCGATCCGGGCCGGGCCGCCGCGGCGAGGTCGAGTGCTTCGTCGGTGAGCAGGCGCAGGCAGGTCGCGCGGGTGAGCGGGCGGTGTCGACGTGCCGGTGGGCCGTTGTGCGCGGCGGCGGTACGCGGCCAACTGCGCCGGACCGCGCGCTCCTGTGGTGCGAGCCGGGCCGCCACCTGGGTCGCGACGTGGGCGGGGGCCAGGGTGAGCAGGAGCGAGGCGGCGCCGCGGGCGGCGTCGCGGGCGTGGTCGCCGGGGAACGGCGGTCGGGGTGGGGGTACGGGGCCGGGCCGTCCCGCGTACGCGAGCAGCTCCGGGACGGTCCCGGCGAAGTGCGGGCCCGCGCGGAGCAGACGCAGCCAGGCGCCGGGGTCGTCGCCGAGTGCCGCGGCGGGGTCCAGGTCGAGGAGGGCGTAGGCGAAGGGCAGAGTCGAGAGCAACTGGGGGGTGGGGCCCGCCCGATCGGGTTGGTCGTGGAGCGGAGGCCTGGTGCCGTGCGTCGTGGGATCGGGACCGGGGTCTTCGGGACGGCCGTCCCCCGGGCCCGGTGGTTCCGGGCCGATCGCCTCGGTCGTCGCGTCGATGAAGTCCAGCAGCCGCCACGCCGGAGCGGCCGACCGGACGACTTCCGCGGCGGTCGTCGTCCCCGCGTCCAGCGCCGCCATGAGCGTCCAGGCGGCCGGGACGCCCCGCAGCAGCCGGGGTACGAACTCCCGTGGGCAGTCCGGGTGCGCGAGCAGCGCCGAGCGCGCCTGGCCCGGGAACGGCTCCTCCCGGTCGGCCCGCATCAGGGCGTCCCAGTCGATCGGCACGGCCCCGGCCAACACGTCGCGGCCGGGAAACCGGTGGCTGGCCCGCCGGAGCCGCCGGGCCGTTTCGCCGTCGCGGGCGGCCGACCGGTGCAGTCGTTCGAGGTGCGCACGCCCATGCGGTATGTCGAGGAACGGCCGCAACTGCCTGAGGCCCTTCGAGCGCGTGCGCACGGGCATCCCGGTCGCGAGATACCGGTCCACCTGGTCGCGCAGTCCGTCGGTGCCCAGTTCCGTCCACAGCCGCAGGGCGGCTCCGAGGAAGGCGCTGTCGTGCAGCGGCGCGGGCAGCCGTACCCCGATCATCGCCTGGAACACCACCGCCGGGTCGTCGGCGCCGAGCAGCAGCCGGACCCGGCCGGGGGAGTGGGTGTCGACCGTGCGCGCCAGCCCGGCCGGATCGGACGCCGCCCCTCGGATCAGCGGGGGCACGAGCGAGGCGGGCAGGCGCGGGTGCGCGACCAGCACGGCCCGCGTGAGGAAGTCGTCGCGGCCCGCCAGGCGGCGCAGGTCGTCCCCGCCCATCCTGCGGTCGGACGCGAGCACCTGGCACAGCAGGTGCCGCCGCTGATCGTCCTCGACGGGCGGCCGCAGCGCGAGCGCGACGCTCTCGTCGCAGGGGAGCCCGCCGAAGGCGGTCACCGCCAGGACCTGTGCGGGGGCGAGTCGGTCCACAACGCGGGTCCGCACGTCCGCGGGCAGGCAGCGCAGCACGGTGCCCACCGCCCGGATGCACTGCGCCGCGCCGGTGGCCAACGGGGGTACCGAACGCCTGCGCACGCGCACCTCTCCATCCCTGCGGGTTCCGACGGCTCTCCCATGACCGGCGGGCTCTCCGGGGTAAGAGACCTGCCCGCGGCCCGCGGTTCCCCCAGGACTCGCGGCCTTCCACGATCCGGGGCTTTCTGTGGCACGGGGCCCTTCCGTGGCACGGGGCCTTCCTCGAATCTGCGGTTCCACGACCCGCGGCCGTCCCACGCCCCGCGGTCTTCCCGGAACCTGCGGTTTCCACCACCCGCGGTCTGTCCGTGCCCCGCGGATCTCCCGAGACAAAGACCCGGCGCATTGGCCGCGAGAACGCCCCGCGGCCCTGTCCGTGACGACGACCCGCGGACCACCCGACGAGGGGCCAACGTACCGGCCTCGCAGGCGTGTTGCGTCGGCTTGATCACGGCGGGCGTCATGATCAAGCCGACGGGGAAGGTTGTCATCGGAAACAAGACTGTTTGTCGAGAGTTTCCGGCAGACTGGTCTCCGCTTTTCGGGCGACGATCGGGGGGTTGTGTGCTCAACCGCGCGGGGATGGGGGACACGCCGCCGCAGCGCACCGTCGAGGTCGTCAACCCGCGCGCCGGAGTACGCGGATCCGGATGCCTGATCGGGCCGGGGCTCGTCCTGGCCGCCGGGCACGTGGCGTGCCCGAACCGCGACAGCGGCCCCGTCGTCGTCCGCGCGCTCGAAGGCGGTGCGGAGCACGAGGCGTCCGTCCTGTGGATCGACACCTCGCTGGACGTCGCGCTCCTCCAGGCCGACCGCGCCCTGCTCGGCGCCGACCTGGGCATCGTGCGCTGGGGCGCGCTCACCGGCGACCACCCCGGAGCCCGACCGGTGTGCACCACGATCGGCTTCCCGCAGGCCCTGCACCGCAAGGTCCCCGGCGGCCCCCGGTCCGCGACGCAGGCGCAGACCCTGCACGGCGCCATCGCGCCGCGCGGCCGGGCCCGCTCCGGGATGTACGTCTTCGAGCTCGCCGAGCCCGACGACGTCTCCTTCGACCTGTGGCAGGGCATGTCCGGCGCCGCGGTCTACTGCGACGACGCGGTCGTCGGGGTGGCCACCAACGCCGCCGACTACTGGCGCGGCGAAACTCTGCTGGTGCTCCCGGCGTTCCGGCTGCTCGGCGCGCCCGGGTTCGCCGACGCGGTGGCCGCCGCGACCGGCCTGCGGCCCCGGCTGCGGCCCGCCGACCTCGGACCGCTGCTCACCGAGCACCCCGACCCGCACCTGTCCGCGTCCTACCTCCTGGACCCGGCAGCGCAGGTGGTGCCGATGTCCGGCGACGCCGCGACGGTGCGGGCGCTGCGCGCCTGGTGCTTCAACGGGCGGCGCACGGACGTCGCCGCGATGACCGGGCCGGACGGCGCCGGCAAGACCAGACTCGCGCACGAACTCCTCGGCCACCTCACCCGCGACGTGCGCGGGCGGGCCGCCTGGACGGGCGGGTTCGTGGCCCGCGTGCCGCGCCAACAAGAGCCCGGCTTCGCGCTGTTCACGACGGTGCGCCAACCGCTGATGCTGGTCGTGGACGGTGCGGAGGCCCGACTTGACCAGGTGCACGCGCTGTTCGACGTGCTGGGCGAACGCCGCTCCGGACAACCCGTGCGCGTCCTGCTGATCGTGCGCGGCCGCGAGGACTGGTGGCCGCGCCTGCGCGCGGTCTGGACCGGCAGCACGGTCATGGGCCGCGGTGAGACCTTCCGCGTCGCGACCACCGACGCGTTCGTCGACGTCGGCGCCGAGGCGCTGTACGAGCGGGCCGCACGCGCCTTCGCCGACCGAATACGCCTGCTCCGGCACGCCGGAATAGACGACGACCTGCCCGACCGTGCGGCCGCCCCCGACCCCGAACGCCCGCGCCGCTACACGGTCCCCGAGGGGGACGCCCGCGGACTGTCCGTCGGCACCCTGCACATGGCCGCGCTGGCCGACGTCCTCACCCGAGTCGACCGTGAACTTGCCTATCACCAAAGACCGTTGGACGTCCTGCTCCGGCGCGAGGAAGAGCACGTACGGCGCATCGCCCGCATGCGCATGCCGTCCGGGCTCATCGACGCGGGGCTGCTGCGGACGCTCCTGGCCGTGCAGCAACTCGTCGGCGCGCAGACCTTCGACGACGCGCTGGGGGCGGTGCGGGCCGGGTTCGAGGTGCACCACCGGGGGCGCGGCGACATCGCGGCGCCGCAGGTCCCGGTGCTGGCGGCGTACGAGGACATCCTGTCGGCGGCGTACCCGTCCGGACACGGCGCGCGCTGGGGGGCGATCGGCCCCGACGCCCTCGCGTCGGCCCTGGTCGCGGAGGTCGAGGCGGCGGGGGACGGGACGTTCCTCGCCGCGCTGCTGAGCAGCCCGCACCTGACCGACCCGCAGCGCTACCGGGCGCTGGCCCTGCTCGCCCACGCGGCCTCGACCCAGCCCGAGTTGGTGGCTTCGGCGGCACGTGCGGTGGCGGCGTCCGCCGAGCTCCTGGTGCCCATCGCGGAATGGGTGCCGGCCGAGACCACGACGGCGCGCGGCCGCGACTGGCTGGTGCTGTGCCGCGACGCGGTCGTCGAACTCTCGGACTACGGCCGCATGCCGGTGCAGACGGCCGCCTGGGCCACCGGTGTTCTCGATGCGGCGTTGGCGAGGCTGCACAGCCAAGGGGACGTTGCCGCGCCGCCGGAGCAACCTTCACCGTTCCAGGGCGTGTTCGTGCCACGGCCGCGCGGGCCGATCCGGCCTGGGGCGGATCCGCGGCACGATCCGCGGGACGGTGTCGACGGCGATGTACGGAGTCAGGCGCGCGGTGAGCCGCCGCCTGGTCCGCAAGGGAACCCGGCTGGCGGTACGGGGACCTCTGGTCTGCTTTCGGGCCATCTGCCGGCTCTGGGGGCCGATCCCTCCGACCGGGCCGACCCCGCAGAAGCGCGGACCGGCGAACCGCGTCCCGGTGGCGAACGGCGGCCGCCCCGCGGTTCGCGGCGGGACCGGCCGGGGCGGGCCACCACCGATACGCCTCCCACCGGCTTCCCGCGCGCCGACACGCCCGGGGCGGGCTTCCGCCGGGCGGACACCCCGGCGACCGGCTTCCCTCGTGTCGAGGCGTCGGCCGCCGGACCGACCGCGGACACCCCGAGCACGGGCCTCCCACTCGCGGACACACCGGCGACCGGTTTTCCCCGCGCAACGCCGCGTACGTCCACACCCCCGGCCGGGCCCGGCGCCGTGCCGTCCGCGCGGACCGGAACGCCACCCGGTGGCACACCGGCGGACACGACTGGCACGGGCTTCCGGCGCGCCGGAGCGCCCGCGCGGACCGGCACACCGCCCGCCGGAACCCCGCTTCCGGGCACGCCACTTCCCACCGCACCACGCCAGGCGCGGCCGCGACGGACAGCGGGGGAGGCGACCCCGTCGCGCGGCGTGCGGCTCGGGCTGCCGGGCGAGGCACCGGAGGCCGCCGTACGCACCCCCGGGGCGCCGGGCACCCGAACCGGAACCCCGCATACCGGAACGCGGGGCGGGACGTCGGCGGCGGGGACGCCCGCCCCGCGATCGGGGAGGACCGGGACACCACCCGCCGGAACACCACCCGCAGGCACGCCCCGCGCCGGAACCGCACGCTCCGGAGCCACGCCGCCGTCCGGCATGCGCCGCCTGGGGGCCGCCGCCACGGAACCACCGCGCCCCGCGACGGGGCGCCCTCGCGACACCGGCACCGGCGCCCGCGGCGGCTCGGGAACCAAGCCGCAACCAGCCCAAGGAGGTTCAGCGCCGCGCCACCGCGCCACCGCCGCACACGGTTTACGCGCGGTCCCCACCCGTCGGCCCGAACCCGGCCCGGGGCGTTTGCTGTTCACGTTCCTGGCCCTCGCGTACCTCGCGTTGGTCGCCTACGCGGCCTGCGACACCTTCTACTTCACCGGTCGCTTCTCCGACACCCGCCTCGCCTGGGTGTTCCCGCCGGTCGTGCTCCTGGTCGACGTCGAGGCGACCCTGCAATCCCGCCACTGGCCCGGACGTCCCAAACTCACCGACCTCCCCGCCCAGTTGCTCGCCGTCGCGGTCACCACGACCGCGATCACGATGTACGCGGGCAACCACTATCCCGACCTGCCGGTCGTCGTCCGAGCCCTTCTCGCGGCGGCCGTGTCCACCGCGGGCATGTTCATCCTGACCGAGGCGGTCCGCCGTTGGATGGGCCGCGTCGCCTACCGTCGCGCCTGACGGTGGCTCAGGGAGCGGTAGGGGCCTCGGATTTGTCGGGTCCGGGAGTCTCGGCCGGGGGCACCGCGCGGGCGCGGGCGGCGTAGGCGGCCGCGGCGAGCGCCGTCAGGGACGCCGCCGCCAGGACGAGGCGGTGGTCGACGGCGGCGATCAACCCGGCGCCCGCCGCGGCGGTGAGTGCGTTCGGGGCGAACATCAGGGTGCTCGCGGTCGCGGCGACGCGTCCGATGAGCGCCTCCGGCGTCTCGCGCTGCACCGCCGTCATGGCGGCGATCAGCACGCACGGGAGTCCCAGGCCGATGAGCGCGCTGCCTGCCAGTGCGAGTTCGAGTGACGGAACGGCGCGCAGCGCGATGCCGACCGCGAAGACGGCACTGCCGACGGCCGCGAACATGCCTTCCCGGAGACCGCGCAGGGCCGTCCCGGCGACGAGTCCGGCGGCGACCGAGCCGACGCCCTGCACGGCGTACAGGACGCCGACGAAGGCGGGCTCCTGGTGCAGCCCCTGGTCCGCGACGGCGTAGATCGCGGCGCCGTTCAGCCCGGCGGCGGCCATCGTGGCGGCTCCCGCGACGACGAGGCGGCGCGGTGCGGGGCGCTGCCGCAGGCCGCGCACGCCCTCCCGGGTCTCGTGCAGCCAGTGCGGGCGGTCCGCGGGCCCGCGGGGCTCCTCACCGACCCGCACCAGCGCGAAGACCCCGGCGGCGGCCGCGAAGGTCACGGCGTCGAGGAGCACGACGCCGTGACCGCCGAAGCGTACGAAGAGCCCGGCGCCGACCAGCGGGGCCAACAGCTTCGTGCCCTCGTTCGCGGACATCCGCAGCCCGTTGAACTCGCCGCGCAGCTCGGCCCGTACGGTCGTGCCGACCAGGCCCGCCTCCGCGGCGTCGAGCAGAACGCCGCTCACGCCGTACAGCGTCATGACGGCGAAGACCACCCACACTTGGGCCTCGGAGCGCACGGTCAGCAGCGCGAGCAGCACGACTCCCATGGCGAGGTTCGTGCGCACCAGCAGGGTGCGCCGGCGCACCCGGTCGGCGGCGACGCCGATGACCGGGCCGAAGAGCGTGGGCAGCCACAGGCACACACCGGTGAGCGCGGCCAGGCTGTTCGAGCCGGTCAACGACTTGACCCACACGCCGCTCACCAGCGCCATCGCCGACGTGCCGAAGCCGGAGACGACGACCCCGGCCAGGTAGAGGCAGGCGTTGCGGTCGCGCAGCACCCGGCTGACGGCCCAGGACACGGCACCACCCTCCGATTCGCGGTCCACGGGCACAGCCGTGATCACGGCCGCGCCCACATCAGGTACACGGACACGAGCAGGACCGCGCCCACGCCACGGTCAGGCCGCGACGACGGATGCGATCAGGGCCACGAGCAGAGCCCGAGCACAGCCGCGAGCACGGCCACTGTCCGCGGACGCCGACGAGCCTGCCCCGCGATGACCTCCAAGTCAATGCTTGGAGGTCATCGCGCCCTG
>NZ_JBPKBH010000002.1:294081-319654 GCF_051388915.1 Yinghuangia sp. YIM S09857 | reverse complement strand
CGCCCTGCGGCGGCCTGCCGCCGCGCGCGTGGTATTTACTGGCGGCCGTGACCACCACGGACCCGGTTCTGCGCGCACTCGCCCATCCGACGCGGCTGCGCATGATGTCGCTGATGTGGGCGACCCCGCTCTCCGCCGCCGAACTCGCCCGCGAACTGCACGTGTCCCAAGCCCTGGCCAGCCACCACCTGCGCACCCTGGACGCCGCGGGCCTCGTCGAACTCACCGGGACCCGCAACCGCCGCGGGGGTCTGGAGCGCCGCTATCGGGCGGTACGCGGCACCCCGCTCTCCGACAGTGGGACCGACACCGCCGCAGAGGGCGGTACCGCGCTGCTCGCCGAGACCCTGGCGCAGAACCTCCGCGCCCGCGCGTCCCGCCGCGCCCCGGCCGGGCCCGGCGTCACCGCGGACGTCGAGGTGTGGCTGACCCCCGAGGACTGGGACGACCTGCGCGAGCGCACGGCCGATCTCGTCATGCGCCTGCACGAGGCGGGAAAGGCCCCGCACACCGACGGAACCGTGCCCGTCGGCGGCACGGTGATGGTCTTTCCGCTGCGGGACGAATCCGCGGATTCGTAACCGGAGCCCCCTTGCGCCTGGGCGGTTAGCAACTGCCCGAGCCTCTTCGGGTTTCAATAAGTCCGGTGTCCCTGAAGGGAATTGAGCCAATCGGGCGGTGGTTCCCGGAGCACATCGGGCCGTGACTCTGTCCCTGCCGCGCGGCGAAGTATCCGCTGTACGCGGCGAATCGCCGTGACCGCGTGTCCTCGCGTTCCGCGGATTACCGTGCGAACGCCGGTGCTTGCCGAAAGCACCGATACGCGGAACGAGGAGTCACATATGTCGTACGCCGTACCGGTCATGGACCGGACCGAGGCCCGCCCTGCCGTCCTCGCCGACTCGCCGCTGGGCCGTGCCCTGCGCCAGGCGGGCGCCGGCGTCGCCGGAAGCGGCTTCAACAGCTACGTCGGCGGCTTCAACAGCCACGTGTCGGGCGGCTTCAACAGTTTCGTCTCCGGTGGCTTCAACAGCTATGTGGCCGGCGGTTTCAACAGCTACGTCGGCAAGAGCTGACCACAAGCGCCAGCACGGGCGGGGCGTGGGCAGAGCCTTCCACGCCCCGCAACCCTCGGCAGCCGGACGAATGCGCCGGGAAAGGAGTTCCCGGGTGGAGCCTCTGCCCACTCCGGTGCGGAAACAGCCGGATGCCGAATGGCCGTCCAACCTTGCGTCCCATCGGACGTTCGGGGCGCTGTGGCAGCCGGTTCCGCTGCGGCACTTTGTCGTCAAGGTGCACAGCCGCTGCAATCTCTCCTGCGACTACTGCTACCTGTACGAGATGGCCGACCAGTCGTGGCGCGACGCGAGCAAGGCCATGGCGCCTGCCGTCGCCGACCGCACCGCCGTCCGGATCGCCGAACACGCCCGCGAACACCGGCTGGACGCGGTCACCGTCATCGTGCACGGCGGCGAGCCGATGCTCGCCGGGATGGCGCTGATCACCCGCCTGGCCGAGGCGGTGCGGCGCGAAGTCCCGGAGTACACCCGGGTGTCGCTGGCGATCCAGACCAACGGCCTGCTCCTGGACGACGCGAGCCTGGACGCCCTGTACGCGCTCGGCATCTCGGTCGGGGTCAGCATCGACGGCGGCGAGGCCGCGAACGACAGACACCGCCGGTTCGCCGACGGCCGCGGCAGCCACGCCCGCGTCGCGGCGGCCATCGAACGGCTCCGGGACCCTTCCCGGCCGGGCCTCTACGGCGGCCTGCTCTGCACGATCGACGTGGAGAACGACCCGGTCGAGGTCTACGAGGCCCTGCTTTCGCACGCCCCGCCCGCGATGGACTTCCTGCTTCCGCACGGGAGTTGGGACACACCGCCGCCGACGCGCGAGGCCGGGGCGCCGGAGACCCCGTACGGGGACTGGCTGGCCGCGGCGTTCGACCGCTGGTACGGCGTGGAGCGCGCGGAGACCAGCGTCCGCCTGTTCGAGGACACGCTCGCGCTGCTGCTCGGCGGCCCGAGCAGTTCCGAGCAACTCGGACCCGGGCCCGCGACCGTCGTCGTGGTCGACACCGACGGCATGATCGAGCAGGTCGACACGCTCAAGTCGACGTACGACGGGGCCGCCGTCACGGGAATGTCGGTACACACCCACACGTTCGACGACGCGCTGCGCCACCCGTCCCTGGCCGCACGGCAGTTGGGGGTCGCCGGACTCGGCGCGACCTGCCGTGCCTGCCGGGTGCGCGACGTCTGCGGCGGCGGATACTTCACCCACCGCTACCGCGCGGGCGCGGGCTTCGGCGGGCCGTCCGTCTACTGCCCGGATCTGATCCGTTTCATCGAGCACGTCCGCGGCCGGGTGGCCGCGGACCTGGGCAACACGCACGACCTGGAGGGTGTGGGGTGGGTTCGTCGCTAGGCGGTGACGCGGACGTGCGGCTGGCGGAGGCGGTGAACGGGCCGCCCGTCACCGCGGGACCGCCGCCGAAAGCTGACGGCAAGCCCTGGAACGTGGGCGAAATCGTCGGCGCGCTGCGGGAGATCGGGGTGTGCCCCGGCGATGTCCTGATGGTGCACAGCACGTTGCGCGGCATCGGCCCCGTGGACGGCGGCGCGCAGGGCGTTTTGCGGGCGCTACTCGACGCGGTCGGTCCGGCCGGGACGCTGGTGATGCCGGCGTACACCGAGGAGAACTCGGACACTTCGTGGGCCTTCCAGCGGGCCACGCAGGGGCTCAGCGAGGCGGAGACCGAGGCGTACAAGCGGCAGATGCCGCCGTTCGACCCGATGTGGACGCGGTCGTCGCCGACGATGGGCGCGCTGCCGGAGCTGTTGCGGCGTACACCCGGCTCGGTGCGCAGTTGGCACCCGCAGTCGTCCTTCGTCGCGATGGGGCTGCTGGCGGACGGCATCGTCCGGCACCACAACCCGGCCACGCACTTCGGCGAACAGTCGCCGCTGGCACGGCTCTACTCGCTGCCGGACGCGAAGGTGCTGATGCTCGGCACCGCGTTCTCGACGTTCAGCGCCTTCCACCTGGCGGAGTACCTCCAACCGGAGCTGGCCACCCGGAAGTACCGCTGCGTGATCCAGGACGGGCTGGGGCGGCCGATGTGGTTCGAGTACGAGGACGTCGTCCTGGACCTGCGGGACTTCGACCTGATCGGCGCGGCGCTGCGGGAGAACATCGCGGTGGGCGAGGGGTTCGTCGGGTCGGCGCCGTCGCTGCTGGTGCCGCTGTTCCCGGCGGTGGCCTTCGGCGCCGACTGGATGGCACGCCACCGGGCGGACGGGCAGGCGGTACTGGCCTGATCGCGCGATACCCGTCACGGCGCCGTCGTCCCGGCACCGCGCGGCCCGGTGACAGCCGCCTCGTCACCAACCCCGGCGGTGGGCACCCGGCCACGCCGCCCATGAGCCCGCGACCGCGGCCGATCACCCTCTAGGGTGGTCGGATGAAGTACGCGAAGCTCGGCAACACCGGCCTGGACGTGTCCGCGATCTGCATCGGCTGCATGAGTTTCGGCACGCCCGCCCGCGGCACGCACAACTGGACCCTGGACGAGGACGCCGCGCGCCCGCTGATCCGCCAAGCCGTCGAGGCGGGCGTCAACTTCTTCGACACCGCCAACATCTACTCCGACGGCACCAGCGAGGAGATCACCGGCCGGGCGCTCAAGGACTTCGCCCGACGCGACGAGGTCGTCATCGCGACCAAGGTGCACGGCCCGATGCGCGGCGGCCCCAACGCGGCCGGGCTGTCCCGCAAGGCGATCATGACCGAGATCGACAACAGCCTGCGGCGACTGGGCACGGACCACGTGGACCTGTACCAGATCCACCGCTGGGACCGGCGTACCCCGATCGAGGAGACGTTGGAGGCGCTGCACGACGTCGTCAAGGCCGGGAAGGCGCGGTACATCGGCGCCTCGTCGATGTTCGCGTGGCAGTTCTCGAAGGCCCAGTACACCGCCGAGCGCCACGGCTGGACGAAGTTCGTCGCCATGCAGAACCACTACAACCTGCTGCACCGCGAGGAGGAGCGCGAGATGCTCCCGCTCTGCGCGGACCAGGGTGTGGGCGTCCTGCCGTGGAGCCCGCTCGCGCGCGGCCGCCTGGCCCGCCCGTGGGGCACCACGACCGAGCGCAGCGGCACCGACGCGTACGGGCGCACGCTGTACGCCGACGACGCGGCCCGGCCGATCGTCGAGGAGGTCGCCCGGATCGCGGCGGAGCGCGGCGAGTCCCCGGCCCGGATCGCCCTCGCGTGGCTGCTGCGCAACCCGGTAGTCGCGGCGCCGATCGTGGGCGTCGGCAAGCCGGACCATCTCGCGGATGCGCTGGGCTCCCTGTCGGTCGAACTGTCGGACGACGAGGCGGCGCGGCTGGAGGCGCCGTACACGCCGCAGCCGGTGGTGGGGTTCGGGTGAGCGGGGAGGGCCGAGCCCCGACCGCCGAGTGCCGCGCATAGGCGGCCGACCGCGAACGGCCCGGCGCCGCGGCCCGGCACCCCTACCACATCCACTTCGCGCCGCCTTTGGGCGGGTCACCGCGCGCGAAGATCGCACTCCTCGTACGCTCCCTCCCATGGCCACCCCGACGTCGCCCGCCGCGCTCACGCCCGCCGAGATCCTGGACCTGCTGCTCGCCGGCAACCGCCGATTTGTGGACGGCATTCCGGACCACCCCAACCAGGACGCCACCCGCCGTGCCCACCTGACGCCCGGCCAGACTCCGTACGCGGTGCTGCTGGGCTGCTCCGACTCCCGCCTGGCCGCCGAGATCATCTTCGACCGCGGCCTCGGCGACCTGTTCGTGGTCCGCACCGCCGGGCACGTGCTCGGCCCCGAGGTGCTGGGCAGCATCGAGTACGGCACGGACATCCTCGGCTGCCGCCTGGTCGTCGTCCTCGGCCACGACTCCTGCGGTGCCGTCGCGGCCGCCCGGCTCGCGGTCAACGAGGGCCTGCCGACCACCGGCTACGTCCGCGACGTCGTCGAGCGCGTGACGCCCAGCGTGCTCGCCGCCCGCGCCGCCGGACTGGAGCGCGACGGCGACATCATCGACGAGCACGTGCGGCACACCGTCGACGTCCTGCTGGACCGCTCCCGGCTGCTCGCGGACCTCGTCGCGTCGGGGCACTCCGCAGTCGTCGGACTGTCGTACCAGCTCGCCGAGGGCACCGCCCGCATCGTCACCACGCGCGGTGTGCCCAGCCCGGCCTGACCGCCTGCCCTGCCGACCTGACACCACGCCACCCGGCTTGTGCGGTCGGGTGGTTCGGGCGACTGACGCCCGGTGGAGCGCGCATTCCCGAGCGCTCGCCGGGCGTCCGGCGTTTTGGCGGCAGGTGCGCCCGGAGCCTTGCAGCGGCGTCCTGTCGATCGGGTGCGCACCGGTCAACTCATCTGCTGACGCGGCAGGTTCGCCGGTGTCGGCGGCATCGATCCTGGTGCGCGATGCGTCTCCGTCGCGGCTCGCTCGGTTCCTCGGGGAAACTCCCAGACAAGTCGGTTTGGTCGCAGCGCCATTGCCCAGGCGTGTGGGCGCGGATGCGACTACACGCTCAGGTTCGGGTGCCGTACGCGCTTCAGGGCGCTGTAGTCCTCGCCCGGAAGCTGTCGGAAACTCCCTGGGGGCAGCGTCAGTTGCTCGTCCCAAGGGACGACCTCGTGTCCGTCGTCCGACCAGCGCGGAAGCTCGACCACCGCGTACCAGCGGCCGTTGGCACGCTGTTCCAGACGCACTATGGGGAGTTCGACGTCCTGGCGCGCGCCGCGGAACCGCACCGCGACCCTCGGCCGGTGCTCACCCTGTCCACCAGACGTGCCCATGTGTCAATAGTGACGCGGGAGTTGGCCTGATGTCACTGGGTAGCGGAACGCCGGTTTCCGGGCGCCCAGCGGATTTGTCGATCTTGTGGCGGTGTGTCGGGGCCTTTTGGCGCCGGTCGGAGCGGGGGCCGGCGTCCGGTCAGGTCCCGAGCAGTGCGCGCAGCGACGCGAGCCCGCGGACGCGCGGCGAGGGCTGCCACCGCGGTGGACTCCCGGGATCCAGGCGGGCGTTCGGGAACCGGTCGAGGAACACGCCGAGTGCGATCTGCGCTTCCAGACGCGCGAGCGGCGCCCCGATGCAGTAGTGGACGCCCTGACCGAAGCCCAAGTGGCGCGCCAGATCCGGCCGTCCCGGGTCCACCGCGTCGGGTGCGGTGAAGCGCCGCGGATCGCGGTTGGCGGACGCGAGCGACAGCAACACGGTCTCGCCCGCCGGGATCGGCACTCCGCCGACGTCGATGTCCTCGACCGGGAAACGGCGGATGGCCAGCAGCGCGGGCGACTCGTGGCGCGCGACCTCCTCGACGAGCGACGCGGTCGCCTCGGGGTCCGCGGCGGTGCCGCCGGGCTGGCGCACGCTCCGCAGCAGTTCCGGATCGGACAGCACCGCGTGCAGGCAACTCGCCATCAGGTTCGCGGAGTTCTCGAAGCCGGCGAAGAGGAGGAGGAACGCCAGCGAGGTGAGCTCGTCCTCGGTGAGCCGGTCGTCGTCGGCGTCGCGGGCGGCGACGAGCGCCGAGAGCACGTCGGCTCCGGGCGTAGCGCGCTTGTCGGCGATCAGCCCGGTGAAGAAGCGCAGCATCTCGCCGACGATCTCGCGCATGCCCTCGCGGGTCGCGCCCGCGCCGAGCAGGCCGGTCGTCCAGGCTCGGAAGCGGTGGCGGGACTCCTCGGGTACACCGAGGAGTTCGGAGATGACGAGGACCGAGAAGGGCGTCGCGAAGTCGGCGACGAGGTCTACGCTGCCTGCCGCGGCCAGCTCGTCGGCGAGCCGGCGGGCGGCAACCTCCAATGCGGGGCGCATCCCGGCGACGTGGCGCGTCCCGAAGGCCGGACCGGCCAGCCGCCGCAGCCTCGTGTGCTGCGGGGCGTCCATGTTGAGCAGATTCGCGTCCAGCGCGGGCGGCAGCTCGAACCCGCGGTAGCCGCCGTCGGGCTTCGCGTGCCGCTTGGAGAGGGACAGGCGGGGGTCGGCGAGCAGGGGCGCGACGTCCTCATACCGTGTGACCAGCCACGCACTGCTGCCGTCCGGGGCGACGATCTTGTGCGCGGGCCCGGCTTCGCGCAACTGCGCACCGATCGCGTGCGGCTGCTCGGACATAGCCTGCGGGTCCACTCGGCCATCTCCTCTTGCCACTGGTCTTGCCACTTGCGAGCGTTCGCCCTGCGCGTGCGGTGCCGCCGTCCGGCACGAGCCTATGCGAAGCGGTGACCCGCGTGTTCCGCTCGCGCGCGTGATCCGGACAGTACGCGCGGTCGCGGTGGTCGATCTGGCAACGTCGGGGCGGCGCGCGCCGACGACCGCAACTCGCGAACGAAGCTGTCCGAAATCCGTCCATCAGGGTCCGCGAAGGGTCCGAGAACGAGGGGACGCCGCATCCCGTGCCCTACGGCATCATTCTGCTGCCCGACGAAGCCGCCAACTCCGCGCTGAGCGCGTACGCGGAACGGCTGACCGCCGGAGTGCCCGCCATCATGCGCATCGGGGAGGCCAACCTGCCGCACGTCACGCTGGCGCATGTCGACGCGACGGGCGAGCAGGCCGCCGAGCTGTGGGCGCGCTGTGCGGAGTCGCTGCCCGCGAGGATCGAAGTGAAATTCTCCGGGCTCCAGTTCGGTACGTTCCCGGTGGGCGACCGCTACCTGCCGCAGGGCGGTGTGTACGTCGGCCTGGAGGCGCTGCGGCGCACCGTCCTGGAGGCCGCGCACCGCTGCGTCGCGGACCACGCGCACGACCTCGGGCTGCCGGTGGTGAGCGGCGCGGGCGAGGACTTCCGCCCCCACGTGACGCTGGCCGCCCTGGAAACCGCCGCGCGCGTCTCGGCGCCGCTGCCGCCGGGCGAGTTGTTGGCCGTCACCGCTATGCGGCCGGCCTGGGGCGAGATGGGACGGTACGGCACCTTCTCGCACATCGAGGCCGTCGCCGTTCCCTGACCGTCCCCTGACCATGCCGTGCTGTCACGCCGCGACCGCCTTGGCGGTGACGACCACCGCCGAGGCGAACGCGACGGCGAGGACGGCTTGTCCGACCGTCCGACCGCTGAGGCGGCTGCCGAGGCGTCCGCCGAGCACGGCACCGGTGAGCCCGGCGGGGAGGAGGACGGCGGCGTGTATGGCGTCCGCCCGACCGAACTTGCCTGCGGCACCCAGTAGTACGAGCGTGACGACCGCGGTCACCGCGAAGTACGCCGAGAGGTTGGCGCGTAACCGAGGGGCCTCGGACGGACGGTAGACCAGCGAGACCGGCGGCCCCGGCGCGGCGATCAGCGTGCCGAGGAACCCGGACAGCCCGCCCGCGGCGGAGAGCGTGAAAGGGGTCGCGGGAATGCGCGCACCACACCACGCCGCAATCACGGCGGCCCCGATCACCACGCCGGTGACCAGCGCGATCGGCGTGGCGTCCAGCACCGAGAGCGCCCACACGCCGACGACCATCCCGGGCACACTCGCCACCGCGGCCCCCCGCAGATCCCGCACGACCAGCGCCCCGCGCTCCCGCCACGCGCCGACCCCGCAGATCACCACTGTGAGCGCCAACACCGGCCCGGGAACGAACTCCCGGTCGAGCAACGCCAAAAGCGGCGCACTGATCAACCCGAACCCGGCCCCGGTCCCCGCCTGCACCACGGCGGCCGCCACCACGACTCCGACCGCCACCGCGAGTTCACCCCCGCCCATCAAAACCCGAACCGCAATGAGGACCGAACCGCACCGCAGGAACATGCACACATAACCCCGAGGTTGCTGCCCCAACTGGCCCCAGTAAAGATCCAGAGATCGCCCGGTCAATGGATCCAGATAGCGAGGAGTTGGACTGCGCGTCCGTTGATCGCACCTGGTGGGTCGGGTAGACCGCGGAGGGCCCGTGCCCCGCCTCGTGCCGCGCACCCCGCACCCCGCCTCGTGCCGCGCAGCCCGCACCCCGCCTCGTGCCGCGCACCCCGCCGCGCACCCCGCACCCCGCCTCGTGCCGCGCACCCCGCCGCGCAGCCCGCACCCCGCCTCGTGCCGCGCACCCCGCCGCGCACCCCGCACCCCGCCTCGTGCCGCGCACCCCGCCGCGCAGCCCGCACCCCGCCTCGTGCCGCGCACCCCGCCGCGCACCCCGCACCCCGCCTCGTGCCGCGCACCCCGCCGCGCAGCCCGCACCCCGCCTCGTGCCGCGCACCCCGCCGCGCACCCCGCACCCCGCCTCGTGCCGCGCACCCCGCCGCGCAGCCCGCACCCCGCCTCGTGCCGCGCACCCCGCCGCGCACCCCGCACCCCGCCTCGTGCCGCGCACCCCGCCGCGCAGCCCGCACCCCGCCTCGTGCCGCGCACCCCGCCGCGCACCCCGCACCCCGCCTCGTGCCGCGCACCCCGCCGCGCAGCCCGCACCCCGCCTCGTGCCGCGCACCCCGCCGCGCACCCCGCACCCCGCCTCGTGCCGCGCACCCCGCCGCGCAGCCCGCACCCCGCCTCGTGCCGCGCACCCCGCCGCGCACCCCGCACCCCGCCTCGTGCCGCGCACCCCGCCGCGCAGCCCGCACCCCGCCTCGTGCCGCGCACCCCGCCGCGCACCCCGCACCCCGCCTCGTGCCGCGCACCCCGCCGCGCAGCCCGCACCCCGCCTCGTGCCGCGCACCCCGCCGCGCACCCCGCACCCCGCCTCGTGCCGCGCACCCCGCCGCGCAGCCCGCACCCCGCCTCGTGCCGCGCACCCCGCCGCGCACCCCGCACCCCGCCTCGTGCCGCGCACCCCGCACCCCGCCTCGCGCCGCGCACCCCGCCTCGCGCCGCGCACCCCGCCTCGCGCCGCGCACCCCGCCTCGCGCCGCGCGCCCCGCCTCGCGCCGCGCGCCCCGCCTCGCGCCGCGCGCCCCGCCTCGCGCCGCGCGCCCCGCCTCGCGCCGCGCGCCCCGCCTCGCGCCGCGCGCCCCGCCTCGCGCCGCGCGCCCCGCCTCGCGCCGCGCGCCCCGCCTCGCGCCGCGCGCCCCGCCTCGCGCCGCGCGCCCCGCCTCGCGCCGCGCGCCCCGCCTCGCGCCGCGCGCCCCGCCTCGCGCCGCGCGCCCCGCCTCGCGCCGCGCGCCCCGCCTCGCGCCGCGCGCCCCGCCTCGCGCCGCGCGCCCCGCCTCGCGCCGCGCGCCCCGCCTCGCGCCGCGCGCCCCGCCTCGCGCCGCGCGCCCCGCCTCGCGCCGCGCGCCCCGCCTCGCGCCGCGCACCCCGCCTCGCGCCGCGCACCCCGCGCCGCGCACCCCGCGCCGCGCACCCCGCGCAGGGCACCGCGCCGCGGGTGCGGACGTGGCGAGCGGTCCCGCAGGCATCCTCGGTCCGCCGCGTTCGACCGGGATCCCGCGCCCGTGCACGATTAGCCGGCCGTTACGGTGACACGGAGTCCTCCTGCGGGTGCTTTCCCAGCCACCTCCACCACACCGGAGGTCTTCGTCATGATCAAGACCAGCCACCGTCAACAACGCCCGTGATCAATACGCCTAGTGCGGTGGGCACAAACGTTTGCCGGTTCTCGTTGTTCGGTGCCGTGCATCGCCAGGCGCAGGCCCGAAGCTCGTATTCGGTCGTGCTCGTACGCCGGGCCTGGCGGCCCTCCTTCGCCCGCACCGCCGCGAGGCGTGGTGCAGGGCGGCGAGAACCGGTGAAGGTCTGTGGTCACCGCACTAGCGGCCCGCCAGGAGGGCCTTCGCTTCCGCGGCCAACGCGGCTATTCCTGGCGGGATTTCCTCGGCGCGGATGGCGGTGAAGCCGAGGCGAACGGTGTTGTGCGGAGCCTGGGGGGACAAAAACGACGACTCCCCGGTTTCCAGCAGGATTCCGGCGGCTGCCGCTCGGCCGGCCAGGAGGCGGGTGTCCAGGGCCGCGGGGGCGCGGAGCCAGAGGCTCACGCCGCCGGCGGCCGAGTCGTAGTGCCAGCCGGGAAGGTGGAGGTCGACGGCCTGGCGCGCGGTGAGCCAGCGGTCGCGGAGCAGGGCCCGCAGGGTGCGGACCCAGCGGCGGTACTCGCCGCTGCCGATCAGCAGGGCCAGCGCGCGCTGGAGGTGGCCCGGCGGGTGCCGGACCATGTAGCGCCGCAGGTCGCGCAGGTACGCGATCAGCTCAGGCTCGCCGACCAGGTAGCCCAGGCGCAGCCCGGGGGCGAGGAATTTTGCGAAGCTGCCCAGGTAGACGACGGACGTCGGATCGGCGGAGGCGAGCGCGGGGGTGCTGCGTCCGACATACCGCAGTTCGCCGTCGTAGTCGTCCTCGACGACCGGGAACCCCCGCGCGGTGGCGAGGTCGAGCAGGCGGCCGCGGCGCGGTGCCGACAGGGTGGCGTTCGTCGGGTACTGGTGACTCGGCGTCACGACGGCCATGGTGACGTCGTCCGGCCACGGGTCCACGACGACACCCCAGCGGTCCACCGGCAGCCCGACCAGCTCCGCCCCCGCACGGGCCAGGATGTGCCGCGCGTCCGGGTAGCCCGGGTCCTCGACGGCGACGCGTGCGCCCGGCGTGACCAGCGCGGTCGCCAGCAGGTGCATGCCCTGCTGGGAGCCGCTGGTGACGAGGATGCGTTCGGGCGTGGCGGCGATTCCTCGCGCGGGCAGGACGTCCCGGCACAGCGCCCGGAGCAGCATCGGGTCGTCCGCGTCCTGGCTGTCCTGGAGGCTGGCCGCGCGGTGCTCGCCGGTCAGCGCCGTCCGCAGGCAGCGCAGCCAGGCCGCCGCCGGGAACGTCTCGAACGGCAGGTGCCCGTTGACGAAGCGGTAGCGGTACCGCTGCCAGTCGGCGGGCTTGGCGATGTGCGGGTACGCGTCGAGGGGCGGCCGGGCGGTCAGCTCCCGCAGCCATGCGGGACGCGGACCGGGCGCCACGCCTGCCGCACCCGCGTCCCCGGAGTGCGCGAGGCGCGCGACCAGCTCGGGGTTGACCACCATGCCCGACCGCGGCTCCGCAGTCACATAGCCGTCCGCGACCAGCTCCTGGTACGCCAGATTGACCGTGTTGCGGCTCACCCCCAGCGACGCCGCGAGCTCGCGCGAGGACGGCAGGCGCCGCGCGCCGAAGTCGCCGGCGGAAATGGCGTTCTGCAACTGCCGGCGGACCTGGCGGTACAGCGGCTCGGGCGAGTCGTGGTCGAGCGGAAGGTACACGCCGCCGATCGTGCCCGGTCCCGTGCCGCATCGGGACGGGTCGTGGCCGGGCTCACACCGACCGGACCGCCCGGGCGCCCGTTGCGTCCGCCATCTGGCACCGTCAACACGCGCGGATGTGGTCCTTGTCCCGGGTCCAGAACGCCTGCCACCGTGATCGTTCTCAACCCCGGTGACGAGGAAGACCACTCCCATGAATGCTGCGCGCACGGCGTACGGAACGCCGCCCGGCCCGCACACCCCGGCGCCGCCACGCCGCCCGCGGGCCTCGGCCGCCCGCCCCACCGAGGAGGCCACCCTTGCCGCGCACTGAAGCAGATCTCGTCTTCCTCGGCGGTTCCGTGGTCACGGTCGACGCCGCCCGGCCGGAAGCCGAGGCCCTCGCCGTACGCGACGGCCGCATCACCGCGGTCGGCGACGCGCACGACGTACGGCCCATGGTCGGCCCCCGCACCGAGGTGGTGGACCTCGCCGGAGGTTGCCTGCTCCCGGGCTTCGTCGAGGCACACGGCCACCCGGTCAGCCTCGGCTTCGGCACCGGCAGCCCGCTCCGCGACATCCGTCCCACGACGGTGCGCACCGCGGACGGCGTGATGGCGGTGCTCCGCGAGGCGGTCGCCGCGGAGCCCGAGCACGGCGCGTACCTCTTCGGCTGGGACGGCCTGCTCCAAAAGGGACTGGCGGAACCGACCCGCGCCTGGCTGGACGAACTCGCGCCCGACCGCCCGCTGGCCGTCGTCACCAACTCCGCACACGCCGTCTACGCGAACTCCGAGGCCCTGCGCCGCGCCGGTATCACGCGCGACACGCCCGACCCCGTCGGCGCGCACTTCGTCCGCGACGCCGAGGGGGAGCCGACCGGCAAGGGACTCGAAGGCGGCGCGCTGGCGGCCGTCATCGGCCCGGCCCTCGCCCGGCGACCGTCCGGGCCGGAGACTCTGCGCGCGAACCTCGCCGACCTGAACCGCGTGGGCGTGACAACCGTCGGCGAACTGGCCTTCCACGCGTCCCGGCGCCCGATGCTCGACGCGCTGCGCGACGAGGGCGGCCTGACCGCGCGCCTGCGGCTTTACGAGGCATCCGGCGCCGCGCTGTCCACCGACGTCCCGCTGCGCAACGGGGACGACATGGTGCGGCAGGTGGGCATCAAGACGTGGGCGGACGGGTCGCCGTGGAACGGGAACATCGCCACGTCGTTCCCGTACCTGGACACGCACGCCACGCGCGTCGTCCTCGGGCTGCCGTGCTCGCACCACGGCGGGACCAACTACGACCGGGAGGCGTACCGCGCCATCGCCGAGGCGTACTTCGTGCAGGGCTGGCAACTCGCCTGCCACACGCAGGGCGACGTCACCACCGACATGGTCCTCGACGTGTGGGAGGAACTCCTCACCCGCCACCCGGACATGACGGACCGTCGGCTGCGGCTGGAGCACTGCGGCGCCATGACGCCCCAACAGTACGGGCGCGCGGCGCGCCTCGGGGTCACGTGCAGCCTCTTCATGGCCCATGTGCGGTACTGGGGCGAGGTGTTGGTGGACGACCTGTTCGGGCCGCGCGGTGCGGAATGGGTGGCAGCGCGCTCCGCGCTGGACGCGGGCGTGCGGATCTCCCTGCACAACGACGGCACCGTCACGCCGCCGGACCCGCTCGGCAACATCATGACCGCGGTGACGCGCCGCACCGAAAGCGGCCGCACCCTCGCACCGCAGGAGGCCATCACCGTCGAACAGGCCCTGCGCGCGCAGACGTTGGACGCCGCCTGGCAGATGCACGCGGACGACGTCATCGGCTCGCTCACCCCGGGCAAGTACGCCGACCTCGTCGTCCTCTCGGCCGACCCGCGCCGGGTCGCACCGGAGGAGATCGGCGGGATCGACGTGCGGGCGACGTATCTCGCGGGGACGCGCGTCTGAGACGGCGGACGGGCGCGGGCCGGGGGAGCGTGCCGTCGGCCGCCCGCGCACGGACACGGCGTCGGCCGTCCCGTCGGTCGTGCCTCCCGAGGGTTGCATCCGGTACCCAGGTACAGGTTTACCGTCGAAGCACGGCCCCATCGGGGCGTACGACGACGGAAGGGAGCGCGGCCGTGACCTGGGTGCCGCAGTCCTGCACGCTGCCCACCGCGGAGCAGCCGCTGCGCATTGCCGAGTTCGACGCGTTGTTCGCCGGCGCGCTGCGGGCGGTGGAGCGGCCCGCGCCGACCAGCGTCAGGCTGGTCCTGGACCGGGCCGCCGATGCGGTCGCCCGGGAGTTGGCCGACCGCGAGGCGGGCTGCTGCTCGTTCTTCACCTTCGTCTTCGACCACGACGCGGCCGGACGCCTGCTCATGGACATCGCCGTACCCGAAGCGCACGCAGACGTTCTGGAAGCCCTCGCCGACCGCGCGAGAGGGGCCCAGAAGTGACCGTCGTGACCACCGGGGCAAGCGGGTCAAGCGCGTCCGGCGGGCCGACCGGCCTGCGTTCGGGAGAACTGGCGGAGGCGGCCGGAGTCAACCCCCAGACCCTCCGCTACTACGAGCGTCGCGGCCTGCTGGCCGCGCCGGACCGCACCCTCGGCGGCCACCGCCTCTACCCGCCCGAGTCCGTGGCGCTCCTGCGCGTGATCAAGGCCGCGCAGCGCCTCGGCTTCACCTTGGACGAGGTCGCCGAGCTACTGGAGGCCGGAAGTCACCACCACGGCGCCGGCCCCCGAACCGCCGCCGGGCTCCAGAAGCGCGCGGCCGCCAAACTCGCCGAGATCGACGCGCGCATTGCCGACCTGCACACCATCCGCACCGCCCTGGTCGACGCCGTGGACGCCGGCTGCGACGACCTGACCGCCTGCGCGACCAGCCCCCACTGCCCCCTCCCCTTCGCCGACCTCGCCACGTGACGACGTTCCCGATCGGGGTCTCGGTACCCTCGCCGTCGTGACGATCTTGCGCTCCATCGCCCTGTTCCTCGCCGCCGCCGTCCTGGAGATCGGCGGCGCGTGGCTGGTCTGGCAGGGCACCCGCGAGCACCGCGGCTGGGCCTGGATCGGCGCGGGCGTCATCGCCCTCGGCGCGTACGGCTTCGTGGCCACCCTCCAGGACGACGCCAACTTCGGCCGCATCCTCGCCGCCTACGGCGGCGTCTTCGTCGCCGGATCCCTCGCCTGGGGCATGGCCCTCGACGGATACCGCCCCGACCGCTGGGACATCACCGGCGCCCTCATCTGCCTCGCAGGCGTGGCCGTCATCATGTACGCCCCCCGAGGCAACTGATCCCGAGACCCACCCTGCCGCCCCCGTACGAATACAGTCGGCACTTCTCAGGCTCAACTCTCGGGGGGCAAGCCGTGGACGAGACGGCCGAACATGATGCGGACCGAGACGACGCGGACGATTCGCAGGGGCCCAGCCGGCCCGAAAGGGCCGCCGACAAGCGCCGCCCGCACGGGCGTTGGACCACGAGGTCCTGCCCGGCTACGGCAGCAGGATGTACGGGACTCCGCGCAGCCCGTGGCCCGTGCAAGCGTTTGCCGGTGCCAAGCGTTGGCTGTGCGGCGGCCTCACATGGCAGGACCTCTGGCAATCACCCTCGGAATACGAGGTCGCCATCGTCATGACACCCATGCGCCCGGGCGACCGCGACACCGTCGTGCGCGATCACACCCACCTCCGCGACCCCCTCATGATCTCCCGCATGAGCTTCACGCGGGCCACGCGCCCCGCCCCGTAGGGGCCGAGGCCCGCTTACCGCGGCCGTGCGGGGACTTCGGTTCGCGCGGATCCGCGCCGGCGGCCCTGCCCGGGAGACGTCCGACCGCCAGGGGGCCGGCTCAGTTCGCGGCGTTGTCCGGCTGCGGAAGGTCGGTGTCGCCGCGCCATCGGGCCTGCATGTCGCGAGGGGCCACGAAGACGCCGGTGGCTTCGGCGGTGATCCGGCCGTCGGCGACGATCTCGCCGGTGGCGAAGCTCTTGCGGCCGTCGCGGTGGGTCCATCGGGCCCGGACTTCGAGGGGCACGCCGTAGGGTGTCGCGTCGCGGTAGCGGACTTCGAGTCCTGCCGTGAAGCCGGGCCAGCCGGCCGCCGAGGTGGAGATGCCGAGGATGTGGTCGAGCAGGGTGGCCACGACGCCGCCGTGCGCGCGTCCGGGCGGGCCGCTGTGGGCGGCGGTCAGGGTGCAGTCGGCGACGACCTCCACCGACCGCGGTTCGGACCCGATGTCCACGGCGCCGAGGATGGGGCGGATGACCAGGCGCGGGGCCTGGGGGTTGAGCATGCCCGAGCCCGCCTGGGCGAGTTGGTCGATGCGGCCGTCGGGGGTCCGGGCGAACCGCACGGCCGAGTCGTGGGTGGCGCCCTTGAGCAGCGCGGTCGCCTGTTCCACCAGGAGCGCGGCGGCCGACCGCACGTCCGGGCCGACATCCGTGAGGACCGTGGACTCGACGAGGTCGCGGACCTTCTCGACCAGGTCGAAGGCCTCCTCGGGGACGGACGTGACGTCCGGGACGTCCCCCTCGATCAGGCTCTCGATGGCGGCGACGGCCACCGCGGCCGCGTCGGTAACCGGTTCGGCCATCGCGGTGCTCCTCGTTGTTCCGGCGCCCGCGTCCGGACGCCGCCGCAGATCCATGACTGTGACAAGTAAACCCCCGTGATCATACCGGCATGCCCCCGCACTTCGACGGCCCGGCGGGTGTCGGTTCGGCGGAACGAAACGGGCCCGGTGATCGTCCCCGGCATCCGGCGGGACGGACGCGCCGACTCTCCCGCCGCGGACGCGGACGGCGACGCCGGTGCCGGGGGAGGGCGCAGTCGCGTTCGCCTGGGCGGTCCGGCGGGGTCAGGAGCAGATGCGGAGCACACGGTGTCGGCGCCGGCGGTGCCTCCTATGAGGACAAGTGCCGCTTGAGTACGTCGAGTTGGGTGGCGCGGGCGGCGGAGTGGGCGGCCCGGCCGGCGTCCGTGGCGGTGACGAAGACGCCGCGGCGGTCCGTGTCGCACATCGCGCGTTCGACGAGGCCGCACTTCTCCATGCGCGAGACGGCCCGCGAGAGCGCGCTCTGGCTCAGGTGGAGGTCGCCGACGAGCTCCTGGGCGCGTGCCTTGCAGCCGGCGTCCACCAGGCGGTCGAGGACCTCGTACTCGCTCATCGTCATGCCGTGGTGGTGCTGGAGTGCGCGATCGAGCTCGTGGGCGACCCGGCTGTACTCGGACAGCAAGCTGCGCCACTGGTCGACCAGCACGGACTCCGTGTTCATGCGGCAACGGTAGCGTCGGCGGCGTCTATCATGCAAGGGAATCTTTTGCACTCGCATTTTATGCGTAGACATTCAATGCACGTGCATTTAAGTTGGACGTCATGTCCCCCTCAACCGAGACGATCGTGGGGCCGCACCCTCGCGAGAACCCCATTCCTCCCGCCACCCCGTCCGCCGCCGATCCGCGCTGGACCCCCCGACTGTGGGGCATCCTCGCCGTCCTGTGCCTGGTGCTCTTCCTCGACGGCCTCGACGTGTCGATGGTGGGTGTGGCCCTCCCGTCGATCGGCCACGAACTCGGCCTGTCCGCCACGTCGTTGCAATGGATCGTCAACGGTTACGTGCTCGGGTACGGCGGCCTGTTGATGCTCGGCGGGCGCACCGCGGACCTGCTGGGCCGCAGGCGCGTCTTCCTCGTCGCCCTCGCGGTGTTCGCCGCCGCGTCGCTGCTCGGCGGGATCGTCGACAGCGGCGGCATGCTGATCGCCACCCGCTTCGTCAAGGGTCTGGCCGCCGCCTTCACCGCCCCGACCGCGCTGTCCATCCTGACGACCACCTTCCCCGAAGGCCCCGCACGCAACAAGGCCCTGTCGGTCTTCTCCGTCTTCGGAGCAAGCGGCTACTCCTCCGGGCTGATCCTGGGCGGCCTGCTGACCAGCGTCGGATGGCGCTGGACCTTCCTGACCCCCGTCCCCCTGGCGATCCTCGCGCTGGTCGCGGGGTACTTCCTGATCCCGCGCGACCGCCCCGCCGACTCGGGCGGCCACGACCTCGTCGGCGCGGTGACACTCAGCGGCGGCATGCTCCTGGCCGTCTACACCGTGGTGTCCGCACCCGAACGGGGCTGGGGCGCGCCGCTGACCCTGGGCTCCATCCTGCTCGCCGCGATCCTGCTTCTCACGTTCGTCATCGTCGAGAAACGCGTCGCCCACCCGCTGGTCCGGTTCGGCATCCTCCGCGTCGGCACGGTCGTGCGCGCCAACCTCAGCATGGTCGCGCTCATGGGCTCCTACATGAGCTTCCAGTTCATGATGTCCCTGTACCTCCAGGACGGCCTCGGATGGTCGGCCCTGCGCATGGCGATGGCGCTTCTCCCGGCCGGCCTGGTGGTGGCTTTCGGGTCGCCGGTCATGGGGCGTCTGATCAACCGGTTCGGCACACCGCCGCTCCTGGTCGCGGCGATGGCATCGCTCAGCCTCGGGTACGTGTGGTTCCTCGCCACCGCCGGAACCACCCCGAACTACCTGGTCACCGTCCTGCCCGCCATGCTCCTTCTCGGCGGCGGATTCGCGTTCGGCTTCAGCTCGATCATGGCTCAGGCCACCGAGGGCATCGACGACTCCGAGCAGGGCCTCGCATCCGGCCTCGTGCAGACCTCCGGGCAGGTCGGCGCCGCCCTCGTGCTCGCCGTCGTCACCGCGGTGACCACGGGCGTCACGGCCGGGGACGCCGACTTCGGCTCGTTCCGTCCCGGTGCCAACCTGGTCACGGGCGTGGCCGTCGCGGGCCTCCTGGTCAACCTGCTGCCGCTGCTGGGTACCAGGCGTGGGGCGGCCGGGAAGTCCTGACGCGGCCCGGCACGCGGCGTCAGTCCGTTGCGGTGCCCGCCCCCGTCGCCGCTGCCAGGCGTTCGGGGGCGAGCACGTACTGCACTGTCGCCTCCACGCGTTCGAAGACGTCGGCGATCGTGCACCGGTCGGTCACCCACGTCGTCAACGCGTGCATCAGCACCGACTCGACGGCGTTCCGGGCGATCGCGCGCGGTCGGTCGGGGACGTCGGCGAGGAGGCGTTCCATGACCGCGCTGTTGTTGCGCGAGATCTCCCGCATCGCCTCGCTCGCGAACGGGTCGGTGGAGGTGTAGATCCGCACCATCAGACCCGCGAAGTGCGCGTGCCGCTGGAAGCCGCGGATCTCGCGGTTGGTGTAGTCGAGGACGCGCTCGACGACGGGTACCGCGGGCACGCCGCGCCGGTCGAAGTCGGCGAGCATCCGGTCGGTCAGCCGCCGCTGCCATTCCGACATCGCGACGGCGAGCAGGTGGTCCTTCGACGCGAAGTACCGGTACGCCGTGCCCAGCGCGACACCGGAACGGTCGGCGACGTCCTTCATCTGGAAGCTGTCCGCCCCGCTCTCCGCCACCAGGTCCACGACGGCCCGGGTCAGCCGCTCCCGACGGGCGAGCTGCCCGCCGGTCATGACCTCGACGGACAGCGGAGCTGAGGTGTTGGGGAGCATGGCGGAAGCCTATCGACGCGCCGGTCCCGACCTCAGGCCGAACGCCGTACGCTCAGCGCCGCGCCGTTGTCGCGCATGACCAGGCGGCACTCCGCGTCCGAGAACCCCGCGCGGTGCAGGTCGCGGACGAACGCCGCCGGCTCCGCGAGGCCCTCGGCGTGCGGGAAGTCCGAGCCCATCAGGATGCGTTCGGGTCCGATCAGCGTACGTAGCCCGGCCAGCGCGTCCTCGTAGAACGGTGCGACCCACACATGCCGCCGGAAGGTGTCGCGCGGGTCCTCCGACCACATCTGCGGCGTCTGCCCGTACGACTTGGTCAGCTTCTCGAACAGGTGGAACACCCAGTCGGAGCCGGTCTCGATCGCCGCGATCCGCAGGTTCGGGAACCGGTCGAAGAGCCCGTGCGCGAGCAGGCTGGCGAAAGTGTCCTGCACCGGATTGGCGGACACCAGGCGGCGGAACGGGTGCACGCGGAACGCCTCGACCTCGGCCGGCTCCCCCCAGTCCGCGAGGTACTTCGTGTAGTGCGACTCACCGCCGTGGTAGACCACGGTCAGCCCGGCCTCGTTGACGCGCGCCCAGAAGCCGTCGAACGCCGGGTCCGCGGGCGCGCGCCGCCCGGACTCCGTGGTGACGGGCCCGCCCACCATCACGAGCACACGCGCGTCGCGTCCGATCGCCCACTCGACCTCGCGCACCGCCTCGTCGGGGTCGGACAACGTGATGTACGGCGCGGCGAAGATCCGCTCGCGGTACGCGAACCCCCAGTCCTCGTCGAGCCACCGGTTGAACGCCCGGAACGCCGCCACCGCCGCCGGGATGTCGTGCACCAGCGCCTGCTCCATGCCGACGCCCAGCGTCGGCAGGAACACCGCGCCTTCGACCCCCTGGTCGTCCATCACCGCCAGCCGCGCGTCGCGGTCGCGGTACGCCGGCGAGATCGGCTCCAGTTCGCCGAACAACTCGGAGGTGTCCAGCCCCTTCGGGTTCCGCCCACGGAAGTACTCGTCGAGCGCACCGGGCTTGGACACCGGGTCGAAGGTGGGGTTGGGGATGTACCGGTTGAGCTTGCCGCCCACGAGCAGCCGCCGCCGTCCTTTGATCTCGACCCACTGCATCGCGCGCCGTGCGAAGCGGCGGTCGATGTGGCGGGTGAAGGCGTCCTCGGCCTCGTAGTAGTGGTTGTCGCAGTCGAAGCAGCGGAAGTCGAGGGCGGTAGCGGCCACGGGGCACTCCATCGTTCGGCAGGCAGGTCGAGCGTGCGAGCAGAGACTAGAAGGCCATTCTAAATTTTTCCAGAGCTGTCCGGTCGATCTCGTGCCAGGGCTGAACAAGGCACGGAACAACCTCATGACGACGTGGCGGTGTTGCCTCTTGTGAGATCTGAAATTGTGTTCTAGTTTCGCCCGGCATCGGCACCCGCCGCCGACGACCTTCCCGACCGACCGCCCGCACAGGGGGTGCCGCAGTGTCGAAGCCGCGTTCCGCATCCGTCCTCGCCTGGGGCCGGGACGGCGTTCCGCCCGCCGCCCTCGCCGCGCTCACCGGTGCGGGCATGCCGTTCGAGACCGCGGTCGAAGACGTGCTCGGGTCGCCGGCCGAGGTGTTCGTACGCCGCCACACCGATCTCCCCGCGATGCTCGCCCACGCCGCGCACCGGCGGCCGGACCAGCCGTTCCTGGTGTTTCCCGGGCGCACGACGAGCTACCGCGAGGCGTTGCGCCTGATCAGCGCGCGAGCCTCGCTGCTCGCGGACGTGTACGGCGTGCGCAAGGGCGACCGTGTCGCGTTGGCCGGCGCCAACAGCCTCGAACACGTGCTGGCGTACTGGGCGGTGCTCGAACTCGGCGCGATCGCGGTCGGCCTCAACGGCTGGTGGGCGGGGCCCGAACTCGCGTACGGCACGCGCCTGACCGAGCCCCGTGTCGTGCTCGCCGACGCGAAACGCGTGGACATCCTGCGGGCGCAGCGCGTGTCCGCGATCGACTTCCAGGCCTTCGCCGACGCCGCCGACGCCGCCGACGCCGCCGACGCCCGCCGCGCGGCGACTGCCGAGCCGGAACTCCCGCGCGTGTCCCTCGCGGAGGACGACCCCGCGGTCATCCTGTTCACCAGCGGCACCACCGGCCGCCCCAAGGGGGCCGTGATCTCGCACCGCAACATCGTCTACTTCGCGCAGGCGTGGGCCCTGCACAGCGCGACGGCGGCGGCACGGGCACGGGCGGAGGCGGCGCCCGCCCCGGCCGACCGGCCCGGCGACCACGAGCCCGCCGCCCGTACTCCAGTGGCTCTCGTGACGTCCCCCTTCTTCCACGTCTCGGGGGCCGCGAACATCCTGGCGACCGGCCCGTTCAACGCGGGCACCGCGATCTTCCCGCCGCCGGGCCGCTGGGACGAGGGCGTCCACCTGGACTTGATGGCCCGGCACCGCATCACCCGGTGGAGCGGCGTCCCCGCGCAGTACTGGCGGCTCCTCCGCCACCCGCGCTTCGGTGCGTTCGACCTCTCCGCGGTGACGGCCCTCGGATGCGGGGGCGCCAACCTCGCTCCCGAACTCCTCCGCCTCATCCGTGGCGGTTTCCCCAACGCCCAGGTCAGCAACGGCTACGGCATGACGGAGACCTTCGGCGCGGGCACCGTCCTGGCCGGCGTCGACGGTGCGACGTCGTCGGTCGGCACCCCGATTCCGCTCACGCGCGTCCGGATCCGCGCCGCGGACGGCGGTGAGGCCGCCGACGGAGAGGTGGGGGAGATCCACCTGCAAGGCCCCGGAGTCTTCCTCGGCTACTGGGCCGACCCGGCCGCGACCGAGGCCGTGATCGACGATGAACGCTGGTACCGCACCGGCGACTTCGGGCGGATCGAGGACGGCATGCTGCACCTGGAGAGCCGTATGCGCGACCTCATCATCCGCGGCGGCGAGAACATCTATCCCGTCGAGATCGAGAACCGCCTCGTCGAACACCCGCACATCGCGGACGCCGCGGTCGTGGGTGTCGACCACACCGTCCTCGGCCACGAGGTCAAGGCCGTCGTCGTGCCCGTCCGCGGTGCCGCACTCACCGCGGACGCGGTCCGCGGGTGGGTCGCGGAAGCCCTCGCCGCCTTCAAGGTCCCGGCGTACGTCGAGTTCCGCACCGAACTCCCGTACTCCGACACCGGCAAGGTCCTCAAGCGCCTCCTCGAAACCGGCGGCTGACCGCGCCGGCACCAACCACGTTCGGAGCAACTCATGGGCTTCCCCGTCGGACAACCCGTGTTCGACACGATGATCGGCTTCCCGCAACCAGGCGACGCCCAGTACGACTTCATCCGCCGCCAGACCAAGGACCGCGAGTCGCGCGAGCAGATGCGCTTCCCGGCCGAGTACATGTTCAAGGACGTCCCGAGGGACCTGCCGGACGACGACCCGATCGCGGTCACGTTGGCCGAGATGGACCGCCACGGCATCGCCCAGGGCCTGGTCGGCCTCGGCACCGAGACCGCGCGGCGCGCCGTCGGGCTCCACCCGGAGCGCTTCGTCGGATGCAGCAGTCTCGACCCCAATCAGGGCATGGACGCGGTACGGCAACTTGTCGCGGAACACGAGAAGTTCGGCTCGCGGGCCGCGTCGCTGTTCCCGGCGGGTGCGTTCCCGCAGGTGCCGATCAACGACAAGAAGATGTACCCGATCTACGCCAAATGCGTCGAGCTCGGCATCCCGGTGTTCGTCTGCGCGGGTGTGCCGGGGCCTCGCCTGCCGATGGCCGCGCAGCACGTCGAACTGATCGACGAAGTCATGTACGACTTCCCCGAGTTGGTCCTCGTCACCCGACACGGCTGCGAGCCGTGGACCGAGCTGGCGGTCAAGCTCATGCTCAAGTGGCCCGGACTGCACTACTCCACCAGCGCGTTCGCCCCACGGCACTACCCCAGGGCGATCGTCGACTACGCCAACACCCGCGGCGCCGACAAGATCATCTACGCCGGGTACTTCCCCATGGGCCTGTCCCTCGACCGCATCTTCGGCGACCTGCCGCAGGTGCCCTTCAAGGACGAGGTATGGCCGCGGTTCCTGTACGGCAACGCCCGCCGTGTGCTCGGCCTCGCGGACTGACACCCACCCGACCCGGACTGACACCCACCCGACCCGGACTGACACCCACTCGATCCGGACTGACCCAGTCGACCCGGCCTGCTCCGACTCGGTTCCAGCCCTGCCCCGCCCCGCCCGTGCCCCAGTTCCCGTCCCAGCCCCGTGCACCACGCCAGGAGGAGACACCGTCATGCCCCTGAGACGTATTCCGGCCCGTCGGCGCGCGCCTGGCGCCCGCACTCGTACCCGTGGCGCGGCCGCCGCCTGCGCGGCACTGGCCATCGCCCTGACCGCGTGCGGCGGCTCCGACACGGCGAAGGCCCCGGCGGGCGCGACCCAGGAGGCCAAGGCCGGCGGCAGCCTCACCATGCTGGCGCTGAGCGACTCACGCGCTCTCGACCCGTTCACCGCGAGCGGCGTCGCCGTGGCCGACGAACCCCGGCTGGCCGCGCTGTACGACCCGCTGGTCTACCTCGATCCGACCGACGGCAGGGTGAAGCCGCACCTCGCCGAGAGCCTCACGACGGCTGACGGCGGTGCGACCTGGACGCTCAAGCTGCGTCCCGGCGTGCAGTTCTCCGACGGCACCGACTTCACCGCCGACGCGGTCAAGCTGACCTGGGAGACCCACGCCAAACCGGAAACGCGTTCGACCCAGACTTCGTACGCGACGGGTCTCACGCTCCGGGTCGCGGACCCGCTGACCCTGGAGATCACCCCGAAGTCCGCCAACCCGAACTTCGACCGTCTTGTGGCCGCCCGCCTCACCTACATCGCGGCACCGTCCGCGCTGGCCAAGGGCGTCGCCGAGGCGGGCACGAAGCCGGTGGGTGCCGGGCCGTTCGTCCTCCAGAGCTGGACGCGCGGCAGCGAGCAGGTGTTCGTGCGGAACCCGAACTACTGGCAGAAGGACAAGGGACTGCCGAAGCTCGACAAGCTGACGATCAAGGCGGTGCAGGACCGCGAGCAGCAGTACACGACCGTCAAGTCGGGCGGCGCGGACATGGTGCCCAGCTCGTACCCGGACTATCTCGACCGCGCGGCGAAGGAACTCCGGGTCACGCAGCTGAGTCTGATCGGCGGCCAGCACATCGCGTTCAACCTCCGCCGGGCGCCGTTCGACGACATCCGCGCGCGGCGCGCGCTGGCGCTGGCGCTCGACCCGGCCGAAGTGCCGAAGACGCTCGGCAACGGCTTCGTGCCGGCGAAGAACTTCTTCAACCACTCGTCGCCGTTCTTCGACCCGGCGGCGACGCAGGCGGCACAGAACAAGGAAGAAGCGCAGCGACTGTTCGACGAACTCGCCGCCGAGGGCAAGAAGGTCGACTTCACGTACACGATCTCGCAGACCGGCATCAAGGTCGCCGAGCTGATGAAGAGCCGCCTCGACCAGTACCGGAACGTGTCGGTGCGGATCGAGCCGCTGGACATCGCCGCGTTCGTCATGAAGTTCAACGTGCAGCGCAACTTCCAGGCGGGGCAGTACCAGTCGTGGCTGCCCGACCCCGAGCCGGAGATGTGGAGCCTCTTCCACTCGGCGAGCCCGCTCAACCAGAACGGGTGGAAGAACGCCCAGGCCGACAAGGCGCTCGACGACGCCCGTGCGAGCTCCGACCCGGCCGTGCGCAAGCAGGCGTACGCGACGCTCCAGAAGGCGATGGTCGAGGACCTGCCGGTGTGGGTGTACGCCGAGTCGTCCGTCGGGATCATCTACGCCGAGCGGGTGACAGGCGTTCAGCTGTACAACGCGGGAAGCCTGTTCATGGACCGCGTGGGGCTGAGCGGCTGACCTGTCGAGGCGCCGCCCACGGACCCGGCGCCCGGCGGCAGGTGGTGGC
>NZ_JBPKBH010000002.1:284338-293963 GCF_051388915.1 Yinghuangia sp. YIM S09857 | reverse complement strand
GCCGGCCCCGTCGTCCCCGAACACCCTTGATGTGCAACCGCCTCCGGAGGAGTCCCGCCATGACCACCGCGATGCCCGACATCTACACGCCCGATCTGTACGTCGCGGGCCCGCCGCACGAGCTGTTCACCGAACTCCGCCGCACCCAGCCGGTGTTCTGGCAGGACATGCCCGGTGAGCCCGGCTATTGGGCGGTGTTGAAGCACGCCGACGTCGAGTACGTCTCCCAGCACCCCGAGTTGTTCTCGGCGGAGACCGGCGGAGTGGTTCTGGAGGACATGGAGGAGGCCCGCCTGGCGGCGTTGCGCGGGACCCTGCTGGCGATGGACCCGCCGCGCCACCGGGCGTACCGCAAGCCCTTGGTGAAGTCGTTCACCGCGAAGGTCGTCGGGGAGATGGAGGGGCGGATCCGGGAGATCTGCCGGGAGATCTTCGCGCGGTCGGACGGCGACGTCGAATTCGTCCACGACGTGACCGCCGGCCTGCCGACGCAGGTGATCGGCGAGCTCATGGGCCTGCCGCAAGAGGACTGGAGCCACCTGCACCGCCTCGCGGAACGGACCACCAGCCAACAGGATCCCGAGGTCGGCGGCACCGAGGGGGACGGCTACGGCCCGGGCGCCGCCGCACGCGAGATGGTCGCGTACGCCATCGGGTTCGCCGCACGCCGCCGGGTCGAGGAGCCTCGTGAGGATCTGACGACGCTGATCCTGGAGTCCGAGTTCGGCGGCAGGGCGATGACCGACGCCGACTTCGGCTCCTTCTTCATGCAGCTTGTCACCGCCGGGAACGACACGACGAAGACGATGTTGGCGGCGGGGCTGCATGCGCTGCTCACCCACCCGGACCAGTTCGAGGCGCTGCGCCGGGATCCGTCGCTGGTGCCGGGGGCGGTCGAGGAGATCCTGCGCTGGGCGAACCCGCTGCACTACTTCCGCCGGACCGCGACGCGGGACGTCGAACTGCGCGGGGTGCGCATCAAGGCGGGCGACAAGGTCGCGATGTACTACACGTCGGCGAACCGCGACGAGGAGGTGTTCGAGGACGCGCAGGGCTTCGACATCTTCCGGCGCCCGAACCCGCACCTGTCCTTCGGCTTCGCCGAGCACTTCTGCCTGGGCGTGCACATCGCCCGTCTGGAGGGCCGCGTCTTCTTCGAGGAGCTGATCGCCGCCTACCCGCGCATCGACCTGACCGGCGAGCCCCGCCGCGTCCGCTCCAACCTCAACAACGCCCTGGCCGAACTGCCGGTGTACCTGGGCCGCTGAGCCCGGGCGCGGCCCCGGTGCCGATCGGGGCGCGTGTTCCCGTGTGGGGTCCGCCTCGCGGCGCGCAGACGATCGCAGTCCGGCCGCCCTCCGCACGGGGCCGCCCCGGCCGCGTATACGGCCGACCCGGGGACGGTGTCTGCCGACCTCATGATGTCAGCGGGCCGCCCCGTACACGTCGCGCAGGAACTCCCGGACGAGCATGTTGAATTCGTCCGGGCGTTCCATGTTCGGGTAGTGCGCGACCCCGTCGATCGTCGCGGAGCGGCCGTGCGGCGCGTTGTCCACGAGTCGTTCGGCCATGCCGATCAGATCCGGGCTGTCCAACGCGCCGTGGATGGCCAGGATCGGCACGGTGATCCCGGTCGCGCGGGACCACGTGTCGGTGACCGGAACGGTGACGTTCTCCTCGTCCAGGGTGTGCTTCGAGACCGTACGCACTGTCATCTCGCGGAGTCTGCGCATCAGTTCGGCGTCCATGTCGGCGAACTCGCGGGTCGGGCCGGCGGCGCTCCGCAGGGCGGCGCTCAACCAGCCCTCGACGTCGCCGGTGGCCATCGCCGTCGCCTGGTCGGCGAAGATCTGCAACGCCCACGGGTCGGAGTATTCCGGCTCCGACGTACCCGCACCGCTGATCACCAGGCCGGCCACGAGCTCCGGGTGTTCGAGCGCGGTGTCGACCGCGATGCCGGCGCCCATCGAGATGCCGACGAGCACCGCCGGGCCGATGCCGAGGTGGCGGAGGAGCGCGGCCAGATCGTCGGTCTGGCGAAAGGGCTTGGACGCGTTCGCCGAGTCGCCGTGGCCGCGCGCGTCCGGGGCGATGACGCGGTGGTCCGCGGCAAGCGCGGACACCTGGGCGTCCCACATTTCGTGCGTCAGATACCCGGCGTGCAGCAGGACCACCGGGTGGCCCGCGCCTTCGTCGCGGTAGGCGAGTTCGCCGTCGTCGCTGGTGAACCACTTCAGTTCCGAGGAGAGCATCATGACAACCAAGGTGCCATCTTCCGATGATTATGACAACTCAGGTGTCATTCGGGGGACTGAGGTGTCATCCTGGTCCCGTGACCAAGCAGAAGCCCGAGAACGCCGACGCCCCGCTGCCGCCCGACGAGCTCGCCACCCGGCTCGCCGAGGTGTTCGCGCTCGTAGGCCCGCTCTACCGGCGCGCGTACCGCAAGGTGGAGGCCTCCGAGACGATCGAGGGGATGTCCGTCGGAGTTCGCACCGTGCTTGAGGTGCTGCGGGCGTACGACACACCGCTGACCGTCCCGCACATCGGCCGTTCCCTTTCGGTCAGCAGGCAGTTCGTCCAGCGCATGGTCAACGACGCCGCCGCCCTCGGGTACGTCGAGTCCGTTCCGAACCCGGCTCACCAGCGCTCGCCGCTGATCCGCCTGACCGACCCCGGACGTGTGGCGGTCGGCACGGTCCTGGCACGCGAGCACAGCGAACTGCGGCAGGTCGGAGGCGAACTGACCGCGGCCGACCTGGACTCGTGCGTGCGCGTGCTCACCAACCTCCTTGCCCTGGTGGACCACGTCGACGTGAACTGACACCACGCCAGGTCCAGGGATATCCCGTTGGCCTGCGCCCTGCGCCCTGCGGCCTTCCTGGCCTGGACGCCGAAGTGACGGCGTGTAGCTCGGTCAGCAGAGCACCGGGCTCGGGACCCGAAGGGCGCGGGGGCGTAACCCGCCACGTCGGCTATGGGCACCAACCGCGTTGAGATCGGTACCGGTTACCCCGGCGGGCAGCTGGCCAGTGCCTTCCGCACCGCCTTCGGCCACGAGGATGCCGCCACGCGACAGCGCGCCGAGGAGCGCCTGCGCACGTGGCGGAGGGAACTGGACGGCATGTCCGCGGGGACGCTGACCGTCGGATCGCGCACCCCCGTCGCCGGGCTCCCGGCGAGGGCGACACCGCAGGTGGTCCGCGGCGGGTTCGCCACCGGCGACGCCGAGGCCGGCGGCCCGCCGCTGCCGCACGGGGCGGCCGGAGGATCTGAAGCACAGGCCCGGCCACCTCGTCCGCCGCCTCGACCCGGTGGTCGCCGGCCTCCGCCACATCCTCGCCGGCGGCACCTTGACGACAACTCGGCCCTCACCGCCCGCCGCTACACCGCATGGGCCACGGACGGCCACTGGATGTGCAGGATCTGACCGGGTAGGAAACGGCCTCCGCGAAGACAGGCGCCGAGGAACCGGCCCCGCGTTGCCGCTTTGCGGAACCAAGCCTCAGCTCGGAGTCGCGTGCTCGATGCCCTCGGGGACGATGAAGTCGCGGACGAGCTTCTCGGCGTCGCGGACGAGGGGACGGATGAGCTTGTAGCGGGACAACGTGGTGACGCGGGCGACCATGGGGGTGGTGCGGCGGACGAAGTCGCGGGTGCGGGTGCTGTCGGGGGACCGGTCGTAGACCCAGAACAGGACGATGCCCATTTGGTGGAGCCACAGCAACTCGGGGAGTATCACCGCCATTTCGGCGTCGAGCTTCATCGTCGAACCGGCGAGGACTTCGCGGTAGAGGTCGACGACGGTCTGGCGGGCCGGGTAGGACTCGGCGGAGAACGGGGACAGCGGACTGTCGGGGTCGGCGGCGTTGCGGAAGAACTGCACGGCGAAGCCGTGGTAGGGCTCGGCGACGTCCAGCCAAGCCTCCAGCGTGACTTGGAGGCGGGACGCGAAGTCCGTGCGGCCGCGCAGGCGTTCGCGGGTCAGGGTGATGTGGTCGCGGGTGACGCGGTCGTAGAACCCCTGGATCAGGTGTTCCTTGGACGCGAAGTAGTAGTAGGCGTTGCCGACCGAGACGCCTGCTTCGGTGGCGATGGCGCGCATGGTGGTCTTGTCGTAGCCGCGGTCCTGGAAGAGGCGTAGTGCGGTCTCCAGGATGAGGGAGCGGGTTTGTTCGCTCTTGCTCGCTTTGGGAGCGCCTGGGGCTTCGTCGCCGGTGTTGTCGTCCGCGGGGGGCGGCGCTGGGGGCGTTCGGGACGCTGGGGGGTCGGTTTCCACCCGAGGAACCTTAATCGTGCGGTCCGCAGTCCCCTGCGCAGTCTTCGGACGCGCGGCGGGTCGCGGCGGAGATCTTCGCCGCGGCGACCACGGCGGCCTTGGCGAGGGGGAGTGCGGTGGGGGTGCTGAGGCGGGTGGCGAGGGGTCGGTAGCCGCGCAGGGCCCAGAGGCAGACGACCCAGGCGTGGGCGCCGGAGTAGACCTGGCCGGCGTCGCCGACGACGGTGATCTCGCGCAGCGTCCGCTCGTGGTCGAGGTCCGGGTAGCGGTTGCGGGCCCGGGCCGAGCCGGCGGCGACGAGATCGATCGCGACGAGCTTGGGGCGGCGGGCCAGCCACTGGCTGACGGCGGTGCACAGCGGGCAGCGCGAGTCGTACAGGACGGTGATGCGGCGGATGGGCGGGACGGTCGGGGCGGCGGGCAGGGCGTAGGGGGCCGCACCCCCGTGGAGGCCCCCTACGCCGGTCCATGCGGTCATCGGGTCACACCCCGACGGCCGGGCTGGTCCAGCCTTGCGGCGGGACGGGCGGCACGGTTTGGTGCTCGGCGAGCGTGCGGCGCCGGATGCGGCCGAGGATGAACACGTTGGCCAGGTGCAGGGCGCCGAGCACCAGGAGGACGGTAGCGATCTTGACCGACAGCGCCTCGCAGGACTCGCGGACGGAGTCGACGCTGCCGCCGAGCCTGAGGTGCAGGGCGACGAAGCCGAGGTTGACGAGGTAGAAGCCGGCGGAGAGGAGGCGGTTGATCGCGTCGGCGAGCTTGCGGTCGCCGTGCGTCACGTCGACGAGGAAGACCCGGCCGTTGCGGGCGAGCGTACGTCCGACCCACAGCGTGAGGGTGATGCCGGCGATCAGGTAGACGGCATAGGTCGCCACGGTGAGATCCATGGGGGTCACCCCTTTTTTGAACGCGTTCAGTACGCGTGTCAGGCACTCTAGCCCGAGCTTTTGAACGTGTTCAAGTCACTTCTGTGGGCGTGGCCGATTCTCGGCGCAACAAGCTGCGCGGGTGCGTCGCACAGGCGCGAACGGGGCGGCGGCGTGGCAGAGTACGGAGATGGCGAGCGTCTGGACTGAACTGTTGATCGACTGTGAGGACCCGCACCGGCTGGCCGACTTCTGGCGCGCGGTGCTCGGCTATACGCACATCGAGGAGGACCAGGACGGGGACGTGCTGATCAGCGACGTGCAGCGCACGCCGGACGCGCGCAGCTCCGGAGCGTTCCCGCCCGCGCTGCTGTTCCAGCGCGTGCCGGACGGTCCCAAGAAGACCAAGAACCGACTGCACATCGACTTGTCGCCCATCGACCGCACCCGGGACGCGGAGGTCGAACGCGTCCTGGCCCTCGGCGCCACCCGCGTGGACATCGGCCAGTCGGACGACCTGAGCTGGACGGTGCTGGCCGACCCGGAGGGCAACGAGTTCTGCGTGCTGCGGGGGTACGTCGGCAATTGAGCCGGGATGCGGCGGGACATGAGCCGCGACACGTCGGCACCTGAGCGCGGCATCTCGGCGCGCGAGTCAGGGACCTTCGCGCCGGACGTGTGTCGCCGCGCTCCTGTCGGGTAGCCGTGTGCGGTGTTGCCGCGCGTCGGGCGGCGATGGCGAGTTGATCTACGTAGGCTCCGCATCAGGCCTGCCGTACGTCCCCGCGCGCACGGCGAAACAAGCTCCAGACGTTGGGAGTGCGCTCCATGTCGCGTCCGAAGATCGTGGTGGTCGGCGGTGGCTTTGCCGGGGCCGAGTGCCTGCACCGGCTCGAACGCCGCCTCACCCCACCCGAGGCCGACCTCACACTGGTCACCCCCACCGACTACCAGCTCTACCTGCCGTTGCTCCCGCACGTCGCGGCCGGCGTGCTGACCCCGCAGTCCGTCGCCATCTCGCTGCGCCGCCGCCTGCGCCGCAGCCGCCTGCTGCCCGGCGGCGCGATCGGCGTCGACACGCGCGCCAAGGTGTGCGTGGTCCGCAAGACCACCGGCGAGATCGTCGACGTCCCGTACGACCAACTCGTCCTCACCGCGGGAAGCACCACGCGCACCTTCGACATCCCGGGCCTGACCGAACACGCCCTCGGCATGAAGACCCTCGCCCAGGCGGCCTACCTGCGCGACCATGTCATCGCCCAGCTCGACCTCGCCGCCATCACCCACGACCAGGCCGAACGCGAGGCCCGGCTGCGCTTCGTGGTCGTCGGCGGCGGATACGCCGGCACCGAGACCGCCGCGTGCCTCCAGCGCCTGACCACCGCGGCGGCCAAGCGCTACCCCCGCCTGGACCCGTCGCTGATCGAGTGGCACCTGATCGACGTCGCCCCCAAGCTGCTCCCGGAACTGGGCGACAAGCTCGGCGCGAAGGCCATGCGGATGCTGCGGCGGCGCGGCGTGCTGTTCTCGCTGGGCACCTCGGTCGCCTCGGTCGAACCCACGAAGGTCACGCTCACGGACGGCCGCGTGCTGGCCACCCACACGTTGATCTGGACGGCCGGGGTCGCCGCGAGCCCGCTGGTCGACACCCTGTCCACCGACACCATGCGCGGACGCCTGGTCACCACCGCAGAGTTGACCGTCCCCGGGGTGGACTGCGTCCTCGCGGCGGGCGACGCGGCCGCCGTCCCCGACCTCGCCAAGGGCGGCGACGCGATCACCCCGCCGACCGCGCAACACGCGCAGCGGCAGGGGCGCGTCCTCGCCGACAACGTGGTCGCCCGCCTGCACGGCACCGCGCTCAAGCCGTACCACCACCGCGACCTCGGCCTCGTCGTCGACCTCGGCGGCAAGGACGCGGTCTCCAAGCCGCTAGGCGTCGAACTCTCGGGCGTCCCGGCGCAGGTCGTGGCCCGCGGCTACCACGTCATGGCGATGCCGACCGTCACCGCCCGCACGCGCGTCTTGGTGAACTGGGCGCTCAACGCCGCCGCGGGCGACGATTTCGTGCGCACCGGATTTCAGGCGGGACGCCCAGCGCGCCTCCAGGATTTCGAGCTGACGGACGCGTACATGACCGTCGACCAGGTGGAGGAACGGCACCGGGACGGCCACGGGACCGGCGCCCCGAGCGGTCGCAAGGACACCGTCGGGAACGGCGTCAAAGATGGGAGCAAGGGTGGCGGCGAGGGGGAGAACGCCGACCCGGGCGGCACCGGGAACGACACCGGGAACCAGCCCAAGAAGGACGGAAACGAGGGCTGAGACGGGCCCTCTGCGAGCCTTCGCACGCTCGAAGCCCCGGCGCGCGAGCGGGCTTGCAGACAGGCCCGTGAGCAGGTCCGTGAGCAGGTCGGTGAGTGAACCACGGACGAGACCACGGACGGGACCACGAACGAGCCCGAAAGCCCACGCACCCACGCAGCGCCCAGCCCCGATCAGCCCGCACAAGTCATGCTCCGATGAGTCGCGTATCGGCTATTCCCCGGGCAGAACCACCGTCTAGGGTCGTCGGGCCTTGACCGGCTTGATCACCGCCGGGTGCCGCTCCGTGCTGCGCCGACGGCCCCGTTCGCGACCCCAGGGACAGAACCCCATCGTGACCACCGCATGGCCTGGATCACTGCCCGACGTCCGCGCGTTCGTCGTCATCGGCGACACCAACCTCGCCCGCCGCGTCTGCGCGTCGTCGACGGCGCGCAAACACCTCGTCCACCACCTCGGCGAACCGAGCGACAGCGAGCTGCGCGCGGCCCTGCACGACGCGTCCGACGGGGTGGCCATCCTCCTGCACGACGACGTCGCCGCCCTGCGCTACGCCCTGGCCGTCGCGCACATAGCCCCGCAAGTGCCCATCACCGTCACGGTGTTCGACCGTACGGTCGCCGAGGAACTGACCCGCCTGCTACCGCAATGCGACGTCACCTCGCCCGCCGACCTCGCCGCCCCGGCGCTCGCGGGCCCCTGCATCGACCCGACCACCGCCGCCGTCCACCACCGCCCGCACGGCACCCTGGCCGTCACCGTCCGGGACGCCCGGCCCCAGTTCGGGCCGTTCCGCCCGCACCGGCGGCAACTCCGGCGCCGTCTGGGAAACTTCGTCGGCCAACTGCGCCCGCACGACGGCGGGACCAAGCTGCTGGTGATCGGCCTGCTGGGCATCATCGGCGTCCTGCTGGCCGACTGGGCGTGGCTCGTCGGCCACGGCCACCACCCGGCGGAATCCCTCTTCCACGCCACCCGCGTCGTCGCCGCGGTCGGCCCGGCCGAGGCGCCGGAGCACTCGCACGGCTACCAAGTGGCCGCCAGCGCCGCGATGTTGGCGACGCTCGTCTTCAGCGCGCTGTTCACCGCCGGGGTCATCGAACGCATGCTCGGTCCCAAGCTCATCGGCCTCATCGGACCGCGTACGCTGCCCCGCGCCGACCACGTCATCGTCGTCGGCATGGGCCAGGTGGGGCTGCGCCTGTGCGCCGAACTCCAGCGCCACGGCGTCCCCGTCGTCGGTGTCGAGCGCGACCCGCAGGCCGTGACCGCCCGCCTCGCCCGCTCACTCGGCATCCCCGTGATGACCGGCCACGGCGGCGACCGCGCGGTCCTCGAAAAGCTCCGGCTCGGAAAGGCGAGGTCCATCGCCGCGGTCGGCTCCGACGATCTCGACAACATCGCCGTCGCCATCGCCGCGCACGGCGTCGCGCCCGACACCCCCGTGGTCATCAGGGCGGGCGAACACGAGGCCATCGCCGAGACCAGGTCCCTGCTGCCGATGGGAACCGTACGGGACGTCACCAGCCTCGCCGCGGGCTACGTCCTCGCCCGGCTCCTCGGCGAGCCGGTCGGGGGCGTCATCGCGCACCGCAGCGACGTCTACCTGCAACGGCCCGACGAGACGTTCGTACGGTGGCCCCTCACCACCCGGGACCACTGCCCCCACCCGCAGCCGAGCGGCGCGGGCGCGGGCCGGTCCAGGAGGAACGGAGCGCTGACGCCACCGCGTTGACCGCCCCGGCACGACCCACAACCCAAGACCAAGGCGACACAAAGGCGGCCAGGCCCGAAACCGAGCCTGGCCGCCTTCATCTCCCGCGCACTACCTCGGGGCAACCCCGTACGCCCGCTCCACCGTCTGCCGCAACGTGTTCCCGTCCGCGTCGCGCAGCGAAGTCCGCAGCGCCACATACCCGTCGCCGCCCCGCGGCACGGGCGGCGCGAGCACGGTGTAGCCCTTCCCGTTCGGCACCGCGGGCAGGCGGCGCCACGTCGCACCGCCGTCGTACGACGCCTCGACCGTGAACTGCCGCACCTGCGCGTGCGTCCCGTCCGGCCGCTCCACGCTCGCGGTCAGCACGTAGGGGCGGTCCCCGGGGACCCGGTTGCGCAGGTCGAAGTCCCCGTCGAACCGCACCAGCGGCAGCGG
>NZ_JBPKBH010000002.1:275610-284192 GCF_051388915.1 Yinghuangia sp. YIM S09857 | reverse complement strand
CCCCCGCGTCGCAGCCCCCGTCCGGCGGCCGCACCGACGAGAAGGTCCAGGTGGCGTCCACCCGACTGCCGAGCCGCAGCATCGGGTCGTCCCGCTCGGCCTCCAGGCGCAGCGCATACGTGGCCTTCTCCGGCGCCATCCCCGGCAGGTACGGGTAGAACACGTCCTCACTCGACGCGACTTCCTCCCCGTTCCGCGACAGCGTCACCCGTCCCCAGGCCGCGCCCCCTTCCATGACGCGGCCCGCCCCCGAGGGGTTGAACGCCCTGATCCCGGCCGAGCCGTCGTCGCCGCACCGCCCGAACGCCACCCACGGGCTCGGCGGCGCCTCGTTCCAGTCCTCGGTGCTCGTGCGCCCGGCCGGGTACGTCCGCGCGGCGCCCGACTCCATCCACCCGTCCGTCTGCAACACCGATTGCCAGGACAGCCCGGGCTGCACGCTCAGGTACGCCCGCGCGGTCCCCGGCAGCGGTACGGAGTGGAACCACCCGCCGAAGCTCCCGTCGCCCCATCCCGCGAGCCGGGACATGACGGCCGTCACCGGCTCGTGGTCGCCCATCGTGTGCACGCGGCTGTCCACGGCCGCGAGTTCGGCCGTCCTGACGGACAGCGTGGGGTTCGGCGGAATCGCCCCTTCGTGCGCCTGGGCGAGGTTGAACGACGCCGCGGGCTGCCCGCCCGACGCCGGCTTCGCCAGGAAGGCCAGCGCCCGATAGGCGTACTGCGCCCCGGTGTTCGCCTGCGGCACCGCGAACGCCTCGGTTTGCAGATTGTAGAACGACGCCTCGATCCCGGAGATGCCGCCGCCCGCGAACGTCTCCGCGTAGCCGAGGCGGCGGTGCTCCACCGTCGTCCCCTGCCGGTCGAGCGAAACGCCCGCCGGCAGCCCGCCCCGCGCGTCCGCCACCAGGGTCGTGTCCGCGTCGACCGCGGTGTCCGGCAGCGACACGAGCGTCCAACTGCGCAGCCGCGTGTCTGTCGCGGGTGTGAGTACCATCGCGTCCACGCTGTACCGGCCCTTCGGCACGCGCGCGACCGCGAACTCGCCCTGCGTGCGCACGTCGTACTCGACGCCGGAATCCACGTCGACCACCACGACGGCACCGCCGTCGAGCGCCGCGCCGTTGCGGTCGACGGCCTTGACCCGCAGGTCGTAGACCTCCGGCTCGTCGAACACCGAGAGGGCGGTGCGCACCAGCGCCTGCCCGTCCGGCCCCGACGCGACCAGCACGCCGCCGTACGTCCCGGCCTCGCCCGCCGCCGGATCCACCGTCACCGACACCGGAGCCGTCCCGTGCGGCGGCACCGTGACCCGGGTCGCGCCCAGCCGCAGCGGCATCGCGGAGTCCGAGACGACGGCCAGATCCAGCACCAGCGGCGCGTCCCCGTCGTTGCGGTACACCACCGTGCGCTCCACCGGCTCCGTGCTCGGCCAGCGCAGGTACGTGGACAGCGCCGCCGGACTTGCCGACACCGTGCGTGTGACGGCCGCCGCGACGTCGACCCGTCCCGTGCCCTGCTCGAACACGCCCATGTCCGGCCCCGGCGCGGTCGAGCCGACGAGCGCCTCCTTGATCCGCTCGCCCGTCCAGTCCGGGTGCTGCTGGGCCAGGATCGCCGCCGCTCCCGCGACGTGCGGGGTGGCCATCGAGGTGCCGCCGAGCCGCGTGTAGAAGTCGTCGATCGGCTCGCCGCGCCACGTGTCCGCCGCCCTGGCCGCCCCGATGCCGACGCCCGGCGCGGTGATCTCCGGCTTGGCCGCGTGGTCCCCGTCGCGCGGGCCCTGGGACGACGACGGCGCACGCCGGTTCTCGGCGTCCACGGAACCCACCGACAGCGCCGAGTTCGCGGTCGACGGGGCGCTCACCGAACCGGGGGCGCCGTCGTTGCCCGCCGCGATCACGAACAGCGCACCGGACGAGGCGCTGAGCGCGTCCACCGCCTGCGACATCGGGTCGGTGCCGTCCGAAGCGCCCGATCCCAGGCTCATGTTGACGACCCGGGCCTGCTGCCCGACGGCCCACTCCATGCCCGCCACGATCTGCGAGTACGTGCCCCAGCCGGTGTCGTCGAGGACCTTGCCCACCACGAGCCGCGTATCCGGCGCGACACCCGCGTACCGGCCCCGCGAGGCCGCCCCGCTGCCGGTGATGATCGACGCGACGTGCGTGCCGTGCCCGTTGCGGTCGATCGGGCCCACCGCGTCGCCGGTGAAGTCCGCGGACGCCGCCACCGCGTCGGAGAGGTCGGGGTGGTTCGGGTCGATCCCCGAGTCCAGCACCGCGGTCCGCACGCCCGCGCCGGTGAGGCCCGCCTGCCACGCCTGCGGTGCGCCGATCTGCGGAACGCTCCGGTCGAGCGACGCGCGGACCCGGCCGTCCAGCCAGATCCGGGCGATGCCGGGCGCCGCCGTCTTCGCCGTGCCCGCGTCGGCCGGGCCCGCGGCGACGGTACGCCAGAACGCGCCCGCGTCCGCCTTGCGTTCCGCGACCGCCTGGGCCTGGATGCTCGGCAGTTCGCGGCCGGGCACGGAACTCGCCGCGACCGAGGACCGCGCCGCCGCGGTCCCCGGGCCCTCGTACCGCACGATGAGCGGCAGCACGGGTGTGCGGCGGTCGTCGAAGCCGTCCCGCACCAACCCGGTCACGTCGAACAGTGCCGGGTCCAACACCCCGCGGTTGAGCAGCGCCAGAGCGTCGGACGGGACGACCGTCACGGAGCCGTTCCGCGTCGACCGCAGGAAGGACACGTCCTCGCGCCCCGGCGCCGGAGTCGCCGTCACCGCCTGCGTGCCGCCCGCGAACGTGTCGACCGTGACGACGTCGCCGGTGATCAGCGTGACGGACGCGCGCGAGGGCTGGGCGCCCGCCGGCCCCGACCCGGGCGGGCCCGCCGCGGGCGGCCCGGAACCGGGTCCGGACGCCGCCTGGGCGCCTCCCGTCCCCACCGCCCCCACGGCGAGCAGCGCGCCCGCCACCACACCGGCGACGAAACGGCGTCTGGCACGACGATTCATATGGGCTCTCCTTCCGGAGACGCACACGCCGCCGATCGGCATGGACGCCTCGTGGAGAGACGACCGGGAACCGCCGCTGAGTTGCCTCCGAACCGGACGAATTCCGTTGCTTCGACGACGCATCCGCGCGCTACTCGCTCAACTTGCCTGGAATCGCCGCCAAGTTCACACGGATGCGCGCTGTGGGATCACCCGGTTGCCGCCGCCGACGCCACCCGGATGCCGGTACTCACGCCACACGAACACCCGTGCCGACGCCACCCGGACGCCCGTCCCCCAGACGAGCGGCCGGGGCCACAACGGGACTTGCCATGCCCACGCCGACGACCGCAATGAAGGACGCCGCTATCGCAGCGCCTTCGCGAAGATGTACTCGGTGACCCCGGGCGGATAGTCCGGAACCTCGCCGACCAGCGTGTAACCCTGCCGCCGGTAGAACTCCGGGGCCTGGAAGTCCCAGGTCTCCAACCGGGCATGGCCGCAGTTGTGTTCGGTGTGGGCGATCTCCTCGGCGCGGGTCAGCAGGTCCGCGCCGAGCCCTTTCCCGCGCATGTCGGCGCGCACCCACAGCAGGTCGACGTGCAGCCACATCCCCCACACCTTGCCGGTCAGACCGCCGACCACCGTCGCGTCATCGTCCAACGCGTAGACGTGGACCGGGACATCGTCCCCGGCGGGGACGCCGCGCAAGCGCGCCATCGCGGGGGAGGCGGTCATATTGTTCTCGTCGAGGCGGTGGCCCAACCAGTCCTCGCGAGCCTTGTCGACTGCGGTGTCAAAGCGAACCATACGGACACCCTAGGGCGCCCGGCGATCAAGACGCGATCAACATCAGCCATCCGTGGACCCCGCGGGCGTCCCAGCGCCCCCGCCCCGAACCCGCGCCGAAGCAAACGGCGCCCGGTCCGTTCCGCGAGCACGTACACGCGGAACCGACCAGGCGCCGGAAAGCCTTCACCTGCCGCTCAGGGGCAGGCCACCACCTGGGCGGACCACGAGAGCCCGCCGCCGAAGCCCATCAGCAACACCGGGCTGCCCGGCGCCAGTTCGCGGCGCTCGACGAGCTTCGACAGCGCGATCGGCACCGACGCCGCCGACGTGTTGCCCGAGTCGACCACGTCCCGCGCCACGATCGCCGTCTCCGGCAGCCCGAGCCGCCGGACGAACGCCTCGATGATCCGCAGGTTGGCCTGGTGCGTCACGATGCCCGCCAGGTCGCCGACCGAGAACCCCGCGCGCTCGCAGGCCTCCCGTGCCACGGCCGGGAGTTCGGTGGTCGCCCAGCGGAACACCGCCTGGCCCTCCTGGGCGAACCGCGGGTGCCAGTCGCCGCCGATGCGCACCGCGTCGGAACGCGCCGGGTCCGAGCCCCAGGCCACCGGGCCGATCCCGGCGGTGTCCGCGGCACTGATCACCGCCGCCCCGGCGCCGTCGCCCAGCAGGATGCAGGAGGTGCGGTCGGTCCAGTCGGTGACGTCCGACATCTTCTCCGAGCCGATCACCAGCGCGTGGCGCGCCGCGCCCGCGCGCACGGAGTGGTCGGCGCAGGCCAGGGCGGTGCAGAACCCGGCGCAGGCGTTGTTGAGGTCGTACGTCACCGCCGACGGGATCCCGAGGCGCGCCGCGACGAGCGCCGCGGTGGACGGGCAGCGGTCGACCGCGGTACAGGTCGCCACGGTCACCAGCCCGATGTCGGCCGGTTCGAGCCCGGCCGCCGCCAGCGCCTTGTCGGCCGCCTCGGCGGCCATGTCGGCGACCGACTCGGTCTCCGCGGCGATGCGCCGGGTCGTGATGCCCGTACGCTGCCTGATCCAGGCGTCGTCGGTTTCGACGATGGCGGCCAGGTCGTCGTTCGTCAGCACCCGTGAAGGCTGGTAGTGGCCAAGAGCGATGATGCGGGAACCCGACAAGTGTCTCGTCTCCTCGAAGGACGGCGACGGGGGGCGATCCCGGGAAAATATAGCAACCGATCGATCGGACGCTAAATGTCCAGGATGTCGCTACGATGACCGCCATGAGCCCCCGCAGATCCGTTGCCGACACCCGTGGCACGCGCGCACGCATCATCGCCCGCAGCGCCGCGATCGCCTCGGTGGACGGACTGGAGGGCCTGACCATCGGACGCCTCGCCACCGACCTGGGCATGAGCAAGGCCGGGGTGCTCGGCCACTTCGGCACAAAAGAGGCCTTGCAGATCGCCGCATTGGACGGCGCCTCCGAGGAGTTCGTCCGGCTGGTCTGGGAGCCCGCCGCGGACCGGCCCGCCGGCATCGAGCGCCTTGTCGCCGTGTGCGAGGCCTGGACCGCCTATCTGGTGGGACCGCGCGCGTGGTTCCCCGGCGGCTGCCTGTTCACCACCGCGTCCATCGAGTTCGACGCGCGCGAGGGCCCGGTGCGCGACAAGGTCCTGCGCCTGTTCACCGGATGGCGCAAGAGCCTCACCGCCGACGTGCTCGCGGCCATCGAGGCCAAGGAACTCCCGCTCGACACCGACCCGGACCAGATCGTCTTCGAGCTGTTCGGCATCTACCTCGCGCTCAACCAGGCCGTGCAGCTCTTCCGCGACCCGCTCGCCGCCGAGCGGGCCCGAACGGCCGTACACCGCCTGCTGCCAAGTGGCGAGGCGGCCGCGGCGGGGTGACATTGGGTGGGTCTGCAACCACCCCAACCCCCCACCCGGAGGCGGACCCGCATGGCCGAGATCAGCGAACCGTACGCGCAAGGCACCCCCTGCTGGGTCGACCTCGTGGCGCCGGACCAACAGGCCGCTATCGACTACTACTCGGACCTGTTCGGCTGGAACGGCGAGATCGGGCCGCCCGAGTTCGGCGGCTACTCGATCTGCGAGCTGCGCGGCAAGCCGGTGGGCGGGATCGGCCCGGCGATGTCCATGGACGGCGCGCCCCCGCCGCCCACCGCGTGGACCACATACCTCAGCGTCGACGACATCGAGGCGACCGCGGCCGAGGCCACCGCCAACGGCGGCACGCTGCTGATGCCGCCGATGCAGGTCGGCGAGCACGGCCACATGCTGCTGTGCGCGGACCCGACCGGTGCCGTGGTCGGCGCCTGGCAGCGCATCGGGTTCTTCGGCGCGCAGCGGGTCAACGAGCCCGGCGCGCTGGTCTGGAACGAGCTGAACACCCGCGACCTCGACAAGGCCCTGCCCTTTTACGAGGCGGTCTTCGGCGTCACCTTCGAGGCCATGCCCGAGATGCCGTCCTACCGCGGCATGCTCGCCCAGGGGCGCGTGGTCGCCGGCGCCCAGGCCATCCCCGACGACGCGCCCGCCGAGATGCCCGCGCACTGGCTCACGTACTTCGCGGTCGACGACACCGACAGCGTCGTCGCGGCCGCGGTCCACGCGCGCAGCAACCTGCTCATGCCGGCGTTCGACATGTCGGCCGGACGCATGGCCGTGATCGAGGACCCCCAGGGCGGCGTCTTCGCGATCCTCAAGTCGAGCATGTAGCCGCCGCGGCCGCGGCCCCTCCGGGCGCCCGCGGGCGAAGAGCAGTCGATCACGCCCCCTAGGCTGGGGGCGTGATCGATGCTATTGAACTGGTCATTTTCGACTGTGACGGTGTGCTGGTCGACTCCGAGCGGATCGCCCTGCGCATCCAGCGGGAAGTCCTGGGCGGGATGGGCTGGAGCCTCGGCGACGACGAGATCGTCGACCTGTTCATCGGCCGCTCCGCCGCCGCCATCGGTGCGATAGTCGAGGAACGCCTCGGCACCGGCTCCGGAGCGCACTGGCACGAGGTGTTCCACCGCCGCCACCGCGAGGAGGTCGACGCCGGGCTCCCGCTGGTCGACGGCATCGCCGACGCCCTCGACGCGATCCTGCCGCGCGTGGCGACCTGCATCGCCTCCGGCGGCGACCACGGCAAGATGCGCCACACCCTCGGCACCACCGGCCTGTACCCGCGCTTCGAGGGGCGCATCTTCAGCTCGACCGAAGTGCCGCTCGGCAAGCCCGCCCCCGACGTCTTCCTGCTCGCCGCCGCGCGCATGGGCGTCGACCCGGCGTCGTGCGTCGTGGTCGAGGACAGCATGTACGGCGTGCAGGCCGCGCGGGCCGCCGGAATGCGAGCGTACGGCTACACCGGCGGCCTCACCCCGGCCGAGCGCCTGGCCGGGCCCGGGACCGTGCTCTTCGAGGACATGCGCGACCTGCCGGGGCTGCTGGGCTACGAGGCACCGGCGGCCGCCTAGCCGCGCTCAGCTCTCCGGGCGGTCCAGCACGCGTAGCCACGTGCCGTCCGTCTGGCGGCGGGCCACCTGCACCCGGCCGCCGGTCCCGTCCTTCGGCTTGGTCGACGTCAGGGCCAGGTCGCCCGCGACGACGGTCGGCAGCGGCTCCTCGACCTCGAACTTCACGTTCGCCGCGATCAGCTGCCGCCAGGCCGCGCGGATCGCGTCGCGGCCGGCGATCTCGTTGCCGACGGGGTACGCCAGGACCGCGTCCGCCTCGTACAGCTCCGCGAGCCCGTCGGCGTCCCCGGCGTTCAGGCGTTCGACCACCAGGCGGGCAATGTCCTCGGGGTGGCCGGCCTTCTCACGTGTGGCAGTCATGTCGGTCCTCATTCCTTGCTGGCCGGACGTGCTTGTGGGCCTTCTGCTTCCTTGCTCTCCGTGGGGCTGCTCCGTGCCCTCACACCTCCATGTTCGGCCGACCCGGTCCATAAGTCCAAGACATGGTTCTTATGCGAACTAGAATCATTGGTTATGGAACTCCGTCAGCTCGAATACCTGGTCGCCGTCGTCGACGAGGCGGGTTTCACCAAGGCCGCGGCCCGCCTGCACGTCGCCCAGCCCGGCGTCAGCGCGCAGATCCGGCAACTCGAACGCGAGCTGGGGCACGAGCTGCTGGACCGGTCGGGGCGCACCGTGCGGCCGACCCGGGCGGGGGAGGCGGTCCTGCCGTACGCGCGCGCCGCGCTGGAGAACGCCGCCGCGGTGCGCCTGGTCGCGGACGAACTGGCCGGCCTCGTCCGCGGGCGCGTCGCGCTCGGCACGATCCCCTCCCGGCCGCTGTCCGAACTCCCGGCCATGCTCGCGGCGTTCCACCGCAGCCACCCCGGCGTCGAGATCACCCTCGCGGAGGACCGCTCCGACCTGCTCCTCGCGGCCGTCCGCGCCGGGCGGCTCGACCTTGCCGTCGTCGGCGTCGCCGGGGAACGGCCGCCGGGGCTCGGCGGCGAGGTCATCACGGAACAGGAGATGGCCGCGGCCGTACCGCCGGACCACGCGCTCGCCAAGCGGCGCACGATGCCGCTGCGGGCGCTGCGCGACGTCGCGCTGGTCTGCCTCTCGCGAGGCAGCGGGATCCGCGCGGCGCTCGAACAGGCGTGCGCGGACGCCGGGTTCACGCCACGCGTGGCCTTCGAGGCGGGCGATCCGCACGTGGTGGCGGAGTTGGCCGCGCAAGGGCTCGGTGTCGGCGTGCTGCCCGGCGCCTTCGCCGCGGCCCACCCATCCGGGCTGCGGGCGGTCGCGCTCACCCCCGCACCGGTCGGCCGCATCGAACTGGTGTGGCGGGACGACGCCCCCGCGAGCCCGGCGG
>NZ_JBPKBH010000002.1:240647-275474 GCF_051388915.1 Yinghuangia sp. YIM S09857 | reverse complement strand
GGCCTTCCTGGCGGAGGCCCGGGCCGCGCTGGCGGGGTCAGCCGCGTGACATCACGCCCAACGAGACGCCGACGACTGCCAGCCCCGCCCACGACACCCAGGCCAACTGCTCGCCCAGGACCGCGACGCCCAGCACCGCCGCCGCGGCGGGCTCGGCGAGGGTCAGCGACGTGGCCACCACCGCCGTGGTGTGCCGCAGCCCGAGGCCGAACAGCGTGTACGCGACACACGTGGTCAGCACCGACAGATGTAGCGCCACCGCCGCGCCCCGCGGCTCCGTCAGCCACCAGCCGTCCGCGACGACGAGCGGAGCAACCCCTGCGGCGGCGACGGTGAACATGACGGCCAGCGCCGGGCGGGCCGCGTGGCCGCGGGAGATCAGGCGGGCGGCGACCGAGGCGTACGCCGCGTAGGCGAGACCGGCGACGAGGGCGAGGCCGACGCCGAGCGCGTCCGCACGTACCCCGCCTGTTTCCTGCCCGACGACCAGCAGCGCGCACCCGGTCACGGCCGCGGCCGTGGCCACCCGACGCAGCGGCCCGAACGGCGCACGTTCGACCAGGCCCGCGAACACCGGGGCGGAGCCGAGCGCGACGACCGTCGCGACCGCGACGCCGGTGCGCGACACGGCCGGGTAGAACGTGAGCGGATACGCGGCCACGGCCGCCGCCCCGACCAGCAGGGCGACGCGGTCCCGCGCGGTCGCGGTGCGCACCAGGGCCACGCAGCCGCGTGTGGAGAGGCAGAGGAGCAGGCCGCCGAAGACCAGCCCCGCGCAGCCGACGGCCGCCGGATTGGCGCCTTCGGGGGCGAACGAGGCCGCGGTCCCCGTGCTGCCCCACAGCAGACAGGCCACCAGGATGGGCAGCGGGCCGCGCATGAACTCCCGTGTGGCGGCCCGGCGTTCGCGGGCAGGGGAAAGCGGGGTGGATAGGGAATGCTGCGCCGACGGGCGCATGGAGGGTTGCGTGGACACGCCGAGACCTTCCGGATCAGAAACCAGCGGATGGAATCCGAAACGGGCGCACGGCGGCGAAGCCCCACAGGGGCTCGCGGAAAAGCGGCCTTGCCGGTACGCCCTAGGAGGCGACCGGAGGGGGCGTGCTGCGGAAGGAACTCGGTCCAGGCATGGCGTCAAGACTAGGGCATCGCGGCGGTCGCGCGGGGGCGGCGGTGCTGGTGGGCCGTGTGCGGCGGTCAGCGTACGCGCAGCCCAGAATGCGCCAGCGCGCGCAACTGGTCGGGAGTGGGGCACCACGTCGACACCAGTTCCTCGGCCGGCCAGGCCGCCGTCTTGGAGCCGGCCTCGAACGCGGTCTGGAGGAACGCCAGCAGCGTGCGGCGCGGATTCTCGGCGCCGCGGACCGCGTCGTACGGCAGCAGCGCCATACCGCCGTCGTTGACCCACTCGGCCCGCTCCGGGCTCAGCGGCTGGTCGGCGAGCCCGTCCGGCTGCGGGGCGGTGTACGAGTAGTACGCGGGGAAGCGCACCTTCGGATCGCCGGGCCACCAGCCGAACGACACGACCTCGTGCGTGTACGCCTCCGCCGTCACCGGGTCCGCCTCCGCCATCGCGGCGGCCCGCTTGCCGGAGAACCGCGTCAGCGCCAGGTCGAAGGAGTGCCAGAACACATGCACCGGGCTGGTCTTGCCGGTGAACCAGCCCATGAACTCCTGGAGCACGTCCGCGGACCAGCCGAGCGCCCGCCAATAGCGCTCGACGTACTCGCGCTGGTAGGCGGCGTGCCCGGTGTCGTCGGGGAACGGCGTCTTCAGGTGCTCGACGCCGAACGGGTGTTCCAGCAGCGGCACGTCGACGCCGAGCTCCGCCAGGGTCTCGTGCAGCGTGCGGTCGAACGCCGCGACGCTGAGGCCGCCGTCGAGGGCGAACGCCCGCACGTCGCCGCGGTCGGTGCGGACCACCAGCCGGTGGTCGACGAAGTCGAAGGCGATGTCGAAGAACACGTTGTTCGTGTAGAGCCGACGTGTCGTCAGGCCGCGCGCGTCCGGCGTCAGGGTGATGTTCCACCAGTGGTTCTGCGGATGCGTCGCGGCGAGCTTCACCTTGCCGACGATCTGCGCGAACAGGTGGATCGTGTCCAGGGTCTCCGACCACGCCTCGTACGGCAGATCCGGCAGCGCGGGCTGCTCGGGCGGGCTCGGCGGGGGCGCGTTCGGGGGAGGCGTCGTCATCGTCCCATCGTCCGTGCGGACCGCCCCGGGCGCATGTGCGGCGCGCCGGTGGGGCACCCGTGCGGAAGGCGGTTCGCGTCGGAGACCACCTGGGCGCGCGACCCTCCGACGACCCGGTGGCGGCCCCCTCAGACCGGTGCCAGCGCGGTGTGCGGCTCGGCCGGCAGCTCGATCCGGATGGGGTCGCCGGGTGCGACCGCCCCGTCCGCCAGCACGATGCCCATGATCCCGGCGCGGCGCACCACGTTGCCTTCGTCGTCCCGGCCCACCACGCGGGCCAGCAGGCCGTCCTCGAACCCGTCGATCTGGAGGCAGGGGTTGCGCAGCCCGGTCACCTCGACCACCGCGTCCGCGCCGATGTGCAGCCGCGTCCCGGTGGGCAGGCCCAGCAGGTCGAGGCCGCGCGTTGTGATGTTCTCGCCCAACTGCCCGCCCGCCACCGAGAACCCGGCGGCGCGCAGCTCCTCGTGCAGCTCGTCGTGCATCAGGTGCACCTGGCGCAGGTTCGGCTGGCTCGGGTCGCGCGCCACGCGCGAGCGGTGCTTGACCGTCACACCCGCGTGCACGTCGCCCTCGACCCCGAGGCCGGTCAGCAGGCGGATGCTCTCCCGGTTGGGCTTGCTGAACGAGTACACGCCGTTGCTGCTGACGGCGAGGACGGTCGCGGCGGCCGGTGCGGGCTCGGTCATGGCGCTCCTGGGGCTGGGGCGGACAGGCGTCTTGGTTCAGGCACGGACACGGACCCGCAGATCGGTGCGGTGTGCGCCGAACGTGTCCATCATGCCGGGGCGGGGTCGTCCGCTTCGACGGGGTTTCCGGCCGCGGAGTCCGTGCGCTCGCCGCCGCCCGCCGCGCCGGGCCCGCGTCCATCACTGAGCCGGGCTCCGCGTCGACCTCTCAGCCGGGCCCCGCGCCGACCCCCTCGTCGCTTTCGGCGGCTCCCGGCCGCGACTCCAGCAGGTCCGCCAGCGTCGCGGCCAACGCCGCGACCCGGCGCGCGTCGGCCGCCGCCCGGCGCAGCCCCTCCTCGCGAGTCGCGCGCGAGGCACGGTCGCCCGGCACCGCCGCCCGTACCGCACCCGCCGCGGTGTTCAGTTCGGCGGCCAACAGCCGGGCCGTACGGGCCACTTCGCGGTCCGGATCGACCCGCTCCGGTGCGTCCTGCCGGGTGCGGCGGCTGCGGTACGCGCGCATCCGGCACGCGTCGGAGCAGTACTGCCGCGGCCTCCCGCGCCAGATACGCGCGGGGGAGTCAAGCCCCGAGTTGGCGGCGTCGAACTCCGCGCCGCACTGCACACAGACCATGTCGTCGCCCGATCCCCTCGTCAGCGGCGTTGCGTGGCGCGCAGGTGCTGGACGGCCAGGCGTGCGGCCGCGCCGATGGCCGCGTCCGCCTGCGGGGCGACGGCGAGCGGGGCATGGGCGCGGGTGAACACCGCGACCGCGTAGCGCCCGCCGTCCGGGTACTCGACCACCCCGACCTCGTTGCGGATCGTCAGCAGCGTGCCGGTCTTGCCGCTGACCAGCACGTCGTCGTAAGGGAACCCGGACGCCAGGCGGTGCGGCCACACCTGGAGCCCCAGCATGCGGCGCATGTGGGCGCTCTCGTCCGCCGGAGCGGCCTCATCCCGCCACAGCAGGCCCAGCAGCCCGCACATGTCGCGCGGCGTCGTGCGGTTGGTGCGTGCCGGGTCCAGGGACCGCAGGCGGTCGGCGAGCCCGGGTTCGCCCAGCAACGCCCACAGTTCGGCCGTGGAGGCGGCGCCGCTGTCCTGGAGGAGCGCGCGCATGAGCCCGGCGCTGTCGGCCTCGATGTGCGTGGCGTCCAGGCCCAGGTCGGCAAGCGCGGCGGACAGCGCGGGCACCCCGACGCGCGCGAACAGCGCGTCCCCGGCGGCGTTGTCGCTCACGGTGATCATCATCGCGGCGAGGTCGCGCAGCGACATGGTCACGTCGTCCAGCAGCGTCGACACGCCGGTCGCGCCGGGCACCCGGTCGGCGGGGGTGAGCGTGACCGGCGCGCGCGGGTCCAACTCGCCACGCGCCGCGGCCCGGAAGAAGGCCACCAGCAGCGGCAGCTTGTAGACGGACGCGAGGACGACCGGCTCGTCCGAGCCCACGCCGACCTCGTGCCCGCTGTCGATGTCGAGCGCGTGCAGGCGGCCGGTGACCCCGGCGCCGCGGAACACGTCGGCGATGGACGGCCCGGGCCGCTCGCGGAGCGCGCTCATGCGAGGAACGCCGAGGCCGGGCGGACCACGCGGCGGGGCCGGATCGCCGGTCCCGCGGGCGCGGCCGCGGCGCGCTCGCGCAGGACGTCGGCGACCGCCTCGGCGAAGTCCCCTACGGGGCCCGCCTCGTCCGCACCGCGCCGCCAGGCGCACGACAGGCGCGTCAGCAGCGGGCGGCCGAGCAGCGGCCGCCACGTCAGACCGGGCGGCGGCACGGTGTGGGGGAGCAGCGCCACCGCGCGCCCGGCGAGCACGAGGCCGAGGGTGAAGTCCGGGTTCGGGGAGTCGTGCACGGCGGCGGGGTGGTAGCCGTGGCGGCGGCAGTCGGCGAGGAGTTCGTCGTACGCCTCCGGCGCCTCCTCGCGGGCGAACACCGCGAATTCCGACCCGGCCAGGTCGGACAGGTGCACCTCGGGGGCGTCCGCCCACGGGGACGACGCGGGCAGCAGCACCCCCAGCGGCTCGGCGACGATCGGTCCGAGCACCAGCCCGTGCGTCTCCGCCGGATGCCGCAGGATTCCGACGTCGAGGGTGCCTTCGGCCAGGCCGCGCACCTGGGCGGCCGTGCCGAGCGGACGCAGGTCCAGCACCGTGCCCGGGCGGCGCTCCTGGAACGCGCCGATCAGCGCGGCCACCGTGCCGGCGCCCACCTCGCCGGGGACACCGGCGCGCAGCGTGCCGGTCTCCGGGGAGCCCTCGGCCAGGGCGTACACGCGCCGCACGCGCGCCAGGATCTCATGCGCCTCGTCCAGCAGGCGGCGCCCGGGCTCGGTCAGCCCGACATGGCGGCTCGACCGGTCGACGAGGCGCACGCCCAGTTCGCCCTCCAGGCGTTTGAGACGCTGGCTCAGCTGCGGCTGGGCCATGCCGAGGCGCTGCGCGGCGCGTCCGAAGTGCAATTCCTCGGCGACCGCGACAAAGCATGTCAGGTGCGCGATCAGGTTCACGAGCAGCAACGATAGCGAATCTGTAATGAATGTGAGAACGATAGGAATCTTGGACATCATCGCGCCGCGTCTGTTTGGCTGAGCCCCCAATCGCCGTGCGGACCGATCGCACGGAATGCGGTCGAGTACGGGGAAGTGCGGTCATAAGCGATGAAATCCTGCAAGTCCTGGAACATCTGCAACTCCTGGAACATCTGGAATTTTCGGAACGCCTGGAACTCCCGGAAGGCGCGGGCGGGTCGAATAGGCGTGGGCGGCGTGGCCCTGGGTCTGGCCGCGGTGCTCACCACGACGGGTTGCGGACTGACCTCCGACGGGTCGCCGGACACGGGGGCGGCGACGGGGGCGGCGCCCGGGTCGGCGGCGGCCACCCCGATGCCGTCGCCGCCTCAGCCGGCCGCGACGGCCCCGACGGCGCCCGCCACTTCGGCGTCGGCCCCGCCGTCGCGCACCGGCGCCTCGACCCTGGTCCCGGGGCTCCAGGCGGCCGCCGAGCGCGCGGTCGGCGGGAACGCCGCGGCCTCGCTCATCGCACTGGACATGCGCAACGGCGAGATCGTCTCGACCGTGCACCGGCAGGCGGGCATGTCCGGCGCCGTCGCGCCCGGCTCGACGTTCAAGATCGTCACGTCGGCGCTGCTGCTGCACCGCGGCATCGTCACCGCGTCGACCAAGCTGCCGTGCCCGAAGTACACGACGGTCAACGGCCAGAGCATCCACAACGTCGGCCTCATGGAGATGCCGGGCGCCACCTTCCGCGACGACTTCGCGCACTCCTGCAACACGGCCTTCATCAACCTGCGCGACCGCATCAAGGACGACGAACTGTCCGCGTTCTCCACGCGCTACTTCGGCCTCAACAGCGACGCCTGGAAGGTCGCGCCGGGCCAGGGCAGCGTGGACGGCGTCGTGCCGCCCGCGCACGACCCGAACGAGAAGGCCGCGCAGATGATGGGCCAGGGCGGGCTGGTCATGAACCCGCTCACCATGGCCTCGGTCGTGGCCGCCGCGATCACCGGCAAGTTCCGCCAGCCGGTCCTCGAACGGGGGATGCCGGTCTACACGCGCTCCGAAGCGCTGCCGACGAACGTCACGCGGACCATCCGGGACATGATGGTCGCCTGCGCGACGACCGGCAGCGCGGCCTCGGTGTTCAAGGGCATGCCGGGAGTCGGCGCCAAGACCGGCACCGCCGAGGTCGGCGACGGGACCAACGGGTGGATGGTCGCATTCCGCGGGAACATCGCGGTCGCCGTGTACGTCGAGGGCGGCGACTCGGGGTCGGGGGCGGCGGGGCCGATCGTGCGGGAGTACTTGAGCGCGGTTGCTCCCTGAGCCTGCGTTTGTGCGGCCCGGCGAGGCCGAACACCCGCGACGGGTGTCGGCCTCGTTGGCGGTGCGGCCGTGCGGTCAGGCCCCCGGGCCGGCGGTGCCGAGCAGGGACGCCACGGCCGGGGCGACGATCCGCTCCGGGCGCACGGAGGAGAGCTGGTCGCCGTCCGGGGTCGCCGTACTCAGGCCCGCCGCGTTGACGGCGGCCAGCTTCGGGGTCTCGGCGGCGTGCGCGGCGCCGGGCAGGGACAGCGCGGTCCCGCACAACAGGGCCGCCGTGAGTGTGCGTCGTCCAGGCTTCTTCATGTCCGGGCCAACGACTCCGGGCCTGTCGCGTCACGTTCGGGAGGGCGGGGCGCCGCGATGGGACGGGGCCCGGGCGGGCGGCGGCGAGGTGCGGTGAATGGTGGAATCCCACAAAGACTGACCATCGGACTCCGTAGGACGCGCTACCCGGGCTGGGACATTCGTACTGCCAGGGTGGGTGCAAGGCGATCATGACGCCCGCTGGGGCGTGACAGGTGATTGTCGGGAACCCACAAGGAAGGTGCGCAATGGGTACGGACGGCGTGGTGGTGACCGGGTTGGGTGCGACGACTCCGCTGGGCGGCGATGTGCCGTCGTCGTGGGAGGCGCTGATCGCGGGACGGTCCGGGGTCCGGACCATCGAGGCGGCGTGGGCGGCGGACTCGCCGGTACGCATCGCCGGGCAGCTCGCCGTGGAACCCGCCGACGTCCTGGACCGCGTCCAGGCCCGGCGGCTGGACCGCTGCGAACAGGTCGCGCTCATCGCGGCACGCGAGGCGTGGGCGGACGCGGGTGCGCCGGACGTCGAGCCGGACCGGCTCGCCGTGGTGATCGGCACCGGCACCGGCGGCGCCCTGACCATGCTGCACCAGGACGACGTCCTCGAAGCCCACGGCGCCCGGCGGGTCTCCCCGCACACCGTGCCCATGCTCATGGCCAACGGCCCGGCGGCCTGGGTGAGCATCGAACTCGGCGCACGGGCGGGCGCGCACACGCCGGTCAGCGCGTGCGCGTCCGGGGCCGAGGCGATCGCGTACGGCCTGGACCTCATCCGCCTCGGGCGCGCCGACGTCGTGGTGGCCGGCGGAGCCGAGGCGTGCCTGCACCCGCTGCCGCTGGCCGGGTTCGCCCAGGCGAGGGCGCACTCGTCGCGCAACGACCCGCCCGAGGAGGCGTCCCGGCCGTTCGACGCCGGGCGCGACGGGTTCGTGATCAGCGAGGGGGCGGCCGTCGTGGTGCTGGAGCGGGCGGACTTCGCGGGCGCCCGGGCGGCCCGCGCGCACGCGGTGCTCGCCGGGGCCGGGGTCACGGCCGATGCGCACCACATCACCGCAGGCCACCCGGAAGGCCAAGTACGGGCCATGCGTGCGGCGTTGGCGGCCGCGCACGCGTCGTACGGCATCGCGGCGGGGGACGTGGGCCTGGTGTCCGCGCACGCCACGTCGACGCCGAAGGGGGACCTGGTCGAAGCGGAGTCCGTGGTCGAGGCGATCGGAGCGCATCCGATGGTCACCGCGACGAAGTCGGCCACCGGCCACATGTTCGGCGCGGCCGGTGCGTTCGGCGCGATCGCGGCGATCCTCGCGATCCGGGAGGGGCTGATCCCGGCGACGCGCAACCTGGACGCGCTCGACCCGGACGTGCGGCTCGACGTGGTCGGGGGAGCCGCCCGGCGTACGCGCGTGGACGCCGCGCTGGCCAATGCGTTCGGGTTCGGCGGGCACAACGCGGCGCTGGTGTTCGGGCGGGCTTCGTAGCGCGCCGGTGTCCGGCGGGGCGCGGCCCGGCCGGCGGACTGCCATTCCCGGATCCAGGGTCACAGCCAGTCGCGGCGCTTGAAGACCGCGTACAAGGTCAGGCAGACCGTTCCCATCAGGGCGATCGCGAAGGGGTAGCCCCACTGCCAGGCCAGTTCCGGCATGTGGTCGAAGTTCATGCCGTACACGGTGCCGATGAGCGTCGGCGCGAACAGGATCGCCGCCCAGGAGGAGATCTTCTTGATCTCCTCGTTCTGCGCGATGCTCGCCTCGGTCAGCGTGCGCATCTCCTCGTTCTGCCGCTGGCCGACCAGCGTGGCGTTGACCGTCAGGATCTCCGGTAGGAGCTGCCGGTACCCGTCCACGCGCTCGATGGTCCGCGTCACGTGGTCGGCCACATCGCGCAGGCTGCTCCGCAGTTCGTGGTCGACCGCGTACTTCGCGAAGCCCGCCGCGAGCGAGTCGAGCATGCCGGTCAGCGGACGCGTGGCCCGCTGGAACTCGATGACCTCGCGCGACAGTTCGTAGATGCGCCGGGAGACCTCGGGGTCGCCGCGGAAGACCTCGGTCTCGATCTCGTCGATGTCGTTGTCCAGGCCGGCGAGCACCGGCTCGAAGCCGTCGACCACGGCGTCGATGATGGCGTACAGCACCGCCTCCGGGCCCCGGCGCAGTAGCTCGGGGTCGGCCTCCATGCGCTTGCGCACCGCGGTCAGGTCGGGGGCGCCGCCGTGCCGCACGGTGATGACGAAGTCGGGGCCGGTGAAGATGTGCAGCTCGGCGAAGTCGACCTCCTCCGGTGCGTCCAGGTAGCGGGCGGCGCGCAGGACGACGAACAGGGTGTCCCCGTACCGCTCCAGCTTGGGGCGCTGGTGCGCGGTGATCGCGTCCTCGACGGCGAGCTCGTGCAGGCCGAACTCCTCAGCCAGCGAGAACAGTTCGGCCTCGGCGGGGCGGTAGAGGCCGATCCACGCCATGCGCCCCTGGCGCGCCCGGAGTTGGCGGTACGTCGCGGCCAACGTCTCGGGGGAGGCCACGCGCACGCCGTCCGCGTACACCGCGGCGTCGATCACGGACGCGTCGTCGGTTGGTCCGGCGGGCGGCGGAACGGTCGCGGTGTGCGGGCGGGAACCCGACAGGGCGGCGGGAAGGCGCAGGCCACGAGGGGTGAGCGCGCGCAGCGCGCGGTGACGGCGGTCGGCCACGGGGATCTCCGTACGGTGCTGGAGGCGGGCGGGGAGGCGACGCACATGGGTCGGCGCCCTCGCGGCCGTCGGCCGTGGGGACGGCTACGCGCGGGCGGCCCGGGGCGCCGGTCTTCCGGCGGAACTGGGAGGTTCACCACGCATCGCGGGTCCCACCTCCTCGGGCGTCTCGGTCGCACAGCCGTACGCGTTGCAGGCTACCGCCTCCGGATCCGCCGCCGCCCCCGGTTCCGCGGGGCCGGAGGTGCGGGTGACCGCCGTCTGTCGGCGAAACCCGGGGGCAGGACGGGGAGTTCGTCCATCTTCGCGGTGGCGGTCGCGATGTGTGCCGACGAGCGGGCGGACCGGCGGAACCGCCACACGACGCAGCGGCCGCGGCGCGTCCGCGAGCCGCATTCCGGCAACTCGCGCATCGTGCGCCTTCCGGTCGACGCGGGGTGACCGCCCCGCGACACGGCAAAGGCGAGGAGATCTCCTCCTCGCCATGTTCAACGTATAGCGCATGGGGGGCCTTGCGGCAAGGCCCCCGGTGTGACGCAGAATCGTCGGCCTGGCCCGGAAGATGGTCGGATATCTGGTGAAACAGGAGATTTACGTAGTGCGTGTTGGTGGCAATGCCCGGAACAGCCTGTCGAACAACGACAGCCTGTCGAACAACGCCCGCCCGTCGAACAACGACAGCCTGTCGAACAACGGCCGCCCGTCGAACAACGACAGCCTGTCGAACAACGGCCGCCCGTCGAACAACGACAGCCTGCCGGACGACCGAGAGCAACCGCGTGGAAAGGGACCTGTGCCGGACAACGACGGCGCACCGGCCGACGTACTGATCGTGGGCGGCGGGCCGGTCGGCCTGATGCTGGCCGCCGAACTGCGGCTGGGCGGCGTACAGCCCCTGGTCCTCGAACGCCGCTCGGGGCAGCGCGACACCCCGCGGGCCAACGGCCTCGGCGGGCAGATCCTCGAACTGCTGCGCTACCGCGGCGTCCTGGACCGGATCGAGGCGGCCGCGTCCGGCCCCGCCCACCCCGCCCCCCGCTATCCGTTCGGCGACGTGCACGTCGACTTCTCGCCGCTGCCCGAGCCGCCGCTGCGCGGACTGACGCTGCCGCAGCCCGAACTCGAACGACTCCTCGACGAGCGCGCCCGCGCTCTCGGCGCCGACATCCGGTACGGCGCCGAGATCACCGGGGTCAGGCAGGACGCCGACCGCGTGACCGCCGACGTGCGCGGCGCGGACGGGACGTACCAGGTCACCGCCCGCTACCTGGTGGCCTGCGACGGCGGGCGCAGCCGGGTGCGGGAGAGCGCGGGCTTCGCCTTCCCCGGCACCGTGTACCCCGAGGTCAACCGGCTGGGCCAGGTCACCGTGCCGCACTCGGTGACCCGCCTCGACAACGGCGACCTCGACGTGCCCGGCCTCGGCCTGGTCCGGGCGGGCGCCTTCCGGCGCACCGAACGCGGCCTGTTCGGCTGCGGATGGCTCAGCGAGGACGTCCTGATGGTCTCCACGACCGAGGACGAGACGACCGAGGTCGACGACGACGCGCCCATGACGCTGGACGAACTCGCCGACAGCATCCGCCGCGTGCTCGGCGCGCCGTTCCCGCTCGGCGAACCGCGCCGCCTGTCGCGCTACCAGTTCCAGGCCCGCCAGGCCGAGCACTACCGCGACGGGCGGATTCTCCTGGCCGGCGACGCCGCACACCAGTTCCCCGCGACCGGGGTCGGCCTGAACGCCGGGATGCTCGACGCCGTCAACCTCGCCTGGAAGCTCGCCGCCGAGATCCATGGCTGGGCACCGGACGGACTGCTGGAGACGTACCACGCCGAACGCCACCTCGCGGGCGCGCGCACCATGACGCACACCCAGGCGCAGGTTGCGCTGCGCCGCGGCCAGGACGAGGCGGCCGCGGCACTGCGCACGGTATTCCTCGAACTCCTCACCGACGCCGAGCCGTTGCGCCGCATCGGCGCCCTGATCGCGGGCAGCGACATCCGCTACCCGATGCCGTACGCCGACGAGCACGACCTGACCGGCCTGTTCGCCCCCAATCTGGCCCTGCACACCGACGCCGGTCCCATCAGCGTCGCCGAACTCCTGTACGCCGCAAGGCCCGTGCTGCTCGTCCTCGCCGACCGTCCGGACCTCCTCGACGCCGCCGAGGGCTGGACGCACCGCGTCGACATCGTCACCGCGAAGTCCGTCGAGCAGACCGGGCACCGCCCCGCCGACGCCCTCCTGATCCGCCCCGACGCGCACGTCGCCTGGGCCGCGCCCGCCGACCGGCCCGCGACAGGCGACCCGGCCGCGCTCCGCGGCGCGCTCACCCACTGGTTCGGCACGCCCTCCGCCGCGGTGCGGTAGCGTTGCGGGCAGCGGGACCTCTGCGGCGGCCCGGACAGGACGTCCGAGGCGGAGCCGGTCCCCTCTGCCCAGCCCGCCCGCGACGACATCGCGCGGCGGCGGCACACCCGGCCGGTATCCGGCACCCACCAATGCACACGGCCCGACGCGCCCCCGCGCGCGTCGGGCCCTCCGCACGGAAGGAACACACCCGCATGAAGGACCCGACAGACATCACCGACGGCCCCGAACGCGCCATGCTCGAATACCTCCTCGACCACATGCGCACCGAACTGGTCGACGCGGTACGCGGCCTCTCCGAAGCCGAGGCCCGCGGCCGCCTCGTCCCGTCCATGACCACGTCGATCGGCCTCGTCAAGCACGCCGCGTTCGCCGAACGGAAGTGGTTCCAGCAGATCCTGGGCGGCCTGCCGGAGTCGGAGTGCGACGGCGCCATGGTCGGCGAGGACAGCTTCCTCGTCCGCGACGACGAATCGGTCGCCGACGTGATCGCCGAATTCCAGCGCGCGTCCGCCCGCGCCCGCACCATCGCCGCCGACATCGACCTCGACGCCACCCGCCGACACCCCGTCTTCGGCCCCGTCAGCCTGCGCTGGATCTACCTCCTGATGATCCAGGAACTGGCCCGCCACGCAGGCCACGCCGACATCCTCCGCGAACAGACCACCGCCGCCCGCACCTGAGCTCCGTCCCGGCTGAACACGCCGTAGGCGGCGTCGAGTTGGCGGATACGAACTACTCCTCCTCCAGCCAGCGGGCGCGTTCGGCTTCGGTGGGGGCTTCGACGTCGACTATGTGGGGGACGAAGCGGGCGTAGAAGTCGGTTACGGGACCGTCGGATTCGCGGATTCCGAGGCCCGCCGGCCTGCCGCCGACGATCCAGGAGCCGAGGACGACCTGGTTGCCGTCGAGGTTGGGGAGAGGGACGTACTCCTGGAAGCACCAGCCCTCCGAACCGTCGTAGTCGACGGTGGGGTGGACGTACTCCGTGTCGGGCGTGACGATGCGCACGGAGTCGCCTTCGCGGCCGTGGAGGGGCTTGGCGACGTACGAGGTCAACTCCCGCGGGGAGTCGAGGTACGCGGGCAGGAGGTTGGGGTGGCCCGGGAACAGCTCCCAGAGGGTGGCCAGGATCGCCTTGTTGGACAGGACGACCTTCCAGGCCGGTTCGAGGAAGCGTACGGCGTCCGGGTGGGCGAGGGCGTTGCGGCCGAAGGGGTCGGCGAGCATGTCCTCCCACGGGTACAGCACGAACATCGTGTCGATCACCCGGTCTTCGAGGTCGACGAAGCGCAACGCGCCGTCGTGCCAGCCGATGTCGGCCACCTCAAGGCCGATCGTCGTCAGCCCGGCCTCCGTCGCCGTGTCGCGGAGGTACGACGCGGTCAGCCACTCCTCGTCGAAGTCGGTGCCGCCCACGTGCGCGAAGTGCACGACATCGGAGGCTAGTTGCGGTGCCATGCGCCGCCACGCCCGCACCAGGCGCTCGTGCAGGCTGTTCCACTGGTCGCGGTCCGGGAAGCGGTCCTGGAGCCAGAACCACTGGATCATGGACGCCTCGATCAGCGCCGTCGGCGTGTCCGCGTTGTACTCCAGCAGCTTCGGCTCCGCGACGGCGCCGCCCTCGCCGCCCCACGCGAGGTCGAAGCGGCCGTACAGGCTCGGATGGTCCTCGTCGAGCGTGCGCAGCAGATAGCCGCGGGCGTCCTCGGGCAACGCGAAGGCGGCGAGGTCGCCGCGTTCCAGGACGTGGCGCGCGGCCGTCACGCACATGTCGTGGAGTTCGCGCGTCACCTGCTCCAGGCGGTCGATCTCCGGCAGCGTGAACCGGTAGTAGGCGTCCTCGAACCAGTACGGGGCCTCGCCGCCGTCCTCCAGGCGCGTCGCCACGTACAACATGCCCTGCGCCTCGACCAGGTGCTTCCAGTCGGGCCGCGGCTCGATCGCGATCCGATCCACGTCAGCCGCCCCCGCCCGAGCCGCCGCCGCTGCCGCCGAAGCCGCCGCGCGAGATCGACCCGCTGTTGGGGCGGGTGAACGTGCCGCCCGTGCCGGTGAAGGAACTGCCTTCGGAGGGAACGGCGTTCTCCTGCTTTCCCGTCTTGCGCGGGATGTAGTACCAGGCGTAGACGTTCGTACGGTCCGTCAGGCACAGGTTGTCCGCCACGCGCATCATCGACTGCCGATGCACGCAGACTTCCGAATAATCCGACTTCTTCGACCCCTTGGACCCGCCGCCGCACGCGGTCAGCGCGCACGCCAGGCTCAAGGTCGTCGCAGCGGCCACCGTCGCCGATCTCAGGCGACGCCCCGAAGGTGGCATTGCAGACTCCCCTCCTCAGATGGTTCGTTGGTGGTTCCCGCGCGACTCGCGCCGCTCTTGGCGGACCAGCATGCCCGTGCGCGCACGCGTCCGGCAGGGGTACGTACGCACGCATATTCGCAGCAGGACGCGCGTTGCCGTGGAGGGAGGCGGTACGGGGGTCGCGTCCGCGGCCGGTGTTCGGGCAAATGCCGGTGAGATCATGTGGCGGCAAAGGCCGGTATACCGCCGGAAACCACTTCGACTCGGGAGAACAGCGCATGACCGTGCACGGAGCCGTCCTCGTCACCGGAGGCAGCAAGGGGATCGGCGCCGCGGTCGCGCGCGCCGCGGCCGACGCGGGGCGTCCGGTCGCCGTCAACTACGCCGCGGACGAGGACGGCGCGCGCGAGGTGGTCGCGGACGTCGAGGCGTCCGGCGGTCGGGCGGTCGCGCTGCCCGGGGACGTCTCCGTCGAAGCCGACGTGGTACGCCTGTTCGACGCCGCCGAGGCCGCCTTCGGCGGACCGGTCGCCGCGCTGGTCAACAACGCGGGGATCGTGGGTGCCCATGGGCGGTTCGACGAGCTGGACACCGCCGCGCTGCGCCGGACCGTCGACGTCAACGTGGTCGGGGCGATGCTCTGCGCCCGCGAGGCGGTCCGCCGGATGTCGACCCGGCACGGCGGTTCCGGCGGCCTGATCGTCAACGTGTCCTCGCGCGCCGCGCAGCTCGGCAGTGCGGGGGAGTGGGTGCACTACGCCGCCACGAAGGCCGCCGTGGACGCGCTCACGCTCGGCCTCGCCCACGAGGTGGCCGCCGAGGGCATCCGGGTGAACGCGGTGGCGCCGGGGCTGATCGACACGGGCCTGCACGCGGCCGCCGGGCAGCCCAACCGCCTTGCGCAGAAGGCGCACACGATCCCGATGGGCCGCGCCGGGACGGCCGAGGAGGTGGCCGCGGCGGTGATGTGGCTGCTCTCGGACGCCTCCGCGTTCACCACGGGCGCGGTTCTGCCGGTGCACGGGGGACGCTGACGAGAAGGCGGGTCGGGGAGGCCGGACGCTCGGCCCTGCGCCCCACGCGACACCGGCGGCCGCCGCCCGGCGCGCCCCTTGCCGGGCGCGGTCGCTTGTGTGCGGTCGCTTGTGTGCGGTCGCCTGTGCGCGTCGCATGTCCCCACCCCACCCCCGCCCCATCCGGGGTCCAGGCGGCGCGGTCCGCTGTGTTCCGGTGGAAGCACCGCTCCGCTTCCGCTTGGATTGGCGGTGATGACCGAAACCGCCACCACCCGCGACCTGCTCGAACGCCTCGAGGCGTATTACGACACGGTCCCCCGCAACACCGTCGCCCCCGAGGACTTCGGTTCGCTGACGCTGTTCCTCCAGGACGGCGACGGCTGGCCGTTCTACGCCCGCCCGACACGCGGCCACGCCGCCCGGCCCACGGTCGGCGACGTCGCCGCGGTCCGCCTGCGGCAGCGCGAACTGGGCCTGCCCGAAGCCTTCGAGTGGGTGCACGAGAACACCCCGGGCCTGCGCGACGTGGCCCTGCGCGCCGGGCTCAACGTGCACGGCCACCCGATCATGGTGCTGGACCAGGCCGCGTTCCGGCGGACCTCCCGGCCGTGTCCGGAAGGCGTCGACGTACGCCGCGTCGCGCACGACGCCCTCGACCTCGCCCGCGTGCAGAGCGTGCCGGTCGTCGCCTTCTCCGAGCCCGGCACCGCGGTGGGCCTCGGCGGCCCGGAGCTGCGCGACGCCGCCGCGCCCGGGCAGCGGCCGGAGACGCTGCGGTACATCGGGGAGCGCATGCGCACCGGGCGTACGGTCACCTACGCCGCGTACACCGACAAGGGCCCGCTCGCGGCCGGCAGCCACCAGCCGCGCGGCCACGTCACCGAGATCGTGGCGGTCGGGACCCTGCCCAGCGCCCGCCGCAAGGGCCTCGCCGCCGCGGTGACCTGGGCCCTGGTCGTGGACGCCCTCGACGCCGGCATGGAGCTCGTCTTCCTGAGCGCGGGCGACGGCGACGTGGCGCGCGTGTACGGCCGGCTCGGCTTCCACCGCATCGCCACAGCGATGATCGCCGAGCCGTTCGCCTGACGCGCCCAAGCACCTCGGAGGATCCGCCCACACGCGCACGCCTCACACACACGCCCCCACACGCGTGTGCCCGACGCGTGTGGGCGGCAAAGCGACCCACACACGCGGGTCGTTCACGAGCTGCGCGGCCCTACGGGAGGGCGCTCTTCGCCTGCCACTGGGCGTACGGCATCTGCCAGGCCCCGAAGCCGTTGCCCGGGTCGGTGACGGCGGTGCTCGTCGAGCCCTTGACCACCACCGGGTCGCCGACCTGCACACGGTCGTAGAACCACTTGGCGTCCTCGACCGTCATGCCCACGCAGCCGTGGCTCGTGTTGTTGCGGCCGATGTTGGCGGTGTTCCATGCGGCCGAGTGGAAGAACGTGCCCGACGACGTGAAGTGCACGACCCACGGCACGTCCGGCAGCTTGTACCGGTCGCCAAGGCCGACGGTCTGCGAGTCCAGAGTCTCCTTCGCGTTCTTCGCGAGGATGACGTGCGTGCCGCCGCGCGTCGGGAACTCCGCGGAACCGGCCGACATGGGCAGCGACTTCACAACCTGGCCGTTCTCGACGACGTTCAGCTTGTGGTTCGGGACGTCCACCTCGACCACGCGCCCGGAACCGACCGTGAACGACGTCTCGTAGTCGCGCGCGAAGTACGTGCCGGCACCGCTCTTGACGCCCTTGAGGTTCGCGTTGAGCGTCACCTGCGTGCCGGGCTTCCAGTACTCCCGGGGCCGCCAGTCCACCCGGTCCTTGCCCGACCGGTCCTTGATCCAGCCCCACGAACCCTCGGTCGGGACCGACGTGTTGACCTTCAGGTTCCGCTCCACCGCCGCCTTGTCGGCGACCGGTATGTCGAAGACGATCGACACCGGCTGCGCCACGCCGAACGTGCCGCCGTTGCCGGGCTTCATGGCCACCTTGTTGATGCGGTCGGCCGCCCGCGTCGTGAACGACGTCGACGACTCCTGCGCCTTGCCCTTCGGCGTGCGGCTGGATATCTCGACCTGGTAGGAGGTGCCGGGGGCCGTGCGCCCGCCCGACGTCCACGACTTGCCGTCGGCCGAGAGCGAGCCGGAGACGGTCCCGCCGTCGGCGCCGGTCACACGGACGGCGGTCAGCTTCCCCTCGTCGGCGGTCACCGTGATCGGGCGGCCGGGTTCGGCGGCCGTGGTGCCGTCCGCGGGGTCGACGCTGACCTTCGGCGGGGCGTCCTGGCCCTGGCCCTTCTTGTCCTGCTTGTCCTTGTCCGAGTCCGGCTTTTCCGGCTTCTCGTCCTTGCCGCTCGGCGCGCCGCCCGCGGACGGGTCCGCCGCGGGGCCGTCGCCCGCCTCCGCGGCCACCGCGCCGCCGGAGCCCGCGTCCGGCGCTCCCCGCCCTTCGTCGCCCCGGTCGGACGAACCACCCCCGCACGCGGCCGTCAGCAACAGGGCCGACGCGGCGACGGCGGGAAGCAGGACGGTGCGGAGCCCCTTGCGGGGGCCGGGTATGGCTGCGCGACTCACGTAGGCACCTCGTGGCTAGGGAACCGGGTGATTTTCTCCCTAAGGGTGATCAACGTTCAAATCGCCCGAAGCGGTTCCGTGCAATGGATCACACACGCCGCGTCACCCGGTGCCGAACACCCCGCGTGGCGGCGCGGGCGAGCCCGTCGCTGTGGCGTCGGTCACGGCGTCGTGTCCGGCGGCGAACGCGGCCAGTTCGGCGCCGCTCAGGACCACGGCCGGGTACGTGTCCGCCGCCGCCCGCCGGGTCAGCTCCGCGACCGGCAGTGCCGCCCGACCCGCCACCAGCACGGCGTTCGCGAACCGGGACCCGGCCAGGTGCTCGGGCTCGGCGATGACGCACACGTGCGGCAGGACGGCCCGCGCGGTGGCGACCTGCCCGCGCAGGAAGCCGAGTGCGCCGCCGTCCGCGACGTTCGCCGCGTAGCGGCCGCCAGGCCGCAGCACCCGGGCCGCCTCCGCGACGAACTCCACCGACGTGAGGTGCGCGGGGGTCAGCGCGCCCCGGAAGACGTCGGCGAGGACGACGTCCGCCGAGGACGCGGGCCGGGCCGCGAGCGCGGCGCGGGCGTCCGCCGCCTCGACGGTGACGGACGCGCCTGCCGGGAGCGGGAGATGGCGGCGGACCAGAGCGGTCAGTCCCGCGTCCAGCTCCGCGACGTACTGCCGTGAGCCGGGGCGGGTGACCGCGGTGTAGCGGGGAAGGGAGAGTGCGCCGCCGCCAAGGTGCACGGCGTCCACCGGCAGGCCCTCGCGGGAGGCGAGGTCGACCACGTGCGCGAGGCGGCGCGCGTACTCGAATTCGAGGTACGCGGGGTCGTCGAGGTCGACGTACGACTGCGGCGAACCGTCCAGGGTCAGCAGCCACGCGCCCGGACGGTCGATGTCGGGCAGCAGTGCCGCGCGTCCGAGGTCGACATCGGCGGACACCGGCATGCGCTCGTCGTCATCCATGCGCCGATTCTCGCGCCCGCGGACGGACGCGTGCCGCCCGCCCGCGGCAGGATGCGTGCTGCGCGATGGATGTGCGCCGCGCGATGGAGGAGTGGGTGGCCGAGGCGCGTGCAGTGTCTGGGCGGGGGAGCGGCCCGCGCGGAGACGGCGGCTATCCTCCAGGCCGCCAGCATCGCCGCCGCCGACCCGACATAAATAACGGGCCCATGCTCACCACGCGACAACAAAGCGGAGCAAACCCATCGAAGGGCGCTGGGAGTTCGCGGGGGTTGGGGGTGGAGGGCGTCGGGAGCCCGCGGGGGTTGGGCGTGGGGGTGCTGGGAGCCCGCGGGGGTTGGGCGTGGGGGTGCTGGGAGCCCGCGGGGGGAGAGGAGGGCGTTGGATGCTGCGGGGGTTGGACGTGGAGGGCCTCGGGAGCCTGGCAGGGGTGGGCGCGGAGGACGCCGAGAGTCCGTGGGGGTTGTGCGTGGTCGTGGTCGTCGTGGTCGTCGTGGTCGTCGAGGTCCGTGTGGTCGCCGGTGGCCCGCGTGCGGCGACTTCGCCGACAACCTCGCTTTCCGGGGCCGGTGGTGCGTGTTTGGCCTGTGTGGCCTTCTGTTGCGGCTGTGGTCACGCCGGCCAATGATGCAACGGTGGATAAAAACCGGATCAAATAGGGCATTCTCTGCCCTGCTGGGTCGTGTGAACCCCGGATCCGGCGCCTGCCCCACCGCGTGAAGGAGCTCCTACGTGGCATCGATGGACGTGCCCGCGAGCCGGGTCGCCACCACCGGCAGGCGGGCCGCCGCCCACGCCGGCCCCAAGCTCAACGCCATCTCGTGGATCGCCCTCGCCCTGATGACCACCAGTTCGGTGGCCTCACTGCGCGCCGCGCCCACCATGGCGATCTACGGCCTCGCCGCGGTCTTCCTGTATCTCGTTCCCGCGATCGTCTTCCTGCTGCCCACCTCGCTCGTCTCCGCCGAACTCGCGTCCGGCTGGAGCGGCGGCGTGTACCGCTGGGTCGCCGAAGGACTCAGCAAACCCCTCGGATTCCTGGCCGTGTGGTGCCAGTTCGCGATGACGATCTTCTACTACCCGAGCCTGCTCGCGTACGTCGCCAGCACCTTCGCGTACGTCATCGACCCCAGCCTCGCGAACCACGGCGTCTACACCGCCATCGTCATCGTCACGCTCTTCTGGCTCGGCGTCTGGGTCTCCTCGCGCGGCACCAAGACCGTCGCCGGGCTCTCCAGCATGGGCCTCGTCATCGGCACCCTCGTCCCCGGTCTGCTGCTGGTCGTGCTCGGGCTCGTCTTCCTCGGCGAGGGCAACGCGTCCGCCGCCCCGATGGACAGCGGCCACATCCTGCCCCCGTGGACCGGCCTCGCCAGCCTCGTGCTGATCGTCAACAACTTCCTCAGCTACTCCGGCATGGAGATGAACGCGGTCCACGTCTCGTCGCTGCGCAAGCCCGCGAGCGAGTTCCCCCGGGCGATGTTCCTCGCCACCGGCCTCGTGCTGCTCATCTTCATCCTCCCGGCCCTCGCCATCAGCTGGGTCGTGCCGTCGTCGAGCCTGTCCCTCACCGCGGGCGTGATGCAGGCGTTCGACGCGTTCTTCGCGTACTTCGACGTCACCTGGCTCACCCCGGTGCTCGGCATCATGCTCATCGCCGCGTCCCTCGGCGGCATGCTGACCTGGCTCGCCGGACCGTCCAAGGGCCTGCTCACCGTGGCCCGCGAGGAGGGCTACCTGCCGCCCTTCCTCCAGCGGCTCAACAAGCACGGCGTGCAGCAGAACATCCTCATCACCCAGGGCATCGTCACCACCGGGATCGCGCTGCTCTACGCGTTCATCCCCAACGTCTCCAGCGCGTACTGGATCCTGTCGGTCATCACCACGCAGGTCTACCTGATCGTCTACCTGCTGATGTTCGTGGCCGCGATGCGCCTGCGCCGCACCAAGCCCGACCACCCGCGCGGCTTCCGCGCCCCGGTGCTCCCCGCGCTGTGCGTCACCGGACTCCTCGCCTCCGCCGCCGCCCTCGTCATCGGCTTCGTGCCCCCGTCGCAGTTCGGCTCCGGAAGCGTCTGGTCCTACCTCGGCATCGTCGGCGGCGGGCTCGTCATCGTCGGGCTGCTGGTGCCGTACCTCTTCTACCGCTTCCGCAAGCCCCACTGGAAGCAGCCCGACACCGAGTGGAAGGCCGGCGTCGGCACCGTGACCGAGGGCGAGGGCCAGGCGTGAACACCAAGACGCACAAGACGCACCACCTGCACGGCGAGGACATCGACCACGCCGGACACGTCGACACCGGGATCATGAGCCGCCGGTGGATCTACCTCGGCTCGCTCGTCCTGCTGGTCGGCCTGCTGGTCAGCGGCATCGTCGCGTACAGCAGCGTGCACAGGACCAACCAGGCCACGGAGAAGGCCAACGAGCTGCGCTCCGCCCTCGGCGCCGCCGGGCTGCCGCAACCCGACACCGACCTCATCGTGCGCAACCTCGGCACCGACGGCGGATTCGTCTGCGACGACCCCGGCAACGCGCTGCGCCAGGGCGTCGACCGGGTCAGCCTCAACAACGGCGCCGCGGGCCCTGGGCAGCGCCCGATCATCGGCAGCGCCCGGGTCGTGCAGGCCGAGCGCATCGTGCTCCAGACGTACTGCCCGGACAAGCTCGCCGCGTTCGACGACGAGATCGACGACCTCAAGTTCGACGACATCGTCGAACGCTGACCGCCCCCGCCGTACGCACGCATGTTCCCGGCCCACCGGAAGGACCACCGCACATGACCACCCAGGCCGCCACGGCGGACGCGGCGCTCGCCGAGCGCGTCAAGGCCGAGATGGCGCGCACCCGGCGCGACCTCGCCACCCTCGTCGGCTTCAAGTCCGTGTACGACGCACGCCAGTTCCCCGTCGAGGAGTGCCACAAGGCCGCCCGCTTCGTCGCCGACGCCTTCCGCGAGCTCGGCTTCACCGACGCCCGCCTGGAGGAGACCCCCGACGGCAGCAACGCCGTCGTCGGCCACCGCCCCGGCCCCGCCGGGGCGCCCACGGTCCTGCTCTACTGCCACTACGACGTCCAGCCCCCGCTGGACGACGCCGCCTGGCAGTCCCCGCCGTTCGAGCTCACCGAGAAGGACGGCCGCTGGTACGGGCGCGGCGCCGCCGACTGCAAGGGCAACATCGCCATGCACCTCACCGCCCTGCGCGCCCTCGGCGACGACATCCCCGTCTCGCTGCGCCTGGTCGCGGAAGGCTCCGAGGAGCAGGGCACCGCGGGCCTTGAGGAGTACGTCCCGGCCAACCCCGACGTGCTGCGCGCCGACGCCATCCTCGTCTGCGACACCGGCAACGCCGCCGTCGGCCTGCCCACGCTGACCACGACCCTGCGCGGCGTCGCCAACCTCGTCGTCGAGGTCCGCGCGCTCAAGGGAGCCGTGCACTCGGGGATGTTCGGCGGCCCCGCCCCCGACGCGCTCGCCGCGCTGATCGCCATGCTCGCCTCGCTGCGCGACGCCGACGGCGGCACCGCCGTGGACGGGCTGCGGCACGACCAGGTGTGGCAGGGCGAGCCGTACGACGAACAGCAGTTCCGGGCCGACGCGGGCGTCCTCGACGGCGTCCGCCTCGTCGGCGGGGGATCGGTCGCCGACCTCGTCTGGGCACGCCCCGCGGTCACCGTGCTCGGCATCGACTGCCCGCCCGTCGTCGGCTCCAGCGCCTCGGTGCCGGCCGTCGCGCGCGCCCGCGTCAGCCTGCGCGTGCCGCCCGGGCAGAGCGCGGACGACGCCCTCGACAAGCTCGTCCACCACCTCAAGGCGCACGCGCCGTGGGGCGTGCAACTCGCCTTCGAGCCCGAGCAGTCCGGCTCGGCGTTCGAGGCGGCGACGGGCGGGCCCGCGTACGCGGCGCTACGCGAGGCGCTGGAGGAGGCGTACGGCCGTCCCATGACCACGGTCGGACAGGGCGGCTCCATCCCGCTGTGCACGATCTTCCGGGACGTCTTCCCGGACGCGGAGATCGCGCTCATGGGCGTCGAGGAGCCGCGCTGCCTCATCCACGCCCCCAACGAGAGCGTCGACCCGGCAGAGATCGAGCACATGGCCCTTGCCGAGGCCCTGTTCCTCAAGAAGTACGCGGCTGCGGCCAAGAGGTGACGCGATAGGCGGCCCGGCCGGCGAGCCGGAGGAGTGGCTGCCGCCCGCACTGCTGCGGGCGGTCTGGGCGGACCCCGGCCATCTGCCGGAAGTGATGGCGGTGTTCGCGGTGCACCACATGGGGCCGGGTGCCGCGAACGCGGCCGCGCGCCGCCGCGCGGAGGCCCCCGAGGCGCCGGCCGGGGCACACGACCGCGGCGCGGTGGTGCGTGGGATCCGCACCACGGTCGCCGAAGGAGCCTTCGTCGGCGGGCCGTTCCTGCTGCTCATCCCGGTGGCCTTCTGCGCCGCGCTGCTCGCCCAGGCCCGCATGGTCCTCGAACTCGCGGCGCTGCACGGCCGCGACACGCGCGCGGAGTCGCGTGCCGCGGACCTGCTCGTCCTCCAGGGCGCGTACCGCGACCGGGCGCGGGCCGACGCGGCGGTCGCGGCCGTACGGGACCGCCCGCCGCGCCGACCCGGGCCCCGGCTCCCGCGCGGCACCCGGCTCGCGACCGTCCTGCGGATGGCCGCCGTGCTCGGCATCACCACACCCGACGACGGCGCCCCCGCGTCCCGCGTGCGCCGCGCGCTGGGATGGCTGTACGTCGGGGCGCTGGTGGCCGTCGGGTTCGTGCTGCCGGTCGTGTGGATCCCGGCCATGGCGTGGTCGTACCGCCGGGCCACCGGGCGCCTCGGGCGGCGGGCGGCGCGGTACTACGCGGCGTCCCCGGCATCGGAGAAGGCGACCGACGTCCGCCTCGGCCGGATCGCCGCGCCACGACCGCGCCGGGTGGAGCCGACGGGCCTGCTCGCCGCCCTGCGGGCGCTCGCCGCGGTGGTCGTCCCGCCGGCCGCGGCCGGGTTCGTGCTGCTCGCCGACGTGCGTATCGGCGACAGCAGCCTCGCGGCCGCGGGACTGACGCTCGTGGTGGCGGGACAGGTCGCGGCGGCGGGGTGGTACCTGTTGTGGCGGGGGCGTCGGCGCGGCGGGCGACGCTGACGGGTTGCCGTGAACCGGGTGTCATACCGGGGCGAAACCATTGTTCGCCCGCAGAATGAACCGTGTGATTCCCGCTCCCGCGCCGCGTGTTCCCGTCCGGCCGGGGGAGCACATCGCCCTGCTGCTCCTCGCCGCGGCGGGCGGGGCGGTCGACGCGTTCACCCTGTTCACCCTGGGCAAGGTCTTCGCCGGGGTCATGACGGGCAACCTCGTGCTCGTCGGCGCGGCGGCGGTCGACGGCGACGGCGACGTGGTCCGGCACGCGGTCGCCGCTCTCGCCGGGTTCGCGGCGGGAGCCGCCTTCGCGGGCGCCGCGGCCGGCCGCCTGCGCCTGCGGGACCTGCTGCTCCTCGAACTTCTCCTGCTCGCGATCCCCGCCGTCACCTGGGCCCTCGACACCGGCCACCCGGACGGCGAACGCGCGCTCCTGGTCCTCGCCGCCGCCCTCGCCATGGGAGTTCAGGCCGGAACGTGGGGTACGCCGTCGACGTACTTCACCGGCACTCTTGTGGACCTGGCCCGGCGGGCCGGGGGCCGCCACCCCCTCGCGGCCCGCGACGCGTGGGCACTCGGACGCCTCGCCGCGGTCGTCGCCGGGGCCGCCGCCTCCGCGGCGGTGGCGAACACGTGGTCACGCGGTGCGGGCTTCGTGGCGTTCGGCCTGGCCGCCGCCGCTCTGGTCGCGGTCCTCGCGGCGCCCGAGCGAGCGGACGAGGCCGACGAGGACCAGCAGCCACACGGCCGCGGCGATCCACAGCAGCACGCGTGAGGGGCGGTCCAGCCAGGCGACGCCGGCGGACGCGGACACCGACAGCCCCGCCACCGCGGTCATGCCGAGCGGGAACACCGTCGACCAGCGGCGGATGTTGTACTGCGGGCGCGGGCGCCACACTTCGCCGACCGCGAGCACCGCGTACCAGGCGGCGGCCAGCGCGAGCAGCACCAGCGTGGTCGTACGCAGGACGGTGTGCGACCACCCGGTCCACACCGTCGAGGCGACGAGCTTCGAACCCGCGACGGTGGAGATGGCGAGCGCACCGCCCGCGATCCAGTGGTCGCCCGGGCCGGTGAGGATCTGGCGGAAGTCGAAGCGGAGCAACGCGTCGACGTACAGCGCGATCCCGAGCGCGAACAGGCACAGCGCGACCCACATCAGCCACTCGCCGGCCCAGGGGCCCAGCGTCCCGGCGAGCACCGCGAGGCCCTGCGTGGCGACGCAGACGAGGAACACCACACCGGGCATACCGCGGCGCTGCCAGTGCCGGATGACGGCGAGCAGCAGGAACGGCCACACCGCGGCGGCCACCACGAGCAGCGCGGACGCGACCCCGTGCCGGCCGAGCAGGGCAATGCGCGTACCGAGGACGGACGTCGCGGCCACGGCGGTCAGCGCGGGCGGCGTGTCCGCATCCGTCCGCCAGTCGGGCCGGTCCCACAGCACCCGCAGCCCGAACGCACACGCCAGCACCACCCACGCGACCCCCGCCAACGCGAGCAACGCCTTGGACAGCACCTCGAACCCGGTCAGATGCATCCCGATGGACACGATCGCCGTGGACATGACAGCCGCCCCCGAAGCAGGCGGAAACCCCGTCCACCACGCCCGCCCAGGAGCCCTCATCCCTCAATGGGACAACCCCAACGAAGCCGCCGCCACCCGACACCCCCAAACAGACCACCCACCGGCAACCGACGGAGAGTTGACCGGACCAGCAGAACGGGCGGCCACGCCAACCCGCGCGCCGGTACGGCGGAGCTCGCGCACGTCGCACGCGCGAGCAGTCGCCTGGCGGCGACGCGGGGGCAGGCGAGTCGACGGCCCCAGACGACAGCGTGCGCCGCGCGCGATCGCTCCGGTGGGCGCAAGCCCTCGGCCCCACCCGCGAGTGCACGGAGGTAGTGCCGCGCGCTGCCTGCCGCGTGAGCCCACGGGCCTCGCACGCCGACACCTCGGCGCGGGCCGGTGGAGATGGCAACGGGCGACAGCACCCGGACCGCCGCCACCCCCGACACCGAAACGGACGAGCCTCCGGCCGGTCGCCGGGGGCGTCAGCGGTTGCGGAGGCGGCGGTAGCGGGCGGTCAGGGCGGCGGTGGAGGGGTCCAGGGCTTCGGCGCCTGAGCCTTGGGTCAGAACGGGTTCGATGCGCTTGGCGAGGACCTTGCCCAGTTCCACGCCCCATTGGTCGAAGGAGTCGATGTCCCAGACGGCGCCCTGTACGAACACCTTGTGCTCGTACAGGGCCACCAGCTGGCCCAGGACCGACGGGGTGAGGGCGTCCGCGAGGATCGTCGTGGTGGGGTGGTTGCCGCGGAAGGTCTTGTGGGGGACCAGGTCCTCGGCGACGCCCTCGGCGCGGACCTCGTCGGGGGTCTTGCCGAAGGCGAGGGCCTGGGTCTGGGCGAAGAAGTTGGCCATCAGGAGGTCGTGCTGCGCCGCGAGGCCCGGCGGGAGTTCGTCGACCGGGCGGGCGAAGCCGATGAAGTCGGCGGGGATGAGCTTGGTGCCCTGGTGGATCAACTGGTAGTACGCGTGCTGCCCGTTCGTCCCCGGCGTGCCCCACACCACCGGCCCGGTCTGCCAGGCGACCGGGTTGCCCTCACGGTCCACCGACTTGCCGTTCGACTCCATGTCGAGCTGCTGGAGGTACGCGGTGAACCTCGAAAGGTAGTGCGAGTACGGCAGCACCGCGTGCGACTGCGCGTCGAAGAACGCCCCGTACCAGACCCCCAGAAGGCCCATCAGCATCGGTGCGTTGCGCTCCGGCGGCGCGGTGCGGAAGTGCTCGTCCACCAGGTGGAACCCGTCCAGCATGGCCCGGAAGTGCCGTGCGCCGATGGCGATCATCAGGGACAGCCCGATCGCCGAGTCGTAGGAGTAGCGGCCGCCGACCCAGTCCCAGAACTCGAACATGTTGGCGGTGTCGATCCCGAACTCCGCGACCTTCTCCGCGTTCGTCGACAGCGCCACGAAGTGCCGGGCGACCGCGTCCTGGTCGGCCTTCAGCTCGCCGAGCAGCCATTCGCGGGCGGACGTCGCGTTGGTGACCGTCTCGATCGTCGTGAAGGTCTTCGACGCCACGACGAACAGCGTCTCCGCCGCATCCAGGCCCCGCACCGCCTCGTGGAGGTCCGCGCCGTCGACGTTCGAGACGAAGCGGAAGGTCAGGTCGCGCGCGGCGAAGGTGCGCAGCACCTCGTACGCCATCGCCGGGCCCAGGTCCGACCCGCCGATCCCGATGTTGACCACGTTGCGAATGGGCTTGCCCGTATGGCCCTTCCAATCACCCGAACGGACGTGGTCGGCAAAGGCGGCCATCTTGTCCAGCACCGCGTGCACGTCCGGCACCACGTTGTGCCCGTCGACCTCGATTACCGCGCCGCGCGGTGCCCGCAGGGCGGTGTGCAGGACGGCGCGGTCCTCCGTCACGTTGATCTTCTCGCCGCGGAACATCGCGTCCCGCAGCCCCGCCACGTCCGTCACCGCGGCCAGTTCGCGCAGCAGCCCCAGCGCCCGGTCGTCCACCAGGTGCTTCGAGTAGTCCACGTACAGGTCGCCCACGCGCACGCCGTAGCGCTCCCCGCGCCCAGGGTCCGCGGCGAACAGGTCGCGCAGGTGGGCGTCCCGGAACCGTTGCTCGCGGTGGCCCCGCAAGGCCGCCCACTCGGGTCGCTGGTCGAGACGGAGCTTGTTCACCGCAGGCATGGGCGCATCCCAAGGACGAGGACGGAAACGCTCGTAGATTACTGCGAACCGGGCTAACCGACGGGTTGTGCCGCGCATACCGGACCGCAATTCCGGTTACTCGGAAGCCCTATGGCAACCACCAGCGCGCCCACCACCCCGGTCGACCGCGAAAGCCTCAAGCGCGTCACGGTCATCACCGCTGCCGCCGCACTCGGTGGCTTCCTGTTCGGCTACGACAGCTCCGTCATCAACGGCGCCGTCACCGGCATCCAGGACCACTTCGACGTCGGCAGCGGCGAGACCGGCACGGTCGTCGCCGTCGCGCTGCTCGGCTCCGCCGCGGGCGCCGCGGTGGCCGGACGCCTGGCCGACCGCCTCGGCCGCCTCCGCGTGATGCACATCGCCGCCGTGCTGTTCGCGGTCAGCGCGGTCGGCTCCTCGATGCCGTGGGACATCTGGTCGCTCGGCGCCTGGCGCGTCCTCGCCGGGTTCGCCATCGGACTCGCCTCGGTCATCGGCCCCACCTACATCGCCGAGATCGCGCCGCCCGCGCACCGCGGCAAGCTCGCCTCGTTCCAGCAGATGGCCATCGTGCTCGGCATCACCGCGTCCCAACTCGTCAACTGGGGCATCGCGCAGGGCGCCGACGGCAAGAGCCAGAACCCCCTGGGACCGCTGGACGCCTGGCAGTGGATGCTCATGGCCGCCGTCGTCCCGGCGCTGATCTACCTGGTGCTCACCCTGTTCATCCCGGAGTCGCCCCGGCACCTGGTGGCGACCGGGCGCCTGGAGGACGCCGCCGTCGTGCTGCGCGAGGTCGAGGGCCGCGGCGTCGACCCGGCCCGGCGCATCGCGCAGATCCAGCACTCCATCGCGACCGACCACAAGCCCCGCTTCGCCGACCTGCGCGGCCGCCTCGGCCTGCTGCCCATCGTCTGGGCCGGCATCGGACTCGCCGTCTTCCAGCAGCTCGTCGGCATCAACGTGATCTTCTACTACTCCTCGATCCTGTGGCAGTCGGTCGGCATCGAGGAGTCCAACTCGCTGCTCATCAGCATCTCGACGTCCATCGTCAACATCGTCGGCACCGTGGTCGCCATGCTGTTCATCGACAAGATCGGCCGCAAACCGCTCGCGATGATCGGGTCCGTCGGCATGACGGTCGCCCTCGGCTTCGCCGCCTGGGCCTTCTCGTACAAGACCGGCAGCGGCGCGGACATCAGCATCCCCGACACGCAGGGCACCATCGCCCTCGTCGCGGCCCACGTCTTCGTCTTCTTCTTCGCCGTGTCCTGGGGCGTCATCCTGTGGGTCATGGTCGGCGAGATGTTCCCGCTGCGCATCCGCGCGCTCGCCGTCTCCGTCGCCACCTCGTTCAACTGGATCGCCAACTGGGCCGTCACCGAGTCGTTCCCGACGATGCGCGACTGGAACCTGTCGGCCACCTACGCCATCTACGCCGGGTGCGCGCTCCTGTCCCTGCTATTCGTCAAAGCCTTCGTCACCGAGACCAAGGGCAGGACCCTCGAAAGCATGTGATGCCGGCGCCTCGACCGGGTCCGACCAGATGTCCAGCGGCACATACCCGGACGCCCGGCCATCCGGGGTCAGCAGGCGCCCCATGCGCTTGGCCACCTCCAGCGTCACCGCCCGGTCCAGCACCGCCACACCCGGGAAGCGCCGCACCAACTCGGCCTCCCACACCGGTACGTCCCCGACCGACCGCAGCCACGTCACCACGCAGAGGTTCGCCGTGCCCGTCACCGCCGCGCACAGGCGTACGTCCCCGTGCGCCGCCAGCGCCCTGCCGACCGCGTCCAGTTCCCCCGGCGGCACCCGCACCCACAACGTCGCGCACACCGGCCACCCCGACAGCGAGTGCGCCACCTCGCAGCGCAGCCGCGCGTGGCCCGAGGAGACCAGCCACGCGAGCCGCCGCGCCGCCGTCGCCGCGCTCACCCCCAGCGCCCGGGCCAGGTCCGCGACCGGCACCCGCGCGTCCAGCCCCAGCGCCAGCACCAGTTCGCGCTCGGCGTCGGTCACCCGCCGCGGGCGCGGCGCGTCGTCGCCGGCCGGGACCAGGCTGCGCCGCTGGCCGGGGTCGAGCGACCGCAGCCGCCACGAACTGCCCTCCTGGTACAGCCGCGTCACCAGGTGCGTGCGCGACGACGTCACCCCCGGCACCACCGACAGCCGGTGCTGGATGTAGCGCGTCAGCGTCCCCGGGTCCGGCGCCCCCACCGTCACCAGCAGGTCCCGGCCGCCCGTCAGGTGCTCGACCGCGATCGCGTGCGGGTCCGCCGCCAGCCGACGCGCCACCGCCGGCACCCGCCGCCGCTCCGCGTCCACCTCCACCAGCGCCAGGCACCCCGGGTCGAACGAACCGCGCCCAGGCCCCGGATAGCACGTGGTCCACGCGCTCCCGGACGCCACCAGGCGCCGCCAGCGACGGGCCAGCGTCACCGGGTCCGCGCCCAGCACCGGACCCAACTCCGTCCACGGCACGCGCGGCGCCACCTGGAGGGCGTGGACCAGCGACAGATCCAGCTCGTCGAGGGCGTACGGAGCCTCCGAACCGAGGGAATCCTGCGTCATGAGCCCTCCCAGCGACGTGTTCCGGCATCTGACATGCCATCACACCCGCGGCGGACAACCTGACGGGGGTGGCCACGGGTGGCCCCGGACCCTCCGCCCGCACCCGACCGGGCGCGGGCCGGCCCGGAACGCGCCCCGGCGACGACCCGATTCGGAGAAGACACGAGAGGAGCCCCCGCGATGACCGTCCTGGAGGACGCCCGCGCCCTGCACGGCGACATGGTCCGCATGCGTCGCGAGCTGCACGCCCGCCCCGAGCTCGGCCTCGACCTGCCCCACACCCAGGAGCGCGTGCTCACCGAACTCTCCGGCCTGCCCCTGGAGACCACCACCGGACGCGCTCTCACCTCCGTCACCGCGGTCCTGCGCGGTGCCCTCCCCGGCCCCACCGTCCTGCTGCGCGGCGACATGGACGCCCTCCCGGTCGGCGAGCGCTCCGGCGTCGACTACGCGTCCACCGTCCCCGGCCGCATGCACGCCTGCGGCCACGACCTGCACACCACCATGCTCGCCGGGGCCGCCCACCTGCTCGCCGCGCGCCGCGACACGCTCGCCGGGAACGTCGTCTTCATGTTCCAGCCGGGGGAGGAGGGCCCCGGCGGCGCGGGTCCGATGATCGCGGAAGGCGTCCTGGACGCGAGCGGCGAACGCGCCGTAGCCGCCTACGCCCTGCACGTCGCGTCCACGATGATCCCGCAGGGCGTCTTCACCTGCCGGGCCGGGACCGCGCTCGCCGCCGCCGACTCGGTGCAGGTCACCGTGCGCGGCGCGGGCGGCCACGGCTCCATGCCGCACCGCGCGAAGGACCCCGTGCCGGCCGCCTGCGAGATGGTCACCGCACTCCAGGCCATGGTCACGCGCCGGTACGACATCTTCGACCCCGTCGTCATCACGGTCGGCAGCTTCCACGCGGGCACCGTCGACAACGTGATTCCCGGCGAGGCCGTCTTCGGCGCCACCCTGCGCACCTTCTCCCGCGAGACCAACGCGCGCATCAAGGACGACGTCGCCGCCCTCGTGCGCGGCATAGGCGCCGCGCACGGCCTGGAGATCGAGGTGGACTTCGGGCGCATGAGCTACCCCGTCACGGTCAACGACCCCGGCGCCTACACGCACGTGGGGTCGGTGGTCCGCGAAGTCCTGGGCGAGGAGCGCTTCGTCGAGTCGCCGCGCCCCGGCGCCGGTGCCGAGGACTTCTCCCTCGTGCTGGACGACGTGCCCGGCGCCATGGTCATGCTCGGCGCCTGCCCCGCCGACCGCGACGCCACCAAGGCACCCGCGAACCACGCGCCCGAGGCCGTGTTCGACGACGCCGTGCTCGCCGACGGAGCCGCGATCTACGCCGAACTCGCCCTGCGGCGCCTCGCGTCCGCGGCACGGGAGGGCAGCGCCGAGGCGGGGGTGCCGTCCCGCGCCGAGGGCGCCGACGCCTGACCCGGCCGCCGGGCCGCGCCCCTCGGCGTGCGGCCCGGCGACCGGCCGCCCGCTGTCTGGTCGCCCGCCGCCGACTGTCTGCCGGGAGGCGGTCGGCCCGGGCCGGCTGGACGCGGCGGCGTCCACCCGGCGGATCCCGGACGCCGCTCACCGCTCCGGCCCGGTTGGCGGATCCACCGCCCACGGCCCCGACAGCCCCCGCGCGCCCGGCGCACCGGGCCCGCCGGGCACGGGTGTCGCGCTCTCGTCCGCCCCGCCCGCCCCGTCCGCCCCGTCCGCCCCGCGCGCGTCGCGCACGATCGCGAGGACCGACACCAGCACCGCCACCACCGGAACCGCCAGCAGCGCGCCCAGGATCCCCGCCACCGCGCCGCCCGCCACCACCGCGCCCATCACCACCGCCGGGTGCAGCGCGACCGTGCGGCTCTGGATGCCCGGCTGGAGGAAAGTCCCCTCGATCAACTGCACCGCGAGCACCACCCCGAGCGCCCCCAGCGCCGTCCCGAGGCCGCCGTCCGCGAACGCCACCAGCACCGCCAGCAGACCGGACAGGAACGCCCCGACGTACGGCACATAGGCACCGACGAACACCAGCGCCGCGAGCCCCGGAGCCCCCGGCACACCCAGCAGCGCCAGGCCGATCGCGATGAACGTGGCGTCGATCAGCGCGATGATCGTCGTACCGCGCATGTAGCCCGACACCGCCAGGAACGACCGGCGCACGATGCGGTCCGCGATGTCGCGGTGCCGCTCCGGGGTGAGCGCCCGCACCAGCCCCGGCAGCTTGTGGCCGTCGCGCAGCAGGAAGAACGTCAGCGCCAGCACAAGGATGCCGCCGGACACCACCTGCACCGCGATGCCGACGCCGCTCACCACCCCGCTCGCCACCGACTCGCCGAGCCGGTCGCCCAGTTCGCGCAGGCCGTCGGAGGCCTCCGCGCCCGGGTCGCCGCCGCCCCCGTACCTGTCGCGCAGCCGGTCCGCCGCGTCGGACAGCGCCGCGCCGATCTTCGCGGCGTTGTCGCCGATCGTCCGGACCAGCACCCAGACCGTCCCGGCGACCAGCGCGACCAGGACCACGCAGGTCAGCCCCGCGGCCCAGGAGCGCGGCACCGAGCGCCGCACGAGCATCCGGTTGAACGGGTGCAGCAGCGCCGTGCCGAGCACCGCGATCGCCAGCGGCGCGGTCACCGCGCGCAGCACGAACGCCAGCAGGACCAGCCCGGACACCACCGCGACGACCAGCAGCACCACCGCGCTCCACGCCGCCGCGGTGCGCGCGGCCCGCGGCAGCAACGGCGGCTCGCCCGGGTTCACGACGTGAGCCCGCTGATCGCGTCGCCCAGCGACTTGACGCCGAGGACCAGGAACAGCACCGCCATGATCGCCCCGTTGTGCCGCGCCATCCAGGTCTTCCAGCCGTCCAGCGTGCGCGCCGCCCCCGCCCCGCCGACCAGGTAGACGCCCAGCGGGACCGCCGTGCACAGCGAGCCCACCGCGACGAACACGGCCCCGGCGGCGACCCGCGCCCCCGTATCCGTCGCGGCGCCCGCGATCGACACGCCGGCCGCGACCACCAGAGCGAGGTTCTTCGGGTTGACGATCGCGAGCAGGAACGCCAGCCCCGCCGACTTCGCGGGGGTGAACCGGTCGATCGTCCGCATCCAGGACGGCAGTTCCGGCTCCTGCCCGGACGCGGGCCTGTCGTGCCACTGCTTCGCGGCCAGGAACAGGAACAGCACGGCGATGCCGAGCTTGATCCAGTACGTCCACTCCGCGCTCTTGCCGCCCTCGCCGTCGTCGGCCCCGCCGCCCGCGCCGACCGTCACCAGCAGTGCCACGCCCGCCGCCAGGGCGACGATCCACCCGGCGGTGAACGCGAGCCCGTTCGCCCGGCCCTTCGGCGTCGCGAGCATCAGGACCACCGCGATCAGCGGAATCGGGCTGACGGCCACGCCGATGGCGGGGCTCAGCACCTGTCCGACGGCGTCACCCATGCGCTTCTCCCGTCTCGCCCTTGCCTGCGGTCCTGTTTCCGGCCGCCCCGTCGTCCGCCTCGGCCTGCCACGTCTCGGCCTCGTCCGGCGCGCTCTCTTCGGGCGTGCTCTCGTCGGGCGCGCTGTTGTCCGTCGTGCTCTTCCCCGCGGCGTCTTCGGGTGCCCGCTCCTTGCCGCCCCCGTGCTTCCGTGTCCGGCCCGGTGCCCGCCGCCAGCCCTCCGGGTCCGTCGAACCGCGCGCCCACACGCCGAGGCGGCCGCGCGTGTCGGCCATCACCGCACCGAGCACGGTCGCGCCCAGCACGACGGCGAACAGGACGACGAGCCACGATTCGATGGCGAAGGCGACGCCGATGGTCCCGTAGCGGCGTTCGTTGGTGGACAGCAGATGCGGCACGTACTTCGCGGACACCGCACCCAGCGCCAGCGTCCCGACGGCGGTCGCCAGCGCGGTCGGCAGCAGTGCCCGCCAGCGCACCCGCCCGGACAGCAGCACGAAGGGTGTCCACCACCACAGCGCGATCGACCCGCCCGCGGCCATCGTCATGCGCAACGCCGTCATCGGCCCGCCGCCGTGGGTGACCTTGAAGGTGAAGCCCAGCAGGACGAAGTAGGCGATCATCCCGACGATCCACGCGAGCGGCCGCCACGCGCTGCGCAGACCGCCCGGGGACAGCCGCCAACTGCGCTCGTAGACCCGCTGGAGCGCCCGGCTGAAGCTGGTGGCGCTCAGCAGGACCAGCAGGAAGCCCAGGACGGTGACCCCCGTCTCGGCCGCCGACGTCGCGAGCGTCTGGACGTTCCGCGTCGTCGAGCCGTTGCCCAGGCCGACCTTGGTGCGCATCGCGTCCACCAGCCCGGTGCTGACCGAGTCGGGGGCGGCCACCGCCACCACGATCACCAGCGGCATCAGGGCCAGGAACGCCTGCGCGGCCAGCGCCATCATCCGGTCGGTGATCTGGATCTCCAGGGCGCGCGCGACGGAGCGGCCGAGCACGCTCGCCTCCCAGATCCGGCGCCAGCGCTCCGTGCGCCCGCGCGAGCGGGAGGGGACGTCGGCCTCCGCCATCTGCAT
>NZ_JBPKBH010000002.1:239320-240394 GCF_051388915.1 Yinghuangia sp. YIM S09857 | reverse complement strand
GACCCGCCCGCGCCGCAGCCGGAGGAGAGGGGGCGTCCGGTGCGCCGGCCCGCCCGTCGTCCTCGCGCGAGGGCCGCACGGGGACCGTGCGGTCAGTCCGCGAAGACCTCGCGCAGCTTGGCCTCTTCGTCCTTCGACAGGTTGGTGCGGATGAGCTGTGCCTGCGTACCGGAGAAGGCCTCGTGCACGCGGTCGACGACCGCGCCGGTGCTCATCAGGAACAGCGCCGAGGTGCCGGGGGTGACCTCGCGGCGCACCTCGTCGATGAAGTCGTCGTCGATGCCGACGTCGCTCAGGCTGCCCGCGAGGGCGCCGGCGGCCGCGCCGATGGCGGCGCCGATGAGCGGGATGAAGAAGATGAGGCCGAAGAGCATCCCCCAGAAGGTGCCGCTGAGCGCGCCCACTCCGGTGAGGTTGTTGAGCTCCTTGGTCCGGGGCTTCTTCCTGTCCTCGGGCCACGCGACGACGGCCGCGTCGACGACGGTGACGAGGTCCTGCTTCTGGAGCGCGAGCAGCTTCTCCTCGGCGAGTTCGGCTCCGTCGGGGGTGGTGAACTTCCACACGGTCAGCGTCGTCAAGGCAGGTCCTCCCACTCGTCACCACAAACCGGTCAATAGGTGTATAAAGCCCACACGATCATGCACCCGGCCGGTGCCCTCCGCCATCCGGGGAGGACGGTGCGGAGAGGGATTGCCAAACGCGCGTGGGACCGGCTCCCGCGCCCCGCGGATTGCGCAAAGTTCCACCGTGTGACGGATCTTGACCGCGTTCGGCCGCCCCGTGAACGATCACCCCGACCTGACGTTCGACCGGATGGGGTGGATGGACATGGGCAACACCAGGCGCCGACTCGTGGGCGGAGCCGTCGCGGCCGCGGCCTCCCTCGGCATGCTCGCCGCGGGCGCCGGCCAGGCCCAGGCGGCCGCATGGCAGTACGTCGGGAACTACCCGCAGCTCTACAAGTGCCAGGACATCGGCAAGCAGTACGTCCACTACGGCGCCGCGAGCGACTGGAAGTGCACCGGCACCTACGCCACCGGCTACTCCCTCTACGTCATCTACTCCGCCTGACCC
>NZ_JBPKBH010000002.1:235307-239200 GCF_051388915.1 Yinghuangia sp. YIM S09857 | reverse complement strand
GCGGGGCCCACCGGCAGCGGCCGCGCCAACGGGATGCCCGCCTCCTGCAACACCGCCGCCTTCGCGAAGAACTCCTCGCCCAGCGGATCGGCGTCCAGCAGCGGCATCAGCGCACGCCACACCGACACCTGCCCCGGCGCCTCCGCCGCGATCCGCTCGAACCGCGCACGCGCCGCCTCCGCGTACCCGCCACGCGCCAGCCACACCGCGAGCGCCGCCTCGGTCCGCGCCTGCTGCGCCGCGGCGTCCGCGCGCGGCGTGTACGCGACCACCTGATCGGCCGTCAGCCCGCTGTCACCCTCCAGAACCCACCGGCGCAACGCGGCCATCGCCGGGGCCGACGGCACATCCGTGAACACCTCGAACGTGTCCGACGGGTACTGCGTGTCGTTCGGACGCACCACCCGCCCGGCCTCGTCCACCCACACCACCGACGGCACGTTCGACACCTGGTACAGCGCGGCCACCCGCTGCTCGGTGTCCAGCACCACGGGGTGCGTCGGCTTCGCCTCCGCGATCCACGGCGCCGCGTCGTCCGCCCGGTGGTCCAGCGACACGCTCAGCAACGTGAAGCCGTGCCCGGCCAGTTCCGCGTGCCGCGCCTCCCAGTGCGGCAGCTCCCACCGGCACCCGCACCACGACGCCCAGAAGTTCAGCGCGACCTTGCGGCCGCGCAGATCGGACAGCCGGTGCACGCGGCCCGCCAGGTCCGGCAGCGCGAAATCCGGGGCCTCGCCGCCCGGATCGAGGCCGACGTCCGCACACCCGGTGCCCACGGCGGCCACCGACGCGGCCGGATCGGCGGCGTACGGACGCCCCAGCAGCGCCGCGAACGCCGCCAGATCGACCGACCCGCCGGGACGCTCCGCACCGGACGCCGCACCCACGGGCACGCACACGTCGCCCCGGCACCAGCCGTGCGCCTCGCGCGTCCAGCCCAGTGCCTCCCGGACCGCCGCGCGGCTCAGCAGCGGCGTGCCTTCGTCGGACACCTCGACCGGAACCACGATCGCACGCGCCTCGTCGAGAATCGTCCACTGCGGCACAGCCCACCTCCTGACGACCCGTCAGCGGCGGGTCGGGGGCCAGTCATACCGCGACCGGCGCGCCGACACCAGACGGATCGGCGGCAATCCCCAGACAGCCCAGCACCGACCGCATCGACAGCCGCAGCGCGGCACGGGCCTCATCGGTGTGGTCCAACGTGTCGAAACCGTGGCGGCCCTGCGGCACGTCGACCACCTCGACATCCACCCCGACCGTCTTCGCCCGCGCCAGGAACCCCGCAACCGTCGCGGCGATCGCCGGGTGCTCCAACTCCACCCGCGTGAGCACCAGCGGCAGCCGCGCCGGGGACGCGGGCGCAAGCGCGTCCGAGAGCGGGCCCGCAAGCGCGTCGGCCGGACGGAACCGCGAGTCCGAAAGCCCCCAGTTCGGCAGCGGCGCGAGGACCGGGTACGACGCCGCCACGCACCGCAGCCACCCCGGCGGCGCCGCCAGCCAGTCCGCCGCCAACAGGCCCCCGCCCGAGAAGAACCACAGCGCCACCCGGTCCCCGTCGACGCGCGGATGGGCGCGCACCCGCTCCACCGCCGCCGCCACATCGGCCGCGGACCGCTCGTAGTCCCCGATGCCGTGCAGGCGGTGCTCCACCGTCACCCCCACCGCCCCCAGGCTCGCGGCAAACCGGGCGTGCCCCACCAGACCCGGCCAATCGCGCGGCGTCACCGCCGCATCCGCCGGGACCGGGCCGCCGTGCACGAACACCACCGCGGGACGCGGCGAACCGTCCGCTGGAAGGCCCACGTCGGGAAAGTGCAGGTCCAGCACACCGTCCCGCTCGCGCGGACTCTCCGGGACGTCCAGCAGGAACGGCCGCAGGTGCCCGGGCATCTCGTCCTCCCGCGCGCCCAACACATGCCCCTCACCCGCCGCCGCACGCAGCAGGACGTCCGTGAGCTCGGCGGGCACCGTCAGCATCGGCCAGTGCCCGGTGGCCACCTCGAAGAACGTCACCCGGCGCTCCACCAGCGACTTCAGCCCCGCGTCCCCGAGACTTGCCAGCGACTCCAGCAGGCCGATGTTCGCCCCGCTCGACGTGCACAGCACACCGGTCGCCGGGATCGCGTCGACCGCGCCCGACAGCACCAGCGGCTGGAGCAGCGTGCCCGCGGGCTGCGGCGCGGCGCGGCTCGTCAGCGCGGCCAGATCCGCAGGCGTCAGACCGTCCGTGCTGCCCCACCGGTCCCACGCGTCGGGCGCCGGGGGAGCGATCGGTTCGCCCGGCACGTCCCCACGGGCACGCAACTCCTCGCGCAGCGCCTGGAGCGGCAGCAGCTCCAACGCCGCATTGCCGCTCTGCACCATGCCCGCGTCCACATAGACCACACGCTCGACACGGTCCGGCCACCGGTCCGCGGCACCCAGCACCGGGTGGATGCCATAGCCGTGGCCCACCAGGACGACGCGGTCCGCCGCCTGCTCGATCGCCAGCCGGACGTCCTGGATGTGCGTCTCCAGGTCGGTGTCCGGCCCCGCGAGGCCCCCGCGCTCGCCCAGACCCGTCAGGGTCACCGGGTACGCCTCGGCCCCCGCGTCCCACATGCGCTCCGCGACCTCCCGCCACAGCCAACCGCTGTTGAAAGGACCCGACACCAGCACAAACGCCGTCATCGCCATCTCCTCCCGCTTCCGAACCCGAGCACTCCGGCCGCGCCCGGGCCGGGGCGGCCGCCGCGCACCCGGCCGCCTGGGCCCCGCACGCTCGCGGGTACGGTAGGAACTCCCCTTGAGGGAGGTTCAAGCCGTGCCCACGTCACCCCCGCCCGGCAGCCCGCAGCGCCCGAGGCGCACGTCCGAGGCGCGCCTGCCCGAGCCGACACAGCCCGCGCCGCCGTGGTCCGCCGACGGGCTCTGGAGCATCGGGGAACTCGCCGAGCACGCCGGCGTCACCGTCAAGACCGTGCGCTTCTACTCCGACCACGGCCTGCTCCCCGAGGCCTCGCGCAGCACCGGCGGCCACCGCCGCTACGCCCCCGCCGCGCTGGAACGCCTCCGCCTCATCCGCTCGCTGCGCACCCTCGACCTGCCCCTCCCGGCGGTACGCCGGATCCTCGACCCGACCGGCGACCCCGGCGACCCCGGCAATCCGACCGCCGTCGACGACGGCGCCCTCGAGGACGCCGTCGCCGCACACCTGCGCGAACTCGGCACCCACATGGCCGCACTCCGCTGGCGCGAAGCCGCACTCGTGCTGGTCCGGGACAGCGACCCCGCCGAACGCGCCGACCGGCTCCGCCTCGTCGGCGCCATCGCCACGCCGCCCGACACCACGGCGATGGCGCGCTTCTGGCGCCGCTGGCTCCCCGTCCGGCTCCCGCCCCGCGTCACCGCCGCGATCCTCGAACACGCCGTCCCCGACCCGCCCGACGACCCCACCCCGGACCAAGTCCTCGCCTACGCCCGGCTGCACGCCTTCGTCACCGGCGACTGCGCCGGCGACACCCTGGCCCGCTGCCAGCCCGCCGCCCACCGCCCCGACGAGGGCTACCAGGCGGCCCTGGTCTACGACGGCCTCATCGACGCCTACGCGCTCGCCGCCCCGCACCTGCTCGCCGACCGCGCGCCGCACCCCGGCGACGCCCTCGACTGCTTCGTGGACGCCTACGCCCGTGCCCGCCGCACGCGCGACACGCCGTCCTTCCGCCGCACGCTGCGCGCCCAACTCGCCGCGGATCCGCGCGTCGACCACTACTGGCGGGACGTCGCCGTCCTGCGCACCCCGCGCATTGGCCCGCCGCCCCCGACCCCGGGCGCCGCGCACGACTGGCTCACGCGGTCCCTCGACGCCGACGAGAGCGGGCGCCGGGCCGCCTGACGCGGCACCGGCGCCC
>NZ_JBPKBH010000002.1:233472-235210 GCF_051388915.1 Yinghuangia sp. YIM S09857 | reverse complement strand
CCCCCCCCCCCCCCCCCCCCCCCCCCCCCCCCCCCCCCCCCCCCCGGGCCCGACCGGGGCGCGTCAGTCCAGCGGCCGGATGTCCGGGAGGCGGTACGAGCCGTCCAGCACCGTTCCGCCCGGCTGGTACATCCGCAGCATCGGCCGGAAGTCCCCGGCAGGCGTCGGCAGCCAGTTCGCCGCCTCGCCCTCCACCGGCTTGGCGTGCATCAGATAGAGCGTCAGGGAACCGTCGGAGCCGTACACCAGCCCCGGCGTGCGGTCGCCGATCGAGTAGCGGTTCGCCGCGTTGTCGATCAGGAAATAGTCGGGCATGTCGTACATCGTCAGGGACCAGAACGCGTCCACCGGAGGCGGCGACGGGAACGTCAGCGTGTAGTTCCGCGAGCCGTTGAGCTGGCGGCCGTCCGCGTCGGTGTAGGTGGTCGCGTACACCGCCTCGTAGGCGTGGTTGCCCCACAGCCCGACGCGCGCCGCGACGGCCCGCACAAGGTACGAGGCCCGGCGGTCGCCGATGCGCCAGTCGGGGGAGTCGACCGTGCCGAGGCCGAGCCGGTCCACGTTGTAGTCGAAGAGGTGCAGCGCCATGTGCCAGGTCGAGCTGCGGTCGTCGAGGCCGGTGCGGCTCGCCTCCTCGACGCGGCGGCGGCCCGCGGCGTATCCGTTGCGCAGCGCGGTCACCAGGTCGTCAGGGGCGTCGTGGTACGGCGAGTCGCCCTCGTGCAGCAGACCCAGCGCGGCGTACCGGCGCTGGTACTCGTCGTCCTCGGTGTCCGGCGGGAACGCCGCGAGCAGCACCCGCAGTTGCTCCCAGAACCGCATGTCCTCGGGCACCGTGTCGTCCGGCTCCGGCAGCCCCGCGGTCGGGCCCGGGTCGCCGAGCGGTTCGAGGGTCAGCTGCTCCTGGAGCTTCGCCACCCGGCCGAGGTCGTCGGGACCCGCGCACGCGAAGCGCCCGACGATCGAGGCGACCGTCGTGGGGGACGTGATCACCCGCGTGCCCTCGGGGACGGCGCCGATCCAGTCCGGCGGGGCGACGACGAAGGAGGCGGCCTCGGTGCCGGTGGCGCGGCGTCCGACGTACGCGAAGTTGTTGGTCCAGGTGTCGACGAACTGGAGCACGTAGTACGCCCCGGCGGTGTCCGGGACACGCAGCAGAAGCGGCCCGCCGGACAGGTCCAACTGGGCGAGCGAGTAGATCGTGTCGTTGTTGACCGACACGAAGTCGTCCTGCGGCCCCGCGAGTTTGCGGGCGTGCGCGAACTCGTTCGCCGGCGTGGCGGGCAGGGAGCCGAATCCGGTGCGCAGGCAGCGCTGGACCATGGAGACGTCGAACACCAGCGGGTACCCGTAGACGTACGCTTCGGCGGCGAGCCGGGCCAGATCGTCGTGGTCGGACATGCACCGTTCCCCTCGGAGCCGCCGTCACCGACGGCGGGCGCGGACAACCATCGCTCTTCGCTCGAACCTGTGCTGACAAGAGCATGCGCGGGCACCGGCACGCACGTGTGCGGCCGGTGCCGGACGCCCTTCCGGCAACCCTCCATCACGCGGCCCCCGCCCGCCACCGGAGCCACACGCGTTGCGACGGCTCCGCCCCCCGGCGGGTACGGCTCAGGGGGCGGCGAGGTTGCTGCGGAGCAGCGCGAGGAGTTCGTCGTCGGACAGGCCGAGGGAGCGGGCCTGGCCGACCAGTTCGGTGACGCGTTCGGCGAGGCGCAGGCGCGCCGGATCGGCC
>NZ_JBPKBH010000002.1:218378-233309 GCF_051388915.1 Yinghuangia sp. YIM S09857 | reverse complement strand
CCGCGGCCGCGGCGCAGGTCGAGCAGCCCCTCGTCGCGGAGCTGCTGGTAGGCGCGCAGGACGGTGTGCACGTTGACGGCCAGCGAAGCAGCCAACTCGCGGGCGGCGGGCAGCCGCTCGCCGGGCCCGACCACGCCGTCCGCGACGGCGCGCCGCACCGAGGCGGCGATCTGCTCGTGCAGCGGCCGGGGTGATCCCGGGTCGACGCGGAACAGCATCTAGCGCGCCCCTCCGCCGTCGGGGCGACCGCCCGGGGCTCCCGGGCCGTCGCCGTGGCGCCGACCGCGGGCGGCGAGCGTGTTGAGGACGGAGGCGGCCGTACGCGCGTCCCCGACGGTGACGACGAACGTCCCGCCGGTCGCCAGGTCGACCGAAAGGGCTTCGCCCGAACGGAGGATGACCCCCGAGGAGCCGCGGCGCACGCGGTAGCCCCAGCCGCCGAAGTCGCGCATCGCGCGGACGTCGCGAGTGCCCGCCTCGTTTATCCGGGCGAGGGGCACGAGGGTGCGGGGGCGGGGGAGCGGGCCGTACGCGACGGTCAGGCCGGACCGGTTGGCCGTCACGCGCACGGCCGCCAGCGCGCCGGTGACCAGGGCCGCGCCCAGCATCACCAGGCTCGGCACCCAGTCGCCGACGAGGCCGACCACGAGCCCGACGACGGGCAGCGCCACGGTGACGGCCACCATGACGGGGGAGACCACGCGGCGCGTCCAGACCAGGACCTCGCCGTCGTGGGCCTCCAGATAACCGGCCTTCGCGGACGGAACGGACCCGGACCCCACCACCTCATCGGCAGGGGGCCCGGCCAGCAGCCACCCGAGGCCCGCCGCCACCGCGAACACGCCGGCGGCCGCCGCGAGATGGCCGAGGCCGAAGCCGACCGAGCTCGGCTCCGCGTCCAGGTTGGCGTGCAGCAGCATGATGACGAGGAAACCGAGGAACGCGCTGAAGCCGACGCTGCCCACGGCCGTCGTGCGCTGCCCCCACGCGTACGCGCGCGACCACCACACGATGACGGTGTTCAGCGCGCCCGTGCCGAGGATGACGATGCCGGTGACGACGAGGAAGACGGTCTGCGACGTGTGGTCGTCGGCGCGCCCGTCGGCACCCATGTGGGTGGCGAGCGGATCGGGGAGCCGAGCGTGCCAGGCGGCGAAGGCCACGACGACGGCCGCGAATCCGAGGACGGCGGCGGCCGCGGTGAGGAGCATGCGGCGCAGGGCGACGGAGCGGAGTGTGCGGACAGGCGGCATAGGTTCTCCCGGTTGTTATAGTCCAACTATAACAACCGGGAGAACGAACCCCCAGGGCGGGCCGGCCCGGGAGCGGGCATCCGGTGTCGGCGCGGGCCGCGCAACGCGGGAGCCCCCGGCGGGTGCCGGCGGCATGCCGGTCGATCGGCGGGGGCTCGGTGCGACTCGGCGGGGAGCTCGGGGGAGGGGGTGCGGGGGAGGGGGGCGATCAGGCGTCCTTGACCGCGGACACCTCGATCTCCAGCGTCACCTTGTCGCTGACCAGGACGCCGCCGGTCTCCAGCGTGGCGTTCCAGGTCATGCCGTAGTCCTTGCGCTTGATGACCACGGAGCCCTCGAAGCCGACGCGGAGGTTGCCGTACGGGTCGCGCGCGGCGCCGTTGTACTCCAGGTCGATGCTCAGCGGGTGCGTCACGCCCTTGATGGTGAGGTCGCCGGTGAGGCGGTACGTGTCGTCGTCGACCTGCTCGACGGCCGTCGACCGGAAGGTGATGTTCGGGAAGTTGGGCGCGTCCAGGAAGTCGTTGGTCCGCAGGTGGCCGTCGCGCTGGTCGTTGCGCGTGTCGATGCTCGCGGCCGTGATGCTCACGGACACCGTGGACTTCGCCGGGTCGTCGCCGTCGAGGGTCGCCTTGCCCTCGAACTCGTTGAAGGCGCCGCGCACTTTGGTGACCATCGCGTGCCGGGCGGAGAACCCGATCCTGGAGTGCACGGGGTCGATGGTGTACGAGCCGGTCAGATCGCTGAGGGAGACGGGGTTGTCGGTCATGCAGCCGAGCCTGCGCCGCCCGGGCGGGGTCGGCAACCGGACCTTCGGCTGTCCGTGCGTCCCTCGTTCCGGTGAACATGTAATAACTGGCCCTTGCTATGCGTTCTTTTCCACCACACCCCACAACCACCGTCAAGAAGGGAGGTCGCCGCCGTCCCACGCGGTGAGTTCCGGGCGCTTGGGCGGGCGTCCGTCGCCGGAGGAGCGGCCGGTGACGCGGCGGTAGAGCCACGGCCCGAGGTGGACCTTGGCCCACTGGGCGTCGGACTTGCGGCGGGCGAGCCAGGGGGCCGGGGTCGCCGGGGGCAGTGGTACGCGCCAGTCGGCGTCGTGCGGGAGGCCGAGTGCCTCGCACACGGCGTCGGCGACGCGGCGGTGGCCTTCGGTGGAGAGGTGGAGCCGGTCGGCGCCCCACATGCGGGGGTCGTCGAACGCGCGGACGGTGAACAGGTCGATGACGGTCGCGTCGTGGCGCTTGCCGAGGTCGTCGACGAACGAGACCAGTTGCTCGATGCGCGGCATGAGGCGGGCGCTGGACTTGAGCCGCCGGGTCGGGTCGGTGCTGCGGAAGAGGACCAGGCGTCCGGTCGCGGCGGCGAGGGTCGCGGCGGACTCCTCCAGGACGGCGCACACGGCGGCGAGGTCGCAGCGCGGGCGCAGGACGTCGTTGAGTCCGCCGGCGAGGGTGGTCAGGTCGGCGCGGAGGGCGGCGGCGACGGGGACCTGGTCGCGGGCGATCTGGCCGATGAGCTTGCCGCGGACGGCGAGGTTCGCGTACCGGAGGCCGGGGTTGGCGTCGGCGAGTCGGCCGGCGAGGAGGTCGGCCCAGCCGCGGTAGGTGTCGGCGGGGTGTGCTCCGTCGGCCGGGTGGTGCGCGGGCCAGGGGTCGGACATGCCCTCGGTGAAGGAGTCGCCGACGGCGACGAGGGTCGTGACGGGGCCGAGGGGGCCGGGGCCGCCTGGTGGGGAGGCGTGGGCGCGGTCGGCGGGTGTGGAGTTGTGGTCCATGGCGGGTCGATTTTATGCCCGCGGTGGGAGGGGGTCGCGCGGTGGTCGGCGTCGGGTCAGGCGGGTGTCGCGTGGTGTGCGGCGAGCCAGGTGTTCTCGTCTTCGAGGTCGTTGCGGATCCAGTCGCGGACCTCGTCGGTCTCGGGTTCGTTGTGGACGCGTGCGGCGTGGTCGACGGCGGCGCGGAGGACTTCGTCCTCTTCGCCGATGATGACGAGGCTGCAACCCATTTCGTTGGGGGTCTTGGTGCAGTCGGCGACCTTGCGGGTCATGGCCGGCTCCTCTCGGCGTGACCGTCGCCGGGGCGCGGCGGCCCTTGTGTCCACTGTCGCATCGGGGTGCCGGGGCGTCCGGGTTCTTCGGATTGTTGTGCGCGGGTCGTGGTGCGGTTCGGGGATTCCGGTTCACCGTTGGCCGTGGGTGGTTCAGCGGGTGGCGGTGAGGTGGGCGTAGACGACGGTGTTGGCGGAGTAGCCGGTGTGTTCGTCGTAGGTGCCGCCGCAGGTGATGACGCGGAGTTCGGGGCGTCCGGTGGGGCCGTAGACGCGGGTGCTGGGGAAGTTGTCGCGGGGGTGGGTGCGTACGGCGTAGATGGTGAAGACGGCGGTGCGGCCGTCGCGGCGGTGGATTTCGACGGTGCGGCCGGTGCCGAGTTTGCCGAGGTCGTAGAAGACGGCTGGGCCTTTTTTGTTGTCGACGTGTCCGGCGATGACGGCGGTGCCGGTTTCGCCGGGGGTGACGGCCTGGGTGTTCCATCCGGCGACGTCGGCGCGGTCGGCGGGGGGTACGTCGAGTTCGCCGGCGGGGGAGACGTCGAGGCCGATGAGGCGGGCGTTGACGGCGATGGCGGGGATGCGGATCCAGGTGGGGGTGGATCGGGTGAGGGGTGCGCTGCCGCCGGTGGGTGTGGTGCCGCTGTTGTCGGGGGCGGGTGGTCCGGGGGTGCCGGCGACGCCGTTGTGGATGAGGAGGGCGGCGATGCCGAGGGTGGCGGCGAGGGCGGTGAGGCGCAGGCGTGTGCCACCCCCGGCCGCGGCGCTGGCCGCGCGGCCGGGGGTGGTGTCCTGGGTGGGGTCGGCGGGGGTGCCGTGGGGCATCGGGTGCGCCGTTCCGGGGCGGGGTCGGTGGTGGGGGTCAGGTGCGGTTGGCGGCGCGGCGGCGGAGCATGAGGGTGGCGGTGCCGAGGGCGCCTGCGGCGAGGAGGGTGCCGATGGCGATCTGGGTGTTGTCGGGGCCGCCTGCGGCTCCGCCGAAGCCGGTGTGGACGGGGCCGGTGACGGGGGTGGTCGTGGTCGTGGTGGTTGTGGTGGCGACGACGACGGTTGTGGTGGTGGTGACGGGCTTTCCGGTGGGTGGGCCGGAGGAGCAGCTGGCGGTCACGGTGTATTGGCCGGCGGGGGTGGTGGCGTGGACTTGGAGGGTGCCGGTGAAGACGCCTTTGGTGGCGGTGCCGAAGAGGATGGTGCCGGCTTTGGAGGTGCCGTCGGCGACGGCGGCGGCTTCGGTGGGGCAGGTGAGGGTGAGTTGCACGGTTTGGCCGGGGTGGACGTTGCCGGGGGTGGCGTGTACGGACGGGACGGGGTGTCCGTCGTTGGCGATGGCCGCGGGTGCGGTGGTGGCCAGGAGTGCGGCGGCCACGGCGGTGCCTGCGGCGAATCGGGTTGCGTACACGGGGGACCTCCAGGGCGTGTGCATTGGTGCGTGTGCGTGGTGCGTTGTTGCGGCCGGTGGGACGTCGGTCGCGTTGTGTGCCCAGACAAACGCGGTGAGTGCGGGTGTGCAGCGCGGGGGGTTCGCCGGGACGGCCTAGGCGCGGGTTCGGGGTGGGGGTGTTTGTGCTGGTCAGGCCAGGTTTTTGGGGGTCGGTCGCGGCGTGGGCCGGCGGGTTCGCGGTTTAGGGCGAACGGGGGATGGTCGGGGTCGGCGGGGGGTGTCGGGTGCGTGGGTCGGGGGCGGTTTCCGGGTTGTGGGGGTGTGGCAGGATTTCGCGGGTGGGCAGCAGGCCGGTTTCTGAGCAGCGGGTGCTCGACCTTGTGCGGTTGCGGCGTGTGCGGGACCGGATCGACCGGGAGTATGCGCAGCCGTTGAATGTCGAGGCGTTGGCGCGTGGGGCGAACATGTCGGCGGGTCATTTGAGCCGGGAGTTCCGGCAGGCGTACGGGGAGTCTCCGTACGGGTATCTGATGACGCGTCGGATCGAGCGGGCGATGGCGTTGCTGCGGCGCGGGGACATGAGCGTGACGGATGTGTGTTTCGCGGTGGGGTGTCAGTCGTTGGGGACGTTCAGTACGCGGTTCGCGGAGTTGGTGGGGATGCCGCCGAGTGCGTATCGGGAGCGGGCGGCGGGGGCGACGGCGGGGATGCCGGCGTGTGTGGCGAAGCGGGTGACGCGGCCGGTCAGGAATCGAGAAGCGCCGCCGTCGGGCCGCGGTTAGCGTGTGCGGCATGGACCTGACGATTCATTCCTCGTTCCTGCCGCAGACGGATCCGGAGGCGGCGCTCGCCTTTTACCGGGACACGCTGGGTTTCGAGGTGCGGAACGATGTCGGCTACGAGGGGCTGCGCTGGATCACGGTGGGTCCGGTGGGGCAGCCGGGGACGTCGATTGTGCTGCATCCGCCGGCCGCTGATCCGGGGGTGACGGAGGAGGAGCGGCGGATGATCGCGGAGATGATGGCGAAGGGGACGTTCGCGGGGATCAATTTCGCGACGCGTGATCTGGATTCGGTGTTCGACCGGTTGCAGGCGGGTGATGCGGAGGTTGTGCAGGAGCCGACGGATCAGCCGTACGGGGTGCGGGACTGCGCGTTCCGGGATCCGTTCGGGAATTTGATCCGGATCGAGGAGGCGCGCTGATGGCGGGGGCGCGGAAGGCGGCGGCGAAGCGGCCTGCGGGTGCGGCGGCGAAGCGGATCGCGAGTGCGGCGGCGGGCGTGGGGGCGGATCCGGGGGCGGTGGATCCGGACAGCCACGACCTGATCCGGGTGCACGGTGCGCGGGTGAACAACCTGAAGGACGTGAGTATCGAGATCCCGAAGCGCCGGTTGACGGTGTTCACGGGGGTGTCGGGTTCGGGGAAGAGTTCGCTGGTGTTCGACACGATCGCGGCGGAGTCGCAGCGGTTGATCAACGAGACGTACAGCGCGTTCGTGCAGGGGTTCATGCCGTCGCTGGCGCGGCCCGAGGTGGATGTGCTGGAGGGGTTGACGACGGCGATCATCGTGGACCAGCAGCGGTTGGGGTCGGATCCGCGGTCGACGGTGGGGACGGCGACGGATGCGAACGCGATGCTGCGGATCCTGTTCAGCCGGTTGGGGAGGCCGTTCGGGGGGTCGCCGAACGCGTTCTCGTTCAATGTGCCGTCGGTGCGGGCGAGCGGTGCGATCACGGTGGAGCGCGGGAACAAGAAGACGGTGCGGGCGTCGTTCAGCCGGACCGGGGGGATGTGTCCGCGGTGTGAGGGGCGCGGGTCGGTGTCGGACATCGATCTGACGCAGTTGTACGACGATTCGAAGTCGTTGGCGGAGGGCGCGTTCACGATTCCGGGGTGGAAGTCGGACAGCTTCTGGACGGTGCGGGTGTATGCGGAGTCGGGTCTGTTGGACCCGGGCAAGCCGATCCGGCGGTTCACGAAGAAGGAGATGCAGGACTTCCTGTACCACGAGCCGGTGAAGGTGAAGGTGGACGGGGTCAATCTGACGTACGAGGGGTTGATTCCGAAGATCCAGAAGTCGTTCCTGTCGAAGGACAAGGAGGCGATGCAGCCGCACATCCGGGAGTTCGTGGAGCGTGCGGTGACGTTCACGACGTGTCCGGAGTGCGAGGGGACGCGGCTGACGGCTGCGGCGCGGGCGTCGAAGATCGGCGGGGTGGGCATCGCGGACGCGTGTGCGATGCAGATCAGTGATCTGGCGGAGTGGGTGGCGGGGTTGGAGGAGCCGTCGGTGGCGCCGCTGCTGGCGGCGTTGCGGCGGACGTTGGACTCGTTCGTGGAGATCGGGCTGGGGTATCTGGCGTTGGACCGGCCGTCGGGGACGTTGTCGGGTGGTGAGGCGCAGCGGGTGAAGATGATCCGGCACCTGGGGTCGTCGCTGACGGATACGACGTATGTGTTCGACGAGCCGACGATCGGGTTGCATCCGCATGACGTGCAGCGGATGAACGGGTTGTTGCTGCGGTTGCGGAACAAGGGCAACACGGTGCTGGTGGTGGAGCACAAGCCGGAGACGATCGTGATCGCGGACCATGTGGTGGATCTTGGTCCGGGGGCGGGTACGGCGGGTGGGACGGTGTGTTTCGAGGGTTCGGTGGAGGGTCTGCGGAAGGCGGGCACGGTCACGGGGCGGCATTTCGACGACCGGGCGGCGGTGAAGGGGTCGGTGCGGACGCCGTCGGGGAAGTTGGCGGTGCGGGGGGCGTCGGCGAACAACCTGCGGGATGTGGATGTGGACTTTCCGCTGGGGGTGTTGGTGGTCGTGACGGGGGTGGCGGGGTCGGGGAAGAGTTCGCTGGTGCACGGGTCGCTGGTGAAGGGGGGTGGTGTGGTGTCGGTGGACCAGGGTGCGATCAAGGGGTCGCGGCGGAGCAATCCGGCGACGTACACGGGGTTGTTGGAGCCGATCCGGAAGGCGTTCGCGAAGGCGAACGGGGTGAAGCCGGCGTTGTTCAGCGCGAATTCCGAGGGCGCGTGTCCGAACTGCAACGGTGCGGGGGTCGTGTTCACGGATCTGGCGATGATGGCGGGGGTGGCGAGCACGTGCGAGGAGTGCGAGGGGCGGCGGTTCGACGCGTCGGTGCTGGAGTACCGGTTCGGGGGGCGGGACATCAGCGAGGTGCTGGGGATGCCGGTGTCGGAGGCGTTGGAGTTCTTCGGTGCGGGTGAGGCGCGTACGCCTGCGGCGCACACGATTTTGGGGCGGTTGGCGGATGTGGGGCTGGGCTACGTCACGTTGGGGCAGCCGTTGACGACGTTGTCGGGTGGTGAGCGGCAGCGGTTGAAGCTGGCGACGCACCTGGGTGAGAAGGGCGGGGTGTACGTCCTGGACGAGCCGACGACGGGTCTGCACCTGGCGGATGTGGAGCAGTTGCTGGGGTTGTTGGACCGGTTGGTGGATTCGGGGAAGTCGGTGATCGTGGTGGAGCATCATCAGGCGGTGATGGCGCACGCGGACTGGATCGTGGACCTGGGTCCGGGGGCGGGCCATGACGGCGGTCGGGTGGTGTTCGAGGGGACGCCGGCGGAGTTGGTGGCGGCGCGGTCGACGGTGACGGGCGAGCATTTGGCGGCGTACGTGGGGGTGTGAGCCTGTCCGTGCGGTGTCGGTGGCGGGGTTGGGTGGGTGGCCCGCGGGTGGGTGGGGTTCGTCGGGGTGTCGCGGGGGCTGCTGTTAGCGTGCCGGGATGGATCTCTTCTCGGGTTCGTGGGCGGCGTTGCGCGGCGCGGTGGCGGATCTGCCGGACGGGGATTTCGGCCGTCGGTCGGGGTGTTCGGGCTGGCTGGTGCGGGATCTGGTGTGCCATCTGGTGATCGACGCGCAGGATGTGCTGATCACTTTGGCGACGCCTGCGGAGGGGGAGCCGACGCGGGACGCGGTGACGTACTGGGAGCTGGTGGCGCCGCCGACGGGGGAGGATCCGTTGGACGCGCTGACGGTGCGGCTGGCGGCGGCGTACGGGGAGCCGTGGCTGTTGCGGTTCCACCTGGACGACGTGGGTTCGGCCGCGGGGCGTGCCGCGGAGCTGGCGGATCGGGGCGCCTTGGTGGGGACGCGCGGGCAGGTGCTGACGGTCGGGGACTATTTGGGGGCGTACGTCCTGGAGTGGACGCTGCACCACCTGGACCTGGTCGCGCATGTGCCGGGGGCGGTGCCGCCTCCGGCGGAGGGGTTGGCGCGGTCGCGGGCGATGCTGGAGGAGATCGCGGGTGCGGCGTTCCCGGTGTCCTTCTCGGATGCGGACGCCCTGTTGCTCGGCACGGGCCGACGCGCACCGACGGCCGCGGAGCGCTCCCGGTTGGCGGAGGCGGGCGGCGGGTTGGACGCCCGGCTGCCGTTCGTCCTCGGCTAGCGCCGCCGCGGCGGGAGGTCGCGGACGGGCGGCTGAGCACGTGTGCGGTGCTCGTTCGGCCGCGGTCGGCACCGTGCAGGAGCAGATGGGCGCGTTCGACGCGTTCGCGAATCGCATCGAGCGGATGCCGGTGGAGTCCATGCCGGTCACCACGGCGCAGGCGGTGCCGCTGCTCGGCGAGGACGTGGTGACGGCCAACCGGGCGGTGCAGATCGGGCCTGCACATCGGGGTCGCCGTGTTGTAGGGGTGTTGGGGTAGCGGTGCCGTGGTGCGTGGGCAGGGCGTGCGTTCGGGGTGCGGGTCAGGGTGTGCGGCCGATGAAGGCGAGCAGGCGGGTCTGGACGTCGGCGTCGTCGGGGACGTTTGTGCGGGGGCCGAACTGGCCGCTGCTGCGGAGGATTTCGTCCATGGGCAGCATGCCTTCCAGGAGTTCGGCGCATTTGCGGGGGTCGAGGGTTTCGTCCTGGCCGGTGGCGCGGGCGAGGTCCCAGGTGTGCAGGAAGACGTCGGCTGTGTAGAACTGGTCGACCGCCCGGTCGAGGGGGAGTTCGCCGATGTGCGGGTTGGTGAGGGTGCGGTGTGCGGTGTCGGGTTGGTCGAGGAGTGCTTGGACGCCGTCGCTGTGCACGGTCCAGGCGGCCACCGGGTCGTCGTCGGCGGAGGGGCCCTTGGGCAGGTCGACGCCCGCGCCGGCCTTGAGGAAGTCGGGGAACCACTCGACGAGGTGGCGTACGACGTCGCGGGCGGTCCATCCGTCGCACGGTGCCGGGTTGTCCCAGGCGTCGGGTGGGACGGCTCGTACGAGGCCGGTGAACGCGTGGGCGACGCGGCGGTGTTCGTCTGCGGGGGTACGGCTGTCCGCGGCGGCCTGCGCGGTGGTGCCCGGCCGGTCGGCGGTGTTGTCGCCGTCGCGGGCGAGGAGTTCGTCGAGGCGTTCGTGTCCGTCGCGGATGCCGTCGCGCATGCCGGTGGCGAGTTTGGCGTCGCGGGCCCGGACGGACTGCATGAGGGAGGTGGTGGTGACGCGGGTGCGGCGGTCGCCGAGGTCGTCGAAGACGGTGGTCTCCAGGCTGACGTTGTCCGGGGAGCCGTCGTAGCCGAGCGTGTGGACGATGCGGGTGTGGGGGCGTACCTCGTGGAAGACGCCGTGGAAGCCGTAGGCGGTGCCGTCGTCGGCGGTGTGGGTGTAGCGGTAGGAGCCGCCGGTGCGGGCGTCGTAGCGGTCGATGCGCATGGTGAGGCGGCGCGGGCCGAGCCATTGGACGACGAGGGCGGGGTCGGTGTGCGCGCGGAAGACGTGCGCGGGCGGGGCGGCGAACTCGCGTGTGATCACGATGGTGGGCAGCGCGGGGTCGGCGGTGATCCGGGTCTCCCCGCGGCCGTCGCGGTCGCGGCCGTTGCGGCGGTCCGTGCGCGGGGTGTGGTCGGCGGTGCTCATGATGCCGCTTCCTCCGTGGCTGCGGTGGTGGCTGCGGTCGTGGCGTGGGTGCCGGCTGGGGGGCCGGTGCCGGTTTCGTCCATGCGTGCGAGGACGGCGTCCAGGCGGCGGAAGCGGTCCTCGGCCTCGCGCCGGTAGCGCTCGATCCACTTCACCGTCAGGTCGAGGACGTCGGCCTCCAGGTGGCAGGGGCGGCGCTGCGCGTCGCGGCCGCGGGTGACGAGCCCGGCGTCCTGCAAGACCCTGATGTGCTTGGAGACGGCCTGCACGGTGATGTCGTACGGCGCGGCCAACTCGTTGACGGTGGCGTCGCCGACGGCGAGACGGGCGACGATGTCGCGCCGTGTGGGGTCGGCGAGCGCCGCGAACACGCGGGACAACCGGTCGTCGGACATCCCCGCACCCCACTCGTATTCAACGTATCGGTTGAACACAAAGTAGGGGTGGCCCGCCGCGCGGTCAACCGATCGATTGAACACGCTGGTCAGCGCCCTGTCCTGCCCGTGGTGTCAGGCATCGTGGCGGCGGACCCGTTCCTGGTTCCGGTGGACCCAGGAACGGGGGTCCGGGGTGGGACGCGGCCCTGGGCAGGGCGTGCCGCGGTCCGCAGGATGGAGGGCACCGGCCGGTCGGCTCCGTACCGGCCACGACCCGCAGGGGAGCGCTCCATGTCGAACACGTCAACCGCATCAACCACGTCGGGCACGCTGACCATCGTCGCGTCGTTCACCGCCAAACCGGGCCAGGAGCGGCGTCTGCGCGAGGAGTTGGACGCGATGGTCGCGCCGTCGCTGGCCGAGGAGGGCTGCCTGGGCTACCGGCCCTACGCGGACCCGGCGCGCCCCGACCGGATGATCATCGTGGAGGAGTGGGTCGACGCCGCGGCCCTGGAGCACCACTTCACGCTGCCGCACTTCGCCCGCGTCGCGAAGGCCCTGGACGAGATCCTCGACGAGCCGTTCACGCTGCGGCGTCTGACCGACGTCCCCGCCTGACCTGCCGGCCGAGGACGCGCCGCCGCCGACCGCCGCGGTTCTCCGCGGCTGCCCTCACGTGCCGTCCAGCAGGGCCAGCGCGTCCGTGCGGTCGAGTTCGCGGGCGATCTCCAGCGGGGTGTGGGACCTGACCGGGTAGCGCAGGTGCTTCGGATCGTCCAGGCGCGCGTGCGGGTCGGCGCCCGCGGCCACGAGGAGCCGCACCGCCTCGGTGCCGTCCGGGCCCGCGGCGGTCACCGCGTCGTGGAGGGGCGTGCGGCCGTGCGCGTCGGCGGCGTTGGGGTCGGCGCCCGCGGCGAGCAGCGCGGCGACGACGTCCGGGGTGATCTCGGGCCCGGGCACCACGCGGAAATCGCGGGCGACGGCCAGGTGCAGCGGGGTCACCCCGGCCGTCACGTCGCCGAACGTGTCGCAGTGCCGGTCGGGGTGGCGGTACGTCCAGGGGATCCTGAACGTCTCGCCGACCGCCGCGCCCGGGTCGGCCCCCGCCTCGGCGAGCGCCCGCACGACGGCGGCGGAGCGTCCGATCGCGGCCAGGTGCATCGCGGTCAGCCCGGTGTCGTCCAGCGGACCGAGCACCGGTTCGCGGGCGGCCAGGGCCTCGCGGGCGGCGTCGGCGTCGCCGAACGCGCAGGCCCGCGGCAGCAGCTCCGCCGCGGTCGGTGGCGGCACGGCCTCCAGGTCGGCGAGCATCGCGGACAGGGGGTGCGGGGCGGGGATGCCGTCCTCGTCGTCCCAGTCGTGGTCGATGACGTAGACCGGCGGGTCGCCCGTGCCGGCCTCGTCGAGGTCGACCAGCCAGTAGAACTGGGTGCTGGTCATGGCGACGAACAGCCACGCCCGGTCCGGCGGCCCCTCCTCCACCTCCAGCTGCATCGGGAGGTCGAGCGTGCCGCAGCCGTCCTCGTCGAGCAGGACGTGGTCCTCGGGCCAGGTGACCGCCAGCAGCGCCTGGACCTCGTCAGGGACGCGTCGCTCCCCGGCCGGGGTCTCGACGGTGAAGTCGTCGCGCGGCGCGAACCCGTCCGGCACCGCGCCGCGCAGGCGCGCGACCTCGCGCAGGACGTCGGGGTGCAGTCCGCCGGGCGGGGAACCGGGCGCGTCGGCGGTGGACGCGTACTGCTGGGGCGTGTCGTTCACGGGCGCCTTCCGTAGGGACCGGCCGCGGCCCGGCCCGGAGGAGGCAGATGATAGGCGACACCGACGCCCGCGAGCCCGAACTGGCGCCCCGTGCAGTCCACTTCGCGCACGCGGGGCGGAACAGGCGCGGGCCCTGCGGGCCCGTTCCGCGGACTCCGGTGTGCCGCCCCGGGTTCGCAAAGCGGATAGTCCCGGCCGGGCGACCCCGCGGGAGCCCGCGGGTGTTCAGGGGTGGACGAGCCGGGTGGTCAACGGCAACAGCGCTAGCGCCGTGATCAGGCCGACGGACACCTGCGAGGCGGCGAACTCGACTTCCAGGTCCTCCAGTTCGGCGAACGTGATCGTGTTGAAGCCGACGGGTGCGGTCGCCGCGAACAGGGCGATGCGCGCGTCCGGCCCGTCGAGGCCCACGGCGGCGGCGAACACTGCGGCCAGGAGCACACCGAGGCCGAACCGCAGGCAGACGGTCAGTGCGAGGAGTCCCGGCCGGCGGGCCTTCGGCTCGAACTTCAGCCCCAGCGCGATCAGGATGAGCGCCCCTGTGGCGCGGGCGGCCGACTCGAAGGAGTCGAGGAGCACCGCCGGGGGAGTGATGCGGGCGGCCCTGACCACGGCGGCGGCCGCCAGCGCCCACAGCGGCGGCGACGCGAGCAGCTTCCCCAGCATGTGGGGCCTGTCGGGTGCGTCGTCGCGGGCGACCTTGACCACGACGGCGTGGACCAACGAGAAGGTGGTGAGCGTGACGAACGCGTCGATGACGACCAGCCGGGCCAAGGCCTCGGGGCCGCCGAGGCGTTCGGCGAACGGCAGCAGGAAGCCGGTGTTCATCACGGCGCAGCCGGTCAGGAACGCGCCGAACAGGCGGCGGTCGAGTGTCCGCAGGGCGGTCCTGCGCAGCAACAGGACCACGCCCAGGGTGCCGCAGCACACGGTCGGGCCCAGCAGGCTCAGCCGGGCGAGCGAGGCGTCGAACTCGACGTGCACGACGGCCAGGAACACCAGCGGCGGCAGCGCGATGTGGAAGACCACGCGCAGCAGGGCACTGCCGTCGTCGGAGGTGAGGGCCCCGGCACGCCGGGCGGCGTGGCCGGCGGCGATCAGGGCCAGCAGGGGCACGACGTCGTGCACGGGACTCCCGTCGCGGGTCGGGGCGGGATGGGTGGACCGATGATCCGTCAGTCGCGGCGACGGCGGGCGGGTTGTCCGGCATGCGTCGAGGGGTACGGTCCGCCTGCGCGACGCCGCCTCCGCGGCCCGAGGCCCCCGTCCGACCCCCGTTCCCGAGAACGGGGCGCACCTACTGCGTGGTGTTCTCGGACGCCGGCGACCTCGTCGCGTGCGGGGGGACGGCGGCAGCGTGGTCGTGCTCGGCAGGGGCGGCGGCACCTGACGACCTGCTCCCGGCGGCGAACGCGTGCGTGCAACGCGTGCGTGCGCAGGACGTCCAGGCGCCCGCGCCGTGAGCGGCGGCGGGCGGGCCGCCGCCTTCCCGCGAACCGGGCGGCTCTCGGCCCGAGTTCGGTGCCGTCGTGCCCGACGGTCTCCGTGTCCCTGCCGCGTCGCGTCCTTGCCTCGCGGGCGGAATCGCCGGCGGCCGCAGGCTGCGACGGTGCGGTGGGCGCGGTCGGGGCGGTCGGGGTTGACAGTGCGGGCGTGTGACGCGGGTCATCGTCGGCGGTTGTCACAGAGCGCCGGGGAGCGGCGTCTGGTGTGCGTGGTGGACGCATTCCGCACCGATTGACGGCGGTGCGACGACGTCTTTGCGGTGTCGGTCTCGTACGCCACAACTCGTACGCCATGGCGTCGAGTTGTTCGCGCATTCGCGCAAGAGAAACGCAATGAGGAGGTTCAACCATGGGGAACGACAACACACGGCCCCTGCTCTTGAAAATCGCCGCCCTGTCGCTGGCCACCGCCTCGGTCGGCGTCTTCGCCGTGGGCAGCGCGGATGCCGGTACCCCGAAAAAGGACCGGGTCGAAACCTTCGAACTCCAGCTCAAAGACCTTGAGTACAATCCGATCGACCTCGGCCCGGCAGGGCCGAGCCTGGGCGATATGAGCGCCTACTGCGCCACCGCGGTGGAGAACGGCCGCACAGTCGGATACGGCGCCGGGACAGCTCAGGTCGTGCACGTCGAGGGCGGAAAGGTCACGTCACAGGCCGTGATCACACTGGAACTCGAACGGGGGTCCTTGACGATGCAATCGCTGCGGACGAACGAGGCGAGTTCGCTCGACATGGCCATCACCGGCGGCACGGG
>NZ_JBPKBH010000002.1:214828-218253 GCF_051388915.1 Yinghuangia sp. YIM S09857 | reverse complement strand
CCCCCGGGGCACTGTTCGGTACTGGGACATCGCCACGCCGAACGAGAGGTTGCGTGTGGAAATCCTGCGCTGAGCTCATTCCGCCCTGACATAGCCGGTCGCAGGGGGCTTCGGTCCACGTGGCACGACCGCCTGCGACGAGGCTCCTGGTCACGTCACGTGTGCCGCGCCCGGTGCGCCGGGGCGTTCCGGAGCCCACTCACCAAGACGGCGGCCGGGATCACGCGCAGCGCGGGGAGTTCTTCGACGTCAGTCCGAGGTCAGTTCGAAGTCAGGGTGCCTCCCGCGTGTCGTGCTTGCCGCCGTCCCGGTCGGAGCTGGACGGGTCGGTGACGGCCGCGGACTTGCGGGTCGCGGCGTCGGCCTCGGCCAGTCCTTCGGCCTTGGCCTGTTGGTGTTCCTCCTCGCCGTCCCTGCGGCGTTGCTCGTTCCCGGTCGCGCGTCCGGCGAGTTCCTTGGCCCTGCCTTTCAGTTCGTCCTTCGCGCTCTTGAATCCCATGGCGGCACCTCCTCCTGCGGCCGTCGGGCCGGGACGACGGAGTCGTCCCCGGGGCGGGCACCGGGCAGGTGGTGGCGGGCGGCGATCAGTGCGGCGTCGACGTCGGAGGTGCCGGTGGCGGTGCACAGGGTGTACGCGAGGTCGCCCGTGCGCCGACGCGCCTCGCCTGTGCCGTTCTCGGCGTGGAGGAGGACCATCGCCTCGTAGCGTTCGACGAGGCCGGCCAGGACGGCGGGGTGCGCGAGCAGCATCGGGTTCCTCCGTGGGTCGGTTGCGGCAGCCCTCGGGACGGGGTGGTGTGTACGCGCTACCCGGAGACACCACCGCCACACGGCGAACGGCGACAAGCGCGCCGGGTCGGTCGTGGTCCGCCACGGCATCGGTGCTCGCAGGGGTACGGGGCGTGCGCCCCGACCTCGGCGGGTCGCCTTCACCGCGGTGCTGCTGGTATCCGTGGGGGATGGCATCACGACGACGGCGGCGGGCGGCAGTGCGGCGCCTGAGCGGGGGTGGGGTCGGGGCGGCCGTGGGGGCGGTGGTGTTCGCCGTGGCGGCGGCCGCGGGGTGCGGGGTGCCGTCGCCGGACCGGGGCGTGCCGGAGGACCTGTACGACCTGGGCCGGCTGTGCGAGGACGGCGCGCCGTTCGCGGAGACCGTGCTGTACTCCGGTCCCGGGCCGCACCCGGTGGTGGTGTTCCCGCCCAGGGGCGGCTACCGCACCGAGGAGGGCTCGTACACCGAACGCCCGCCGTTCGCCGCCGCCGACGCGGCCACGGCGCAGGAACCGGCGCCGGGCGCCGTGCAGTTGGTGGCGTGCCAGCAGCCCGCGGAGCGGCGCCTGCCCGACGACCGGCCGCTGGCGACCTGCGCGTACAAGGCCGTCCAGGGGGCCGAGAGCTGGGCGAACGTCCTGTATCCCGGCCGCTACCGGCTCACCCTGTACGAGGCCCGCACCGGCCGCGTCGTCGGCGAGGTCCTGGCCGTCAGCACCGCCCCGGGCCCCGACGACTGCGCGGACGTGTCGTTCTCCTCGTCCGGCGACGGCACCGCCGGCTACTCCTTCCCCACCCCCGCCGACTTCGCCACCGCCCTCCACAACGCCATCACCGCCCCCGCCGCCCCCGCGCCCGGCCCCGGGCAGTGAAAGAGCGTTTCGTCGCAGATGTTTTCGATCTGCACGCCGTGGCCTGGCCGACACCGCCTGTCCGGCAGCTTGGTTAGGGTCGCCCGACCGAATCGGGGACATCACGTGGGGCGGGACGATGGGTGACAGTCCGGAATGGCTTGAGGGTTCGACCTTCAACGAGTACGGCTACTGCGTGACGTTCGCGCGTGGGATGTCGGCGGTCGAGTTGCTGCGGCGTCTGGGCTGCGACGTGGCGACGACCGCCATGAAGACTCGGATCGACGCAAATCACTGGATCGAGGACCTTGCCGACGAGGAGGGGCACGAGGCTGTCATCGCGGACAAGGAGTGGGTGATCCGCGCCGGCGAGGCTGGTGGCTGGGCTTTCGCTGTCGAGGACGGCGGGATCCGCGGCACGGATCGCGACGTCCTCGCCGCGGTCTCGACGAACACGGTGGCGCTGAGCACCATGGTCAACGTCAACGCGGTGACGGTGCTGAGCTATGCGGTGGCCGGGGTGCTGGTGTGCCAGTACGAGTCGCCGGTCAATCGTTGGGGCAGCGACCCCGACCGCATGGTGCCGGAACTCACCCGCGCCGGCATCCTCCTGCCCGACGGTGCCGCCGCCGACCTCGGAGTCGGCGAGGAACAGCGGAGGACGTTGCGAATGCTGCATGCCGAATTCGGGCTGACTCTGCCCCGCGACCAAGTCGAACACGGTGAACTACTCGCCGCCATGCTCTGAACCAATGGGTCGGTTCCTGATCCGCTGCTCAGGCACCGCGCCAGGTCGGCGTGGCCCCGCGGGTGATGCGTCGGGCCATCAGGTCGATCATGTAGAACACCGCCGACCTGCGCCGGTCCACCGCGTCCACCCACCGGGTCTGCGCGTCCCCGGCCGGCCGCGCTCAGAAGAGTGAGCAGCCTGAGACCGCGGCGAAGGTCTCCAGGGCCACGGCGCCGGCGACGGAGTTGCCCTTGGGGTCCAGGCCCGGGCCCCAGGCGGCGACGGCGCAGCGGCCGGGGACGGTGGCGAGGATGCCTCCGCCGACGCCGCTCTTGCAGGGCAGGCCGACGCGGTACGCGAACTCGCCCGCCTCGTCGTACGTTCCGCACGTGGTCATGACCGCGGTGATGCGCCGTGCGTCGTCGGCGCGGATCAGGCGGGTGCCGTCGGCGCGGCGGCCGCGGCGGGCCAGAAGCAGGCCGGCGCGGGCGAGTTCGGTGCAGGTGATCATGATGGAGCACTGGCGGAAGTAGTGGTCGAGGGCGACCGTCACGGGGTTGCGCATGTTGCCGAAGTCGGCCATCAGGTAGGCGAGGGCGCGGTTGCGGTCGCCGCTCGCGGTCTCGGAGCGGTGGACGGTGGCGTCGGCGCGCAGGTCGGGGTTGCCGCTCTCGCGGGCGAGGAGGGTGCGTACCGCGCCATAGGCGTCGCCGGTGAGGGTGTGCAGGTGGTCGGTGACGACGATGGCGCCGGGGTTGATGAACGGGTTGCGCGGGATGCCCTGTTCGATTTCGAGTTGGATGAGGGAGTTGAACGGCTCGCCGGACGGCTCGCGGTGCACGCGCGCCCACAGCCCGGCCTCGGCCCCGCCCCCGCCGCCGGCTCTGGCCCCGGTGCCCGTCCCGTCCGCGGTTCCGTCCGCGGTCCCGCGTTCGTCCTCGTGGGACAGGACAAGCGCGAGCGCGAACATCTTGGAGATGCTCTCGATGGCGAACGGCACGTCGCTGTCGCCCGCCGTGTGGACCGCGCCGTCGACGGTGGCGACGGCGAAGCCGAACTGGTGGGGGTCGACG
>NZ_JBPKBH010000002.1:207522-214679 GCF_051388915.1 Yinghuangia sp. YIM S09857 | reverse complement strand
GGGGATGTAGTCGGCGACCTCGCCCGCGCCGATGTGCGGTGCGGTGGCGGCGGTGACGAACTCGACGACGGCGGCCAAGTCGATGTCGGCGGTGTCCGGGGTCGGCAGCGGCATCAGTGGTGGAATCCGGCGCGGTCGGCGTCCGCGGGCGCGCCGTGGGTGAGGCGGTCGAGCGAGCGGCGGATGTCGTCGGCGAGGAGGGCGATCTCGTCGCGGCCGATGCCGTGCCGGATCAGGACGCGCTGCACGACGGTGTCGTCGCGGTCGGCGGGCAGCGGGTAGGAGGGGACCTGCCAGCCGCGCATGCGGAGCTGGTCGGAGAGGTCGTACAGGCTGAACCCGCAGCCGCCGGGGTCGGTGAGGGTGTATGAGACGGCGGGCAGCGCGCCTTTGCCGTCGTACAGCAGGGTGAACGGGCCCATGGCGGCGATCTCGCGGGCGAGGGCCTGGGCGGTGTCGGCGCAGGCCTGTTGGACGCTGCGGTAGCCGCCGCGGCCCAGGCGCAGGAAGTTGTAGTACTGGGCGACGATCTCGCCGCCGGGGCGGGAGAAGTTGAGGGCGAAGGTGGGGATGTCGCCGCCGAGGTAGTTGACGCGGAAGACGAGGTCGTCGGGGAGGAGGTCGGCGCTGCGCCACACGGCCCAGCCGACGCCGAGCGGGGCGAGGCCGTACTTGTGGCCGGACGCGTTGATCGAGGCGACGCGTTCGAGGCGGAAGTCCCAGACGACGTCGGGGTGCAGGAACGGGGCGACGAAGCCGCCGCTGGCGGCGTCGACGTGGACGGGGACGTCCCAGCCGGTGTCGGCGTGGATGCGGTCGAGTTCGGCGGCGATCTCCCGCACGGGCTCGTAGTCGCAGGTGAAGGTCACGCCGAGGATGGCGACGACGCCGATGGTGTTCTCGTCGACGTGGTCCCGGAGTTGGTGGGCGCGCAGGCCGGTGGCGCCCGGCTCCAGGGGGACCTGCCGCAGTTCGACGTCGAAGTAGCGGGCGAACTTCTCCCAGCAGATCTGCACCGGCCCGCACACCAGGTTGGGCCGGTCGGCCGGTTCGCCCTCGGCGCGGCGGCGTTCGCGCCAGCGCCACTTGAGGGCGAGGCCGCCGAGCATGGCGGCCTCGCTGGAGCCGGTTGTGGAGCAGCCCATGGCGTTGCCGCCGGCGGTGGTCGGGGCGTTCCACAGGTCGGCGAGGATGTTGACGCAGCGGGACTCGATCTCCGCGGTCTGCGGGTACTCGTCCTTGTCGATCATGTTCTTGTCGAGGCACTCGTCCATGAGCCGGTGGACCTCGTCGTCGGTCCAGGTCGTGCAGAACGTCGCGAGGTTCTGCGCGGCGTTGCCGTCGAGGAGGAGTTCGTTGTGGATGACGGCGTAGACGACGTCGGCGGGGGAGTGGTGGTCGGGCATCCGGTACTTGGACAGCGTGTGCCGGCTGAGCGCCGTGGAGAAGACGTCGGCGGACGCGTCCGTGGACGCGTCGGGTGCGCCCGGGTCCCTCGCCTCGTGCAGTGCCACCGCGGGCCCCTCTCGCTTCACGCCTGCTCGCCACTCCCCATGCCCTTCGGACAATAAGTGACAAATGGGGCGGACGGTAGTGGAGTGACCCGCTTGACGGACCCGAACCCGGGCGTCCCGGACCTTCGCGGAGACTTCTTCGCGAACACTCATTTGCGAAGAAGTGTTTGCGAAGAAGTGTTTGCGGTCTACCGTGGACGGCGTGACCGACACCGCGAACACGCCCGACAACCCGCAGCCCAACACCCCGCAGCCCGACAACGCCCAGGTCCCGACCGGGGAGTCGGTGGTCCTGGACGCCAAGGGCCTGCGTGCCCTCGCCCACCCCGTGCGCGTGCAACTCGTCGGTCTGCTGCGCAAGCACGGCCCGTCGACCGCCACCCGCCTCGCGGAACGCCTCGGCGTCAACTCCGGCACCGCCAGCTACCACCTGCGCCAACTCGGCGCCGCCGGATTCGTCGCGGAGGACACCGCGCTCGGCAACGCCCGCGAACGCTGGTGGCGCGCCGTCCACCAGGTCACCGAACTCGGCGACCGCGACCTGGCCGACCTCGAACCCGAGGCCACCCTCGCCTACCTCCAGTCCGTCGCCGCCACCTACACCCTGCGCGTCCAGCAGACCCTCAACGGCCTCCAGACCATGCCCCGCGCCTGGCGGGACGGCTTCGACATGAGCGACTGGGCGCTGCGCCTGACCGCCGACGAGACCGCCGCGCTGCGCCGCGAACTCACCGCCGTCCTCGACCGCTACCGCCGCGACCTCCCCGACACCGCCGCCGACGCACCCGAGGGATCGGCGCGCGTCGGCGTCATCGCCCTGGTACTGCCCGAACCCGACGACAACCCGATCGACAACCCTGACGGCAGCGCAGACGGCAACACGGGCCGCGACACGGGCGACGACGCGCGCGACATGCGAGAGGCCGAGCCGTTGTGACCGGCGACGCGCCCACGACCGGCCCCGAACACACACAGACTCCGCGACCCCGGTCGGTCCGCCCGCTGGCCGCCGTGCTCACCGCCATGGCCGTGTCCCTCACCGGTACGCGCGTCTCCGCCGTCGCCCTGCCCTGGTTCGTGCTCGTCACCACCGGCAGCGCCACCCGGACCGGGCTGGTCGCGTTCTGCGAGATGGCCCCCTACGTCGCCGCCAAGGCGCTCGCCGGGCCGCTCGTCGACCGGATCGGCCCGCGGCCGGTGTCCTGGACCACCGACCTCGCCAGCGCAGCCGCCGCCGCGGCGGTCCCCCTGCTCCACGTCCTCGGCCTGCTGTCCTTCCCGCTGCTGCTCGCCCTCGTCGCCGTCGTCGGGGCGGCCCGCGGCCCCGCCGACTCGGCGAAGGAGGTCATGGTCCCGGACGCCGCCGAGCGCGGCGGCGTCCCGCTGGAACGCGCCACCGGCCTGTCCGGCGTCACCGAGCGCCTGGCGTCCACCCTCGGCCCCGCGGTCGGCGGCGGCCTCGTCGCACTCCTCGGCCCGGTCGCCGGACTCGCCGTCAACGCCGCCTGCTTCGCCCTCGGCTCCCTCGTCGTCGCGCTCGCGCTCCCACCCGCGATGGGACGCGCGTACGAGGACCACCGCCCCGAAGGCGCAGCCGAGAGCGGCGGCGAACAGCCGGGGCAGCCGGGGGAGCCGGGGGAGCCGGGCTACTGGAGGCGGTTCGGCGAAGGGCTCGCGTTCCTGCGCGGCGAACCGCTGCTGCTGACCGTCATCGTGATGCTCGGCGTCACCAACCTCCTGGACATGGCGTTCTCCTCGGTCCTCCTGCCGGTCTGGGCCAAGGAGTCCGGCCACGGGCCGACCGCGATCGGGCTGACCGGGACCGTGATGGGCGCGTCCGCCGTGGCGGGGAGCCTCGTCGCCGCGGCGGCCGCGCACCGGCTGCGGCGCCGGATCGTGTTCTTCGGCGGGTTCCTGCTCGCCGGCGCACCCAGGTTCCTCGTCCTCGCCGCCGACGCGCCCATGGGCGCGGTGCTCGCCGTGTTCGCGGTCGCCGGGTTCGGGGCGGGATTCCTCAACCCCGTGCTGGCGGCCGTCCTGTTCGAGCGCGTGCCGCGGCCGCTGCTGGGGCGGGTGAACGCGCTCGGCGACGCCCTGTCCTGGGCCGGGATCCCCCTCGGCGGTCTCCTCGCTGGCGCGGCCGTGGCGTCCGCCGGACTGGTGCCCGTGCTGGTCGCGGGCGGCGCGGCGTACTTCGCCGTCACCTGCCTGGCCGGACTGCGGCCCGAATGGCGGGAGATGGACCGCACCCGCGGCCGCGGCGCAGCCGCCGCGACGCAACCCGACGCAGCCCGGCGCGCCGCCGACCTCGGGGCGCCCTGAGGCCGCCGGACGACGGCCGGACGACCGCCGCACGGCCGCCCTCAGGCGGACGGGACCTTGCGGACGATGGTGTCGTCCGGGTCCACGCGCCGGCCGTCCGCGGCCAGCACCTCCAGCGGGCGCAGGCGCTCGCCGTGCTCGCGGTCGACCAGCTCGGAGTGCTCCTCGCCGGGGGAGAAGCAGTTGTCCTCGCCCCACTGGCGCAGCGCCACGACGACGGGGAACAGGGCCCTGCCCCGGGCGGTCAGCACGTACTCGCGGTAGGCGCTGCCGTCCGAGGCCGGGACGGTTTCGAGGACGCCGCTTGCGACGAGGGTGCGCAGGCGCGCGGTGAGGATGTTCTTCGCCACGCCCAGGCTGCGCTGGAACTCCCCGAAGCGGCGGCTCCCGTCGAAGGCGTCCCGCACGATCAGCAGGGACCACCAGTCGCCGATCGCGTCCACGGATCGCGCCACAGGGCATGCGGCGTCGTCGAAACGGGTCCTGCTCACCATGGCGAACACCCTCACTCCCAGTCTGGTTGCAACATGCTACCAAGCCGGGCTACGGTCACGCTGGTAGCAAGTTGAAACCAAAGTCGGACCATCTCTGGGGAGGAGCACCCGTGCCCGGACACTGCGAGGCGGACACAGCGGCAGCACAGCAGGCAGCACGGCAGTCAGCACAGCAGGCGGCGGGGCAGTCGGCGGGCCGGACAGGCCTGCCGCACCCGCAGAACCCCGCCTACGCACAAGGGAGTTCGGCGGCAGCGGCGGACCCGCGCCCGGCCCGCGGCGACGAGGACGGCGGCCCCGCCCACACCCTGTCCCGCCGCGTCGTCCTCCTCTTCGCCGTGGCCTGCGGCGCCGCGGTCGCGAACGTCTACCTCTCCCAACCCCTCCTCGTCACCATCGGCCACGACCTCGCCATGAGCCCGGCCCTAGTCGGCAGCGTCGTCACCCTCACCCACGTCGGGTACGCGCTGGGCCTGTTCCTCCTCGTCCCGCTCGGCGACACCGCCGACCGCAGACGCCTCGTCGTGACCCAACTCCTGCTCCTGGTCGGCGCGTTGGCCACGGTCGCCGCAGCCCCCACCGCGGCGGTCCTGCTCGCCGGGACGGCCGCCACCGGGCTCCTCGCCGTCGTCACCCAGACGATGGTCGCCTTCGCCGCCGCCCTCGCCCCGCCCGCCGCCCGCGGACGCGTCGTCGGCCTGGTCACCAGCGGCGTCGTCACCGGCATCCTGCTCGCCCGCACCGCGTCCGGCCTCCTCGCCGACCTCGCGGGCTGGCGCGCCGTCTACCTCGCCTCCGCGACCCTCACCGCACTCCTCGCCCTCGTCCTCCACCGCGTCCTGCCGCGCGGCGCCGGCGTGTCGGCCCCGACACCGATCCCGACCCCGACACCGACAGGGGTGCCGACGCCGAAGCTGCGGTACGGGCAACTCCTCCGCTCCACCGTCACCCTCTTCGCCCGCGAACCGCTCCTGCGGCTGCGCGCCGCGTTCGGCCTGCTGGTCTTCGCCGCGTTCAGCACCCTGTGGAGCAGCATCGCGCTGCCGCTCAGCGAGGCCCCGTACTCCCTCTCCCACAGCGCGATCGGCGCGTTCGGGCTCATCGGCGTCGCCGGGGCCCTGGCCGCGACCGCGGCGGGCCGCCTCAACGACCGCGGGCACTCCGGCCGGACCACCGGCGCCGCGCTCGCGCTGCTCACCGCGTCGTGGCTGCCGCTGGCGTTCACCCGCAGCTCGCTGTGGGCGCTCGCCCTCGGCATCGTCCTGCTCGACCTGGCCGTGCAGGCCGTCCACGTCACCAACCAGACCCTGATCCACGCCCTGCACCCGGACGCGGGCAGCCGCCTCATCGGCGGCTACATGGTCTTCTACTCCGCCGGCAGCGCCACCGGCGCCCTCGCCGCGACCTCCCTCTACACCGCGGCGGGCTGGGGGGCCGTGTGCGTCCTCGGCGCGGCGTTCAGCCTTGCCGCGCTGCTGTTGTGGGCGTGGACGCAGCGCGGCGCCGCCGGGGTCCGGACCCGGTGACGCACGAGTTGCGCGCGTCCGGTCACGGCCGCCGGCCGCGGAACGTGCGCCGCAGGTCGGACACCCACGCGTCGGGGTTCTCCCACGGGACGAAGTGGCCGCCGTGGTCGTGCGCGGTCACGTTGACGTGGTTGAACCACGCGCCCTGCGGCCCCTCCTCGAACGCCCGGACGCGCTCCTCGCCGCTGTGCACGCCCGGCGGGTTCTCGTACCCGACGAAGGTCAGCCCGACCGGCGCCTCCACGACCGGGGTGCGGTCGTGCGCCGGCGTCCACGGGTACCGGTTGGCGTTCGCGTAGTAGCGCATCGACGTCGCGATCGCGTTGTTCGCCCAGTAGATCGTGGCGTGGGTGAGCATGTCGTCCCGGCCGAACACCGACTCGACGTCGCCGCCGTTGTCGCTCCACGCGTTCCACCGCTCCAGCAGCCAGGCCAGCAGCCCGGCGGGGGAGTCGCTCAGCCCGTGCGCCAGGGTCGCGCCGTCGAGCATGTGCACGGCCAGGTGGCTCGCCGAGCGGCGGTCCATCTCGGTGATCCGGGCGCGGACGTCGGCGGGCTGGTCGTCGGTGAGCGGCCGGTTCCGGGCGAAGTCCCAGGCCCGCGGGCCGGTGAAGAAGTCGAGCGGCAGCCCGGACCCGATGTGGATGCCGTACAGCTCGTCCGCGTACTTGTGGCCGAGCTGGCTGGTGACGATCCCGCCGATGTCGCAGCCCCCGGCCGCGTACTTGCGGTACCCCAGGGTCTCGGTCATCAGCGTGTGCCAGAGGTCGGAGACCTTCCAGAAGTTGACGTCCGGGAAACCGGTGAGCGGGCCGGGGAAGCCGAAGCCGGGCAGGGACGGCACGATCACCTCGAACGCGTCGGCGGGGTCGCCGCCGTGCGCGGCCGGGTCGGCGAGCGGGCCCACCACCTTCGACCAGTGCCAGAACGTCCACGGCCAGCCGTGCGTGAGGATCAGCGGCACCGGGCGGGGGCCGCGGCCGGGCTCGCGCATGAAGTGCACCGGTACGCCCGCGACATCGGCCCGGTAGTGCTCGTGGCGGTTGATCGCCGCCTCGGCCTTCCGCCAGTCGAAGCCGTCCCGCCAGTACGCGACCAGGTCGCCCACGTAGTCGGCCGGGACGCCGTACGACCAGTCCTCGTTGCCCTCGTCCAGCGGCGGCCGGGTCGCGGCGAGGCGGGCGCGCAGGTCGTCGAGGACCGCGTCGGGGACGTGGATCGGGGCGGGCTCCAGGGGGAAGGCGTGCGCGGTGCTCATCGCGTGGTTCCTTTCACAGCGGTTCGGCGGGGCCTCGCCGTGG
>NZ_JBPKBH010000002.1:206798-207389 GCF_051388915.1 Yinghuangia sp. YIM S09857 | reverse complement strand
CGTGCCGCACGGCACCCCAGGGCGAGAAGTCGCAACGGATTGGACGGCCGACGCCCCGCGCTGTAGCTTGCCGTTGGCCGCTTGACCGCCCGAGGAGGTGAGACCCATGACCGCAGTATCGACGTGGGTGCTCCCCCTTTCCGTCACGGCCGGGCGATCGATGTAGGTGTCGCCGGGAGCGCCCGACCCACGGCCTCCCGAAAGGCAGCGACACCCATGCACTCCCGGCACCTTCCCGACGGCGCGCACCCTGCGGACCTCCCAGCCGATGTCCACGCCGACGTCCTTGCGGATGTCCCTGCGGATGACGTTGCGGACAGTCACGCGGGCCTTCCCGCGCACCTTCCCACCGATCTTCCCGACGCCGTCAACCGTACCGACCGCGCGCCCGCCGCGTACGACGTGGTCATCGCCGGATGCGGCCCGACCGGCGCCGTGCTCGCCGCCGAACTGCGGCTGCACGGCGTGCGGGTACTCGTCCTGGAGAAGGACACCGAGCCCGCGTCGTACGTCCGCATCGTCGGCCTGCACGTCCGCAGCATCGAACTGATGGCCATGCGCGGCCTCCTGGACCGGCTCCTCGCCCACGGG
>NZ_JBPKBH010000002.1:185070-206643 GCF_051388915.1 Yinghuangia sp. YIM S09857 | reverse complement strand
GCGGGCGGCTTCTTCGCCGCCATCCCCAAACCCCCGCCCCCCGCCCCCGGTTCCGCGCACGCCTACCTGCTGGGCATCCCGCAGCCGGTCCTCGTCCGGCTGCTCGAAGAACACGCCGTCGAACGCGGCGCGCACGTCCGGCACGGACGCGCGGTGGCCGGCTTCGAGCAGGACGACGACGGCGTCACCGTTCGCCTGGACGACGGCGAACACCTGCGCTGCCGCTACCTCGTCGGCTGCGACGGCGCCCGCAGCACGGTGCGCAGGCTGCTCGGCGTCGCGTTCCCGGGCGAGCCGTCGCGGAACGAGACGCTGATGGGCGAGATGGAGGCCGGCGCGCCGCCGGAGGAGATCGCCGCCCGGGTCCGCGAAGTGCAGGGGACCGTACGGCAGTTCAGTGTCGGGCCGTTCGGCGGCGGGCTGTACCGGGTCGTCGTGCCCGCGGCGGGCGTGCGGGCGCACGCGGGCGAGGGCGGGAACGGCGGCAGCGGCCGTCGCGCGGCCCCGCCCACGCTGGAGGACTTCCGGGAGCGGCTGCGCGCCGTCGCCGGAACCGACTTCGGGGTGCACTCGCCGCGCTGGATGTCCCGCTTCGGCGACGCCACCCGGCTGGCCGAGCGCTACCGGGTCGGGCGCGTGCTGCTGGCCGGCGACGCCGCGCACATCCACCCGCCGATCGGCGGGCAGGGCCTGAACCTCGGCGTCCAGGACGCGTTCAACCTCGGCTGGAAGCTGGCCGCGCGGGTCGGGGGATGGGCGCCGGGCGGGCTGCTGGACACGTACGGGGCCGAGCGGCGGCCGGTCGCGGCGGACGTCCTCGACAACACGCGCGCGCAGACGGCGCTGCTGTCGCCCGAGCCGGGCCCGCAGGCCGTGCGCAGGCTGCTGTCCGAACTGATGGACATCGACGAGGTGAACCGCCTCCTGACCGAGAAGATCACCGCGACCGGCATCCGGTACGACGTGGGCGAGGACGGCCCGGAGCTGCTCGGCCGCCGCATGCCGGACACCGGCATACGGCAGGGGCGGGGCCGGCTGTACGACCTGCTGCACGGCGGCCGCGGCCTGCTCCTGGACCGGACCGGGCGCCTGACCGCGGGCGGCTGGTCGGACCGCGTCGACCACCTCGCCGATCCGACCGCGGACGTCGGCGCAGTCGCGGGCGCGGGCGTCGGCGCAGTCGCGGATGTGCCCGGCGTGCTGTTGCGCCCGGACGGGCACATCACGTGGATCGGCGGGGACCAGCAGGGCCTGGACCGCGCTCTCGGCCGCTGGTTCGGGGCGCCGCTGGGCTGACCCTGTGCGGGCGGGTGCGTCGCGCCCGCCGGTCAGGTGGCCTGGACCTCGTCGAACAGCGCGAGCGCCGCGGCGGGGTCCGGGCCGACCAGGCGGTCCAGGCCGTCCAGCGTGAACCGCGCCCACCGGCCCGCCCGTTCCGCCGTCCGCTCCTCGAACGCGCGGACGACCGCGTCCAGTTCCCCGGCCGCCGTCGCGACGCCGGCGATGGCCTCCGCGAGCTCGGCGCCCTCCAGCAGCGCGAGGTTCGCGCCCACGCCGAGCGGCGGCATCAGGTGCGCGGCGTCGCCGAGCAGGGTCACGCCGGGGACGTGCGCCCAGGTGTGCGGGGCGGGCAGGACGTGGAGGGGGCGGCGGGCGAACGCGGTGCCGTGGCGCAGGAGGTCGAGGACGGGCGCGGCCCAGCCGTCGAACATGCGCAGCAGCCCTGCCCGCACGGCCTCGGCGTCACCGGGGTCCGAGCCGCCGGGGTCCGGGCCGCCCGCGCCCTGGGCCGGTTCCGCGCCCGGGTCCCCGTCCCGTCCGTCCTGCGGGGTGCGGAACTGGGCGTACACCTTCACGTGGCCGCCGCTGTTGCGCTGGGCGACCAGGCCGCGGTTCGCGCCGTACACCGCGACGGAGCCGTCGCCGATCATGCGGGCCAGGTCCGGGTGGCGGGTGTCGACGTCCTCGATGGAGGTCTCGACGAACGTGACCCCGGTGTAGCGGGGAGTGGCGGCCGAGACGGCAGGGCGGGTGCGGGACCAGGCGCCGTCCGCGCCGACCACCAGGTCGTACGACTCCGTGCGCCCGTCCGCGAGGTGCACCGCCGCGCCGCCGTTCCCGTCCGGGGTCACGCGGGTGACGGCGTGGCCCCACCGGACGTCCAGCGGTCCCGGCGGCGGGTTCCCGAGCAGCAGGTCGCGGAGCTGCCCGCGGTCGATCTCGGGGTTGGCGCGGTCGTCGGGGCGGGGGCGCCAGTCGCGCAGGACGGTGCCGTCGGTGTCGAGGATGCGCATGGCCTGGCCCTCGGGGCGGGCCAGCGTCCGGAACTCCGCGAGCAGTCCGGCCATCTCCAGGGCGCGCTGGCCGAGTCCTTCGTGCATGTCGAGTGCGCCGCCGGGCGGGCGGGCGTCGGGGGAGGGGTCGCGTTCGTAGACGGTGGCGGCGTGGCCGTGGCGGTGGAGGACGCGGGCGAGGGCCAGTCCGGCGGGGCCGCCCCCGACCACGGCGATGCGATGTCTCATGTCGATACACTGTATTGATCCGATACGACGAATCGCAACAGTACGCTGTGCGCATGACTGTGTGGGACCGCCCGGAGCCGCCGACCCGCCCCGTGCCGCTCGACCGCGAGCGCATCGTCGCCGCCGCCGTCGCTCTCGCCGACGAGGGCGGACTGGAGGCGGTGTCGCTGCGCAAGGTCGCCGCCCGCCTCGACGCCGGCCCGATGCGGCTGTACGGCTACATCTCCACCAAGGAGGAGCTGTTCGACCTCATGGTCGACGCCGTGCAGGCCGAGATCCTCCCCGAGATCCCCCCCAGAACCGGCGAGGAGGAGCAGCCCGCCGACTGGCGCGAGGCGCTGCGCGTACTCGCCCACCGCACCCGGCACACGGTCCTGCGCCACGAATGGCTCGCCGACCTCCTCGGCGGCCGCCCGACGCTCGGCCCCAACGGCCTCGCGGTGGCGGAGGCCACCCTCTCCGCCCTCGACGGCCTGGCCGACGTCGACACCGTCATGCGGGCCGTCGAAACCGTCGCCGCCTACTACACGGGCGCGATCCGCCGCGAAGTCGCCAACCTGCGCGCCGAACGCGCGACCGGACTCTCCGAACACGAATGGCAGCGAGCCTCCGGCCCCCACCTCACCCGCATGCTCGCCACCGGCCGCTTCCCCGCCCTCACCCGAGCCGTCCACGACGCCACCCACATCGACCCCGAGACCACCTTCACCACCGGCCTCGCCTGGGTCCTCGACGCAGTCGCCGCCAAACTCCCCCCACCCCCGGGCGGTTCCCCGTCCTGACCCGGTCCTGACCCCGTGCGGCCCAGCCCGGCGCAGCCCGGCGCCCGCGGCCGCCGAGGCCCTACGCGCCAGTGCCATGCGGATACGGGAGACCTGGACGGCGACGAGTTAGGAGGCGGGCATCGGCGGGATCCGGCCCACCGGCGCGTCGGACGGGCCGTGCGCGGCGTGGCGACGCCGCTCGGCCAGCGCCGATTGCAGCGCGAGCAGTGTCTCGGACCCGTGCGGCGCTGCCGTCAAAAGAGTCTTTCTTGAACTGCTGGGTCGGCGCGAGGGCCTTGTTCAGTTCGAGCCGGTTCGTGACGCGGGTGCTGATCCGCTCGGAGAAGACCTGGTGGCTCGCTCCCCCGGCGGAGGGCTTCGAGCCGGCCGGCGCACTCCTGCCGCGCGTGGCGGTGCGGGCGTATCCGATGCCTCCGGGCGGGAGCGCCTTGGGGGCTGCGGGTCGTGGCATATCGACAGCCAACCCCTGGCGGTCGCGCCGTGGTTCGGCTGGGTGTCCGCGGCTGCGGTGCCCTACGTGCCCAGGGCGGTGCGGATGCGGGAGACCTGGGCGGCGACGAGGTCCTCGGCGGGCATCGGAGCGGTCTGGCCCAGCGGATCGAAGTGCAGGAACGCCGCGAGGACGTCGCCGACGCGGACGACGGTGTGCCCGGTCGCGGACCGCGACTCGGGGCGGCCGGGGATGCCGAGGCGGATGCCGGCGCTGAAGTCCCCGGCGGGTGGCACCTCGACCCGTTCGGGCTCATACCACGACGGCACACCGATGACGCCGTCGTCGCGGTCGGATTCCGGTGGCGCGGGTGTGCGGAGCGCCCCGGCGGCGGCAATCGGGTTCGCGGCCAGGGCCGTGCTCGCATACGCACGGCAGTGGTCCAGGACGTGCAGGCCCTCGTCGATGGCCGGCTGGGCTTCGCCCTCGTGGAAGACGCCGATGACCACGGTGGTGTAGGCGATGTGGCCGCCGCCTGTCCATGCGGCCGCGGTGTAGTCGAGGTTGCGGGGGTGGCCCGCGCCGCCGGACAGCAACTGCGCCAGCGGGCGGCAGTGTTGCTCGTACGCGCGGGTGAGGGCGATCGGAGGTGCGTCCGTGGGGCCCTTCAGCCCCGCGGGGAGGCCGTCCCCGTCCAGGACGAGCGCGCGCAGCCGGGACGCGGTCCATGTCATCGGTGTGCTCCGTGCGGCTATCGGCGGGAGACGTCGGCGTCGGGAGCCAGGCGCAGGCCGGCGGCGGTGAGGAAGTCCGTGAGGGTCATGGTGCTTTCGTCCGTGCCGTCGTTCCATTCCTTGACCGTTCTGGACAGCCCGGTCTCCCATGCTTCAGCGGTCCACGAGTCCGGATCGCTGTCCGGGTGTTGTTCGACGGTGCCGAAGCCGCGGCGGTAGTGCAGGAAGAGGTAGCGGCCGCCGGCGGTCCAGGCGTCCCATTGCGACGGGTGACTCACGCAGGTCTCCACGACGCGCACGATCACGTCGTCCATCGGTCCCTCGCAGCGTCGTGTGTTTCCGTGGAACTCACAGTCAGGCGACGGTGAGGCCGAGGGCGGTGGCGATTGTTGCCGCCTGGCCGAGGTCGATGGTGGCGCCGCGGAGTTCGACGGTCAGGGGGTCGAGCGCGGACAGGTCGCTGCCGCGCAGGTCGGCGCCGCCGAGTTTGGCGCTGTGGAGCATCGCGCCGGAGAGGTCGACGCCGGTCAGCCGCGCGTTCTCCAGGCACGCGGCGGTCAGGTCGGCCTCGCGCATCCGCACCTTGTCGAACGCCGCCTCGGGCAGCCGCGCCCCGGGGAACCCGACGAACGACCAGTCGCCGCCGGTCACCTCGAAGAGCGTGTACGTCGAGCGCTGGAACAGGCTGCCGACCATCTTGCAGTCGGTGAACGCGACGTCGAAGAACGTGCAGTTGCGGAACGTGCAGTTCGTGAACGCCGCCGCGGTGTGCCGTGAGGCGTTGAACTGCACGTTCGCGAAGGTGCAGTGGTCGAACACGCCGCCCTCGTTGACGACCTCGGTCCAGTCGGTGTCGATGAACGAGTAGCGGTCGAACGTGCGCCCCGAAAGGTCGCGGCCGTACCAGTCCTCGCCCGAGACCACGCGGTCCGCGTCGGGGATCGGGGGCGTGTTCGAGACGGGGTCGACGTTGGTGCGGGCGCGGTGGATGGCCATCGTCCGATTCAACACCCCGCCGCCGACAGGACGACGCGACGGGGGAGGTGCGGCGGGCTTCCCCCGTCCCTCAATGTGGCCCAATTATCGAATTACCGTTAACGTCAATCCATCAATACTGAAAACAGCCGAGAAATCGGGCATTTGGGGTACGCGGGGAGCCGGTTCGGCCACACAACATAATTCCCGCTATGTTGCATCTTTCGTAACCGCACATCAGGGCGACATCTGATGTTACGTAATTGCCCTCCGGTTGCCGGGTGACGGCGAAGGCGCGGCACTCCAGCCCGGCGGCAGGTCTCCGCCGTGGAAAGCGGCAGGTGCGGAGAATCGGATTGGGGCAAATATTACTGAGAGGTAGATTCGCGCAGCGAGCGCTCGTACTCCCCACGCCGGAACACCAGCGCCCCGAGGGAGTCGTAGTTCCAGTCCCGGCAGGTGTTCCGCAGGCCCGACCACGTCACCGTCTCGGCGCCCACGATGATCCTCGCCGTCAGCGCCCAGCAGTCGACGATGCCGCAGTCGCAGCCGAGCAGCAGCGTCTCGCCCGCCTCCGCACCGTGCGGCACCACGTCCGGCGCCCCGCCGAGCAGGTGCACCGCGCCGAGGCCCACCGGGTACGCGTACGCCCCGGCCAGCAGCGGAGCAGCCTCCGGGGCGAACTCCCCGGCGCGTTCAGCCTGTTCCGCCAGCGCATCGGGCAGCTCCGCACGCCGGACCAGCTCCAGGAACGACACCCCGTCGACCAGGTACTCCACGACGCCGGCGCCCCCGCCCCGCCCTCCGCCGGCCCGCCCCCCGCGACGAAACTCGATCGAACGCATGCCCCCACGCTAACCGGCACGGCCCGCCGAGCCCCGTGGTAGCACCGGACGCACGAGGCTGGAGTGGACCACTACCTCGAAGCCTTGATCCGCAAGCCTGGAGCGCTGCCGGGGGCGACCGCGTTGGAGCAGGCGCGCGCGGCTGGCCGGTTCACCCCGCTGCACGACGCGTGGTGGGACGCCGCCCGCGCTGCGCACGGCGAGCGTGAGGGCACCCGCGTGCTGATCGACGTGCTGCTCCTGGGAAGGTCGATCGGACACGAGCATTTGGTCACCGGGCTGGCTGCCGCGCTGCGGGTCGGAGCGCTGACCGCAGACGGCCCTGAACTCCCGAAGCTGTCCCGAGCCCGGTGGGTTTGCCGTCGCGGGCGAACATGCGGATCAGGTCGTGGCCGCGGACCTCCCCCAGGGTGAGCGACCCGGTCACCCGCAGCATGTCGCCCCAGTGCGCGCGTATGCGGTCCAGGCGGACGGTGTGGTTTGAGGCCGGCTGGAGCGGCCCGTAGTCGGCTGCGGTGTTGACCCGCCACAGCCGGGCGTCGGAGATGTCGGCGATCCGGGGGAGAACTGGTAGCCGCAGATCGCGAACAGGCCGAAGACGATGACCGAATACGACGCGGTGTCGGTGACGACGGTCTCCGGCTTCGGCCCGCCGTCGCGGGCGTGGATCGCGTCCAGGATGAACAGCGAGTCGCGCAGCGTGCCCGGCACCACCACCCCGCCCAACCCCATCACCTGCTCGTTGACCACGTTCAGCCAGGTGGCGCCCTTGTGCCGCAGCCCGAAGTACCGGGGATTCGCGCCCGCGTACAGGGTCGGCACCGGGACGGTGAACCGGACGCCGTCGGCGGACGGGACCAGGCCACCGCCCCACGCCCGCACGACGTCGATCTTCGCCTGCGCCTCGATGAACAGGCCGTTCGCCGCCGAGATGTTCTCCGCCTGGAAGTAGCCCTGGTCGACCTGGACCAGGCGGCCCCGGGTCAGCGCCGCGACGTCCGGCTTGACCACCGGGGTCACCCCGACGTTGCACGCCTCGCTCAGCAGCACCGCGCACAGGCTGGTGGTGAAGCCCTCCATCCCGGATCCGGCGCCGGAGATGTGCGTGAACGCGTCCGCCATGCCGGTCAGCTCGGCGACCTCCATCGGAGTCCCCGTCGGTGTCCGGGACCACCGCGGCGATCGTGGCCAGCGCCTCGGCCAACTGCTCGCGCGAGACCACGCTTCTGCGACTCGGCGAACCTGCCTCGCCCGTCCCCGTCCCAGTCGCGCCCCTGCTGCTGGCATACATCGCGAACCGCGACAACATGAACACCGCCACCGACCCGGCATCCCGTTGGCTCTTCCCCGGTCGCCGGGCGGGGCCAGCCTTTCCGCCCCGACCACCTGTCCGCACTTCTCAACGAGATCGGCGTCCCCGTGGCCGCCGCACGCGGCGCCGCCATCCGACAACAACTCCTTGAGATGCCCGCTCCCGTGGTCGCGGACGCTCTCGGCTACCACGACAAGACAACCACTCGCCTGCTCAACGAGACCGGCGGAACGTGGAGCCGATACGCCGCTGGAGATCACACACGGTCACCAGCAGGCTGGGCTCCCTGGGGACCTGGCGACAGTTGAATACAGCGAACACACCAAGTAGAAGGCCATGCTCTAGCGAAGGCGGGCCAGCAAGTGGGCGTCGAGGAAGCCCCGCTCAGAGGCCGGGTCGTGGAGCAACCGGGCGAACGTGACAAGCCCAGCCCGGGCCAGCAGCTCGGCGAACCGGTCCGCCGGCCAGCTATAGGCGGGCGTCACCTTGTGGTCGAAGCGAACCGGCTCGGGCCCGTCGGTCGCGAAGAACGAGACCAGGAGCAGGCCCCCTGGTGACAGGACACGCGCCTGCTCGGCGAGCAGCGCGGGTAGTTCCCCAGGAGGGGTGTGGATCATCGAGTAGTGGGCCAGCACGCCGCCGAGCGCACCGTCCTCGATTGGCAGGGCCTCCATCCGCGCCTCGTCGAACTGCAGCGCCGGATGGGCCCGCCGGGCGTGGTCGACCATGGCTGGGGACAGGTCGAGCCCGAAGGCGTCCAGCCCCAGGTCATGCAGCATGGCCGTCAGATGTCCGGGCCCGCAGCCGACATCGGCCGCCCGCAGGTTCCGCGTCCCGCGAACCAGCTCGGCAAAGATGCCGATCATGTTCCGCGAGAACGGCTGCGTCTCCAGCCGATCAGCGAACATCGACGCATACAGCTCGACGACCCCGTCATAGGCCGCCTTGGTCTCGTCCTGGTGCTCCACCACGGGAAGGAAGCTAACATCCGCCCTTCGCAGCTGTTCTCCCGCCCCGTGCCGAATCCCGCTCCCGTTACCGCGGACGCTCTCGGCTACCACGACAAAACCACCACCCGGCTCCGCAACGAGGCCGGTGGGACCTGGATTCGGAGTTCCTGACGGGTGGTCCACGAACGGCGGTCGAGGACGTTCTTCTGCAGCAGGCTGAAGAAGGACTCCATCGCGGCGTTGTCGCCTGCCGCTCCGACTCTCCCCCGGTTCGAGCTGGATACGAACAGCCGTCTCGATCTGGACCTGTCCGTTCGGGTGACGGCCATGGGGAACATCGGTACAGCGGTTAGCGCTAAGCGGTGGATCTTGGGGTGCCGTTAACGAAGCTCGAACCAGGTGCAAAGTAACCGGGGTCTCTGTAGTACTCGCCGAAAATCGGGCGGATACGGCTGGCTGGCGCGGAGCCCTTCGACATCGAACAGCCGCGCCTGCTGCCCGAAGGTCACCCGGCGGCGGCCTGCCCGGGTGGCTGTTCGATCGTTGGCTAGGCTTCCGCACCATGTCCGACCTGACCGGCCTTCAGCACGCCACCATCGACGCGATAGTCGCCAATGCCGGCCGCGCGACGCTGCCATTCCGGCGAGCACACCGGGATGAGCGGTACGCGACCGCCTTCTGGTTCAACGAGTTGGTGGAGACCACTCCCGAGGGGGAACGGGTTCGGCAGTACCTCGTGACCGCTGGTGAGCCGACGAGGGTCGAGATCGCGGAGTTCACTCTGCGGCCCGAGTTGTGCGCGCCGGCGATGAGCGCGGAGACGCTGGTTTGGACCGGTTTCGCGGACGGATGGACCCACCTTGGCGATCTGGGGGTGGCCGTCCTGCCGACCTCTGGGCTGCACGCACACGGTGATCGCAAGGGGTGGCAGTGGACCACCGATGAGATCACCGACGGCATGGCGGCCACGGACGACGACATTGCCGCCCTCGGCGCGGAGCCGGTGCCGGCCTATCTGCTGGGCCATGACGTGGGGGCCGGGAACGGTGCCCGGGAGCAGGCCGTCGTGGTCGGTGCGGTGGCCCGCGCCCGTCGTGGCGGCATCGTCTGGGCCGGTCACGTGCCGCAGGGCTGCGTCGGCGCACCGGTGTTCATCGGTGTGGGCCTCGGTGGCGACAGCTTCAGGCTGGTCTGCGTCGGGGCGGTCCTGCCTGATGGCGGCAGCCGCCACCCGATCGCGACGTTCGACCGCATCAGGACCGCCTTGAGCCGTCTGGCGTCGGATGCTCCATCGGCCGTCGAGGCTGCCGGGCAAAGTCCTCCGAAGCCCGGGCCGAAGAAGCGATGGTGGCAGCGACACGGCTGACAGGGCCGGAGTCCACGCGTCTCATCTCGTCGCTCCGGGCCAGCGCTCCGGGCACCGCCGCGCGGCTACGTCTACGACGGCGACAAGCCGCCCCCGCCGCACCGCAGGCCGCAGGAGTTCGTGACCGCGGTGCAGGAAGCGCTCGCCTGGGCGTGCGCTGACCCCAGCGCTGCACGGCAGTTGCTGGGCCTGCTCACCAACCGCTGCCGCACGCTGGACGCCTTTGAGCGAGAACGCTCCTACCTCTGCGGCCACGGCGTCCCGACAGAATTCCTGCCGACTGCCCGCGAACTCGGACGCTTCGACCTTGCGTGACCAGGGGCTTATGCAGGCGGCAGGGCGGCGGCAGATGCGGTCGGCGTACGCGCGGAACGTTGCGTGGCTCCGAGGACGTTACGCATGGGTGTGCCATTCCTGGGTCGGGAGCGGGCCTTCGGAGGTGTCGCCGAGACGGTCGGTCCACGCCGGGGCGGCGAACACCGGCCGGGTGAGGAGGATGTCCCCGGCGCGTTGGACACGCAGCAGGATCCCGATGTCCCCGTAGCTGTAGTCGCCGTGCTGCGAAATGCGGATCTCCTGGTCGAGGCCTCGCTCCTGGACCCGGGCGTACATCGCATCATCGGTCGCGGACGGCACCTGCCCGGTCAGTGCCAGCCCGTCCCATCGCACCTGAGGCCCGACCCGGGCATCGATCGCAACCGCGGCAAGCACCCCGCCGAACCTCTGCCCGGGGAAGTACTCATGGCCATCGTCGATCTGGCCCGGGACAGCACGCCCCCGGCGCATCCGGGGGTACGTCGTCCTCAGTCGCGGGCCGGAAGTACGCCGTGAGCCTGTGCCCCCAAATCCCGGGCGAGCCGTATGAGGCGAAATCGCTGCTGCTCACGGCCGGCAGGTAGTCCAATGCATCGTCGACCCGGCCGCGGGTCATGCCGAACAGCAGCGGCCCGACCCCGACCAGGGGGACGGCGTCCCACTGGTCGCGCTCGGCGTCGGTCAGCACCGGCCACATCGAATCCGACATCCGCGTTCGTCCCCTTGCCTGTTGCGACCGGTCCCGGCGTTCGGCCGGACGGGCAGTGACCGTACCGGTTGGCAACGACAGCGCCCTACGGCTGCGCGGCGGCGATGCGGTCGGCGTAGGTGCGGTGCGCCTTGCGCGCAGCCGCCGCGCTTCCGGGACCGGCCAGGTCCGAGCACCGGGCCAGCGCGGCGCGGTGCAGCGCGAGCGGGGCGGTCACTCGCAGCGAGTATCCACGGCCGCGGCGGATCACCCAGCCCTCCCGGAGCGCCTCGCGGAGTTCCGTGGGCCCGGTGTCGGTGGTGGCCTCCAGGTACTCGGCGAGCAGGCCGGGCACGTCGATTGCGCACCGCTGGTCCGCCGAAGACTCGGGCTCCGCCGGGGCGGGGGCGGCGGTTTCGGGCTCCTCATGCGCGACCTCGGCGCGACGGGCGCCCGCTGTGTCCAGCACGCGGCGGACGGTCCGGGGCGCGACCCCGTACTGCCGGGCGAGGGCCTTGACGGCGGTGCCGTCGGCGTAGGCGTCGACGACGTCGGCCGCGTCGTCCTTGCCGAGGGCTGCGGGGCGTCCGAGGGTCTTGCCGGCGGCGGCCGCGGCGGCGACGCCTTCGCGGGTGTTCTCGGAGATCATGTCGCGCTGGAACTCCAGCACTCCGGCGAGCATGGTGACGAACAGCTTGGTCTGCGGGTCCTCCGCTGCCAGGTCGAACCCGGACCACGCCCCGGTCGCGATGAACAGGTGCAGGCCCCGCCTCTTCAGCACGTCGCGGATCTGCAGGACGTCCCACGTGGAGCGGAACAGCCGGGCGGCGTCCGCGATCCGGATGGTGGCGCCGACCGCGGCCGCGTCCAGGAGCGCGCGGAACCCGGGGCGGTCGACGGCGAACACGCGCGAGGAGGTGGCGGGGTCCTCGTACTTCGGGGCCCCGGACGCGATCAGTGCCGCAAGTGCGTGGAGCTGCCGGGCGTTGGTCTGCTTGTCGGTCGAATGGCGCAGATACAACCGGTCCGTCATGCCCCGCGCCTTTCATCCTGTCCGGCAAGTGCCGCACGGCGACCTTACAGGGGCGAAACCGGGGGGCTTAATTGCGGACCGCCCTTCATTGGATCGGAACCCGATTTGCCCCGATTTTTGGGCTGCTCGCTGATTGGATCGATCGCGGGGGCGCAATCGACCGAATACGCCCCCGTCCGCCATGCTGCGGCCGGTCCTCCATGCAGATCTGTGGTTGTCCGTCTCCACTGGCAGGGTGTGCTCCATGAGTTCGGTTACCGCAGCCGATTACGGCTGGATACGTTCCTCGTCCGTGTTCCCCTACGGCATCGAGGTCGGCTATACCCTGACCCTGGTGCGGGGAGTTTCGCCCGAGCAGGTGCTGCAGGTGATGGACGCCGAGCCGCGGGGCACGTGCGACGGCGTCGACGGCCTCATCGAGCAACAGCAGGACTTGTACGACGAGGTCGACGACGACTGGGACGAGTCGTTCATCGCGGGCGCGTTCACCGTGCCCGGCGACGACGGGGCCTGGACCGTCGTCCTGCACTTCGACGGCGGCGTCGGGATGCGGCACCGCTTCCTGGAGGCGCTGTCGGCCGGCTCGCGTGCTGTGATGCATTCGAGCAACGGGGGCAAGCCCATCCACCAGTTCTACTGGTACGAGGACGGCGAATTGCGCACGAACTTCGAGTGGCCGACCGCACGGACCGGAACCACCCCCGACGATCTGCTTCCCGTGATGCAGGAGGTCGGGTTCGACCTTTCCGGCGACGGCACCGACGGCTACCTCGACCGGAAGGCGGCCGTGCTCGCTCTGGCCGAACGCCTGACGGGCGTGCGGCTGACCGAGGAAATCCTGACGGGGGCCGAGTACCGGCTGGGGCGCGTTCCGGACGAACCGGCCCCGGAGTGGACCAGCGTCGTCATCGACATCACCGACGCGAGCGGGGAGCGCTTCTACAAGGAAGTGACCCGGGAGCAGGTCGAGCACGCCATAGAGCACCACCGGCCCCGGCGCGACCAGCCGATCCGACTCGACGAGCCGTAAGTCGACTCTCGCGGACCTTGGGGCGCTCTGACGCCGGTGCGCGTGAAGGGAAATTCGGAGCGCCCGGGCCAGTGTGCCGCGCCACCGAGTCATCCGGTTGGATTGCCCGGTGTCTGTATTCGACGTGATCCGTCAGTTGCCGGCCATCGCGGTGGTCAGGGACCGTTCCCGCGCGTTGGCGATGCTGGACGCCATCATGAGCCCGGAGTGGGAGTCGCGGTACTACTCGTTCGACAGTCGCTGGGCGTCGGGCGAGGAGATGGCCTCCATGCGCAACGGCAGCGGCGACGACTACTCCATCGTGTTCTCCGCCGCCGGGGCCTTTGCACGCGGGTACGACCACGAGTCGCCGATGAGCCGGACCTCGCAGCCCTGGCCGGGTGTGGTCGACGCCGTCCCGCAGGGCCTGGCCGCGCAGGTGACCGAACCGGCGTTCTGCGACGCGGACGGGACGCTGCGGGCCACCGTGTGCTTCTGGCGCGAGCCGCACGATAACGCGTGGCTCTGCAGCGATGTCGTACCGCCGGCCGGCAGTGGCCCGGAGGCCGACGGCGCGGACTGGCTCTTCGACCTCCTCGTGGACGGCCGCCCAGAGGCGTACCAGGAGTTCGCCGAGGACTACTACGAGACCGACGTCGACCTCGACGCCGTCCGCCGCGTCTTCGCGCTGGAGGCCTTGACCGAGGACCTGGTGACGCGCCTCAATCCCGAGACGTCACTCCGGGACCTTGCCGAAGACCAAGCCGCGATCGGCTACCCATAGCGGTCTGAACACTGCGCTCTGCACCACGATCAGCCAAGCTGATACGCGCAACCGGTCGGAACGCGCCCCCGAGTACTGCGTCTTGCGCGGGCAGGGACCCCGTCGTTGGACTGCGTGCAGGTGACTTCAGGCGTCAGCGCAGGCGACTTCGGACGCTGACAGAAGGGGTGCGGCCTCAGGGGTTGCGGAGCGCTTCCCAGGGGTCGGGCAGGGGCGCCGTCGGGTCCTCGCCCTCGGTGGGCAGGCCGACGTAGGCGCGCAGGGCGGGGCGGGTGCCGGGGAGGCCGCGTTCGGTGAACCGCTTCTGGAGATCGGAGCCGTAGGGCCAGGACTGGAAGTCCGCGGTGGTCAGCAGGTCGGCCAGGACGCGCAGCAGTTCCCGGCGTCCGGGGGAGAGTTCGGTGAACACCAGTGCGGTGTCCGCGGGGTCGAACAGTGCTGCCAGTAGGTCTAGGCGTGGTCTGAGAGCGGGCTGGGCGCGTACCCGGCGTCCTTGATGCGGGGCAGGGTAGCGGCGATCTTCAGGAGGATTCCGTCCGAGACCTCGGCGGCGCCCGCCAGGCTCAGCAGGCTGCGGACGGTGTAGCCGTGCAGGTCGCCGTCGTGGTGTGCGGTGGCGGGTTCGGGGACGGGGCCGGCGCCGAAGGCGGCCAGCTCGGCGGTGATGCGCTCCGTCGGCGGCAGGTCGGGCGCGGCGGTCGGGTGGGCGACCAGGAGGCGGGCCAGGGCGGTGGCGGCGGCCCAGCGCGGCAGCCGGTGCCCGTGGTCGAGGTGGCGCCGGAGCCGGCCGTCCGGGTCGTGGTCGGCGAGCAGTCCGACGGCGACGAGGACCGTGGCGGCCGTGACCGGGTCCCGCTCGCGGTCGAGGCAGGCCAGCAGCGCAGGCAGGGCGGCGTCGGCCTCTTCGGGGAACCAGCCGAGCAGGTATGCGGTCCGGGTGCGGATCTCAGGGGCCGGGTCGCCGAGCAACCCGAACAGCGCGGGAAGCCGGGCGCGGACCGCATCGTAGGAACGCAGCGCCCCCTCGCGGGAGTCGATCGGGTGCCCCGCTGCGCAGTACGCCCGCCCCTCGCGCAGGTTCCGCAGCCGCTCCTGATCGGTCTCCGTGGCGATCTCTTCGTCGAACAAGCGCAGGCTCTCCTCGGGGCTGACGGCCGCGGCGCGCCAAGCGGCGGTATCGATGCCGAGCGGGAGGTCGTACTCGTCGTGCCAGTCGACGGCCAACCGGGTCAGCAGCAGCAGCGCATCGCCCCGTGCGCCGGGCGGGCCGGCCACGGCGATCCGGGCGAGGAACGGCACGGCGTACGGGGAGGCCGAGTACCGGCTTCCCTGGTGGAAGATGTTGTTGAACAGGCTTCGGAAGGCGCTCTTCCGGGCCTCCTCGTCCGGCCCGCACACCGCCCGGAGCTGGTCGGGCACGTTCTCGGCGCTGCCGTAGGCGTGCCCCAGGACTGCCCAGTCGACGTCGTCCAGCCCGGCCAGGAGATCATCGGATTGCTTCATGATCCGCATGCTCGCAGGTACCGCTGACGCTGACCCCGCAGACGAATCCCCGCTGAAGCTTGGCAGTCAGAGTCACGGCCAAGTAGGAGCGCGGGGCCGTGACCACGCGTCAGCAAAACCGCACGGGCGTGTGCCGCGTCCGGCACACACGGCTCATTCGTCCCCGTCGTCGTCATCGTCGAGCGCGACCGCGTCCGGGTCGCGTAGGGGCCGCAGGCCCTCGCGCGGGACGGAGGCCGCGAAGCTGTAGCGGCCCAGGACGTTGAGGTTCCGGTGCTTGAGCGGGGACAGCCGGGCGATGTCCTCGTCCCGGATCTCGTGGCCGTCGGCGCGAAGCTTGGCCACCGCGGCGTCGATGTAGCGGGTCGTCCACAGCACCACGGCGTTCAACACCAGGCCAAGGGAGCCGAGTTGGTCCTCCATCCCGTCGCGATACGCCTGGTGGATGGTGCCGCGCTTGCCGTGGCACACATCGCGGGCCAGTTTGTGCCGCGACTCCTGGACGGTCAGCTGCCGGTTCATCTGCCGCCGGTAGGTGTCGTCGACCGGATCGACGACACGCAGCAGGTGCTCCGTCTTGGCGATCCGCCCGTACTCGGCGAACGCCTGCCCGAGCGGTGTGGGATGCCCTTCACGGCCGAACATGCGCAGCAGGTCGTAGGCGCGGACCTGGTTGGTGACCAGTGAGCCGGCGACCCGCAGCATGTCGGGCCAGTGGGTGATGACCTTGTTCACGTTCACCCGGTTGCGTGCGAGGCCTTCCAGTGGCCCGTAGGTGCCGGTCTCCACCCCGGGCATGGTCGCCCGCCAGAACCGCTGGTCGTCCAGGTCGCGGAAGCGCGGGCTGAAGTTGTAGCCGAGGATCCTGAACAGGCCGAACACCATGTCGGAGTACGAGGCGTTGTCGGTCGCGACGAACTCGGGTTTCGCTCCGCCGTCCAGGTTCAGCAGCGCGTCCAGGATGTGCAGGGAGTCGCGTGGGGTGCCGGGCACCACCATCTGGCCGATGCCTGCGACCTGGTCGTTGACGGCGTTGAGCCAGGTGATGCCGCGCTTGAACCCGAAGTACTTCGGCGACGGCGCCGCGTTGATCGTGCGGACCGGGACGACGAACCGCAGCCCGTCGACCGAGGCCAGCAGACCTGCGCCCCACAACCGCACGACCGGCACCTGGGACTGAGCCGCGATCAGCGCGGCGTTCGCCGCCGCGATCGTGTCGGCGCGCAGGTAGTACTGGTCGACGTGGACGAGCCGAGCCCGCGTGAGCGCCTCAACGTTGGGGTTGGTGACCGGCGTCAGGCCGATGTTGCACGCCTCGGAGACCAGGAGCGCGACCACCGAGGTACTTAGGTCCTTCATGCGGGTGGTGCCGTCGCCCAGATGCACGAAGGCGTCGAGGAACCCGGTCCACGCGTGCACCTCGAACAGCAGGTCGGGCAGGTCAATTTTCGGGAGCATCTTCCCGACCGTCGTACGCAGCCAGGCCAACGACCTCGGTTCGCCGAGCGCACCGAGCTTGTCCACGTTCAGCTTGGCCCGCCCGCCGTCCTGGACCTCGATGCTGACCTTCGCCGACTCCCCGGCCTCGTCGAGGCGTTCGGCGAGCTGCTTCCAGCTCGCGTCCAAGCCCCGCACCAGTTCCGCAAGGTGCTCCTCGACGGGCATATCCAAGCTCAGACCCGCCAGGACGTCCTCACGCACCGCCTCCCACTCGTCGCCGTCGAGCAGCCGGGCCCGCGGGTCGGACCAGCGGTGCGACGGGGACGCGAACACGTCCCGGCGCAGCAGCGCCCGGAACAGCTGCTCCAGCACGCACACCACGTACGCGTCGCGGTCCACCGCCCCCGGCAGCAGGGCCGGGTTGCCGTACACCGCCTTGCGCCAGGCCGGCGGCACCAGCTTGCCGTCGACCTCGCGCGGCAGCAGCGGCTTGTCCTTCACCCGCCGCCGCGACAATGCCGGGAGCCTGCGCACCCCGGCCAGCACACGTTTGCCCTCGGTCGCCGCGCCCAGCGCCTGAGACTCACCGAGCAGGGCCAGGAACGGCCGCACCGTGTTGTAGCGATTCGCCAGCGCACCCCGCATGGCGGTCTCCGCGGCGTCGTCCTCGGGAACCAACACCGCGACCAGCGCGGCCGCGCTCATCACCTCCGCCCGCGGCGCGACCTCCTCCACAGCCCGCCACAGCGCGGCGACATCCACATCCGCGCCGCACTCCTCGACCCGTTCCAGTTCCTCGAACAACGCCTTCGACGCCCGGGCCAGGGGCTCCCGGTCGGTGGCCCGCCGCGCCGTACTGATCAACCGCGTGGCCATCAGCACTTGGAACAGGTCCAGCGCTTCGTCGATCGCCTTCGCCTCAAGGTGCCGCATCACCGCGGTGAGCATCGCCGTACGCTTCGGCTCCGTGACGCGTTCCAGCAGCGGGGCCTTGCTGCCCAGCGCGTAGCGCGCCAGCGCCGCGAGCCGATTCGGCGGGACCTGCGACAAACGCACCCGCCCCAACTTGAGCGCAGAGATCTCGTCCACACGCTCAAGCGCACGCGCAAACGCGGTGCCCGTGGTCTTCGTCGGCGGTCGCCGCAGCAACTCCAGATGCGAATAGCGCTTGCCAGCCGGAGTCTCCAGCAGCGCCACCAAGTCGCCCGGCAGCGCCGGATCCGCGCGACGGGCCGCCCGGGCGACGGTGGCGTGCAGCCGTGCCTCGGCGATCACACGGACTTCGGAGACTTGCCGCGCCAGGACACTCACCCCCGGCAGCAACACCCGATGGCGGCGCAGCCACCCCACCGCGTGGTTGAACAGCGCGACCGGCCCCTCGGCATGCGTCCACGCCCGGCCGTGCAGGAATGTACGGAACCGCCGCGCCCAGACTGGGTCCTCGTACACCCGGTAGCCGTACGCGTCACGGATCTCCCACGCGTGCTCGTACGGCGTCATCTGCCGCTCGGTGTACCGCTTGACCACCGAGATGTCTTCGACGCCCAACTGCCTGGCCATGTGCTCGATCACCGGCCACGGCACTTCGAGCGGGTCCGCCAGGAACAGCCCCAAGTAGCGGACCGTGCACATCTGCAAAGCAAAGCCAAGACGGTTGTGATCACCGCGCCGCTTCGCGATCAGCTTCCGGTCCTCGTCGTCGAGGTGGAAGAAGCGCTCCAATTCAGGCCGCGTCGGCTCCTCGACGAACCGCCCGTACGCCTCAGCCTGCTCATCCGTCAGGAATTCCACCGGCACGCGGCGGACGTTAGCGGCGGCCGACAAGGACCCGACATGCTTTCGCTGAACCGCCCCAAGCAAGCGGACGCTGTGCTAGCCGAACAAGATCAAATCATTAGCGCTAACGGCTGTACCGATGTTCCCCAAGGCCGGGTGACGGCGCCCGGCCCGCGTGCCCCGGGCGGGGAAGCAGCCGTAGCGCCGACGTGACACCCGTTTCGGTGCAGCCCGCTATGTCCGGGTTCCCCCGAAACGGGGCTGGTGTGCCCTTATGTTGAGGCGTCGAGGTGGCTGCGTATCTGTGCGATCACGACGGAGACGAGCTGGTCGAACTGGGTGTCCGGGGTGGGGATGGGCAGCACGGCGGCCTGACGCAGGGCAGGGAGGTCGAGATCGGCGTGGGCCGCCAGCCAGATGTCGGGGACGAGCGTGCCGCGGTCCGTCGTGGCCTGCGCGGCGGGGCGGTCGACCACGAGCGCGAACGAGAGCATGAGCAGGGACAGGTGCCGGTGTACCTCCAGGGCAGTCGGGAAGCCGATGCCGATGCCGTGCAGTAGTTGGAGGAAGCGGTCGAGGTTGAGCAGGCGGTTGGGGTGCACGGAGGCCGGGGGCGCGTCCTCGTCGAGGGAGACCAGCAGGGCGCGCGGCCAGCGCCGGTACATCTCGCGCAGCGACCTCGCATAACCGGCGACGGATTCCTCCCAGGCCGCGGGATCCAGGGGAGGGGGGTTCCAGGAGTCGAGCATGAGCCCCAGGGCGAGGTCCACGACGTCTTGGCGGTCCTCGACGTAGTTGTACAGAGCCCGCACGGTCACATCAAGTTCAGCAGCCAGGGCGCGCATGGTGACGGAACGGAACCCCTGCGCACCAGCCATCTCCAGTGCCTTCGCGGCGATGGTCTCTCGGGTGAGGACGGGGCGGCCCTTGCGTGTCGTGGGGCGGCGGCGGGCGGCGGGCATGGCGCCATCGTACTGGCCGACCGTTGAACTTCACACATGTTGACTTTTAGAGTCGGGAGCCGTCAGGCTGACGGCACCGCCCGTGCCCGCCTGGAGGTCGCTTCCGCATGGCAGTTCAGAAGTCCCGTCGTCTCCCGCCGCTGAGCGGGGTCCTCGTGCTGGTGATGGCCTCCACGGGGCTGGTCGTCGTCGACCTCACGATCGTGGCCATCGGACTACCGCTGATCAGCGCCGACGTCGCCGACGGGGGGTCGGCGGAGTCGGTGGTGGTGAGCTACATGGTCGCGATGGGGGCACTGACCCAGGCGGCTGGAAGCCTCTCGGACCGCTGGGGGCGACGACCTCTGTTCCTGGCCGGGATCGCCGTGTTCACCCTGGCCTCCCTGGCCGCGACGTTCGCGCAGGACCTGTGGTGGCTGAACGCCGCCCGGGTGGTCCAGGGCTGCGGAGCCGCAGTGATCATGGTGAACGGCATTCCGCTGATCGCAGACCGCTACACCGGTGAGGAGCGCAACCTCGCCATTGGCGCCTGGGGATCGTGCGCGACCGCGGCCGGGCTCCTCGCCCCGACCCTCGGCGGAGTGCTGATCGACGCCTTCGGGTGGCGCGCGGTCTTCGCGGTCAACCTCCCGCTCGGCGCGGCGGCCTGGGTGCTGGCCGCCCGAGTGCTGCCGCCCACACCCCCCGCACCTTCCTCGACCGGGCGGCCGGACTGGACCGGAAGCCTGCTGCTCATGCTCGGCCTCGGTACGGCGACCCTGCTCATGCTCCGCCCCGGCGGCACACCGTGGGCAGGCCAGGACACCGTGGCGCTGCTCACGGCTTGCCTGGCACTGGCCGCCTTCCTGACCCTCCAACTCCGCGTGCCCAGACCGACACTGGAGCTACGCATGTTCACCCGGCCCGCGTTCTGCGGCGCGATGCTGGCCGTTCTCCTCTCCCGCGTCCTGACCATCGGCGGCTCGGTCTACCTGGTGCTGTACCTGTCGGACGGACTCGGCCTGAGCCCAACCTCGGCGGGGCTGTTGATGACGCCGATCCTCCTCGCGCAGATCGCCACCGGCATGGTCGGCTCCAAGCTGCTCAGCCACTGGGCTCCCGGCCTGGTCATCGGCTCCGGCTACTTGCTCAAGGGCGTCGGCTTCACGGCCTTGGCACTGCTGATCACACCCAGCACACCGTGGTGGGCACTGCTCGTGCCGCTGCTGGCCTGGGGAGCCGGCGGCGGAATCGCCGGCGCCCCCGTGATGGCCGTGGCGGTCCAGGTCACCGAACCCGAGCGGGTCGGCATGGTCGCCGGGACCGTCTCCACCCTCGCGTCCCTGGGCGCCGGTGTCGGCACCGCGGCACTGGGCGCGATCTTCACCCTTTACGAAGGCACCGGTACAGGCGGCCAGGCAGTCGCTGACGGCACTCGGGCCGTCCTCTCGGCCTCCGCCGCGCTCGCGTTCATCGCCGTCCTCACCACACTCATCCTCATCCATCCGCGCCGCGTCCCTCGCCCCGACCGAAGCCGGGAACCCGCCCGGTGACCATGAAATCTCGCCCGCTACCCCGCCCGCTCCGACGCCGGAACCTGACACCCGCCCCTCGCACAAACGACCATTTCCCGATGACGGCGGCGGCGCGGAATGACCGGGCTCGGCCGACCAGGCGTCATCGTGCTGCGGTGCGTGGCGGCCGGCTCGTGGTCAGCGCTTGCGAAGGCGCTTGACACCGTTGGGAGTCAACGAGGACGAGGTTCTGCGGGTCGGTGGACTGCTGGTCGGTGGAGACCCGCTTGTCGACGAGGTAGGACGAACGCTGGGACCAGAACGCCCGATTCATCGCCAAGGCCCGCGGGGACATCCCGCGCTGGTCGCCGAGATCCCGCGCCTTAACCGGCTACCCACCAACAAGGAACCCGTTGACCCATGCTGATGCCCGCCCCGGGCCCGGCCCAGGAACGACTCGTCATCGCAGCGCATCTGCCGGAGCGGTGCAGCGCACCGGCGGCCTCGAACGAGCCGAGTACTCACCGCTCATTGCTGTACCGATGTTCCCCAAGGCCGGATTCTCAGCAAGGACTGTCTTCTGTCACAGAGAGCTACTTGTCACTTCGCCGTAGCTTCGGGAGTAGAGGGCCTCCCGGGAGACCTCGCCGG
>NZ_JBPKBH010000002.1:129588-184993 GCF_051388915.1 Yinghuangia sp. YIM S09857 | reverse complement strand
TGGGGAGGAGAGGGCCTCCGGGGAGACTTCGCTGGTCCCGGGCACACCGTCGCCGCGCCCGGGACCTGGCCGGGAGTACGCGCAGGCCCGCGCACGTGGCCGACGCGCGCATAGCGGTCGACTGCGCCCCGACGGGCCTGCGCTGAACCGCGCCAGAGCAAGCGGGCACCGTGTCGGCCGATGCCCCTCCTGCCGTCGGAACATTGGCAGGACGCCCGCCGAGCCCCGCCTGACCGAGCCCTACCGAGGCCGGGCGTAGGGCCGGGTCATGATCTCCATGTTGTGGCGGTCCGGGTCGGCGAAGTAGGCGCCGCGCCCGCCGAAGAGGTGGTTGATCCGGCCGGGTTCTGTGTGGTTGGGGTCGGCGTAGTAGGTGACCGCGGCCGCTTCCAGGCGGGCGATCATGGCGTCGAACTGCTCGTCGGGCACAAGGAACGCGTAGTGCTGCGACTGGATCGGCTCGTCGCGCTTCTCGTAGAAGTCGAGCGTCACGTGGTTGCCGAGGTCGACGGGCAGGAAGGGCCCGAACGGGGCCCCGATGTCCAGGCCCAGGATCGTGGCGATGAATTCGGCCGACAGCCGCCGGTCCGTGGCGTGGACGACGGTGTGGTTGAGCTGGGCGACGGTGACGGGATGATCCTCGTGGCCCTGGTTCTGGTCTTGCGGCATGTGTGGAGCCTCTCCGGGTCTTGGGTTCCGTGGGATGAAGCGCCGCGTGCGGGCGCCGGAATTGAAGACACGGTGAGAGAGGCGGGGCTCGGGCCCGCCGCGCGGTCACGCGAAGGCCGGGTGCCCTACTGGTATTTGGCCCATGGCCGACCCGGCAGTCATCCGGATGATCTTAGTGTCGGCCACATTCTGCGGCAACGCCGCGGGGTTTGATCCCAGCGCTGCGCGCGAACAGAGCCGGGTTGTCCGCGGACGTAGGCGTCGAGGACCCGCTGCGCGCCCTGGACCGGCACGGGAGCATGCTGGAGAGCCGGGGGACGTCGTGGTTGACGTCCTGGAGGCCGCAGGCGGATTCCGTCCCGGTCGAGGTTGCAGCAGTTTGCCGGGGATGCCAGAGAGCTGTGTGCTCGGTAGGGCTGAGGGCCTCGAACGTCCGGTCCAGGAACCCGGGCACGGCTTCTTCGGCCTGGGCGAGGAGTTGCCGGCCGGAGTCGGTGACGGTGACGGCGTACGCGCGGCGGTCTGCGAGGTCTCGTTCGCGGCGTACGTGGCCTGCCTGTTCGGGGCCGTCGCAGATGCCGACCATGACGGTGCGGTCGATGCGCGGTTCGTCGCTGAGGACGCGCTGTGAGCAGGGGCCGACCGCGGCGAGCATCTTCAGCACCAAAGGGAACTCGGCGTACGCTCGGAGTGCCCTGCGACGAGGTGATGCTCGCTGCCTTCATCCCGCTGGCGTTCACCATCGGCACCGACTTCAAGCCGCCCCCGCATTCCCCGGGAGCAGATCCTGCGTTGCGAGCGGTGGTAGCCGAGAGCCGAACTCCGATCGACGGCGCCGACGCGCGGAACCAGGACCTGCTTCCCGGTTGGCCCCCGCCGCCCACCAAGGGGAGTGTCCGGTCAACGACCGACGACGCTGCGGGATGCCTGCACCCGACCGGCAACCGCAGGGCATGCTGCCGGTCGTGGACGACCCCGAACTCGCTGTCCTGGCGCAGATGTGGGACGAGTCCGGGGACATGCCTTGGCCTCGGCCGCGACTGCCTAGGTGTCAGGGTCAAGCCGGTCGGCTCCAGCGAGAGTCAGGTGTCGCTACGCTCCGGCTGCGGCCGGCTGCGGACCGGACCTTCGGCGAGGGGGAGACTGTGACGTTCGAGTATCCACCGATGGGCGATGCTCTCTGGGACCACTGGCCTGGGCCGTGGGTGGGCAGCACGTACGACGTGCGCACGGTCATGGGCGCGATGTCGCGCCGGACCAAGGACGAGTTCCGGTACGACGTGATCCCGTGGCGCCGGTTTCCGCACCACGGCGGTCCCGGCGAGGAGATCCCCGTTCTCCTGGCGGCGCTGGCGTGCGCTGGAGCGGAGTCCGCGGATGCGGCGGTGTCCCGCCTTTGGAGTGCGCTGCGTTTGGAGGGCAGGTCGGCCGACGTCGCCGCGTGGGCGGTCCCGTTCCTTATCCGGATCGCAGCCGCCGGACCGCCGGCGGCGTCCGGGACGCGGGCGCGAACGCTGCGTCTGGCCGCCGAGATCGGCAGGAGCCTGCACTCGGCGGCGGATCACGGGCGGAGCTTCTCGAAGTCGGCGAGGACCCGCTGGTGATGAGCGGGTCGACGCTGTGCCCGGTGGACTGGACGATCCAGGCCGCACGGGAAGCCGTCACCCTCGACTGGCGGTTGCTGCTCGCGCCCCTGGCCGACCCGGCTGCCGAGGTCCGGTGCGCGGCGGCGTTCGTGCTGGCGGTGGCGGACGGCGAGGCTGACCGCATCACCTCGGCGCTGCACCGCCGCTGGGCCGTGGAGGACGATCCCGCCGTCCAGGTCAGCCTGATCCTGGCCATCGTCCAACTCGCGCGCGAGCACCCGGAAGAGCACACGGCCGCCTGGGCGCGGAGCCTGTGGTCGGACGCCGGGCGTGCGCCGCACGTTCGCGTCGGCGCCGGCGTCGCCTGGCTGTGCCTGGTCGACGGACCGGTGCCTGACGACCTTCGCGGCCTCCTGGACGCCCCGGGCACCGCGCGGCTCGGCGAACTGTTCCAGCGGGTGCCGTGGTTCACGTCCGTGGACTCCGAGAACGGGCTGCGCCGCTGCGTCCGTGCGATGCTCGCCCCGGACGTCCGCCGGGGCGAGCGGTCGGCGCGGGGGACGGACGGAGGCGGCAGCTCTCGCTGACGCGGGCCGGGACCGGCCGCCGCTGTCGCTTGCCGCGGTCCCTGGAAAGGGTGGCGGCCGGCGGGGGTTCGGCGGTGACCTGCGGCGGATCCGGTGCGGTTGCCGCGGCTTGTCAGCCGGTGTGCGCGAGGATCGCCGGGACCACCTCGTCCCAAACGGGGCGCGGGAAGACCTCGTGCCCTGTGGCCGGCATCTCCTTGAAGCGTGCGCCCGGGATCTCGGCGGCCAGTGCGCGGCCGTGGTCGGGCGGGAAGAGCGGGTCCTCGGTGCCGTGCAGGACGAGGGTCGGTGCCGCCACGTCCGCGAGGCGTGACCGCCACGGTTCGCCCGCGTCGATCATGAAGGGATTGGTGACCTGCGCCGCGACGTCGGCCGTCCGGTCGACCACGCGCTCCGCCATCGCACGTACGCCGTCCTCGTCGAAGGGTCGCGAGTGGGCGGCGAACGGGCGCTCGGCTTCGACGAGGTACGCGATCACGGCGTCACGGTCGGACCGGTCCGGGCCCGGCTGGTCCTCCGCGGAACCTTCGGCGAAGAGCGCCTGGACGGCCTCGGTCATGGGCGGCAGGTCGTCGGCGTCGTGGCCGGGTCCGCCCGGTGTCGAGGACGCCAGGGTGAGGGTCGCGACGGACCCGGGGTGGTCCAGCGCCAGCAACTGGCCGACGGCCGCTCCCTGCGACATGGCCACGATGTGTGCCGGGCCGATGCCCAGTGCGGCGATCACCTCGGCCGCGTCGGCGACGAGCGTGCGCAGGTTGTAGTCCGGCTGCCCGACCGGGCTTGCGGTGGACCGGCCCGCGTCGCGGCTGTCGTAGCGCACGACGTACCGGCCGCCCGCCGCCAGTCGGGCGACGAACTCGTCGTCCCAGGCGACAGCCGAGTGCCCGGCACCGTGGATGAGCAGGACCGCGGGGTCGGCCCGGTCGCCGAACGCCTCGGTGTACAGCTTGACGCCGCCCGTCGCACCGACCTCGACGAATTGCTCGTTGCCGACCATGAGGCACTCTCCTCCGCAGATGTTCGTTACATGTAACCAAGAACCTACAGCGCAACTGGTTACATGTCACGAACTTCTTTGTAGGGTGATCGCATGCCCCCCTCGCGCGCCTCCGCCGCCCCGACGCCCGCCCCGGCCCGCGACGCGTCCGCGCACGAAGCCCCGAGCGAGGCCGCACGTCAGGACCAGGACCAGGGGGACCAGGACCGGGATCAGGCCCTGGAACCGGACGCCGTCGGCGCCTGGGACGCCTACCGGCGCCTGCACCAACTCGTCGACACCGAGGTCGCGCGCGACCTGGAGCAGCAGTCGGGCCTGTCCATGCCCGACTACGAGGTACTGGCCGCCCTGGCCGACATGGCAACCCCCGATTCCTGCATCCGCGTTCGCCGCCTGGCCGCCCACCTGCACTGGGCGCACAGCCGCCTCTCGCGTCATCTCGGACGCATGGAGGCGCGCGGCCTGATCGCCCGCGAGCCGTGCGAGCGGGACGGGCGGGGCGACGACGTCGTGCTCACCGCCGAGGGGCGCGAGGCGTACGACCGCGCCACGCCCGGCTACCGGGCGTCCGTACGCCGACACTTCAGCGGACCGCTGAGCACAGACCAGCGCAGCGCTCTCGTCGCCATCGAGCGGACGATCCGGCAGACGCTCGCCGGACGGGACGCGCACTGAGCGGGCGGGCGTAGCGTCCCACGAGTCCCGCGCGTTTGGAGCACGCACGGAGCACGCATGTGTGCACGGCACTTCTGTCGCGTTCGACGAGCGCGCGTGCGGGATCCGTGGCGCGTACGGCTGCCCGGTGAGCGACGGGCCCGGTCCGGGCGCCGCGGTCCCGTACGCTTCCGCGCGGCCGACCGCGGGCGCATGCCGAGGGGCCCGTCGTGCCGTCCGACCACGCGGCGGGGTGGCTGCGCCGCCACCGGTGTTCTGCCGGGGTGACGACGGCCGGGGACCGGGAGGTGAGGTGTGCTCAGCCCCCGGTCGCCGGTCCTCGGTTGTTCGTCGTCAGCGTTGCGGGCGGTAGGTGGCGATGATGGTTCCGCTGCTGGTGGGTTGGGCGCTGACGAGTTCGAGCTTCTTCATGGTGGCGTCGTCGCCGAAGAGGCGGGCGCGGTTCTGGCCGGCGATGACCGGGTGGATCAGGAGGACGAGTTCGTCGAGGAGGTCGTGTTCGAGGAGCGACCGTACGAGGGTGGGGCTGCCCGCGACGGTGATGTCCTTGCCTTCGCCGGCCTTGAGTTCGGCGACGGCGGTGGCGAGGTCGCCCTTGACGAGGGTGCTGTTGGCCCACTCGTCGACGTCGGTAAGTGTGGAGGAGACGATGTACTTGGGCGAGGTGTTGATCCACTTGGCGAAGTCGGCGTCCTCGCCGCCGGTGACCGTGGGCCAGTAGCCGGCCCACTCGCTGTACGTCACGCGGCCCATCATGATCGTGTCGGCCTTCTCCAGCGACTCCGCCAGCGCAGCGCCCATTTCCGCGTCGAAAGCGAACTGCCACTGGTCGGGCGACTCGGCGACCCCGTCGAGCGAGACGAAGAGACCCGAAACGAGCTTGCGCATGATTCCTCCGGGATGGTTTCGGGGTCGTCCGCACGGTCCCGGCAGGGTGCTTCTTCGGCCGGGGGAGCCGACCCCGTCGGCTGTCCCGGCGAGCTTATGCAGGGTCCGCGGAGGAGGGCCTGTACAGAAGCGACAACGGTTCGGTCGGGTCGGGGCCGCGCAGTTGGGTGGCGGTGCGGCCGATGTAGCGGGTCAGGGAGCGGGCCAGGTGCGGCTGGTCGAAGTAGCCGAGGAGGTGGACGACGTCCTGTGCGGGTACGCCGTCCTGGATCAGCACGGCGGCGTGCCGGGCGCGGTCGATCCGCCGGACGGCGCCCTGGGTGAGTCCGGTCGCCGCGACGAAGCGCCGCTGGACGGTGCGCTGCGAGGCGTCGGGTGCGGCGCCGTCGAGGAGGGCGGGGACGATCGGGTCGCGGTCCACGATCCCGGCGCGCACCATGCGGCGTACGAACCACTCCGCGTTGTCGTAGTCGGGCACGTGCCACGCGGAGCCCTTGAGCCAGACGGAGCGCCGGGTCACGTCGGGGATCTCCGCGCTGCCGCCGACGAGGCGGCTGACCGGCAGGTGCGGCATGGAGGTGCCGAGGGCGAAGGTGATGCCGAAGAAGGTGGCGTCCTTCGGTACCGGCGCCGGTGCGGCGTTGGGTTCGGGGCCCTGCACGGCGCTGTGCACGCGGCCGTCGTGCTCCCAGAAGACGAGTTCCCAGTGCGGCGTCGCGATCGACGTCATGCGGCCGACGTCGTCGCTGCGGCTGCGCCACACGCGTTCGATGTACGGCAGCTCGGACGGCCGACTCTCGATCTCCAGCCCCACCGCGGACCGTCCCCTTTCTCCCCGCGTGTCAGGCGGTCAGTCTCCCACGGCGTTCCGTGCCGAGTCGGCGGATGCGGGGTCGGGAGCGGCCCTGTGCCGGGGTGCCGCGGTTCGGTGATGCGTGCGGGTGGTGAGGAGGTGCCGGGATTCGTCGGAGGTGGCGCGGTCGGCGTCGGGCGCGGCGGCGCGGCGACGGGCCTGCGTTGCGCGGGGGTTCGTGCGGGAGGGGGCCGGCGGGGTCAGTGCGGGGCTTCGGTGAGGTGTTCGGTGAGGGTGAGGAGTTCGGGGAGGCGGAGGACGCGGGCGCCCGGGAGGGGGACGTGGACGGCGGCCGTCCAGGTGGGCGGGACGGCGTCGAGGCCGTGGACGGCGCCGGCGAGGCCGCCGGTGACGGCTGCGACGGTGTCGGTGTCGCCGCCGAGGTCGACGGCGGCGCGTAGGGCGTCCTCGAAGGTGCCGGTGGTGCGCAGCGCCCAGACCGCGGAGCCGAGGCAGGGCCAGACGGCGCCGTTGAACTCGGTTGCCCGGGTGGGGTGCCAGTCGGGGGCGAGGACGGCGGCGTAGCGGTCGCGGTGGTCGGGGTGGACGTGGTGGGCGACGGTGTCGGGGAGTGCGGCGAGGGGGTCGTCGCCGTCGAGGGCGACGCGGACGAGTTCGTGGAGGACGGCGGTGCCCTCCCAGGCGGCGCGGTCGCCGTGGGTGAGGGCGGCGATGCGGCGGGCGGCGTCCATGGAGGCGGAGCGTCCGGCGGCGGCGAAGTGCACGGCGGAGGGGGCGGCGCGCATGAGGGAGCCGTTGCCCGCGGCGTACAGGTTGGTCTGGAAGTGGGCGGCGGCGGCGAGGTCCCAGGGCATGCCGCTGGTGAGGACGGCTTCGGTCTGGAGGCCGATGTCCTTGGGGGCGGACGCGGCCCAGCGGCGGAAGCGGTCGTAGATGTCGGGGAGGTCGAGTCCGCCGCGTTCGAGGAGCGATTCGGCGACGAGCACGGCCATCTGCGTTTCGTCGGTGGCCTCGCCGGGGTCCCAGCCGCCGCCTCCGCACATCTCGTCGCCCGCGCCGGGATGCGGGAACCGCGCGGAGAACGCGCCGGGCGGGCCGAACTCGAAGGGTGCGCCGAGCGCGTCGCCGACGGCCGAGCCGACCACGGCTCCCTGGGCGCGTCGCAGACGGTCCGGGGAGGGCTCCGGGGAACGGTGCGGGGCGGCGGGTGTGGCGGGGGTCATCGCCGGAGGCTACCGGGAGGGGGTACGGCGGCGCCGCCGGTTATCGGCGTTGTCGCGGGCGGCGGGGCGGGCTGCTATTCGTCGTCGGCTTGGACGACGTACGGGAGGCCGGTGCCGCGCAGCAGTTGGTCGAGGCGTTCGCGCTGGTCGCCGTCGAAGACGGCCTCGATCGTGCGGGTGCCGTCGTCGGTCTCGAAGCCGGGCGGCGGCGGGGCGGCGCGGAGTCCGGCGAGCAGGCTGCGTACCTGCTGGACTTCGTCGTCGGTGCGGGCGGTCACGCGTACGAAGGTCTCCATCGGTCCATCGTCACCCGTCGGCGGCGGGTCGGCATGGCGGCGGAGTGCGAGGGCGAGGGCGCGGGCGAGGGCACGGATCGCGGGGTGGGGTGCGGCTCCGGCGCGGTGGGCGAGGCGGGTCTCGCGGGTGAGGGGGAGTTCGGTGAGGCGTACGGCGGCGACGGTGTGCGGCGGGGTGTCGGCGATGCCGAGGCGGGGGACGAGGGCGACGCCTTGTCCTGCGGCGACGAGGGCGAGGACGGCGGTGAAGTCGTCGATGTGGTGGCGGGCGGCGGGGGTGAATCCGGCGGCTTCGCAGGCGCGGACGGTCATGGTGTGGCAGAGGGTTCCGGGGGTGGCGAGGATCCAGGGGGCGTCGCGGTGTGCGGTGAGGGGGTCGGCGGGGGCGGTGCCGGGCGCGGTGGCGGTCGGGTCGGTGGGTGTGCGGGTGGCGAGGTAGAGGGGTTCGGTGAACAGGGTGGAGGTCTGGATGCCGGGCGCGGTGGGTTCGGGGGCGAAGTCGTAGCGGTGGAGGAGGGCGGCGTCGAGGTCGCCGGCGCGGAGGCGGTCGGCGGCGTGGGCGGGGTCGAGTTCGGCGACGTGGGGTTCGAGGGCGGGGTGGTCGCGGGCGAGGCGGGTGAGGGCGGCCGGGAGGAGGGTGCGGGCGGCGGACGGGAAGGTGCCGATGCGCAGCGGTCCGGCGGGGGCGCCGCGGTGGGCGGCGAGTTCGGCGGCGGCCTGCTCCAGGTGGGCGAGGACGGTGTCGGCGTGGACGACGAGGGCGGTGGCGGCGGGGGTGAGGGTGACGCTGCGGCCGGTGCGTTCGAGGAGGGGCACGCCCGCTTCGCGTTCGAGTGCGGAGAGTTGCTGGGACACGGCCGACGGGGTGAAGGCGAGCGCGTCGGCGACGGCGGCGATGGTGCCGCGGTGGGCGAGTTCGCGGAGGAGGCGGAGGCGTCGTACGTCCAGCATCAGGCCAGCTTACGGTCAGGTGTGGAAAGGCGAACTGGATCTGTCGGGTGGGGTGGGTCAGGCTCGTCGTATGACGAATGCCGGTGCACAGGACAGAAGCCTTGACCTCGACTTGAGGTTGAGGGTTGGTGGCGGTGGTCCGGGAGTGGCCGCCGGACGGTGGCTGCGCGGGATCTTCGTGCCGCTGGTGACGCCGTTCGACCGCGACGGCGCGGCCGTGGACGCGGGCGCGCTCGAACGCCTCGCCCACGACGTGGTCGACGGCGGCGCGGCCGGGATCGTCGCGCTCGGCACGACGGCCGAGGCGGGCGCCCTCGACGCGGCGGAGCGGCGCACGGTCGCGGACGTGTGCGGGCGGGTGTGCGCGGAGCGCGGTGTACCGCTGGTGGTGGGGATCGGGGCGAGCGACACCCGCAGGGCGGCGGAGGAACTGGCCGGGCTGGCCCGGGGCGGCGAGCACGGGGAACCGGACGTGGAGCCGGGCGGGGAACCAGGCGTCGGACGGGGCGGCGGAGGTACGCCGACGGCCGCGCTCGTGACCGTCCCCTCGTTCACGCGGCCCTCCGAGGCCGGTGTCGTCGCGCACTTCGCGGCGCTGGCGGCGCGCAGCCCGGTGCCCCTGGTCGTCTACCACATCCCGTACCGCACCGGCCGCCCGCTGACCGCGGCCACGCTGCGTGAGATCGCGGCGCTGCCGGGGGTCGCCGGGGTCAAGCACGCGGTCGGGGGCGTGGACGCGGACACGGTCGCGCTGTTCGCGGAGCTCGCGGCTGCCGGCGCTGCGGTCACCGGCGCTCCGGGTCCCGACGCCACAGGTTCCGGCGCCGCGGGTGCCGCGGGCCGGTTCGCGGTGATGGCCGGGGACGACGCGTACCTCTCCCCGATGCTGGCGCTCGGCGCGTCCGGCGGCATCCTCGCGTCCGCCCACCTGGCCACCGCCGCGTTCGCGGCACTCGCCGACCGGTGGGAGCGCGGCGACGTGGCCGCGGCGCGCGACCTCGGGCACCGGCTGGCCCGGCTGTCGGCCGCGCTGTTCGCCGAACCGAACCCCGTCGTCCTGAAGGCGGTGCTCGCCGCGCGGGGCCGCATCCCGCACGCGGCGGTACGCCTGCCGCTGCTCCCCGCCGCACGCGAGAACGTCACGGCGGCGCTCCGCGCGCTGGACGAGGTGGGCGCCGGGTTCGGCGGGGCCGAGGCGGCGTAGCGGCGGTCGGCGGAGCCGGCGTCCATGGCCCCGGTGGGGACCGGTGGGACGAGCCGGGCGCGTACCGGACCCCGGCCGGGGCCCCGCGGCGCTGTGTGCGGTCAGCGCGCCCGTCGGTTCGCCGGACCGCGGTCGGCGGCGTCGAAACGGGCGAGTGCGCGGGCGCCCGGCAGCAGGGCGGCGGTCAGGCTGCGGAGCTGGTCGTCGTCCAGGCCCCCGACGGCCGCCGCGGTGTCGTCGGCCGCGTCCCCGGCTATCTCGGCCGCGATCGTGTCGAGCGGCGTGCGCGGGCCGGTCTTGCTGACGGCGGCCGCCGCGCGGGCGGGGGTGAGGAGCGCCGCGGCCTGGAGCACGAGCCAGGCGGGCACGCCCGCGGCGCCCTGCGGCGGCGGCAGGTACGGGCGGGCCCCGCTGTAGCGGCGGTCCTCCGCGAACGCGGGCTGCTTCACCTTGATCAGCGGACGCGCGTCCGCAGATGCCGACGTGTCCGCGCCCGCCGATCCCGCCGCGCCCTCGCGCCATTCGCCCGCGGGCTTGAGGACGTATCCCTCGGCGAGATTGCCGTCGTCCAGCTCCGGGAGTCCGAGCAGGGCGGGCACGCGCGTGGGGAAGACGCGCGGCAGGTCGTCCAGTCGGTGTCGCGGCCCGTGCCCGAGCGGCGGTGCACACAGGAGTCCGGCCGCGGCCGCGGCCGTGCGCAGTGTGCGGTCGGCGACCCACAGGCGTCCTGGTGGTTCGCCTTGTCCGGCCGCGCCGGCGTCGGGCGCGGTGTCGGGCGCGGTGTCGAGTGTCGCGTCGAACAGCAGCCAGTGCAGCCCGGGTGCGTACCAGACTCCGGTCTGCACGGGGTCGACCCCGGGCGCGGCCGGGACGTCGGGGTGCGGGTAGCGGCCGCCCGCGAGTTCGCCGTACAGCGTGACGGTCGGCACCGAGTCCGCGGCACCTGCGGCGCCCGGGCGGTGGGCGGCGCGCAACGCCTCGGCGCAGCGGTCGGCGGCCACCGCGAGTGCGGGCCAGACGCGGCTGACGCCGAAGAACGCGTCGAGGTCGTCGTCGCCGAGGAGTTCGCGGCGTTTCGCGGGGCGGGTCCCGGCCGCGTCGCAGACGACGGCGAAGTGTGCGCCGTGGACCTTCTCCGCGGCCGCCCATTCGCGGACCGCGGGCGTCGGCGCGCCGCCGGTACGCGTGGCCCCGCGCGAGGGGATCTTCGGGTACGGGCGCAGCGTCGGTCGTTCGGCCGCCGGTGTGGCGTCGCTCATGGGGGTGATCGTGGCGCGTGCGGTCGTGTGCGGGCAACCGGGTTGTTCTGCGGCGCGGTTCGCGGGCTCGGCGTGTCGGCCGGGCGGGGACGGGGCCCGTCCGGGTTGAGTCGACCCGGAGTAGACGCGGAGTCGACGTGCAGTCGGGACCGGGCGTGCGGGTCGGCGTCCGAGGGTGGTGCGGGTGAACGTACGGGAGAGCGGGGTCGGCGGATGGTCGTGGACAGTTCTGGTGGCCCGACGCGGCGCGCCGTGCTGGCGGTGCTGGCGGCCGTCGCGGTCGCGGGGTGTGCGGACGACGGGGGTTCGGAGGCCGCGGCGCAGGCGTCCGGGGCCGCGCCGACCGGCGTGCCCGCGGTAGGAGCGTCCGGCGGCCCCGCGCGGCTGCCTGCTCCCGCGCCCGCGGCGGACTTCGCCGCGTTGGAGCGCGCGCACGACGCGCGGTTGGGGGTGTTCGCGGTGGCGACCGGTTCCGGGGCGGAGGTGGCGTACCGGGCCGACGAGCGGTTCGCGTTCTGCTCGACGTTCAAGGCGCTGGCGGTGGCAGCGGTCCTCGGGCGGCGGTCGATCGCGGACCTGGAGGAGCGGATCACCTTCACGGGCGCCGAGGTCGACTCGATCTCGCCGATCACGCGGGACCGCGTCGCCACCGGCATGACCGTACGCGAACTCTGCGACGCCGCCGTGCGCTTCAGCGACGGCACGGCCGCGAACCTGCTGGTGCGCGACGTCGGCGGCCCGGCCGCGCTGACCGCCTACCTGCGCGGGCTCGGGGACACGGTCAGCCGGATCGACCACTACGAGCCGGAGCTGAACGAGGACCCGCCGGGCGATCCGCGCGACACCACGACGCCGCGCGCGATCGCGGCGGACTTCCGCACGGTGGTGCTGGGCGACGCGCTGGCCGCCGACAGGCGCGCGCTGCTGCGGGACTGGCTGGAGCGCAACACGACCGGCGACAGGCGCATCCGCGCCGGGCTGCCGGCCGGGTGGAGGGCCGCGGACAAGACCGGGACGGGCAACTACGGGCGGGCGAACGACATCGCGGTCGCCTGGCCGCCGGACGCGGGGCCCGGTGCCGGGTCCGGCGGCCGGCCCGGTGCCGCGTCGGGTCCCACCGGTCCGATCGTGCTGGCCGTGATGTCCGACCGCGCCGGATACGGGACGGAGCCGGACGAGTCGCTGATCGCCGCGGCGACCGCGCTGGTGGTCGCGGGGCTCGGCGGTACCGCGGTCGGATAGGGCGCCGCAACGTGCGGCCGTCCCCCCTCACCACCGCCGACCGGTCCAAGGAATCAACTCCCAACCGGTCCAATCCACTGGACCGGTCAGGGCGTAGCGTCGTCCTCATGCCCACGACGTTCAACCATCTGCTGCACGTGACCCCGCCGTTCGTCCCCGACGGCGCCGAGGCCATGACCATGACGATCGAGCTGCCGCCCGGCGACCCGGGGACGCCGCCGCACCGGCACAGCGGACCGGTGTTCGGGTACGTCCTCGACGGCGAGCTGCTGTTCGAGCTCGAAGGCGACCCGGAGCGGGTGATCCGCGCCGGGGAGGCGTTCTGGGAGCCCGGCGGGGACGTCGTCCACTACCAGGCGGGCAACGCCCTCACCGACGCCTCGACGCGCTTTGTCGTCGTGATGCTCGGCGTCCCGGGGGAGCCGATGCTGACACTGGTCGACGAGACCGAACTGCACGAGCGGCGCGCGTTGCGGGCCCCGCGTCCGACCACCGCCGCTCCTACCGCCGCGCCCGCCGCCGCCGACACCGGGAAGGGCTGAGCCGTGCACGTGTTCGTCGCCGGGGCGACCGGCGCTGTCGGCCGCCTCCTGCTGCCCCTGCTCGTCGCGGACGGCCACCGGGTCACCGCCCTGACGCGCGGCGCGCCCGGTGCCGCCGCCGTCCTCGCGGCCGGGGGCAGCCCGGTCGTCGGGGACGTCTACGACGCGGACGGACTCGCGCAGTTGCTGCGCGCGGCGTCCCCCGACCTGGTGATGCACCAGCTCACCGACCTCGGGCGCGGCGACCTGGCGGCCAATGCGCGGATCCGGACCGAGGGCACCCGCAACCTCGTCGGCGCCGCGCGGGCGGCGGGGGTGCGGCGGATCGTCGCGCAGAGCATCTCGTGGGCGTACGAGGCGGGCCCGGACCCCGCGGTCGAGGACACTCCCCTCGACACCGTCGCCCCGGAGCCGCGCGCGACGAGCGTCGCCGGGGTCGCCGCGCTGGAGAGTGCGGTGCGCGAGCTGCCCGAGTGGGTCGTGCTGCGGTACGGGCTGCTGTACGGCCCCGGCACCTGGTACACCCGCGACGGCTTGACGGCGCGGCGGGCGCAGGCGGGCCAGTTGGCGGCCGATGCCGATGTCGCGAGCTTCGTCCACGTCGCGGACGCCGCACGCGCCGCGCGCGAAGCCGTGTCCTGGCCGTCCGGCACGATCGCCAACATCGTCGACGACGACCCCGCACCCGCCGACGCGTGGGTGCCGCACTTCTGCGTCGCCGTCGGCGCCCCCGCGCCGCCCGGCCGGGAAGCCGAGCCCGGGGTCGGGGTCCGGCCCGCCCGAACGGGCTGGGCCCGCGGCGCCGACAACACGTACGCCCGCAAGGAGTTGGGGTGGGCCCCCGAGTACGCCTCCTGGCGTACCGGCTTCCGCACCCTGTCCGCGTAGCGCCGATCGGCGTGCGCGGACGCGCTTTCGTCGGCGCCGCCGCCTCGCGGTCCCGGCGCGCGAAGCGTGACAGCTTCGGCCCCGCGCCTTGCGCTGCACGGCAGCGGAACACGTGCCCGGCACCAAGCTCCGAAGGACACGACCTAGAGTCCTCGCATGCGCGCCGATCGGTTGGTTTCGCTGGTGCTGTTGCTGCGTCGGCACGGGCGGATGTCCGCGGCGGCGCTGGCCCGGGAGTTGGAGGTGTCGACCCGTACCGTGCTGCGCGACGTCGAGGCGCTGTCGGCGGCCGGGGTCCCGGTGTACGCGGAGCGCGGGCGGCACGGCGGGTTCGCGCTGCTGCCCGGGTTCCGGACCGAACTGACCGGGCTGACCCATGACGAGGCGCTGGCCCTGGTGGTCGCCGGATCGCGGCGCGGGGCCCAGGTGTTCGGCCTGGGCTCCGCGCTCGCCTCCGCGATGCTCAAGGTCGTGGACGCGCTGCCCGAGAGCTACCGGACCACCGCGGCGGGAGCCGCGGAGCGCCTGCTGATCGACCCGGACACCGACCTCCTGGCGCGGCGCCGGGTCGACGAGGAACTGCCGGACGCCGTGGTGGCGGAGGTCCGGCGCGCGGTGTTCGCCGGGCACAAGCTGCGGATCCGGTACGCGGCGGCGGACCAGGACCCGCGGTGGCGGACGGTGGACCCGATCGGGCTGGTCACCGTACGGGACCACGGCTACCTGCTGGCGACGCGGTCCGGCGAGGACCGCACGTACCGCCTGTCGCGCATCGTGGCCGCCGAGGAACTCGACGAGGCGGCGCAGCGCCCGGACCGGGTGGACCTGGACCGGGCCTGGCAGGAGCGCAGCACCCGCTTCCGGTCGGGCGGGGACCAGGTCGCCGTCACCGTGCGGGTGGATCCGGCCCGTCGCGCGGAGCTGGCCGGCACGGCGCTGGCGGTCCTGGCCGAGGAGCCCGACGCCTCTGAAGGGGACGCACGGCCGGGGTGGCTGCGCATGCAACTCACCTTCCAGGACGCCCGCCACGCCGAGTGGGCCCTGTGGCAGCTCTCCGCAAGCGCCGAAGCAGTGGCCCCCCAATGGCTGCGCGGGGCCCTGCACGACCGCGCCGCCGCGATCGTCGCCCATTACGCCGCGGACGCCTGATCTACGGTGTGGCTGCTACCACTCGACGTCGAAAGGACCGGCACGTTGCCAGGGACCCCCGCTGTCGCCGATGCCGCGGGTCTGCTGCGGGTGGAGCTGCTCGCGGGCGGCGCGTCCCTCGCGGATCTCGGTGTGCAGGACGTGTGGCGGGCATTCCTGCGGTTCGGCCGCATGCCGTTCGACACGCCGGGCACACCGGACTGCGACGGACTCCTGTTCCAGTACGGCAGCCACGCCTTCGACCGTCCGCCCGGCCTCGTGGCGGAGGCGGGCTGCGCCGGGCCGGCGGCGGGTCGGCGGGTGTCGGGGCTTCGTGGCCTACCAGCGGTACCAGCGTCCGCGTCGGCCCCCGGCACCTGCGCTGCGCAGCAGGAACCCGAGCAGCCAGACCACCAGGACGACGACTGCGACCCACCACAGCACCTTGAGTGCGAACCCCGCACCGAACAAGATCAACGCCAGCAGAAGAACCAGAATCAGAGGAAGCATGTACAACCGCTGCCCGGCTCCCGCGGACCCATGCGTCCTGCGTCCGCGGCACCGGGCGGGCGGCCTCCGGCGCACGCCGAGCGCGGTGCAGGCGCAGCGCGCCCGGTCCGCGCACAGTCGTGTGGGTGCGCGACGACGCCGGTGGCGCGTCAACCCCGGTGCGGCACGTGCGCTTTCGACGATCCGCCCGGCTTCCTGCTGGACTTCGTCCGGCAGTTCGAGGTCGTCGGCGCCGACGGCGAACACGAGCAGTACGTCCAGGTGCACTGCGAGGTCCGGTTCGCCCACGTCCCGGCCCTGCACGACCTGGGCAGCTTCAACTCCTGGTTCTTCCACGACGGCGACGTCGGCCTCGACGACTGGGCGGCCGCACTCACCACGACGCCGGCATGGTCGACCGTCTCCGCGCAGCACCCGGACGAGATCGTCGTCCACGTGGAAGACGCCTGCTGACGCACCGTCAGGCGGTGCCCGGCCCAAAGTGGCGACGCGTCGGCGATCCGGGAGATGATCACGTTCGGCAAAGGGACCGCAGAGCACCGGGAGCGCACGAATGAGTCGTCCAGCCGTATCCGAACAGGCCGCGTCCGGTGAGGACCTGCGCGCGATCGACGACGTGTTCGCGGAAATCCAGGCGGGGGTGGGAGAGTTCGACGCCGCCAGGGTCGGCGCGCGGTTCACCGCCAACGCGTCGTTCACGACTCCGGCCGGACAGCGCTTCGACGGCTGGGAGGCCGTCAACGCCCACCACCGCCGCCAACTCGCGAACCCGGTCGAGGGGTTCCGCACGCGGATCGCCGTCGAACACGTGACGTTCCCGACACCCGACACCGCGGTCGTGTCCGTACGGCAGCACGCCTCCACCTCGGCGGGCGACTTCGCCAACGTCGGCACCTGGGTGCTGGTCAAACGGGACGGCGGTTGGTGGGTGCACGCGGTCCACAACACCAACGTCGCGGGCACCGGCTGACTCCTGCCGAGAAGCCCGGCGGCGAGTCCCGGCCGCCCCGGTGCGGTGCTCGTCCTGTCCGCACAGTCGGTGGCTACCGCGTTGCGGTGAGGAGGTCGGGCAGGGCGTCGAGGGCTGCGCGCCAGGTGTGCGGGGGCGGGGTGGCGTAGCCGATGACGAGGGCGGCCGGGTGGGCGGGGGACGGGGTGTGCCAGTAGCCGGCGGTGTGGAGGCCGTGGAGGGTGAGCCCGGCGTACCGTGCGGCCTCCACCGTCCGGCGCTCGGCTTCGGGGCTCGCGACGGGGACGAGGGCGTGCAGTCCGGCCGGGACTCCGGCGAGGGGGCGTGGGAGGCGGGCCGCGAGGTCGGTGCGGCGGCGTCGGTACGCCAGGCGGGCCTGCCGGATGTGGCGGTCGTAGTCGCCGCGTTCGAGGAGGTCGGCGAAGGCGAGCTGGTCGACGGCCGGGGGCTCCGCGCCGAGTTCGGCGACCGCGTTCCGCACCGGGTCGCGCAGGGCCGGCGGTACGGCGAGCCAGCCGAGCCGCATGCCGGGGGCCAGTGCCTTGCTGGCGCTCCCGGCGTAGACGACGCGCTCGGGCGCGTGCGCCTGCATGGCACCGACGGGCTGGCGGTCGTAGCGGAACTCGCCGTCGTAGTCGTCCTCGACGAGGAACACGCCGCGGCGCCGGGCGCGGTCGAGGAACGCGGCGCGGCGGCGCGGGGCCAGGACGACGCCGCGGGGGTGCTGGTGGGCGGGGGTGAGCAGGACGGCTCCGACGTGGTCGGCGAGGTGGTCCGGGTCGGCGCCGGCGTCGTCGACGGGCACGGGTGCGACGTGGAGTCCGGCGGCGCGCAGGAGGTCGCGGTGCCGGGCGAGGCCCGGGTCCTCGGTGGCGGCGTGCCTGATGCCGGTGCTGTGCAGGGCGCGGCCGAGGACCGCGAGGGCGTGGGAGAAGCCGGAGGTGACGACGATGGCGTCGGGGTCGGCGCGTACGCCCCGGGTGCGGGCGGTGTACGCGGCGAGGGCCGCGCGGAGCCGGGGCTGGCCGGTCGGGTCGCCGTAGTCCCATGCGTGGTCGGGTGCGGCGGCGAGGGCGCGGCGTACGGCGGAGGCCCACAGGGTGCGCGGGAAGGAGCTGAGGTCGGGGCGGCCGGGGCGCAGGTCGACGGCGCCGCGGGCGGGGGTGCGGTCGGCGGGCGGGGCGGACCCGGCGGACGCGGCGGGCCCGCCCGGCTCCGGGGCCGCGCCGCCCGTCGGCGGGAGGGGAGCCGGTGGTTCGGCCACCCAGGTCCCGGCGCCGGTGGTCCCGGTGAGCCACCCTTCGGCGATCAGGCTGCTGTACGCCTCGACCGCCGTCCCGCGGGCGATGCCGAGGTCCGCGGCGAGGCTGCGGGTGCCGGGCAGGCGCGTGCCCGGGGAGAGGCGGCCGGTGCGCACGGCGTCGCGCAGCGCTTCGGCGAGGGCCCGCCCGACGCCGGGTCCGCGGGTCACGTCGAGGTGCAGGTCCAGCCCGGTCGTCGGGTGCGTGTCGGCCACGCGCCGACCCTACGCGCCGGGTCGGGGCGGTCAGCGCAGGACGGCGCAGCCGCGCTCCTCCAGGGTGTCGGCGAGCGGTCGCGGCAGGGCGTCGGGGTCGTTCCAGCGCAGGTCGAGTTTTTCGAGGGCGGGGAGTGCGGCGGTCCAGTCGGGGACGCGGGTGATGCGGTTGGCCCTGAGGTCGAGGTGGCGCAGGCGCGGCAGTGCGGCGAGGGGTGCGGGTACGTCGGTGAGGGCGTTCTCGCGCAGGTCCAGGTGCCGCAGGTCCGCGAGGCGGGCGGCGGAGTCGGGGAGCCGGGTGAGGCGGTTGCCGCGCAGGTGGAGTTCGCGGAGGCCGGCCAGGCCGCCCAGTGTGTCGGGGAGGCGGGTGAGGCGGCAGTTCTCGGCGCGGAGTTCGCGGAGCGCTGTCATGCGGCCGAGGCCGTCGGGGAGGCGGGTGAGCGGGTTCTCGCCGATGTTGAGGTAGCGCAGCCGGGTGAGGCGGCCGAGGGTGTCCGGGAGCGTTCGGAGGCGGTTGTCGTGGAGGTAGAGGAAGTCGGTGAGGGCGGGCAGGTCGCCGATGTCGTCGGGCAGCCGGGTGAGGGCGTTGTGCCCGAGGTCGAGCGTGCGCAGCGCCGTCATGCGCGCGAGGCCGCGCGGTACCTGCGTGAGGTCGTTGTCGGCGAGGACGACGACCTCCCAGTCGGTACGGTCCCACACTCGGTCGGGCACGCTCCCGAGCCGCTGCCTCCACAGGTCGAGCACCGGCCCGTCCGCCACACCGTCGCCCACAGTCCGCCCGCCCGCTCCCTGACAGTTCCCGCGCGCGTGCTCCGCACCGCGCGTGCAGCAGCGTATGCCGTGCCGCGCCGATCACCCGGCCGATTACGTGTGTGCCGCGAGGAACCGCCCGGCGGCGGCCACGATGTCGGCCTTCGGCACAGGTCGGCCGGGTTCATCGGGTACACCCCAGTCAGATCCCCAGGAGGACGAAGGCGGCGGCCAGGGTCACGCATCCGAGTGCGGCCGGGTCGAGGCGCATGCGGGACGCGGCGGCCCGAGCGGCCGCCGCGCGTCTGCCGGGTGCTTCCAGCCACAGGTAGGCGAGGAACCCGAACCCGGTGGCGAGTGACAGGACGATCCACTGGATCGGACGCCCGTAGTAGCTCGGTGTGCGGGCCACCATGACGCAGATCAGCGCGGCACCGAGGGCCACCACCGTCCACTTCAGCCGGTCCCACGGCAGGTACAGGACGTCCGTCACCACGAGCAGGCGGTCGATCGCCGTCTCGGTGTGCATGGACGGGTACGTGCCCAGGTCCACCGGATCGGCGCCGGGCGCCCGGGCGCGGAGGTCGGCGCGCAACTCCGCGACGGGGTCCCACGGTTCGGACGTCTCCGTACGCGGCCCTTCGTGTGCGTACACGGCTTCCCGCCACGCCGTGTCCGATGCCCGCCACCGGACGTGGACGGTCTGGGAGCCGTCCACGTCGTAGCCGACCGAGGTGATCGTCCCGTCGGAGACCCCGGCGAGGAACTCCGCCGAGCTCGCCTCCTGCGGATGCTTGACCCAGATGACCAGCACCATCGACGCCGCGATCACCACGGCCGCGGCGATCCGCGTCACGTTCCCCAGCAGAAGGCCGAGCCGGGACCGCGTCATCACAGGCGACTCCGCGCTCGCGCCGGGGACATGGGGAGGACCACCCGGAGGGTACCGATCGCCCCGCGGTCCTCGGCGCGCGGGAGGGGTGCCGCCGGTCCGCCGCGGGGGGTTCCCGGATGCGCCGCGCCCCTCATCGGTGCAGGAGCCGGTGAGGGGCGTGCGGGACGTCAGGTCGTGGGGATCTCGCCGAAGGCGCCCGACTGCATGTCGGCGACGGCCTGTTCGAGTTCGCGGCGGGTGTTCATGACGAACGGGCCGTAGTGGGCCACGGGTTCGCGGACCGGGCGGCCGGTCCACAGGACGATGCGGAGGCCGTCGTCCCCGGCTTCGATGTCGAGGACGTCGTACGCCGGGCCGTCCGCCCCCGTGTCGGCGGGGGCGAGGTGGACGGCCTGGCCCGCCGCGGCCGGGGTGCGGTCGGCGCCGAAGCGGCCGGAGCCGGCGATGACGTACGCGAAGCCGTTCTGGTCGGCGGGGACTTCCTGTGCGTAGGCGGCGCCCGGGGCCAGGGTGGCGTCGGCCATGGTGACCGGGACGACGTTGGCGGCGGGGCCGACGGCGTCGCCGGAGCGGCCGGAGAAGACGCGTACCTCGACGCCGGCCTCGCGGCGCACCGGCATGGCGTCGGCGCGCAGGTCCTGGTAGCGGGGTTCGTCCATCTTGTGCGCGGCGGGCAGGTTGATCCACAGCTGGAGCAGGTGCACAGGCTCGCCGCGGTACGCCTTCTCCGCGTGGAAGAGCCCGCGTCCGGCGGTCATCCACTGGGCGTCGCCGGGGCCGAGGACGCCGTGTCCGCCGCGGTTGTCGCGGTGTTCGGCGCGGCCTTCCAGGACGAGGGTGACGGTCTCCTGGCCGCGGTGCGGGTGCCAGTCGAATCCGACGGTGCTGAACCAGTCCTCGGCGAGGAGCAGGAAGGGGTCGTGCCGTGCGGGCTTGCCGGGTTCGAGGACGAGGGCCTTGTTGTCGACCTGGGCGTCCGGTCCGGCGATGCGGCGGTCGGTGACGGCCGCCACGCGGCGGGCCGTCGGGGTCTGGGTGCTCATCGCTCCTCCACCACGGATGACAGATTATTGAACGTTCAACTCAACAGGCTGCCGGATGCCGCTGTTCCGCGGCCCCCGGGCCTCCCCGAGCGCCCAACCGTGTGATACCCCTGGGCCGCGTGACAGCTGCCCGCATTCCCGCGACCGCCCGCCCCGCAACCGCCCGCATAGCCGCCCCGCTCCTCGCCGCCGCCCTCCTCGCGGCCGGGTGCAGCGCCGACGACGGACCACCGAAGCGCGACGACGCGGCCGGCACCGCGACCGCCGCGGCCCCGGCCGCCCCGGGGGACAAGGGCGACGGCACGGCGAGCGGGCAGCCCACACCGCAGACGACCGCCCCGCGCGACGCCCACGACCCCGCGCTCAACGACTTCTACGCCCAGCGGCCCGCCTGGAAGCCCTGCCCCGCCGACCCCGCCCAGCGCGGCGACGACCGCGGACTCCAGTGCGCGCGCCTGCGCGTCCCCCTCGACTACGCCGCCCCCGCCGCCGGGACCGTCGAGATCGCCGTCTACCGCATGCCCGCCACCGGGCCCGCCGCCGGGCGCCTCGGCAGCCTCGCCACCAACCCCGGCGGCCCGGGCCGCGGCGTACGCGACACCGTGGTCCGCCTTGCCGCCGCCAAGCCGAACGTGGCCGCCCGCTACGACATCGTCGGCTTCGACCCGCGCGGCACCGGCGACAGCACCCCCGTCGTCTGCGCGGACGGTCCGCTCATGGACCGCCTCCAGTCCATCGACCCCACCCCGCGCGACAGCGCCGCCGTCGACGCGGCCGCCGCCGTCCTCAAGGACTTCGGCCGGGGCTGCGCCGACCGCATGGGCGACCTGCTCCCGCACCTCGGCACCCGCGAGGCCGCCGGCGACATGGACGTCCTGCGCGGCGTCCTCGGCGACGAACGCCTCCACTACGTCGGCACCTCCTACGGCACCTACCTCGGCGCCCGCTACGCCGACCGCCACCCGGACCGCGTCGGCCGGTTCGTCCTGGACGGGCTCCTCGACCCCGCGTCCGACCGCACCGCCGTCGCCCGCGAGCAGGCCCAGGGGTTCGAGGCCGCGTTCCGCTCCTTCGCCGCCGACTGCATCGGCCGCGCGGGCTGCCCCTTCACCGGCGACGCCGACACCGCGGCCCGCACGACCCGCGCCCTCCTCGACGAACTGAGCGACACCCCCGCCCGCGCCGGGGGACGCACCCTCGACGAGGGCATGGCCTCAGCCGTCCTGTCCGGATACCTCTACCACCCCGGCCAGTGGCCCGCCCTGCGCACCGTCGTCGCCGCCCTCGCCCGCGGCGACGCCGCACTCGTGATCCGCGCGTACGACGCCTACACCGACCGCGGACCCGACGGCTCCTACGCCGACTCCGCCCTCGACGGTTACTTCGCCGTCAACTGCGCCGACGGCCGCTACCTCTCCGCCCGCGAAGCCGAACGCCTCACCCGCGACATCACCGCGACCGCGCCGGTGCTCGGGCCGTCCGTGGTGTGGAGCTGGGCCGCCGACTGCGCCGCCCCCGGACCCGACCACGCCGAGCCGCTGGACGGCGCCGACCTGCCCGGCATGCTCCTCGTCAGCACCACCCGCGACCCCGCCACCCCCCACGCCGCCGCCCCGCGGGTGCGCGAACAGCTCCCCGCCGCACGGCTGGTGACGTACAACGGCGACGGGCACGTCGCGATCTACCGGGACAACACCTGCGTGGACAACGCCGTCGACCGGTACCTCCTCAACGGCGTCCTGCCCGCCGCGGACGTGCGCTGCGGGTGACCCGCCCGCAGAGGGCCGCCCGAGGGGCCCCGCGCTCAGCCCCCCGACCTCCCGGTGACCACGAGCGCGTACGCGAGCAGTCCGAACGCCGCGGTGTTCAGCACCACCCGCACCTGGTTCGCGGACCGCCACCGGCGCTCGTCGAACGCCGACCGCGCCGCCGCGTTGTCGATCGCGTCCGGATCGCCCGCCGCTTTCAGCGCGTTGTTGCTCGGCACGTTCACCGCCCCCGTCACCACCATCGTGCCCAGGTAGAGCACGAACGCCCCGGCGATCCACGGCAGCGCGTCCTCGCCGAGGTGCAGGAGTCCCGCCGCCAGCGTGGTCACCAGCGCGCCGAGGAACCCCCAGGCCAGGAACAGCGGGTTCATGATCGCCCGGTCCATCGCCTGGAACGCCGCGACGAACGTCCGGTCGTCGGTCTGCCCCAGCCCCGGCATCACCGCGTTCGCCCAGATCCAGAAGACGCCCGCCATCATGCCCGTCGTCATCGTCGCCAGAATCAGCGACGCCACCCTCAATCCGTCCACACTCCGCCTTCCGCCGACCCCGGTGCGGGGATGCGCCGCGCACAGATGCCACGCAGTCGTCCCGCAGTTATCCCGCAGTGCATACCGCATCCGCCGCCGCATTCGGCGCCGCGGCGTACGGCGGCGCGCTACGATCCGCACGTCGTCCGAGCGGGTGGGGGTCCGTGATGCTGAGCAGGGGTGGGCGAACAGCGGCCGGAAGCACCGGACTTCGCGCCGCGGAGCGGCGTACCGACAGGCGGCGCGGCGGAACGGTCGCGGCGGCGCTGGCCGCGGCGTCATGCCTGGTCGCCTGCGCGGCATGCGCAGCCGACGACATCCTCGACAACGCCGTGCACGACCGCACCCGCGACTACCTCCGCGCGGTCGCCGAGGGCCGCCCGCCGGACGCCTACCACGGCGACTGCGACGGCCGCCGGAACCCCGCCGCCCACGACGCACTCGCCGAGGAAGGCGGCGGGTTCGGCTTCGCCCTCACCGGATCCGTCGAGAGCGGCGACAGGGCCGACGTCAACGTCAGCGTCACCGGCCGTGACGGCACCCCGACCCCGTACGTCGTCGACCTGCACCGCGAAGCCGGCACCTGGTACGTCTGCGCGGTGACCCGGGGCAGCGTCGACCTCGGCGGCGCCGGCTGACACGGGCGGACGCCCCGCCCTGGTCCTGACCGGTGGCGACCGAACGGGCCCGACATCCGTGCAGATCCCCGAACGTGCCGGCCGGCGGCGCAATCCGGGTGACGAGGCGAAACGGAAGCCTCCACGGGACGGTCACAGCACTGGGGAGGGGCTTCAAGGTCCCGTCGGACAGCCCGCGGGCGGTGGTGAGCGTGCTCGCAAGGCGCAGCCCGCGGCTCGGCCTGGGTGTGGCCTGGGTTCGGCTTGGGAGGGCAGTCAGGGCCCGGAGGGTGCCACGGCCCGCGGGCCCGGCGGGACTTCGAAGACACGACCTATCGGAAGAATTTCCTCTTCCGAGGCGAGGGCTCGGGTGTCTCGGGCGGCGGGACGTGCTCGACGAGGTGGATCAGTTCGGCGAGACTTATGCGGGCGTGGCGTTGCCAGGGTTGGCTGGTGACCTCGACGAGCCAGGAGTCCCCGGTCAGTCTGAAGATCGAACGGCCCACCGTGCCGCCGCGATCGCCACGGTACTTGAGCTCTTCCGGCAACCACGTGTGGGCCAGCGACTCCGCCGCTTCGCGGGCCTGGTCCCTGCCGCCCGCGATGTGGTGACGGGACGTCAGGTGCCAGCGGGGCACGGTGACGCTGTCGAGAGTGGCGCCGGCAAACTCGGTTTCGGGCTTGCTCTCTTCGACGAGCACGTACCAGGACCCGGCCGACGTCATCGCTCGGACCGCCTTTCCAGCGTGAGGCGCCCAGGCTCCCACACCCGGCACCACGTCCGGCACTCGGCACGGCGAACGGGTCGGGCGCGTGGGGGCGTCGGTTCCCGCGACCGCGTGGGCCGTCCGGCGCAACGCCCTCGGGCATTCGGCCACGGCAGGAGCCGGGCGCCGGGGACCCGCACCGCAAGCCCGCCCTCACCCCGGCTCCCCGTCCGAGACCGCCGCGACGGTGCGGTGGCGGGTCGGTCGGGCGATCTCGTCGACGACGGCGAGGGCGAGGTCCGCGTACGAGATGTGGCCGCCCACGTCCACGCGCGCCGCGTCGACCGGGCGCGCCCCGCCGATGCGGTACGTGCCGGTCCTGTCCGCCTCGTCCAGCAGCATCGGCGGGCACACCACCAGCCAGTCCAGGCCGTCGCCACCGCCACCGTCCGCGCCCCCGCCTGCCGCCGTGAAGGTGTCGATCGCGTCCGCGTGCCCGCGTGCGAACTCCCGCCACTCCTCCGGGAACCCGGGCGCGTCCATCAGCCGTACGCCCGGCTCCGTCTCGACCGTCGTCGCGATCCCCACGTGCACGAGCCGCCCGACCCCCGCCTTCGCCAGACCCTGGACCAGGGCCGCGGACGCCGCGCCGTAGAACGCGCGCGAGCCGGTGTCCGGCGTGTAGGCCGCGCTCACCGCGGCCGCGTGCCCGGCCGCCGCGCGGGCCACGTCGGCCGGGTCGGTGACGTCCCCGGCCACCAAGGCCACGCGTGCGCGGCCGGCGGGGTCCGTGAGGTCCGTCAGGTCCGCGTGGCGGGAGGGATCGCGGACGACCGCGGTCACCGCGTACCCGCGCGCGACCGCCTCCGCGACCACGGCCCGACCGGCCCGTCCGCCCGCGCCGAAGACCGCGACAGCGCCCGCGGCCACACCGCCCGTGCCGCCCGTGCTCCCTGTGCCGTCTGTACTGTCCGTGCCGGTCTCGTGGATTCCGCTCATGACACAGCTCCGCCCCGGTCTCCGCGGCAGGGCCCGTCCCCGCCGCTGCCAGCAACGGTATGGATCGGATACTGGTTACTTCAACGAAACCGGACTAGCGTCGGGCCCATGCCACACCCCGCCGAAACCCAGGCCGCAGGACCTGCCCCGGGCCCGCGACCGGAAGCCCTCGCGCCGCTCACCGGCGACTTCTTCGACCCGGCCTGCCCGCAGAGCGTCGTGCCGATCCGCATCGGCGAGAAGTGGGCGGGGATGGTCGTCGTCTGCCTCGCCGACGGGCCGCGCCGGTTCTCCGAGCTGAAGGTGCCGCTGCGCCGGATCACCCCGAAGGTGCTGACCGAGACGCTGCGGGCGCTGGAGCGGGACGGCATGGTGACGCGCACCGCGTACAACGAGTCGCCGCCGCGCGTCGAGTACGCCCTGACCGACCTCGGCCGCACCCTCCTCGGCCCGATCCAGGCGTGCCGCGAGTGGGCCGCGGCGAACCTGCCGACGCTGCTCGCGGCGCGGGAGGCGTACCAGAACCGGCAGGACCACGCAGCGAGCTGACGACGCGTCAGACGGATGAACGGTCCGGGCAGGGGACGACCGCGCGCCGCCCGGACACGCGGTCCCGGCTCAGCCGCCCGCCGGCCCGTCCGTTCCCGACAAGTGCGTCCACAGGTGCATCGCGGCGTACGCCCGCCACGGACGCCAGCCCTCCGCCCGCTCGGCGGCCGCCGCCGCGGAGTCGTCCGCGCCGAGGTCGCGCAGCGCGTGCCGGACGCCCAGGTCGGTCAGCGGGATCGCGTCGGGGTCGCCGAGCGCGCGCATCGCGATGTAGGAGGCGGTCCAGGGCCCGATGCCGGGCAGGGCGAGCAGCGCCCGCTCGGTGTCGGCGCGGTCCGCGCCCGGGTCGAGGACGACGCCGCCGTCCGCGACCGCGGAGGCGAGGGCGCGCAGCGCGCGGATGCGGCTTCCGGTGAGGCCGATGCCGGACAGGTCGTCGTCGGCGACCTGGTCGGCGCTGGGGAACATGTGGGTGAGCGTGCCGTCCGGGGCGGCGAGTGCGCAGCCGAGCTTGCGGACGAGGCGTTCGGCGAGCGTACGCGCGCCCTTGACGGTCACCTGCTGCCCGAGCACCGCGCGGACCGCGAGCTCGAACCCGTCGACGTGGCCGGGGACGCGCAGCCCGGGGTGCTTGGCGACCAGCGGTCCGATCAGCGGGTCGGCGCCGAGGACGTCGTCCACGCCCTGTGGGTCGGCGTCCAGGTCGAAGAGGCGGCGGGTGCGCTGTACGGCGGCGGTGAGGTCGCGCAGGTCCTCCAGGCGCAGGCGGAGCGTCGCGTACCCGGCGTCCGGGTGCGGGGTGACCGTCATGATGCCGGTGCGGCGCGGCAGGCGCAGGCTGCGGCGGTACGAGCGGTCTCCCGCGCCGCCCGCTGCCCTGCCGCGGCCCGTGTCGCCGTCGGCGCCCCGTCCCGCGTCGTTGGCGACGACCTCCTCGACGCCGCCGATCGCGCGGTCGGCGAGGAAGTCGAGGAGCGGGTCGTGGGACAGGGGGCGGCGGTGCTGGAGGCGCAGCACGATGTCGCCCTCGCCGTCCGCGCCGGGGCCCGCGGGGCGGTGCCGGCGGCGCAGCTCGGTGGGCGCGCAGCCGAACGCCTCGGCCATCGAGTCGTTGAACTGCCGGACGCTGGAGTACCCGGCCGCGAACGCGATCTGGGTGATCGGCAGGTCCGTGGCCTCGATCAGCATGCGGGCGGTCTGCGCGCGGCGCATCCGCGCCAGCGCGAGCGGGCCGGTGCCGACCTCGCCGACCATCTGCCGGTGCAGGTGGCGTTCGGACACGGCGAGGCGGCGGGCCAGGCTGCCGACGCCGCCCTCGTCGACGACGCCGTCGGCGATCAGGCGCAGCGCGCGGCCGACGAGGTCGGCGCGGATGTCCCAGTCGGGGGATCCGGGGCTGGCCTCGGGGCGGCAGCGCTTGCAGGCGCGGAACCCGGCGGCCTGCGCGGCGGCCGCGGTGCCGTAGAAGGTGACGTTCTCGGGCTTGGGCGTGCGGGCCGGGCAGCTGGGGCGGCAGTAGATGCCGGTGCTGGACACGGCGGTGTAGAAGCTGCCGTCGAAGCGGGCGTCGCGGCTGCTGATGGCCTGGTAGCGGGCGGTGAAGGTCTCGGGCACCCCTCCATGATGCGTCCGCCCGCGGCCGGGTGACTGGCGGATTTCGGACGCGGCGGTGGGGTGCGGGTGTGCGGGCGGCTCCGCGCGCGCCGGATCGGCGGGCGAGTGCGCCGGATCAGCCCCGGTTGTAGAGCCGCATGCTCAGCGTGCCGAAGACGGCGACGAAGCCCGCCGCGTACAGCAGTGTCCACCCGGTCTCGGGGCTGCCGAAGTCGCCTGCCGCGAGGTCGCGGACCGCGCTGACGAGGTGGGCGATCGGGTTGACGTCCACGAACGCCTGGAGCCAGCCGGGCATGGTCTCGGGCTCGACGAAGATGTTGCTGAGGAACGTCGCCGGGAACAGCACGAGCATCGCGGTGCCGCCGACCGCCTTCTCGCTGCGCATGAGCAGGCCGAGGGTCGTCCACACCCACGAGAACGCGAAGGCGAAGACCAGCACGAGCGCGATCGCCGCCAGCACGCCGGGCGCGCCGCCGTCCGGGCGGAACCCGAGGGCCAGGCCGGTGAGGACGATCATCGTCGCGGCGAGCAGGTAGCGGGCGAGGTCGCCGATCAGCATCCCGACGAGCACGGCGGGGCGCCAGACGGGCAGGGTGCGGAAGCGGTCGAAGACGCCGTTGGTGATGTCGTGGTTGAGGGCGACGCCGGTGCCCATGGTCGTCATGACGATGCTCTGGACGAGGACGCCGGGCACCACGTACTGGAGGTACTCGTCGGTGGATCCGGCCAGTGCTCCGCCGAAGAGGTACGTGAACATCAGCGTCATCATCAGCGGGAACGCGGTCACCTCCAGGAGGTGCGTGGTCGCCGGGCGCATCTTGAGCACGGCGCGCCACGCGAACACCGTGGACGCGGCGAGCGGGGTCGGCCGCCGGGGCCGCTCGCGGACGGCGAACAGCGCCGCGATGTCGTCGACGGCGACGGGCGGGTGGTCGCGAGAGCGGTCGAGCGGGTCGTCGTCCAGGTTGTCGCGCAGGTTGTCGGGGGCCGAGTCGGGGTTCGGGGACGTGGCTGCGGCGGTCGGGCTGCTCATGGGGCGGATTCCTCCTGCGTTGCGGTGCGCCGGGGGTCCCGGGGGCGTGTCGTCGGTGGCCGTTCGGGCGGCGCACGGTCCGGCGTGGGTCGGTGCGTTTTCGGGACGGTCACACCTGAGGCGCGAGGCGGCGTCGCGCGTGCGCGAGACCGGAGCCCGGCGCCGGGGGTGGGCGGCGAGATCGGATCTGGCGGCGGGGGTTACCGGGTGGATGGGGACGAGGAGTGGGCATGCCGGCCCGCTTCTACGCGGCGCCCTCGATCTCGGCCCGCAGCTCGGCGGCGAGCGCGCGTGCTTGCTCCCGCCTGTGCGGCGGCCTCGGGGCGGCCTTCCCCGGCGGCGATCCACGTGCGCGGACTGCCGCTTCATGTCCTCAGTGGTTGGTACGCCGGCCTGTCCGGTCCGATTCCGCGGTCGATCCGGCGGTCGCCGGGCGGTTGCCTGGTGGTCGCCGGGTGGGCGTGCCGGCTATCGCGGAGGGGCGCCGAGGACCGAGACGCGGTGCATGCGGCGGTGGCCGGAGAAGTCCGGCAGTGCGTTGTGCAGGGTGCAGCGGTTGTCCCAGATGACGAGGTCGCCCGGAGTCCAGCGGTGTCGGTAGGTGAACCGCTCGGTGGTCATGTGCCGGTACAGGAACGCCAGGACGGCGTCCGCCTCGGCCGGCGGCAGGCCGAGAATGGAACGCGTGTACGTGTGGTTCACGTAGAGGGTCGGCGCCCCGGTCTCCGGGTGCGTGCACACCACCGGGTGCGCGGTGGTCCGGGCGGCGGCGACCGAGGCGGCGTAGCGTTCGGCGGTCGCGTGGCCGCGGACGTACGCCAGTTCGACGGTGCGCGCGAGATCGTGCAGTGCCGTCAGCCCTTCGAGGTACTTCTTCATCGGCGCCGACAGTGCGTCATAGGCGGCCGTGCAGCTCGCCCACACGGTGTCGCCGCCGTACTCGGGGATGACCTGCGCGTGCAGCAGCGTGCCCATCGGCGGCCGTTCCAGGAACGTCTCGTCGGCGTGCCACATGCTCGCCCGGGTGCCGTCCTCCGAATCGAGGACGCTCACCCGCTCGTAGCCGTCACCCAGATTGGGGAAGAAGGCGTGCACCTCCGGCTCACCGAACCGCTCGGCCAGCGCGAGGTGCTGGTCGATCGTCAGTTCGGGGGCGCGCAGCACCACGACTTGGTGGTCGTTGGTGGTCGAGGAGTGCGCGGTGGATGCCGTCGACGGTCTCGGCGGCGAGACCGGCCGAGAAGTCCACGTCGTGGATTTCGGCGCCCAGCGCGGCGCCTGTGCGGACGACGCGCATGTCAGCGCCCCGAACGCAGCACGGCACCGGGGCGGACGTCGACGTCGAGGTCGGCGCCGTCCTGCCGAACGGCCTGCCCGTTCACCCACACATGGACGATGCCGACGCTGTGCGCGACCAGGCGGTCGGCTCCCGCGGGCAGGTCGTACACGCGTTCCATCGCGCCTACTCCGACCGTTTCGGGATCGAACGCCACCAGGTCGGCGGCCAGCCCCGGTGCGATCCGGCCGCGGTCCGCCAGGCCGAGGAACGCGGCGGGCTGGCCGGTGAGGCGGTGCACCGCCTCGGCGAGCGTCAGATGGCCCGTCTCGCGGACCCAGTGCTCCAGCAAGTGTGTCGAGAAGCACGCGTCACACAGCTGCGACGCGTGCGCGCCCGCGTCCGACAGGCCGACGAGGACGCGCGGATGCCGCAGCAATTCGGCGAGTTCGTGCTCGTCGTCGTTCGCCAGCACGACCCGGAACCGGGTGCGCAGGTCTTCCGCGAGAGCGGTGTCGACCATGACGTCGAACGGGGTGGAACCGCGTTCGGCGGCCAGATCCGGCAGCGTCCGCCCGGCGAGGCCGGGCAGTTCGGTTTCGTCGATGTCGGTCTTGGCGAGGCGGCTGTCCCAGCGCTCTTCGGCCTGCGCACGGGCGCGTTCCCGCCACGCCGGGTCCGCGTACAACTCGGCGCGCTTGTCGGCGGGCAGCGCCAGGATCTCCTGGAAACTCGGCATCGTCGCGAACGGGAACGGGTCCGCCAGCGTCACCTGCATCACCAGCGGGCGGCACGAGGTCTGCCCCCACACATCGGTGTCCGCGCAGGCGTCGGCCCGCGCGACCGCCGCACCGGGCGCGCCCATGCCGGTGAGCAGCGGGGTGAACGTGACCGGCCGTCCCGTGGCCGCGCCGACGTCGAGGAGGTGATCGACATCGAGGTCGGGGCCCGCCGTGACCTGGATGATGCCGTGCCCGGACTCGCCCACGACCGCGGCGAGTTCGTCGAACTCGGCGCGCTCCGCGTGCCGGCTGGGCACCGGCCGGCCGCCCGCGCCCTGGTGCGACGTCGCCCGCGACGACGCGAACCCGAACGCGCCCGCCTCCATCGCCTCCGCGACCAGCGCCCGCATACGGGCGATCTCCTCGGCGGTCGCCGGGCGTTCCTGCTCCTCGCCGACCACGAACAGCCGCAGCGGAGTGTGCCCGATCATCGCCGCGACGTTGAGGCGCGGGCGGGCCGAGGTCAGCGTGTCGAGGTAGTCGGGGAACGACTCGAAGTCCCAGTTGATGCCGGCGTGCAGCGCGTCGAGGGACATGCCTTCGACGTTCTCCAGGGTCCGCGCCACCAGGTCGCGGTGCGCGGGCCGGGTCGGGGCAATGCCGAAGCCGCAGTTGCCCATCAGGACACTCGTCACGCCGTGCCACGACGACGGGGTCAGGTCCGGGTCCCACAGCACCTGCGCGTCGAAGTGCGTGTGGATGTCGATGAAGCCGGGAGCCAGGACCAGGCCGGTCAGGTCGACTTCGGTCGCCCCGTCGCCGGCCAGACTGCCCGGCTCGCCGACGGCGGCGATGACACCGTCGGCGATGCGGACGTCGGCGGGCCGCGGATCCGCCCCGGTGCCGTCGACGACGGTGGCGCCGCGCAGGACGAGGTCCATGGGTCGTTCTCCTTCGGGAGTCGGTTTTGCGGGGGTGGGGCTGGGCTGTGGCGGCTTCGGCGGCTTTGGTGGCCGGTCAGCGGGGCACGAGGTCGTAGTCGCGGGTGCGGAGCCGCCGGGTCTCCAGCCAGTAGCGGCGCGCGGGGTAGGGCCACTGGGTGGTGACGCGGCCGTTCGGGGCACGGAAGTAGCTGTGGCAGTCCAGCCACACGGTGCCGCCCATGGCCTGCTGGAGCCGGTCGTTGAAGCGGCGCTGCGCGAGGGCGCGGACTTCCAGGGCGGCCAGGCGGCGGCGGGCGAGGGTGCGTACCGCACGGGTGATGTAGTGGGCCTGCGCTTCGAGGACGAACAGGATCGAGCCGCCGCCCTGGTTCGTGTTGGGGCCGTACATGACGAACAGGTTCGGGTAGCCCGTGACGGTCATGCCCAGGTAGGCCTCGGCGCCGTCGGCCCAGTCGTCGCGCAGGCGGCGGCCGTCGCGCCCGTACACGTCCACGGCGACGAGGTATTCGGTGGCGCGGAAACCGGTGCCGAGGATGATCGTGTCGACGTCGCGCTCGCGGCCGTCGGCGGTGCGGACACCCGATTTGGTGACGCGGTCGATGGGGTCCGTGACAAGTTCCACGTCCGGACGGGTGAACGTCGGGAACCACGTGTTCGACGGCAGCAGACGTTTGCAGCCGATCGCGTAGTCGGGGGTGAGCGCGGCGCGCAGGTCCTCGTCGTCCGGGATCTGGCGGCGCAGCAAGCCGTGGTGCCAGCTCTGCCGTTCGGCGGTGCGCGCGTCGGCCTTGTGGATCGACGTGTGCCGTTCGAGCTGCGCGAGGATCTCCCAGCGGTGTTTGCGCATCGCCAGGGGACTGCGGCGGAACTTCGCGATCTCCTCGGGCGTGTACGGCCGCAGCGCCTTCGGCACGATCCACGCGGGGGAGCGCTGGAACACGTGCACCTGCGCGGCGGGTTCGGCGATCTCGGGGACGAACTGCACGGCGCTCGCCCCGGTCCCGATCACCGCGACCCGCTTCCCCGTCAGATCCTCGCCGTGGTTCCAGCGGGCCGAGTGGAACATCGCGCCCGCGAAATCGTCGAGGCCTTCGATGTCCGGGTGGGCGGGCAGGTTCAGCATGCCGAGCGCGCTGACCAGGACGTCGACGTCGAACTGCGCCCCGGACTCGGCGGTGAGGTGCCACCGGTTCGCCGTGTCGTCCCACCGCGCTTCGGCGATCGGCGTGCCGAGCCGCAGGTGGGGCCGGAGGCCGAACCGGTCCGCGATGCCTTCGAGGTAGGCGAGGATCTCCGGCTGGTCGGCGTAGGTCTTGCTCCACTCGGGGTTGGGCGCGAATGAGAAGGAATACAGGTGCGACATGATGTCGCACGCTGCGCCCGGGTACGTGTTGTCGCGCCAAGTCCCGCCCACACCATCGGACTTCTCGAAGATCGTGAGGTTGTCGAATCCGGCCTGCTTGAGCCGCACGGCCATCGCCAAGCCGCCCGCGCCCGCCCCCAGGATGCCGATGCTGGGCCCTGCACCCATGGGCCCCCCTCCCTGCGTGAGGTCACTATTTGACCTGTAGGATTGCTCTGTGACACGGTGACGCTAGCTGAACTCCGTCGAAGGGGGAAGAGCCGTCATGGCCGTCGGCCGACTCGGCACCGTGGAAAAGGCGCTGCGCGTCCTCACCGCCATTTCCGAACGGCAGCCCGTGACCGTCACCCGCCTCGCCCGCGCCCTGGACATGGACAAGAGCGGAGTGCAGCGGACCGTGGTGACCCTCCACGACGCCGGCTGGCTGCGGCAGGACCCGGCGACCAGCGCCTGGAGCCTGGACGCGCAAGCGCTGGTCGTGGGGCGGAGGTTCGCGGGAGGCCTGTTCGACCGCGCGCGGCCGCATCTCAAGGCGCTCGCGTCCGGCACCGGGGAAACCGTCACGCTGTGGGTCGTGCGCGGACCGTCCTTCGTGGTCGTCGACTCGGTCGAGAGCAGCCAGCCGCTCCGCATCGTGATCCCGGTCGGGCTGGAGGCGCCGCTGACGACGGGACCGGGGGTCGCGGCGTTCCTCGACGAGGAAGCACGCGGACACTTGGGCGACGCCCTGCCGTCGGAGGACGAACTTGCCGTGGTGCGGGCCCGCGGCTACTACGTCACGACCGGGGGCGCGGCAGGGACGATCGCCATCGGCGCGCCCGTGTATGCGCCCGGGCCGGGGGCTTCGGCCGTGGGGACACTGCTGGTGACCGCGCCGGTATCGCGGGTGGGGGTCGCCGAGCTGGAGGCCATGGCGCCGCGGTTGCTGGCGGCAGCGGGGGCGGTATCGGCGGAGTAGGGGCCGCGCGGTGTCTCCCCGGTTCGTGGCCCGCCGCCGCTCGGTCGCAGCCTGGAAGCACGGGCGCGGCGGCGGGCCCGGGACATGGTCAACGCGCTCGGCCGGGACTCCGTGTCGGCGCTCATGCCCCGATCCAACGAGCCGTTCCACCACCGGACACCGAACCCGGATCAGAAACCCGTACCAACCGCTGCACCGATGTTCCCCAGCGAACTCAACCCGCCGACGCCCGACCTGCTACCGCCAGAATCCGTTCCGATCCTCCCCACGGGCGGTCCCACGCACGGGTGACCACCGGGACGCCCCGCTCCGGCGACCCGGCAGACTGGGCGCATGACCGTGATCCTGCTGCGCAACGGCAACGTCTACAGCCCTGCCGACCCCTTCGCCACCGCCCTCGTCGTCGAGGACGGCACCGTGGCGTGGATAGGCGCGGAGGGCGCCGCCGAGGCGCACGTCTCGTCCGCCGACCAGGTCGTCGACCTCGACGGGGCGCTGGTGACCCCGGCGTTCGTCGACTCGCACGTGCACGCGACGGCGACGGGCCTCGCGCTGACCGGGCTCGACCTGCGCGGCAGCGCGGGCACCGCGGGTGGCGGAGGCGACGCGGGCGGGTCCGACGGGCTGGACCGGATCGCCGCCCACGCCGCGGCGCTCGGCGCGGGGGACGTGCTGCTGGGCCAGGGCTGGGACGACCCGTCGTTCCGCGGCGGGATCCCGGAGACGGCGGTGCTGGACCGGGCGGTCGGCGGGCGGCGGGCGTACCTCTCGCGCATCGACGTGCACTCGGCGCTGGCGTCGTCGGCGCTGCGCGCGCAGGTGCCCGGCCTGGCGGGGATGGACGGGTACGACCCGGTCGGGCCGCTGACCGGCGCCGCGCACCACGCGGTGCGGGCGGCCGCGCACGCGGCGCTGACCCCGGCCCGGCGGACCGAGGCGCAGCGGGCCGCACGCGCAAGGGCGGCGGCGCTCGGCATCGGGACGCTGGTGGAGTGCGCCGGGCCGGAGATCGCGGGGGCGGACGACCTGGCGCTGCTGCGCAAGCTGGCGGTGGAGGAGGCCGGTCCGGAGGTGGCGGCGTACTGGGGCGAGGCGGTCGCCACGGCCGCGGAGGCCCGCGAGGTGCTGGCGCGGCACGGGGCGCACGGACTCGGCGGCGACCTGTTCGCGGACGGGTCGATCGGGTCGCACACCGCGTGCCTGCACGCCGCGTACGCCGACCGGCCCGGCGTGGCCGGGTTGGCCTACCTGGACGCGGAGCAGATCGCGGCGCACGTGGCGGCGTGCACGGAGGCGGGGGTGCAGGCCGGGTTCCACGCGATCGGCGACGCGGCGGTGGACGCCGTGGTGGCCGGTGTGCGGGCCGCGGCGCAGCGGCACGGGGCGGGCGCCGTACGGGCGTTGCGGCACCGTGTCGAGCACGCGGAGCTGGTCGGCGCGGACGCGGTGGCGGCGTTCGCCGAGCTGGGTGTCGTGGCGTCGGTGCAGCCGGGGTTCGATGCGGCGTGGGGCGGCACGGAGGGGATGTACGTGCGGCGGCTGGGGGCGGAGCGGGCGGCGCGGATGAACCCGTTCGCGACGCTGAACCGCGCGGGTGTGCCGCTGGCGTTCGGGTCGGACGCGCCGGTGACGCCGCTGGATCCGTGGGGGACGGTGCGCGCGGCGGCGTTCCATCGGACGCCGGGGGAGCGGATCTCGGTGCGGGCGGCGTTCAACGCGCACACGCGCGGCGGGCACCGGGCGCTGGGCCGCGACGACGAAGGGGTCCTGGTGCCGGGGGCGCCGGCGACGTACGCGGTGTGGCGCACGGGGGAGTTGACGGTGCAGGCGCCGGACTCGCGGCTGTCGGCGTGGTCGACCGATCCCAGCTCGGGTACGCCCGGTCTGCCGGACCTGACGCCGGGCGAGCCGCTGCCGGTGTGCGTGCGCACGGTGGTGCGCGGGGCGACGGTGTACGAGGCGGACTGACCGACGGCGTCTTGGCGTTCGGGCGTGGCGGTCGGCGGGGCTGCGTAGGGTCGCGGCATGCCTGATGACGAGACGACGGTTGAGGGTGCGGCGCACGCGGTGCACACGGTGCACGGCGGTTCGCCGCGGGACGGTTCGGGGCCGGGCGCCGGGGGGCTGGAGGGCCCGGACGGGTGGATACCGCTGCCGGGGGCGGCGCTCGATCCGGCCGACCGGGCGTACCTGCTGGACGCGCTGACGGTCCAGGTGCGCGGCGGGTTCCGCGAGGACGACCTGATTCTGGCGGAGTTGGACGACCTGGTGATGTCGGCCCTGGACGTCGACGACGCCGCGCTGGCCCGGCTGGTGGCCGAACTCGTCCCCTATGCGCGGGAGTTGCTGCGCCGGGAGCGGGCGGCGGAGGAGTCGTTGGAGGGGGCGACGGCCAACGACCTGATCGACCGGGCGTTCGCCGAGCTGCGCGCGGAGCGCATCGTCGCGCTCCAGAACGCGGGGCTGACGATCTCGGACTGCTGGTCGGACGCCGAGGAGGAGGCCGGGGTGCTGGCCGACGAGATCCGGGACGCGGAGGAGGAGGCGTCCTGGGGCGACGGTGACGCGGCAGCCGAGCGCGACGGCGGCGCGGAAGACGGAAAAGGCGACTTCGGCGACGAGGGCGGGTCCCGGTGGGGCGGGGTGCGCGGGGCGGTGTTCTACCACGGCCAGGATCTGGCCCGTGCGGTGCGGGGCGAGGGGCTGTACCTCGGGTTCGGGGCGTTCGCCGAGGACGGCGAGGACGCGGCGGACATGGCCGTGCGCAGCCTGGCGGTGGCGCGGACCGCCGTCGACGTCCTGGCCCGCCACGGTGTGCCGGTGGAGTGGGACGGGACGGTCGAACAACGGTTGTTCGTCCCGCCGTTCAACTGGCGCCGCAGGCGGTGGACGAGGCCGCCCGCAAACTGAACAGCCGTTCACAAACCGCGGGCCGCCGCCCGGTTCGGCGGAGGCGGTTGACGCGCGGCGCCGACTGCGCACCGACCCCGGCCCGCGCAGGGTGGCGCCCGCCGCCCGTGCGCCGTCCCGTATCCGGACTGCGCCGTCGTCAGACGTGTTCCATGACGATGACCGCGCTGGTTCCCGGTTCGAGGGCGTGGAAGATGTGCGGGGCGTCGCCGGGGTAGGTGACGTAGTCGCCGGGGCCGAGTTCGACGGGGTCGTCCGCGGGGCCGACGAGGGCGCGTCCGGCGCCGACGACGACGTGTTCGACGCTGCCGGGGTTGTGCGGCTGGGAGGTCCGCGGTGCGCCGGGCTCCGCGGTGATGCGGAAGATGTCGCGGCGGGCGTTGGGCGGGCAGGAGGCGAGCAGCGTGGCGGCGTAGTCCGCGCGTTCGGAATAGGTGACCTGCCCCTCGCCCGCGCGGACGACGCGCACCTGCGCCTTGGGCGGGTCGACGAGGCGGCTGAACGGTACGCCGAGGGCGACGCCGAGCGACCACAGGATCTCGACGCTCGGGTTGCCGGAGCCGGACTCCAGTTGGGAGAGCGTGGACTTGGCGATGCCGGCGCGGCGGGCGAGTTCGGTGAGGGACAGGCCCGAGCGCTCGCGTTCGCGGCGTACGGACGCGGCGATCTGCGCGACGACGTCCACGCCGGGTGCGGCCCCGGCGTCCCGGCGTCCCGCGGCGGCCCTGCCGGCGGCCGCGTCGGTCGGGCGCTTGTCGTGCGCGGCGGCGGCGTCCCGCCCCGGGGGATTCCCCATGCGTTCGCTCCAGAAGTATTTTCGTTCGCCTTGACGAACAGCAGCGCGTGTGTTCATCCTACGGGACATGCGTTCGATATGGCGAACACTCGATCGCGGCACCGCCCGCGACATCGCCCTGGTCTGCCTCGCCGACGCGCTCGTGGGGGCCTCCTTCGGCGCGATCGCCGTGTCCGGCGGGCTCGACTGGTGGGTGCCCGTCCTGATGTCCGTCGTGGTGTTCGCGGGCGGCGCCCAGTTCGCCGCCATCGGCGTCGTGCTGTCCGGTGGCGGCGCGACCGCCGCCGTGGCCACCGGGCTCGTCCTCAACGCACGGCTGCTCCCGTTCGGCTTCACCGTCGCCGACACCCTCGGCCGCCGCGCCCGGACCCGCGCCCTCGGGGCCCACCTCACCACCGACGAAGGCGTCGCCTTCGTGCTGCGCCACCGCGACCCCGCCCTCCGCCGGGCCGCGTTCTGGGCCTGCGGCATCGCCCTGTTCGCCGCCTGGAACCTCGCCGTCGTGGTCGGCGCCGCCGCGGGCAGCACGATCGGCGACACCGACGCCCTCGGCCTGGACGCCGCCTTCCCCGCGGTCCTGCTCGCCCTCGTCCGGCCCACCCTCGCCGCCGAGCCCACCACCCGCAACGCCGCACTCCTCGGCGCCGCCGCCGCGGTCGCCGCCACCCCGTTCCTCCCCGCGGGCGTCCCCGTCCTGCTCGCCCTCACCGGCCTCGCGGTCGCGGTACGCCGCCCCCGCCGTCTCGCCCGCCGACCACACCGCAACGCCCGGCCCGGTAAACCGGACAGTCCCGACCGCGACCCCACCGATCCGACCGATCCGACCTGGCCGACCGCCCCCACCGGGCCGACCACTCCTACCGCGCCCGGGGCGCGCCCGGAATCCGCCGCGCCGGCCACGTCCCCAGCACACCCCGCCCACCCCAACCCCCCCGGGGAGACCCGCCCGTGATGCCCCTCGCCGCCATCGCCGTGCTCGCCGCCGGGACGTTCGCGTTCCGGCTCGCCGGGCCCCTCCTGCACGACCGCGTGCATATCCCGGACGAGGTGCAGCGCCTCCTCGCCGTCGCCGCGACCGTGCTGCTCACCGCGCTGGTCGCCGCCGCGGCGTTCACCCAGGGCCACGGCTTCGCGGGCTGGGCCCGCCCGGCCGGGGTCGCCGTCGCCGCGCTGCTGGCGGTCCGCAAGGCGCCGTTCCCCGTGGTCGTCATCGCCGCCGCGGCCACCACCGCGCTGCTCCGCCTCGCCGGGGTCCAGTAGACGCCGCTCACCCGCACCGCTCACCACTCACCGCGCGCCCCGCGCGCCTCAGGCCGGCGCGGCCGCCTCGGGTTCGCCCCGCCGGGCGGCGGGCGAGGCCCCCTCGACGGGCCCCGAGGAACCGGAAGAACCGGCAGAACCGGCAGAGCCCCCGGGGCCGCCGTCGTCGACCGGCCTCGCGGCGTCCCGCTCCGGAACCGTGAACAGCGGCAGGAAGATCTGCACCAGCGGCCCGATGCCCAGGGCGTACACGACCGTCCCGACGCCCACCGAACCGCCCAGGACCAGGCCGACCGCCAGCACCGTGACCTCGATGCAGGTCCGCACCAGCCGCACCGACCGGCCCGTGCGGTGCACCAGGCCGGTCATCAGTCCGTCGCGCGGCCCCGGGCCCAGGCGTGCGCCGATGTACGCGCCGCCCGCGACCGCGTTCAGCACCACCGACGCGAGCATGAACACGACCTGCCACGCCAGGCCCTCGGCCCCCGGAGGCACCCGCAGCGACGCGGCGACCGAGAACCCGATCACCACCACGTTCGACACCGTGCCCAGGCCCGGGGGCTGCTGCAGCGGACACCACAAAAGGAGCACCGCCGCCCCGACCACCGCCGTGACCATGCCGAAGCTCAGCGGCGTCCGCTCCTGGAGCCCCTGGTGGAACACGTCCCACGGGTCCAGGCCCAGACCGGCGCGCAGCATGAGCGCCATGCTGAAGCCGTACAGCGCCAGACCGGCGTACAACTGCACCAGCCGCCGACCCCAGTACCAGTCCACCCGTCCCGCCCTCCCGCACAACAGGCTCCCGAAAAAGAGCCACTGGTGCGAGAATGGCCGCAACTGGACCTCTGATCCATGGCCAATTCCCCAGGAGTGGACTGATGACCGCCCAGCACCTCACCGTCAGCAGCGCCCGCCTGGCCGAGCTCCTGCACCCCTGGCAGCACCCCGCCGGCCCGCCCGGCGCCGGCGGCCCGCACACCCCCGCCTACAAGGCCCTCGCCGACCGCATCCGCGCCCTCGTCCTCGACGGCCGCGTCCCCCTCACCGCGCGCCTCCCCGCCGAACGCGGCCTCGCCGACCGCCTCAACGTCTCCCGCACCACCGTCGCCGCCGCGTACGACATCCTGCGCACCGACGGCTACCTCGTCTCCCGCCGCGGCTCCGGCTCCTGGACCGCGCTGCCCACCCACCGGCCCGACCCGCCCACCCGCGCCCTCGTGCCCAGCTCCGTCACCGGCACCATCGACCTCGGCGTCGCCGCCCTCCCCGGCCCCGGCCGAGCCCTGCACCGCGCCGTCGCCGACGCCACCGACGCCCTCCCCGCCTACACCACCGCCCACGGCTACCACCCCGCCGGACTCCCCATCCTCCGCGAGACCCTCGCCGACCGCTACACCCGCCGCGGCGCGCCCACCACCCCCGACCAGATCATCGTCACCAACGGCGCACTGTCCGCCTGGGTCCTCCTGCTGCGCACCCTCCTGCACGCCGGGGACCGCGTCGCCGTCGAGTCACCCACCTACGCCAACGCCCTGGAGTCCGTCCGCGCCGAAGGCGGCCGCCCCGTCCCCGTGCCCATGGCCGACGACGGCTGGGACCTCCCCGCCTGGCACGACGCCCTCCGCGCCGCCAACCCGCGCCTCGCGTACGTCATCCCCGACTACCAGAACCCCACCGGCCACCTCGCCGACACCGCCACCCGCCGCCGCCTCATCGACCTCGCCCGCGCCACCGGCACCACCCTCGTCGCCGATGAGACCTGCGCCGACCTCGCCCTCGACACCCCGCCCGACGGACGCCCCGCACCCGTCGCCGCCCACGACCGCAGCGGCACCGTCGTCACCCTCGGCTCCGCCTCCAAGTCCTTCTGGGGCGGCCTGCGCATCGGCTGGATCCGCGGCACCCCCGACCTCGTACGCCGCCTCGCCACCACCCGCGCCGGACTCGACGTCGCCGCACCCGTCCTCGACCAGCTCGTCCTGCACCACCTCATCGCCGACCACGAGGACGCCATCCTCGCCGAACGCCTCCCCGGCCTCCGCACCGCCCGCGACAGCCTCGCCGCCATGCTGCGCACCCACCTCCCCGACTGGACGTTCGCCACCCCACCCGGCGGCCTCTCCCTCTGGGCGCACACCGACACCCTCTCCACCACCGTCCTCGCCGAGGCCGCCGCCCGGCACGGCCTGCGCCTGGCCCCCGGCACCCTGTTCAGCACCACGGGCGCGTTCGAGCGGCACGTACGCCTGCCCTACACCCTCGACGAACCCACCCTCGCCGAAGCCGTACGCCGCCTCACCCTCGCCGCCGCGGAAACCGGCCGCGCCCGCCCGGACGCGGGGCTGACGGCGTCGTTCGCTGGGTGCGTGGCGTAGAGCCCTCCTCGCCCCCGCGACGGCACGCGGCGAGGGCGGCGGACCATGTGGGGCGGACATTGTGCGGCGTAGCGGAGAAGACGGCGGTCACGTTCCCGTGCGCGCCGGAAGCCGGGCCGCGAAGACGACGCAGCTCCCGGAAGCGGCTTCGCGCGCGGCGTGACAAGTGCCGAACGATCCGTCGTGCAGCCGGGCGGCGCTGCCCGCGGCGCCGAGCTCGGCGAACAGGATCCGGTCGTCGGCGATGGAGAGCCGTGCGGGCAGCGCCTGCCCCGGCCGCGTGCCGGGGACGGGCCGAGTCGCGTGCGGGCGGAGCGGCCCGGGCCGGCGCACGGTCCACGGCTGTCCGAGCCGCTCCGCGTTCAAGCCGCGCCGCGTCGCGAGGCGCCCGGGAGGCGGCCGGCCCCGGCGCGCCGACCCGGCGAACAAGACGGGCGAACAAGACGGGCGAACAAGACGGGCGAACAAGACGGGCGAACAGGACCGGCGAACAGGACCGGCGAAATGCGGCGGGCGTGCGAACGCGCGTGCGCGCCCGGCCCGTTCGCGGGCCAACCAGCCGTGGCCGCGGTCCGATCACCCCCGCACGGAACCGCTCCCGCCCCAACCCGTCCTCCGGGTAAGCCGGTTCGGCAGCGCGGCACCAGGACCGGGAGGGGCCGCGCGCATCCCGGGGACGTGATCGGCGGGTTCCGTCTCGCCCGCAGACGACGCCACCGACACGGTCGCGGACCGGACGCTCTTCACCCCGCCGCGGGCGATGGAGCCCCGTCGTCCCGGGGCCGGTTCGCCCCCGGTGCCTGGGGCGCGGCGGATCCGCGCCCCTGCGCCGCCCGACCACGACGCATCCCACCGGCGTGCCGGGGCGACGAAACGCCTGGGCGGCCGCCAAACCCTCCCACGCCATCGCGCACGACCCGGCCAAGCGGCCCACCGCGCGCGAACTGGCCGCCGGCTGCCCGTTGATCCGCGACGCCGTCCACCTCGGCGAGGGCACATCGGCCCGCCGGCCCGCCGCCCGGCTCGCATCGCCGCTCCGGTGGACCTGCCCGCCGCCTTCTCGGCAACGTCCCGCAAATCCGCCCCCTGCGCTGCCGGTTCCGCCGTCCGGTCGCGGACACACGAAAGGGTGGACATTACGCCGACCGATGGGCGATCCGCCGCCACCCGCCCGGACACTTGCCGCACCCGGCCCCGCCCTGACCAGCACAGACACCACATCACCCCAGGTCAAGGCACTGTTGACACCGCGCCTGCCCCGCCCGCTACGTTCGATCACGTCCACCGCAGGACGACCGACCGGGAAATCCTTCCCGGGCACCGCGCACGCGACCGGGCCCCGGTGGCCGCCAGGCCACCCACCGCCAGACCCGGCATCGCACGCGCGGCAGCCCCGGGAAGCCGCCACCGTGCGGCTCGCGGCCGTCAGGGCAGCACCCGTGCGCCTGCCTTGCCGTCCACGAGCGCCGACCCGACGGCCGGTGCGACCCGGGTGGGACCCGGCCGCCCAGTAGACAACGGCCCCGCGACCCGCAGCCAGCCGGTCCGGAGCCGGCCCGAAGGGCGACCGGTCCCACCTGCCGAACGCGCGCGCCCGCACGGTCCCCGTCCCGCGACCGGCACACCCCGAACGCGGAACACGCCGCCCGGGTACGCCTGCCGGCACCCGCCGCGCCCGCCGCCCGGGCAGCCGCCGACCCCCGCAACCGCCGCACTCCCACGCCGCCTCCTGCGCCCCCGGCCCAGGCCCGCGAAACCCCGGGACCCGCGCGGACGTTGTAGCGTACGCAGCCGTACCCGACCACAACGGAACGTGACCGCCGCACACCGCCGCGCCCCTGGCCCCGACCGCCGGCGGCCCCGCGGCACGCGGTCGCGCGAGGAGAGCATGTGAGCGCCCCCGACGAGCAGAAGCAGGACACCCCCGGCGACTTCGGCGACCTCGGCAAAGTGCTCGTGATCATCCCGACCTACAACGAGTCGGACAACATCGCCGGAATCGTCGGCAGGCTCCGCGCCGCCGCGCCCGGCGCCGACGTCCTGATCGCCGACGACAACAGCCCCGACGGCACCGGCGACGTCGCCGACGGTCTCGCCGCCCACGACCCGCACGTCCAGGTGCTGCACCGCAAGGGCAAGGAAGGCCTCGGCGCCGCCTACCTGGCCGGGTTCCACTGGGGGATCGACCGCGGCTACGACGTCCTGGTCGAGATGGACGCCGACGGCTCCCATCAGCCCGAGCAACTGCCGCGCCTGCTGGAGGCGGTACGCGACGCCGACCTCGTCCTCGGCTCCCGCTGGGTGCCCGGCGGCGCGATCGTGAACTGGCCGGCGTCCCGCAAACTGCTGTCGCGCGGCGGCAGCACGTACTCGCGGCTCATGCTCGGCCTCGACCTGCGGGACATCACCGGCGGGTTCCGCGCGTTCCGCCGGGACACCCTCGTCGGCATCGACATGGACTCCGTCGCCTCGCAGGGCTACTGCTTCCAGGTCGACCTGGCCTGGCGGGCCGCGCGGCGCGGCTACCGCGTCGTCGAGGTGCCGATCACCTTCGTGGAACGCGAGCGCGGCGACAGCAAGATGAGCCGCGCCATCGTCGCCGAGGCCCTGTGGCGCGTCACCGCCTGGGGCACCGGACACCGCCTCGGCCAACTCCGCGGCGCCGCCGCGTCCCGGCTCCCGCGCGGCGGAGCGTCCCGGAAAACCGCAGGCGAGGACGACCCCGGGAACACACCGGCCCGCTGACGCGTCTACCAGGGGGAGGGGCGATCCACCGCGCGGCCGCCAACCGCGCACCCGGCACCGCCCCCACCCCGGGCGCTCACCACCACCCGCGCCCGCCACGCACCTCGAACCACGCACACCGCACGACCGCTCCCGGCACCCGGCCGGGACGGCCCACCCGGACCGTACGCACGGCCCGCCGTCACCGGCCCCGGGACCGGAAGGGAGCCCCCGACACCATGCGCCGCGCCGCGATCCTGCTGCCCCTGGTCGCCCTGCCGATCCTCGAAATCTTCCTGATCAGCCGCGTCGGCAGCGCCATCGGCGTGGGCAACACGATCCTGCTGCTCCTCGCCGGCGTCGTCCTGGGCTCCCTCGCCATCCGCTACGAGGGCCGCCGCGCCCTCAACCGCCTCGCCAACGCCGCCGCCGCGAACGCCGGCCCGAACGCGACCGTCTCCGCCGTCCCCACCGCCGAGACCAACAAGGCCGCGGCCGACGCGGGCCTGGTCGTCCTCGGCGGCATCCTGCTGATCATCCCGGGCTTCCTGTCCGACGCCCTCGGCCTCCTGTGCCTCCTGCCCTTCACCCGCCCCCTGCTCCGCCGCGCGATCGGCGGCGCGGTCGGCAGCCAACTCGTCCGCCGCACCAAGTTCGGCACCGCAGTAGGCCAGGCCCGCCACATGCAGGACCAGATGCGCATGCACGCCCCCGACGGCCGCGTCGTCCCGGGCGAAGTGGTCGAAGGCAGCGTCGTGGACCAAAACGGCGCCACCGTCTGGCACCCCAACGACCCCCACAAGGACAACCAAGACCCCGGCCGCCTCCCCGGCTAGGGCACACAGACGTCCCCCACCAAAAGCCGACCGGCTCCCGGCTCCGCGCGACTCAGAGGCCGAACGGCGGTTCACGTGCGCAGGCAACACGCGGACCCGTAGTTGTGCGCCCGGCACGCAAGCCCGCGCACACCCCCGCCGAAGATCCCTCCACACCGCGGTGTGGAACGCCATCTCGTGTCCGTGCACAACGTTTCGCGGGCGTTCCTGTCGGATCGATCATTGATGGCAATGCTGCGCGATCCGAAGGATGGTCGGCATGACCCGACCTGATCTGCACGTCCTGCTCGACCGTTTGGCGGACAAGGCCCTGCGGCGGGAGACCCCGGACCGCGACGAACTCCTCGCCCTCCTGGACGTCGAGGACACCGACATCCTGGACGTCGTGGCCGCCGCGTCGCGCGTCCGCCGCCGGTACTTCGGCGTCCGGGTGAAGCTGAACCACCTGGTCAACATGAAGAGCGGGCTGTGCCCCGAGGACTGCACGTACTGCTCGCAGCGCCTTGGGTCGTCGACCGACATCCTCAAGTACTCGTGGATCAGCGCCGACGAGGCCGCGGCCGCGGCGGGCAAGGCCGTCGCGGCCGGCGCCAAGCGCGTCTGCCTGGTCGCCAGCGGGCGCGGGCCCGGCGAGCGCGACATCGCTCGCGTCGGTACCACGATCGGCGCCATCAAGGCCGCGGCACCGGACGTCGAGGTGTGCGTCTGCCTCGGCCTCCTTCAGCCCGGCCAGGCCGAACAACTGCGCGAGGCAGGGGCCGACGCGTACAACCACAACCTCAACACCAGCGCGGAGAACTACCGCGAGATCTGCTCCACGCACACCTTCGACGACCGCGTCGAGACGGTCGACGCGGCCACGACGGCGGGCCTGTCCCCGTGCTCGGGGGCGATCTTCGGCATGGGCGAGACCGACGACGACGTGATCGACATCGCGTTCGCCCTGCGGGCTTTGGACCCCGACTCGGTGCCCGTCAACTTCCTGATCCCCTTCGAAGGCACCCCACTGGGCACCCGCTGGGACCTCACCCCACATCGCTGCCTGCGCATCCTCGCGCTCTTCCGCTTCGTCTTCCCCGACGTCGAGGTCCGCCTCGCCGGAGGACGCGAGATCCACCTCCGCACCCTTCAGCCGCTGGCGCTGCACATCGCGAACTCGATGTTCCTCGGCGACTACCTCACCAGCGAAGGCCAGCCCGGCTCGCACGACTTGGCCATGATCACCGACGCGGGCTTCACCGTAGAAGGCACCGCCGAGCGGACCCTTCCGGCGGCCCACCACGATCTCGTGGCGACCCGCAAGCGCGGCACGGGTACCACCCTCCCCACCAACACCTGACGCAAAGCCAAGTCCCCCGCGGGTCCGGCGGTTCCGGGAACGGTTCCGGGAACGGTTCCGGGAACGGTTCCGTGACCTGGGTGCGGTTGACGCGGATCTGGGGCGCGGCCTGCCCGGTCGGGCGTCGCCGCAGCGTTGATCGCGGACGGTCGTACTGCGGCGCGGCGCCTGGACGCGGTGCTGCGCGCCGCGCCCGACGCTCGCGCCCGTGGCGGTCTCGTTGGGGGCGCGTGACGCGGGCGGGGTGAGTGCGTTGCGCGGGTCTGTGCCCGGGACGTCCTAGGGTGAGGCGATGCGCAGACTCGTGTACTACGTCGCTCAGAGCCTTGACGGCTACATCGGCGGACCGGACGGCGACGCGTCCTTCCTCCCGCACGACGGCGACCACGCGGCGCTGGCCGCGGAGTATCCCGAGACGGTACCGTCGCACGTCGCGGAGGCGGCCGGGCTGGACACGACGCCGCGGTTGTTCGACACCGTGCTCATGGGGAAGGGCACCTACCTGGCCGGGGGCGTCCCGTCGCCGTACCGGCACCTGCGGCAGATCGTGTACTCGCGCAGCCTGTCGCAGGCCGCCGACCCCGGTGTGGAGATCGTCGCCGACGACCCCGCCGCGCACGTACGGGCGCTCAAGGCCGGGCCCGGCGGCCCCGGCAGGGACCTGTGGCTGTGCGGCGGGGGCAGCCTCGCGGCGGCGCTCCGCGACGAGATCGACGAGTTCCACCTGAAGATCTACCCGGTCCTCGTCGGCTCCGGGACCCCGCTGCTGAACGGGCCGTTCGCGGTGCACGGCCTCACGCTGACGCACAGCCGGACGTACCGGGACGGCGTGGCGTTCCACGTCTACGCCCGCCGCCCCGCCGACCCCGCGGCGGAATAGGGCCCCGCTACGCCCCGGCGCCGCCGTGGAGGACGGCGAACAGCCCTCGGACGCGCGGGCCTTGCGGGTCCGGGCGCCAGTGCCCCGCGACGTGGCCGGTCGCGCCGTCCGGGGGCGCGGGGGCGCCGTCGGGTACGGCGCGGAGGGCCCGGTGGAGGTGGATGACCGGGCCGTGCGGGCTGCGCAGCTCGGTGCCGTCCGGGCCGTCGGCCGCGACGGACCCGGACGCGAACGCCGCGGCGAGGTCGCCGCCGGCGGCGTACGTGCGGGTGACCTCCGGGTCGGGGGTGTCGCTCGCACTCTGGTCCTGCGCCTGGACGCGGCCCGCGATCAGCGCCGCCAACTGGCCGACCAGCACCGGGTCGTGGCAGCCGTCGTACGCCCAGCGCGGGCCCAGCACGCCGTGCTCCATGGTGCCGACGAGCGCGTGTTCGGCCCCGTCGAGGGGCGCGCCGCGGTAGGTGAGCGGGATGAGGTAGGCGGCTGGGGAGGCCGTCCCGGCGCCGATGGTCCCGGCGGCTGCGGAGGTGTGGGACGTGTCGGTGACGACGAGGAATTCGATGCCGACCTCACCCCGCGGATCGTCCAGCCGGAAGCCGCCGGCCCGGGTCAGGTCCGGGGTGCCGAGGCCTCCGGCGTACCAGGGGCGGTCGGGGAGCCACGCGGTGAGCAGTTCGAGCTTGGTGGGGGTGAGGGTGGTGTGGTGGATGACGGCCATGCGGGCGGGATCCTCCGTTCGGCGCACGCGCGCTCGGTGTGCGCGGGTCCCGCCAGCTTCTCATCCGGCGGCGAGGCGGCAGCGGCGCGCGCCGGGCCCGGAGGGAGAACGGCCTGTGCTGCCAGGCGGTTTGGGCCAAAACGCCGGTGGGCCCGCCGCGAACCTCGTGGTTCGGGGCGGGCCCAAAGGGTGTTCAGGTTGTCGGCGGTCGGCTGTCGTTCGTAAGGGCGGCCGCCTGCCCGGTGGTGGGCGGCGGCCGTCGTCGGCGGTGGGTCGTCGGCCGTCAGGCCGTCTTGCGGTTGTCCCGCGGGTCGTGGTGCAGGTCGATGCCTCCGGAGCGGAGGACGGCGAGGCGCTCGGCGAGGACCTCTTCCAGCTCCTCGCGGGTGCGGCGCTCCATCAGCATGTCCCAGTGCGTACGCGCGGGCTTGTTCTTCTTCTCCTCCGGCGGGGCGCCGTCCACGAGCTGGGCGACCATGCCGCAGCTGCGGCACTCCCAGACCGGGGGGATCTCCGCCTCGACGGAGAACGGCATCTCGAACCGGTGGCCGCGGGGACACGCGTACTCGACGGTCCGACGCGGGGCCAGGTCGATTCCACGGTCGGTCTCGTAGCTGGTGGCGCCGAGGCGCGTGCCGCGGAGAGCTCGCTCACTCATGAAATCGTGCCTCCTGGGCTTGAAGTCCACTGCGACAGCCGTGGCTGCCTGTTCGATCGATCAACGTGCGGAGGGCCCCGAAGATTCCCGGTGGTGCCGGGCACCGCGGTGCCGGGGTCCGCGTCGCCCGGGTAACTACCCGCATTCGGGCTTTTCATCACATCTCGGATGTTCCACCGAGGCATCCGGGTCAACGCCCGACCGGACGGCCCGGCCGCCGAGCACCGGACGGCGGCCCGACCAGCGGTGCGACCCGAGGCCCGGACAGGCGGGTGCGGCCCGCGAGCCCCCATAACATACAGAACCCGTCGAACAACGATCAAAATGCGACACTCTTGGGCGAGACGTCCGGCACCCGCCACAGACAACGCCCCCACCCCCTCACCCCGGCTCGACCAACTCCGCCCACACCACTTTCCCCGTGTCCGTCGGACGCACCCCCCAGTCCGCCGCCAGCGCCGCCACGATCATCAGCCCCCGGTGCCGCTCGTCCCCCTCCGCCGCCGACAGGCGCCGCGGCAACCGCCCGTCGTGGTCCGCCACCTGCACCACCAGCCGCCCCGGACGGTGCCCCAACCGCAGCTCCATCGGCGTACGCGCGTGCTCCACCGCGTTCGCCACCAGCTCCGTCACCACCGAGCACGCCGCCTCCCCGAGCCCCGGCAGCCGCCACTGCGCCAGCACCGACCGCACGAACCCCCGCGCCTCCCGCGCCGCCTTCGCCGTCGGCGGCAACTCCAGCGCCGCCGCCCGCTCGCGCCCCTCCCGCGCCCGCACCAGCAGCAGAGCCACATCGTCGTGCTCCCGGCCGGTCAGCATCCCGCCCATCAGCCGGTCGCACGTGTCCTGCACACCGTCCGGATTGCGCGCCGCCCCGCCCACCTCGGCCGTGAACAACTGCAACCGCTCCGTCAGCGACACGTCGTGCCGCTCCACCAGCCCGTCCGTATACAGCAGCAGCCGGTCGCACGGGCGGAACACCACGTCCGCGTCCTCGAACGCCGTCCCCTCCACGCCCAGCGGAACACCCAGGTCGTCGTCCAGCAGCCGCACCCCGCCGTCCGCGCCGATCAGCGCCGGCGGCAGATGGCCCGCGTTCGACCACCGCACCGAGTCGTGCCACGGGTCGTACACCGCGTACACGCACGTCGTGATCTGGTCCTCCGCCCCCATCCCGGCCATCAGCCGGTTCAGGTGCCGCATCACCTGCGCGGGCGGCAGGTCCATCACCGCGTACGCCCGCACCGCCGTCCGCAACTGCCCCATCACCGCCGCCGCGGCCAGCCCCCGGCCCATCACGTCGCCGATCACCAGCGCCACCCGCCCCGCGGACAGCGGGATCACGTCGAACCAGTCCCCGCCCACCTGCGAGCCCCGCGCGCCCGGCAGGTAGCGGCACGCGATCTCCAGCGCCTCGATGTCCGGCAGCTCCGGCGGCAGCAGCGAACGCTGCAACCGCACCGCCGTGTCCCGCACACTCCGGTACAACCGCGCGTTCTCGATCGCCGCCGCGGCCTGCGACGCGATGCCCAGCGCCAACTGCTCGTCCCGCTCGGTGAAGATGTCCGGCTTCGAGTGCGAGAACGCGAACGCCCCCAGCCCCTTCCCCTCCCGGCTCACCACCGGCACACCCAGGTAGCTGCGCACCGGCAGCGCCTCCGGGTCCACCGCCACCGGCGCCGCGTGCCACCGCCCCGGATGCTCCGCGACGTCCCCCGACCGGACGACGTCCTCGGCCAGGTGCGCGGGCGTCAGCCGGACCCCGGGATCCGGCAGCAGCGGATGCGCCGAGTCCCCGCGCGCCGCCGCCGCGTGCCGGATGTCGTCCAGCCCGTCGTCGCGGTCGCAGTCCCGGTACAGCAGGATCCCGTGCTCCGCCGCGATCACCTTCGTGGCCGCGTCGGTCGCGGTCTGCACGAGCTTGTCCAGGTCCAGCTCCCGGGTGAGCTGCTGCCCGACGCCGTACAGCGTCTCCACGATGTGCGCCTCCTGCTCCAGGCGGCGCTGGTTGATCCGCAGCTGCTCGGCCTGCGTCCGCACCCGCCCCCGATACGTCTCGACCGTGCGGGCCTGCTCCACCGTCGTGTCCTCGGTGGCCGCGAGCAACTGCTCCAGCGCGTCCAGGCGCGCGGCGGCCATCTGCCCGGTGCGCGGCGTCGGCACCGGCGTCTGCGGGGCGGGCAGCAGCGCCAGGCGGGTCGCGGCGGTCAGTCCGCGCAGCGCCTCGGCGGCGGCGGCCGGGATGTGGTGGCCGCTGTAGAGGAGTACGGCGAACAACTCGCCGTCCGGCAGCGTGCCCGCGTACCCGAGCACCGTCCGCGTGCCGTGCAGGGCGGCCATCTGGTCGGGGATGTGCGCGATGGCGTGGCGCACCGCGTCGGCGTCCTGCGCGGGGTCGGCGGACGAGGCGGTGTGCGGCGGCGGGAGGTGCGCGTTCGCGGGAGCGTGGACGGGTGCATGCGCGAGCGCCGGGAGCGGTGGGGGCAGCAGGGGCGGGGGTGGCGGCGGGAGCGGGACCAGGTTCGGGGCCGGGGGCGGCGAGGAGGCGAGTTCGGGGCCGTGGTCCGGCGGGTCCTCCGAGGGCTCTGAGTCCTCCGGGGAAGGATCGCCGCGCGCCCCGGTGTCGGGACGGACGCCCACGTCCGGGGCGTGGCGCGCCGGCGTCAGCGGCACGGTCTCCGGCAGGGTTGCGGGGACGGTCTCGGTGACCGTGTCGCCGATCGCCTGGCCGATGGTCTCGCCGACGGTCTCGGGGGCCGCCTCGAAGGCGGTCCCGGCGGTCGTGCCGGCGGTGGTCCCGGCCACGGCTCCCGGAGCGGTGACGCCGAACGACAGCGCGGCGCCCGGCGGCGCGGGGATGGGCAGCGGGGGGATGGCCGCAACCACCGTCACCGTCGCGGGCGCGCCCGCGTTGTGCACCGAGCTCCCGGCGCGCGACCCCGGAGAGTCCGAACCCTGACGGGTTCCCGCGCGTGCGCCGACGCCCGCCGCAAGACTCACGCCGTCGGCGGTGCCGTCCGCCGGAACGACCATCGGGGCGACAGCCGAGTCGATACTCGGCGCAGCGGCCGAGCCGACGGCTGCCGGGACCGCCACGACCGACGTGGCGGTGTCCGACGCGGTAGCCGGCGTCCCCGGCTCCGAGAGCGCGAGGCCCGCGGGCAGCCCCGGAGGACCGGGCGGCCTCGACCCCGCCTGCGGACCCCCGGGCGGTACGTCTCCCGGTCCGTCCCCGAGCCCGCCCGCACGCCCGTCCGCCACGTCCTCCGCAGCCCCCGGCGCGCGCAGTGCCGGGACGCCGCCGCGCGGGGTCGCGTCTCCGCAGATCCCCAGATCGCGCAGCACCGCGTCGAGTGCGGGATGCAGCGGTGCGGGCGCGCCGGGCCCGGCAAGGGGGATCAGGTCGGGGGCGCCGGGGTGCCCGGGCGTGAACTCGCCGTCGCCGGAAAGGAGTTCGAGGACGCGGTCGCCGGGATCCCCGCCTTTGGGGCGGGCAGTGGCGTACACGCGCACGAGGCCGATCTGCGGCGTGCCGGCCCCCGGGTCCGCGAACGCCCCCCGGAGGAGGCGGGCCAGGGCGCGGGCGGCCTCCTCCGGCGTCGTCGCGGCGGCCGTGGCCTGCCGCAGGTCGGAGCCGCAGACCACGAGGTCGCTGGCGGTGAGGTTCGCGAGGTCGAACACGGGAGTCCACGTCCTCGGCTGCGGTCCGGGGCGGTGCGTCGGTGGTCCATCATGGCGCGGGGCCGGTCCGGTGCGCGCGGTTTGGCGTATTGAATCCCGCTTGGGCGAGAACGGTCTGATACGGACGCATTACGACGCCGGCCTCCGCACCCGCACCGCCCGCACACCACCCATGCCGTGTCGCTCTGGACCCACCCGTGCCGCGCCGGGCCCGGACGTGCCGTGGCCCCGCGAGGAACATCCTCCCGGGGCCACGGCCGCGACCAGCACACTTCGCGGTTATTCACTCGAACGGACTACATCCGGCGGTCGTTTCCGGAAGGGGAGCTGCCGGTGTCGGACCGGTTTCCGCCCGGATGCGATCACCCGGTGCCCGACGCCGGGTCCGTCCGCGCCTGGACGTCCCACCCGCTCCACCCGACCGGGGCCGTCCCGTCCCGCCCCCGCGCGGCGCCGCCGCACGCGTCGGGCAAGGCAGCCGCATCGGGTCCCTGCCTCAGTGCGACTTGACCAGCGACGGCGCCGAACCACCCGTGTCCGACCTGCCGTTCGTCACCGGCACGGTGCCCTCCGGCAGCCCGCCGACCGCGGCGGCCCCGCTCCCGGCACCGCCGCTCCGGAGCACGCCGCCGCCGGTCCCGAGGCCGCCGGTCCCGAGGCCCGTGCGCAGGACCAGGTCCGGCAGCAGGTCCAGGATCCGCCGCCGGTCCGGCTCGGGGGTGTCGTCCTCCAGCGGGTCCGGCGTGTAGGGGGTCTGGAGCCGGATCACCGGCCCCGCGCCGATCCGCGCGTACCCGCGTCCCGGCGGCATCGCGTCGCCGCCCGCGATGCCCGGCGCCGCGCCGAGCGCCGCGACCAGCGTGTCGGCGTCCAGCGGGCCGAGCGCGATGCGGGTGTGCGTCTCGCCGAGCAGCCCCGGGTGCAGCCGGGCAAGCTGCGTCGGCCGCGCCGTGGTCACGACGCTGATGTGCGTGGTACGGCCCAGGCGCAGCGGCAGGTCGAGGAGTTCGTAGACGTCGGACGCGGACGCCCCGGCGGCGTCGGCCAGTTCCGCGGGCTCGTCGAGCAGCACCAGCAGCGGCCGGCGCGCGTCGTCGGGTACGGGGGCGCCGGCCGCCTTGGCGTCCGAGATGGCCGCGGCCCGGCGCGCGGTCTCGGCGTGCAGCCACGTCAGGGTCTCGCGGACCTGCTCGGCGGTGGAGTCGACGCGCAGCACGCCGGCCCGTCCCGCGAGGTAGGCGAAGTCGCCGGACCCGGTCGCGTCGATGGCGATCAGGTCGCCGTCGCGCAGCGCCTGGAGGGCGATGGTGCGCAGCAGGGTGGTCTTGCCCGAGGCGGGTCCGGCGACGGCGAGCAGGTGCGGCGCGTTGGTGCGGGTCCCGGTGCGCCAGATGACGGGCGGGAGCTGCTGGACGTTCGCGGCGGGCGGCGGGACGGTGCCGCCGGGCGCGGCGCCCGAGGGGGCGTCCGGGGTCTTGGCGACCGACACGCCGGGCGTTCCCGCACCGGGGGGCGCGGGCGCCGGGGACAGCGGGGTCATGGACACCGGGATGAGGCGGTTGGTGGAGCTGGCGTCCGTGAACCCGAGGACGATCTCGCACGGCGCGGTGACGTAGTGCTGCGCGGGGACGGGGCCGGGGAGCGGCGGGAGGGCGGCGACGGTGAGCCGGTTGTTCTCGGTGTCCCAGTCGTACAGGTACTCGCGGGCGCGTCCGGCCTTGGCCTCGATGACGCGTTCGATGCGGGCTCGGGCGTCGGGGTCGTCGTCGGTGAAGTAGGGGGAGTAGCGCAGTTCGAGGCGGGTGAGGCGGTCGCCGTCGAACTCGTGGTGCTCGAACGCCTTGGCGTACTCCCCGCCCGGCCTGAACAGCCCGGCCGGGTCGTGGTCGTCGGCCAGGTGCGGGACGAGCCCGTTGTAGACGGCCTGGAGGCGGCCGTCGCCGGGCGGCGGCCCGGGCGGGGGCGGCGGCGTGCGGTCGCGTCCCATCCACGCGGCGCCGGCCATGAGGGCGCCGAGGGCGAGGAGCGGGCCGAACGGCAGGAAATAGAGCAGGACCGCGGAGACGGCGACCCCGACGGCGGCGGCCTTGCGCTTGTCGGGCGGGGCCTCCTTCCACCACGCGCGCGCCCACGCGGCCTCGCGGCGCAGGCCGCGGCCGAGGTGGAGCAGCGGGGAGAACATGTCGCGGGCGTGGTGGCGCACGCGGCCGAGGTGGGCGCGGCTGTTGCTGAGTCCGGCCCGGGTCGCGTGCAGGCCGCTGCGGGTGGCGGCGGCGACACGGCGGGGCAGGGCGGGCGCGGTGGGCGGCAGGGGGGACGGCACGGGGGCTCCTGGGGCGGCAGGGGTCTGTTGCAGGGGGCTGCTGGGTGATGCGCGGTGGTGCGGGTCCGGATGTCCGGGGTACGCGCAAGGCCCCGGCTCGTCGACGAGCCAGGGCCGGGTACGCGGGTGCCGCCGTGGGCGGGCGGCTCCGGACGTGCCGTGCGGGGGGCTAGAAGTTCAGCCCGCCGAGGAGGCTGGCCAGGCTGTTGCCGCTGGCCGTGATGTGCGGGGCGATGGCGGTGCTGGCCAGGTAGAAGCCGAAGAGCGCGCAGACGAGGGCGTGCGAGATCTTCATCCCGTCCTTGCGGAAGAACAGGAAGGCGATGACGCCGAGCAACAGGACTCCGGAGATGGACAGGACCACGGTGACTCCTGGGGGCGGTGCACGGGGTGTGCACATGGTGTGCGGGTGGGGACGACGGCGATCGCACGACGCCTTGGACACGAATGTCACAAACATCACAGAAAGTGGTCTTATCCTTACAAATGGTGAAGCCGATGCAACCCGTCAAATGGGTTCAAAACGCACAAATCGCACCCGCTCCCCGCTGACCGGCGGGATTCCCGGCCCCACCGCCCCCGCACGGAAGCCACGGCGAGTCCACCCGTACGGCCCAACACCCGCCCGCACCGCGACGACTCGGGGGCGACTTCCGTAGGGTTGGCCCCGCGCCGGACACCCGGCACCGGGAAGACAACGGCGACCGAGGGACGTGAGAGCGGGTGGCGGTCCGATGACGGTTCTCCTGGTGGTGCACCACAGCCCGTCCCCGACCCTGGCCGAACTCCTGGAGTCCGCCCTCGCCGGGGCCCGCGACCCCGACATCACCGGGGTCGAGGTCCGGGTACGCCCCGCCCTCGTCTGCTCACCGGTCGAAGCCCTCGAAGCCGACGGCTACCTCCTCGGCACCCCCGCCAACATCGGCTACATGTCCGGCGCCCTCAAGCACTGGTTCGACCAACTGCTCTACCTCGACGCCGAGGGCGCCCGCCGCAAGCCGTACGGCCTCTACGTGCACGGCAACAGCGACACCGCCGGAGCCGTCCGCTCGGTCGAGACCGCCGCCGCCGCGATGGACCTGCGCCGCGTACGCCCGCCCGTCGAGATCACCGGCCCCGTCACCAAGGACGCCCGCGAGGCCTGCACGGAGCTCGGGGCCGTGGTGGCCGCCGAACTCATGGAGTAGCGGG
>NZ_JBPKBH010000002.1:118295-129459 GCF_051388915.1 Yinghuangia sp. YIM S09857 | reverse complement strand
CCGCGCCCGCGGTCGGGCCCGGACGGGACGCCGCGAACCTCAGATGCCGCTCCTCAGGTGCCGGCGCCGACCCTCAGGCGCCGATCAGCGCCAGCGACGCCCACAGCGCCGTCACCGACAGCGCCAGCCCGGCGGGCACCGTCAGCAGACCCAGCTGCGTGAACTCGCCCAACCCCGCCTCCGCCCCCTGCTCCCGCACGATCCGGCGCCACAGCAGCGTCGCCAGCGACCCCGCGTACGTCAGGTTCGGCCCGATGTTCACCCCGAGCAGCACCGCCAGCACCGCCCCCGGACCGATCGCCGCGGCCGGCGGCAGCATCACCAGCACCGCGGGCAGGTTGTTGACCAGGTTCGCCAGCACCGCCGCCACCCCCGCGATCGCCAGCAGCGCCGGCAGCCCCGTCCCGTGCGGCACCACATGCCCGAGCGCCTCCGCCAGGCCGTTGTCCACCACCGCCCGGACCACCAGCCCCAACCCCAGCACGAACGCCAGGAACGGCAGCGCCGCGGCTTGGACCAGTGCCCGCGGCGTCGTCCGACGGCGCAGCAGCGCCCGTACCGCCAACACCGCCGCACCGGCCGCCGCCGCCCACGCCGGGTCCACGTCCACCGCCGACGCCACCAGGAACCCCGCCAGCGTGCCCAGCACCGTCACCAGCGCGAACACCGGCACCGCCGGAGCGTCCAGCCGCGGCGGCGCCTCCGCACCGGCCGCGAGGTCGGCCCGGAAGAACCGCCGGAACACCGCGTACTCCACGGCGATCGCCACCAGCCACGGCAGCAGCATCAGCGCCGCGAAACGGAAGAAGCTCAGCCCGCTCACCGAGAACGCGAGCAGGTTCGTCAGATTCGACACCGGCAGCAGCAGCGACGCCGTGTTCGACAAGTGCGCGCACGCGAACACGTGCGGACGCGCCCGCACCCCAACCCGAGCCGCCGTCGCGAACACCACCGGCGTCAGCAGCACGATCGTCGCGTCGAGACTCAGCACCGCCGTGATCAGCGACGCCAGCACGAACACCTGGACCAGCAGCCCCTGCGAACGCCCCGCCGCCGCACGGGCCATCCACACACCGCACGCCTGGAACAACCCGTCCTCGTCGCACAGCCGCGCCAGCACCAGCACCGCCGCGAGAAACCCGATCACCGGCCCGAGGCGCTCCGCCTCCTCCCGCGCCGCCTCCAACGACACCGCCCCCGTCACCACCACGATCCCCGCCGCCGGAACCGCCACCGCCGCCTCCGGCAACCCGCGCGGCCGGACCACCGCGCAGCCGAGGACCGCCAGGAGCAGGACGACGGAGAGCACTTCCGCGGATGCGGTGTTCAGGAGCAGGGCCTTTCGGGACTCGGCAGCCGGCCGGAACCGGGTCGCCCGGACCGCGGGCTCCGGACCGCGGGCTCCGGACCGCGGGCTGCGGGCTGTGGGCTCAGGGCCCCGAGGGGATCCGTGGGACGCCGGGAGAGGGACCGGGTCGGGAGTGTCCGGGGCTGCGGTGGGGCGATGGGACGGCACGCGATGCTACGCAGCCGCGGGACAGCCGGAGCGGCCGACCCTGCGGGGGTTGGTGCGCGGGCGGGCGGGACGAGGACGGAACAGGCGGGGAAGGACAGAGCGACGACGGGACGGGTGGGGACTGACGGGACGTGCGGGAGCGTACGGCGAAGATCCCGAACCCCCCACGCGCAAGCCAATTTCGGCCCGGCCCCGGCGCGCAGCGGACAGCGGGACCCTGTGAACCGCGATGGACCGCGATTGGACCGCGGTGCGTGACGGCCGGCCTTCGCGGGCAGGGGCCGGTAGCGGACGCCGCGCTGCGCCGCGCCCCGCCTCTGCGGCCCGGGTCCCGACTCCGCCCCGGATGCGCGCACCCGAGCCCACTCGACACGCGGTCCCACTCGCCCGGTCCTGGAGGTCCCCCCGTGGATCTGAACGCCGTCACCGACGAGTTGTACGCCCTCACCCCCGGCGAATTCACCGCCGCCCGCAACGCCCGCGCCGCCGAAGCCGTCCACGCCGGGGACCGCCCGCTCGGCGAGCGCATCAGGGCCCTGCCCAAACCCACCCTCGCCGCGTGGGCCAGCAACCTGCTCGTACGCACCCGCCCCGATGAGACCGGCCCGCTGCTCGAACTCGGCGAGGCACTGCGCGAGGCGTACCGCAACGTCGACGGCGCCCAACTGCGCACCCTGTCCGCACGCCGGAACCAGGTCACCGCCGCACTCGCCCGCGAGGCCCGGCAGCTCGCCGCCGCCGCCGGACAACCGATCGGCGACCAGGCGCAGCAGGAGGTCCAGGACACCCTGCACGCCGCCCTCGCGGACGCGGACGCCGCGCAGGCGTGGGCGTCGGGACAACTGTCCCGGCCGTTGGAGGCGGCGGGATTTCCGGCGATCGATCCGTCGGCGGCGAAGGGGCGGGCGCCGCGTACGGGCGGGGCTGGTGCCGGCGCGTCCTCGCCCCGGGGCATTCGCAGCGACCAGGCGGACCAGGCCGGGGGCACGGCCGACGGGGCGGGCCCGGCACGAGGCTGCGGTTCGGGTCGCAAGCGTCAGGCCGCCCCCGGGACAGCGTCCCCTGACACCGCAGCCGACCTCGACAGCGCCCGGGCACGCCGCGAGCAACGGGCCCGCGCCGAGAGCGCCCGGCAGGCACTGCGCGAGGCCGAGCAGGCGTGCCAGGCCGCCGAGAGGTCGCGCACCGGACACCAGGAACGCCTCGACCGCGCCACCGCCCACCAGGAACGTGCGGCCCGCCGCGCCGCCGACCTTGCCGCCCGGCTCACCACCGCACAGGACGAGCTCCACGACGCGGAGGCGTCCGTACGCGACGCACGCGCGGACCTCAAGGCCGCGGAACGTACGGTGCGCGAGGCGGAGACCCGGGTGCGACGGGCACGCCGGGAGTCCGAGTCCGCGGACCGCCGGGCTTCGGGGAGCGACGGGGGCAAGGCCGGGAAGGCCGGAAAGTCCGGGGACGCCTGATGGGCAGTCCGACACAGGGCGCGGCGTCCCGCTCGGCGTCCGCGGCGCCGACCCGCACGCCCAGCTCCGTCCGAAGCCCCTGACAAAGCTCCTGCCGAAGATCCGCCCGAACACACGCCCGAACATCCGTACGGACAACATGTCGGATCGCTGTCCAAAGGGACCGTCCACGACCCGCGGATCCGGCCGCACCAAGCCCGCCGCACCGAGCCCGGGAATGCCCGCGCCCATGCCGTGGTTGCAACGGGTGGTCGGTGGGACCGGTGTCCCCGGGTCTCACCTATTGCCACCGAGGAATACCGTTCGGCTGGAGCCTCGGCGTGCCTTTCGCCGCGAGGCGACCCGCCCACCGGCCGCGAGAAGGGCCCCGCTTCGGCAGGGCCCTTCTCGGCGTTTGCACCCCACCAGACCGAGCCCCCGGTGCCGCGCCCGGGCGGCCCCCACACCGACGCTCGCATCCGCGGCGGAGACGGCCCAGGAACGGCCGAGCGGCGCACCCCGCTGACGGGGCGTCAGCCAGTGGCGTAGCGTCCCCGGACATGGACTACGTCGGCTGGGTCGTGCTCGCCCGCGGAGACTCCGAGCTGCGCCGGGCTCCCGCAGTCTCGGCTTTCGGGGGAGCGGTGGGCGGCGAACGCGTGTTCGGGGACTGGCGCGAGCTCCGCATCTCCGACACCGGGACGGGCGACGCCGACGTCTGCGCGCTGGCCCGTACGACCGGCGCGCCCGCCCTCGCCGTCTACGTCGTCGACGGCCTGTGCGCGATCGGCGAGGGCGCGACCCCGGACGACGGCGACCCCTTCGACGTCGTCTTCGGCGAGGAACGCGCCACCGAGCAGTACGCCGCGGCCCTCCCCGACGACTACCGCCGCGCCGACGCCGTCGCGGCCGTCACCGCCTGGGCCGCCCAAGCCGACCTGGCCGCAGCCCCCGACGCCATCGACCGCGCACTCGCCCACGGCGGCCTCGACGACCTCTACCGGGCCCTCGGCCTGACCACCCGCGCACCAGCGCACTAAGGTCGTGCTTCACATTCCCTCCGAGCCCGCGGGCCGCGGCACGCTCCGGGCCCTGAGTGCCCTCCCAAGCCAAACCCAAGCCAAACCCAGGCCGAGCCGCGGGCCGCGGCCTTGCGAGCGCACGCACCACGCCCGCGGGCCACCCGACAGAACTTGGAAAACACTCCCTGGGGTGCCGCCGTCCGTTCGGTCGTCATCCGCTCCGCGCCAGACCGGGCCGGTGCCCGGCGCCACCAGGCCGTCCGCTTGGATGACCCCCGTGACCGTGTTCGATGTGATCCGCCGTCTGCCCGACCCCACCGCGCTCCGGGACCGCTCGCGAGCGCTGGCGATGCTGGACGCGATCATGAGCCCGGACGACTGGGTGTCGCGGTACTACTCCTTCGACACCCGATGGGCTCCGGGCGAGGACATGGCGTCCATGCGCAACGGCAGCGGCAACGACTACTTCATCGTCTTCTCCGCCGCCGGGACGTACGCGCGCGGCTGGGACCACGAGTCGCCGATGCACAGGACCCCCGGGCCCTGGCCGGGCGTCCTGGACTCCGTCCCGCCGAGCCTGGCCGCACACGTCACCGAGCCCGCGTTCTGCCACCCGGACGGATCCCCGCAGGCCACCGTGTGCTTCTGGCGCGAGACGCACGACGACGCGTGGCGCTGCGGCGACGTGGCGCCGACCCCAGACGGCCGCGAGCCGGCCGACGGCGCGGACCGGCTCTTCCGCCTGCTCGTCGACACGACCCCGCAGGCGTACCGGGAGTTCGCCGAGGACTACTACGAGACCGCGGTCGACCTCGACGCCGTACGCCGCGTCTGCGCCCTGGAGCCGCTCACCGGGGACCTGGTGGCGCTCCTCAACCCCGACGCCGAACTCCGCGACGTCGCGGACGACCAGGCCCAGATCGGCTACCCCTGACACCCTCCGGTCGTCTCGGTTGCCGCTCCGGCCTCCGCCGCCACCGCCGCTTTCGCCGAGAGCGCGCTCATCCGCGCCCTCCCGAGAAGACCGACCGACGTCGTCGATCCTGTTGCCGGGGCGCCCGCGCGGCGCCCGCCGCGGGTCGGCCCGGGGACGGACGACGTACGGCTGACACCGCGGCCCCCCGCGGGCTGCCTCGGACTGACAGGCGCGCCGGGGTGCCCGGGGCGGCGCGCGTGGCGTCACACGGTCGCGCCGCCGCCGTCCGACTGGCGGGCCCAACGCGGGGGAGAGGCGAGTGCGGCGCGTACCGCCGCCTGGGTCGGGCGGCCGACGGTCTCCGGCACGTCCTCCACCGCCATGCCGAACACGTGCGCCCACACGCGGCGCCAGCCCAGGCGGCGGGCCGCCCGCGCGGAGGCGCGCCGCTCCGCCGAACGCGCGCGCCGTACGACCTCGGCACGGGCCGCGTCCTCGTCGTCCAGCCACGCCGGGCGGGTGCGCAGCAGCTCCTCGACGTACGCCGCCGACCACCGCCCGCTGCGGGGGCGCAGCGACGCCACCAGCTCCGCGTCCAGGCCGAACAGCTCGGCCACGGCCTCGTCGGACAGCCGTGCCACCGCGCGGGCGGCGTCCTTGAGCACGGCGTCGGCGCGGTCGCGCGCCTGCTGCCACACGAGCTCCTGTTCGCGCGCCCACATCGCCGAAACGCGCTCAAGCTCCTGGTCGCCGCGCAGCAACAGCAGCCAGCCGGGCGGCACCTGGGCCAGTTCCTCCAGCGTCGCGCGGGCGATGTAGCCGTGCAGCGCCGGGGTGTGCTCCGCCACCCGCGTCGCGGGGACGCCGAGGCGCGCGGCGACCTCCTGGGGCTTGGCCAGACAGGGGAGTACGCGCAGCGCGGGGCCGGTCGCCTCCTCGGCCAGTTGCGCGAGCTCGGCGGGGCGCAGGCGGGCCTGTCCGACGAGTTCGGCGAGCGCGCGGGCGCGGGTGTCGTCGCGGAACCGGCGCAGCCGGGGTGGGATGCGTCCGTGGGCGGCGCCGAGGGCGACGGCCCACAGCACCGTCTCGACCGGGTCGCCCATCGCGCCGGGGCGGCGGGTGGCGAGCAACTGCCGGGCGTGCTGGGCGCGTTCGCGGTTGTGCGCGCGGGTGCGGGCGGCCTTGGCGGCGGCCTGCGAACGCGCCACGGTCGCGGCGGCGGCCCGCAGTTCGATGTCCGCGACGACGTGGGGGAGAAGGGCGTCGACGTCGGCCGTCCGGAAGTAGCAGACCTCCAGGTCGCGGCCGTTGCGACGCAGCCACTGGCGTTCCACTACGGGGAGTTCGGCGGTGCGGGCGACGCGGTTGAAGCGCTCGCGGCTGATGTGCAGGCGCGCGGCCGCGCGACGGGCGCTCAGCGGCTCCTCGCGGTGCAGGGCGTCCAGGAATCGTCGTTGGTCGGCGGCGGCCCTGGCGACGCAGTCCGCGTCGAACGTGCCGTCCTCGTGCTGGTCCAGCAGCCCCGCCCGCGCGGCCAGCCGTACCTGGCGGGGGACCAGCCCCAACGCCTGTCCGACCCGTGCGGCGCCCATTCCTCGTCGGGTCACGGCCGGCCCCTTCCCTCGGGTGACACCGATCGGGCCGACGATAGAACGGGCGGGGTCCCCGGGGTAGGCGAAGGCGGGAAATCCGCCCGAAAGTGCCAGCCGTGGGGGCCGGTCCGGGGTTGTCCCGGATAGCCCGGTTGCGAGGGCCGCACCGCAGGTCGGAGCGTTGCGGGGCGGAAACGACCGGGTACGGAGAGCGAAGAACGGGGGTGCGGGGGAGGGAAGTTGGGCGGGCCGGGCGGGGGCTTGCGGGAGTGGGTGCGGGGGAGTGAGGGGTGGGGGCGTTCGGGTCGGTGGATTGCGCATGCCGAATGCAACTGTGCGGTTTGTGTGGTCGGAGGCGACTCGGGGTAGTCGCACGCGAGTTCGCGGGCCGGGCGGTTCGTCGCCATGATGCACCGGGGGTGTGGCTTCTCACCGGGTGTGGCTTCTCCTGGCCGACCGGCATCCCGCGAACGACGCGGACGTCGGCATGATGCTGCGGGCGATGTTCCCGGAAGTCGGTGCACTCGACCCGCCGTCGTTCGAGAGCCCGGTCCGGTACTGCAACTGCTGGTGTTCTTCGACCAGCGGACGGTTGCGGCGGAGAACGCGGGCTGACGTTTCCGTTAACCTCCGGCCATGCGCCTCAGGGCCCTCGGCTACTGGCGATCGAGCGACTGTCCGCAGTTCCCGGAGCCGACGGACCTGGTCGACACGTCGTGGGACGAGGACGAGCGGGCCCTGGTGGTCGACTACCTGGACCGGGGCCAGATCGGTCGTCGTTTCATGGGCATCTCACGCTGCCGCATTTGCGGCGCCGCAAACGGTAGTGACGAGCGGACGGACGGCGAGTTCATCTGGCCGGTGGGGCTTGCTCATTACGTCGAGGAGCACGGGGTCCGGCTGCCGGACGCGTTCGTGGCCCACGTTGTGCTCCGCAGCGAGGAGTTGGACTGCGCGTCCGTTGATCGCACCTGGTGGGTCGGGTAGACCGCGGAGGGCTGAGGCGTAGTCGCGACATCGGGCGGAGGAGGCCTTCACTCGCGCTACTTGACATAATGTGCATTATCGGCGAACCGTGGAAGTGGCTGTTCGGCGCCGAAAGGGGCTGATCTGCAAGGCGGTTCCTGCGGTGTGCGTCGTCGCGGGGTTTGCGGCCGCGTGATCTTGCGGGGCCTCGGTGGGTGGCACGTCTGGACGAGTAGTCATCTGCGCGGGGCGGGCGGTTCGCGTACGGCGACGCCGCGCGCCGCGCTTGCTGCGCACGAAGCCGTACGCACGCACCGGCCCGGCAACGACGGCCAACCGTTCGAACTCAGCGAGACCCTGCCCACGTCCAACTACGTCCACTCGTTCGGCTGACTCGGCCACAGGCCGGGCACTCCCACGCCGCTCTGCATGTTGCCTGGTCGCAGGGACCCGGAAGACCGTTATATTGCGCCCGCTCCGCCCCGCCCGCGCTCCCGCCCTTGCCGCACCCAACCACCACCCCCCTCCACGTCCCAAACACCCACCCCTCTCCCCGCAACGATCTTGATACGGTCCCCACCATCTGACGCGAATTGCCGACGTGCGCATTCCGTCGCCGCGTGGCATCGTGGACGAACACCCCCTCCCCAGGGGGTTCTTCGCGCTCCCCCGAACCATGTCGTGTAATGAGGATTACACGACATGGTTGCCCTGTCCGGGAGTTGCCCCGCACGCCACCGCATTTGCCGCTCCCACCACGGTCGTTCGGCAGTCCCGTCTCCGCGTCCGCGCTCCGCGCTGTGATTGGCTTCTCCGCATGGGTGCCCCTCCTCGGGACGTGCCGGACGCGTCCCCTTCCCCACCTCCGTTCGACCCCGAGCTGGCCGCGGTCCTGGCCGCCCTCGACCCCGACGCCCGCCGGCCCGTCACCCCCGACACCATCGAGGCCCTCCAACGCCGCGACGCCACCGCCCGCCCCAGGCCCACGGCCGAAGCCCTCCGCGCCGACGGCCTCTTCGACGTGACGGAGCTGCGCGTACCCGGCCCTCATGGCGCGCCCGACGTCACCCTCGTCAGCGCCCGCCCGCACAGGCCACCGGCCCCCTCCCCCTGCTCTACTACCTGCACGGCGGCGCGATGATCATGGGGAACGCCTGGTCCGTGCTCCCCTGCATCCTGCGCGACTGGGCCCTCCCCCTCGGCCTCGCCGTCGTCTCCGTCGAATACCGCCTCGCCCCGCAGGCCCGCTACCCCAGCCAGATCGAGGACTGCCACGCCGGACTCGCGTGGACGTACGCCCACGCCTCCGACCTCGGCGTCGACCCGCGGCGCATCGTCCTCGGCGGCAAGAGCGCGGGCGGCGGACTCGCCGCGTCCCTCGCTCTGTTCACCCGCGACCGCGGCGGCCCCGCACCGGCGGGGCAGCTGCTCCTGTCCCCCATGCTCGACGACCGCGTCGCAACGTTCTCCGCCCGCCAGATGTCCGGCATCGACCTGGGCGACCTCACGTCCTACGCAACCGCCTGGCAGGCCCTCCTCGGCGACGGCGACGGCGAAGGAGGCCACGACACCCCGGATGTGCCGCCGTACGCCGCCCCCGCCCGCGCCACGGACCTCACCCGCCTCCCCCCGGCCTACATCGAGGTCGGCTCGGCCGAGATGTTCCGCGACGAGTGCGTGGCGTACGCCGACGCCATCTGGCGGGCCGGGGGCAACGCCGAACTCCACGTATGGCCCGGCGCCTTCCACGGCTTCGACACGCTCGCCCCCGGTGCCGTCCTCACCCACACGGCCCGCGAGACCCGCACCCGATGGCTGCGCCGCACCCTGCACACGCCCCCGTCCCCCTCGCAGTGACGGGGGCGGACGCACCGCCCGCCTCCGCGCGGCAGCCCCGCGACCTCGCGGCCTCGCGGCCTTGCCCGCCGGGACGGCGCAGCGGCGGCCGCCCCAGCGGCTCTTCACCTCAACAGCCCCCAACCCGACGTGCGTCGACTCACGTCGTTAGCCGAGGTGTTGAACTCAGCGGCGACGGCGAGCCACGTGCCCCTCGGGTGGCGGAGGACCTGCCCGCGGCGGGGCCGGGCTGTCCGGGAGGGCCCCGGAGCCGTGGCGTGGGGACGTGTCGCGGGCGGCGTCGGCGTAGCGGGTGGCCAGCTGTGCGCAGGCGTCCTTGAGATCGCGGGGGCCGACGACCTCGATGTCGGTGTCGAAGCGGCCGACGGCGGCAGCGAGGCCGGTCCACGACCAGGAGCCGAGAAGGAGCCGGCAGCGGTCGGTGCCGAGTGCTTCGACGATGCCGTCCGGGACGAAGGGCGCGACGGCGGTGGCGGGGAGGCCGAGGATGACCTCGCCTTGGCACGGCCAGTCGGTGCGGGTGCCCTCGTTGCCGCGGAATCGGCCGGTGATGAAGGCGGAGACGTCACCGCCGGGGATGTCGCGTGGGGTGAAGGGAGGGCCGGTGGGGGTTCGGGGGTGGATCCGTTCGGCGCGAAAGGCTCGCCAGTCCTCGCGGTCCAGGTCCCAGGCCAGGAGGTACCAGTGGCCGCGCCATGTGATCAGGTGGTGGGGTTGTGTCCGGCGGGGGTTCCCGCCGGTGGCGGCGGGGTCGTGCCCGTAGTCGAAGCGGAGCTCCGCGCGGGTGTGGATGGCGTTGCTCAGCTCCACGAGTGTCTGGGAGCTGGGCGCCGCGGCGTTGTCGTTTCCAGGCGGGCGTACGGCTGTGACGCGGAGCAGGTCGATCCGGTTGCGCAGGCGTGGGGGCATGACCTGGCGGACGGTGGCCAGGGCGCGTCGTGCGTCATCGCCGATCGTGGTGCTGGTGGCGGCGGCTTGCAGAGCGAGGGCCAGGGCGACGGCCTGGTCGTCGTCGAACAGCAGTGGGGGCAGGTGGGAGCCGGCGTCCAGGCGGTAGCCGCCGGCGGGTCCTTTGAAGGTCAGGATCGGGTATCCGAGTTCCCGTAGCCGGTCGATGTCGCGGCGCACCGTGCGCGGGGTGACGTCGAGTCGCGCGGCGAGGTCGTCGCCGGACCAGTCACGACGGGCCTGGAGCAGGGAGAGCAGCGCGAGCAGCCGCGAGGACGTTTTCTGCACGTCCGCCATTGTGCCGAAAGTAGAGGACGCAACCTGTCCGCTACTTCTGTGATGGTGAGGACACGGTCACCGAGGGGACGTCGCTCCAGGTCCCGGTGGCCGCGCCGAGCACGGATCCCCCGGCCGGCGCACATCCGAACGAAGGCGAGGAGCAGCTCATGGCTGTCACGACCACCACCCATCTGAACTTCCGGGGCGCCGCGCGTGAGGCGCTGGACTTCTACCGGTCGGTGTTCGGCGGGCGCACGGTCGCGGTCACCTACAAGGACGCCGGGAGCGTGCAGGACGAGGGTGAGGCGGACTGGGTGATGTGGGGCGAGGTCGTCGCGGACAACGGGTTCCATGTCATGGCCTACGACGTGCCCTCCCATCTGGCCTGGGACCAGGGCGACAACCCGTTCTTCGTGTCCGTGCGCGGCGACGACGCCGACGAGATCAGCGCGCTGTGGCGGAAGTTGTCGGAGGGCTCGACGGTGGTGCGTCCTCTGGAGGCCGCGCCGTGGGCGCCGCTGTACGGCATGCTCACCGACCGCTTCGGCGTGACCTGGGTCCTGGACGTCACAGGGCCCTACAACGGCTGACCCCGCTGCTCTGGGCGCGCAGACGCGCGG
>NZ_JBPKBH010000002.1:111344-118155 GCF_051388915.1 Yinghuangia sp. YIM S09857 | reverse complement strand
CCCCCGCGGCGAGCGTCAGGCGAGGCGCCAGTGGCGCAGCCGGGCGCTGTCGGCGCCGGGCGCGAAGCTGGTGGTGACCCAGGTGCCGTCGCCGAAGGAGGCCATCCACTGCCACTGCTCTTCGTCGAGCGAGTAGGCCACGCGGGCGACGCGTTGCAGGGTTTCGGCGGCCAGCAGTTCGTGAGTGACGGGTCCGTCAGTGGCAGCGATGACCAGCTCTCGGTCGAGGAAGAACGCCTCGTCGTAGCATTCGTCGTCCGTCACGTTCTCCTCCTCTTCGTCGTCCTCGTCATCCGGTTCGAACGGGTTCATCCAGAGGCCGCCGAACGCTTCGCCGAGCCACATGGTGCCGTCGGGGTGGACGTCGACCGGGCGGCTGGAACCTGGGGAGAACGCCCCGTCCGAGAATCGGTAGCACCAGCCGTCGATGTTGTGCCCGTCGAAGGAGGACTGCCCCCTGTGCCGGCCGTCCGGGAACAGGACCCAGCGGTCGTCGCTGAGGGACTCGTCCTTGCTGACGGCCAAGTCGGGCAGGGAGACCTCCCAGCACGCACTTTCGTATCCGGCGTCCTCTTGTGAACAGTCGTCGTCCTTCGTGCCGGGGAAGACGTGCAGTTCGTCGCGGAAGGGGTGGAATCCCACGCTGACGAGGATCAGGTCTCCGTCCACGTTGGTCAGACCCGGGTGGTCGGATTCCCAGACGACGGTGCCGTCGGGCCCGACGCAGGTGGTGTGTCGCAGGCCTGCGAAGGCCGCCCAGGCGCCGCTGGGGTGGATGTCCCAGTTGTAGGCGCCGTCCTTGCGGAAGCGGTCCGGGATCGGAATACGGGCGCGGACACGCAGTTCCGTGTCGAAGAGCACGACGTTGCCCGAGCGGTCGTGGAGGGCCCAGCCGCCGTTGACCCTCTGTATTGCACCCGCGACCGGCTCGTCCGACTCACGAATCAACTCGGCGTTCCTGAGGGGGAGATCGATCATGGCGGGCAGCCTAAAGCGTTCCCTTCGGATTATCCGATCGTTGAACGGCCATGGGTTGAGTGATGTCCAGTGGGCGCGGATCGAGCCGTTGTTGTCGGATCGGACGTCGCCGGTCGAACACCGCGGCGGGGCGGAATCGGCCGATTGAGCCCCCGCCCGCCGGTCCAATGAGCCGACACGGCTATAACGGCGCAAGTCGGCGCACCGATTCAGTCATGCCTGATCCGTGATTGCGCCTCCCCGTTCCGCCCCCACACGGTCGCCTCCCGGCGTGCCTCCGGAACGAACCCGGGGACGGGACATGGCAGACCGCTTGTATATCTGCGGCACTCCACCGACAAGCAGACCAACGCCCGCCATCTCCACGCCCTGGGCACCCTGCTCAGGGCCGGCGCCCCGCACGTACGAGGGCCCGGCCACCACCGGCGCCTGGTCCGGCCTCGACCTGGCCGCCGATGACCCGCAGACCGACGGTGGTCGTCAGCCCTGTTCGGCCTTCCAGGAGCCGCTGGCGTCGTTGCAGGTGGTTGTGTATTTGCCGGTGAGGCGGCCGCCGAGGAGGTCGCCGCGCATGGAGATGGTGTCGGACGAGCCGGAGGAGCGCAGGGTGATCTTGCTGCCGTTCATGGTGCCGGTGACGGGGCCGGAGAGGTCGCAGCCGGCGACGTCGAGGTCGAGTTCGCCGGTGACGCGGTTGCCGTCCTGTTCGAGGGTGAGCGAGAAGTCGCCGCTCAGTTTGGCCGGGACCTCGTTCTCGTACGTGCCGGTCCACGGCCCGGTGACGGTGTCGGTGTTCTTGGCGTCGCCGCCCGTGCTGTTGCCGCCGCTGCCGGAGCCGTTGCCACCCGAGCCGGGGCCCGGGCCGCCGCACTTGTCGGATCCGACGGCGAGTGCGCCGGACATCGGTGCGGCGTGTGCTGCGCCCGCGGCGGTGGGGCAGTCTTCGTCGTCCGAGTCGCCGGTGAGCGCGACGATGCCGAAGACGGCGCCGGCCACGACGGCGACGGCGACGACGCTGCCGATGATCATCTTGTTGGAGTTGGGGCGGTTCCGGTGCTGTCCCGGGACGCCGTGGCCCATCGGGGGCGGCGGGCCCTGGTGGCCGCCCTGCGGGAACTGGCCTTGCTGGAAGTTCCCCTGTTGGAAGTTGCCCTGTTGGAAGTTCCCGGACTGGAACTGGTCCTGGGGGTACGGGCCCTGCGGCGGCGGCGCGTATGGGCCGCCCGCGGGGCCGCCCATGGGCTGGCCGGACGGCTGGGAGCCCCCGTACGACGGCGGCGGTCCCGGGGGGATCGGCGGCATGCCCTGCGGCGGCGTGGGGGGCGGGAAGCCCTGCGGTGCCGAGTGCGGGGAGGAGTGCGCGCCGGGCTGCGAGCCGGGCTGGGGCGAAGGCGCCGGCGCGGAGTCCTTGGAGAAGTCGAGCGGTTGCGCGGCGCCCGGTCCCCCGGGCCCGCTCTGCCCCGGCGAGGCCGGGACGACGAGTCGTGCGATCTCCCCTGCGGCGTCGGGGCGTTGGGCGAGGATGCCGGTGAAGGCGGACTCGATGCGGGCGAACGCGGCGTCGCGCAGGCCGTTCTGCTCGCGGCCCTCCGCTCCGGCGATCATGCCGCCGAACGTGTCGACCCAGGTCTCCGGCGCCGGGTCGCCACTCCTGCCGAGTACGTCGAGCAGTGTGGCGCGCACCGTCGGCCAGGCTTCCGTGCCCATGGCCATGACCACGTTCCCCGCGGCCGCGCGTGCCAGTTCCTGAAAGCCGTCCGGCATGCGCCGTACTCCCCGCATCGTGCGGGTGAACCCGTCCGCCACCCGACAGTGCAGGCGAATATACGGGGTGGGCACGATCTTCCACCGAGGGTGTTCCCTCAGCCCGCCCGGTCTCACGCCCGCTGCGCCGCGGTGCCGGAGGGGCGCGGCCGCGCGGGAAGGGGCGTGCCCCCTCGGGCGTGGGCGTGCGCCGGCCCGCGCCCATCGCCGTCACGGCAACAGGTCGAGGTCCCGTTCGTCCGCGTACGCCCGCCTCGGCGCGGGCTTGGGTCCGAACATCCGCCGCATGGCCGGTTCGGCGAACCGTGCGGTGAGTGGTCCGGCGATGACGAGGATGAGGACGTACGCGGTGGCCAGTGGCCCGAGTCGGGCGTCCGTGCCCGCCGCGACCGCGAGTCCGGCGATGACGATGGAGAACTCGCCGCGGGCGACGAGCGCTCCCCCGGCGCGGTAGCGGCCCGGCTTGGCGATTCCGGCGCGGCGGGCCGCCCAGTAGCCGGTGGCGATCTTGGTGATGGCGGTGACGACGGCCAGGGCGAGGGCGGGGAGCAGCACGGGCGGCAGGTCGGCGGGGTCGGTGGACAGGCCGAAGAAGACGAAGAAGACGGCGGCGAAGAGGTCGCGGAGCGGGGCCAGGACTTCCTGGGCGTGTTCGGCGACTTCGTCGGAGATGGCGATGCCGACGAGGAAGGCGCCGACGGCGGCGGAGACCTTGAGCTGGTCGGCGATTCCGGCGACGAGGACGGTCAGGCCGAGGACGCCGAGGAGCAGGAACTCCGGTTCCTCGCTGGAGAGTGCCTTGGAGACGGTCTGGCCGTGGCGCAGCGCGACGACGAGGACCACGGAGATGGTGGCGACCGCGATGAGGACGGTGATGCTGCCGCCGAGGAGCCCGACTCCGGCGAGGAGGGCGGTGAGGATCGGCAGGTAGAGCGCCATGGCGAGGTCTTCGAGGACGAGGACGCTCAGGATGGTGGGGGTTTCGCGGTTGCCGAGGCGTCCGAGGTCGCGGAGGACTTTGGCGATGACGCCGGAGGAGGAGATCCAGGTGACTCCGGCGAGGGCGATGCAGCCGACGGGTTCGAAGCCGAGGAGGAGTCCGGCGATGAAGCCGGGGGTGGCGTTGAGGAGGAGGTCGACGAGCCCGGCGGGGGTTCCGGCGCGGAGGTTCCCGACGAGTTCCTTGGCGTTGTATTCGAGGCCGAGGAGGAGCAGCAGGAGGATGACGCCGATGTCGGCGCCGACGGAGATGAAGTCGTCGCTCTCGGAGAGGCTGAGGACGCCTCCGTGGCCGAACGCGAGGCCGCCGAGGAGGTAGAGCGGGATCGGCGACATGCCCATGCGGGCGGCGATGCGGCCGAGGATGCTGAGGCCGAGGATGATGGCGCCGATTTGGATGAAGAGTGATGCCGAGTGCATGGAGGGGTGCGCGGCTCCGGTTCGGGGTGGGCGGAGTGGCTGTTACTCCCCGGTGAGGAGTTCGGCGAGGGCGGTGGCTTCGGCGGGGGTGAGGCGTACGCCGGGGCCGCAGGCGTCGGGGTCGTCGATCTCGAAGATGGCGAGGCTGCGGCGGCCGTCGCGGGCGGCGACGATGCTGAGGGCGCGTCCGCCCTGGGTCTGGAGGGTGTACTGGGTTCCGATGCCGGGGAGGGGGGTCGAGGTGATGGGGACCTGGTTGGGCATGGCGGCTGCTCCGGTTCGGGGGTGTTCTCGGTGGGGGGACGGGATGTCCGGGGTCGGGTGTTCGGGGTCGGGTGTCCGGATGGTTCCGGGTGGTTCCGGGTGGTTCCGGCTGCGTCCGGGATGTTGTCAGATTAATGCTGGTGGGGGCTGTGCAGGCGGGTGATCCGGACGCGTCGCGGTCGCTCGTTGCCGGGCCCTGGCGCGCCGCTCGGCTCGCGGGTTGATTCGTCCGTCCTCGCTCGTCCCGATCTCCGGGTCCCCGCCGCCCCTTCCGCGCCTGTTCCGTCCCGCTCCTCCTGGCAACCGCCGTTCGCGGGTCGTGTCTTTGCGCTGTGTCGTGTGCCGCCGGTGTGATGGGATGCCGCGGTGTGCCGCATTCGTGTGCGGGCGGTGGTCGGGGGTCGTTCTCGGACGGGGGTTTGGGGTGGTCGGCGCGGTGGACGTCTCGGCGGAAGCGGTCAATGCGGGTGAGGCCTTTTTTGTTCCGCTGGGCGCGGAGCGGTTTGCGGCGTCGGAGCTGACGCAGGGGCCGTGGAGTCTGGAGCAGCAGCACGGCGGGCCGCCGTCGGCGTTGCTGGCGGGCCGGTTGGAGCGGTTGGCGCCGCGTCCGGAGCTGGTTCCGGCGCGGCTGACGGTGGAGTTCCTGGGCCCGGTGCCGGTGGGTGAGGTGCGGGTGGCCGTGCGCGTGGTGCGCGACGGCCGGAGCGTGCAGTTGGTGGCGGGCGAGCTGAGTGTGGACGGGCGGGTGTGCCTGTCGGCGCAGTTGTGGCGTGTGCGGGCGGCGAAGGTGCCGGGGTTGCCGGAGGCGGCGTTGGCGTCGTCGGAGGTGCCGGGGCCGGTGCCGACGGAGCCGCAGGAGCCGTTGGCGCGGCGGTTCGGGTACGGGCGGGCGCTGGACTGGCGGTTCCTGGAGGGGTCGTTCCGGTATCCGGGTCGGGCAACGGCGTGGGTGCGGTGCGGGCGTCCGCTGGTGGAGGGCGAGGTGCCGGGGGCGTTGGAGCGGGTGGTGCTGGTGGCGGACACGGGTTCGGGGATCGGTGCGGAGTTGGATTCGCGGCGGTTCGTGTGGCCGAACCTGGATCTGTCGCTGCATCTGCTGCGCGTGCCGGTGTCGGAGTGGTTGTGCCTGCGGTCGGCGATGGAGCTGGGTGACGCGGGGGTGGGGGTGGCGCGGACGCGGTTGTTCGACGAGGCGGGGTTGTTCGGTTCGGTGGCGCAGTCGCTGTTCGTGGCGCCGGTCCCGGGGGCGGACGCCGGGCCCGACGCCGACGCGGATTCCGGCGCCGCCGCGGACCCGGGTTCCGATCCGTCGCGGTAGCCGCGTGGCGCGGTCCGCGCTGTCACTGTGCCGTCTCCGTGTCGTCGCGGCGTTGCGCCGGGGTGGTGTCGGTGTTGTGTCGGGGTTGTGTCGGTTCCGCATGGTTGGCTTTCCCGGTTGTGTTGCCGGTCGCTGGTGAGCTGGTGAGAGGACGCGGGTGTGGCGGCGCCGAGGGAGTTGAGCCGGGTCGTGGTGGGCGCGGCGGTGCGCGAGTACGCGGATGTGCTGGCGTTGCGGGTGGCGATGGGGGCGTTGGCGGCGTCGAGTGCGGCGGCGTACGTCCGTGATGTGGAGGAGTTCGCGCGCCTGGTGGGGCCGGGGGTGGTGTTGGACGACGTCGAGTCGTCCGATGTCGAGTTGGCCGTGGTGCGGATCGCGAACGCGCCGGACGCGCGGTTCTCGCGGAGCCGGAAGATCGGGCCGGACGGCGAGGAGGTGCCGGGCCGGGGCCTGCACGCGCGGGCGCGGTGGCTGGCGTCGGTGCGCGGGCTGTTCCGGTGGTCGGTGCAGATGGGGTATGTGCGGGCGGATCCGATGGAGTTGGTGGCGGGCGTACGCGTGCCCTCGCGTGCGAAGGGGGCGCGGCTGGGGCTGTCCGTCGAGGAGGCGGTGGCGTTGCGCGAGTCGCCCGCGGCGCTGCCGGGTGCGGCGTCGGGGGTGGTGCGGGCGGACCAGCGGCTGGCGTTGCGGGACGAGGTGATCCTGCGGCTGCTGACGGAGACGGGGCCGCGGGTGTCGGAGGTGTGTGCGGCGAACACGGACGACGTGCGGCGGCTGGAGGACGGCGGATGGGTTCTGCACATCCGGCGGGGCAAGGGTGGTCGGGCGCGCGATGTGCCGTTGTCGGAGGCGCTGTTGGCGGCGTTGGCGGCGTACCGCGAGGGCGAGCGTCCGGCGGCGCCGGCGTCTGATCCGGCGGAGGTGCGGGCGGACGCGGCGCGGGCGCTGGTCGTCACGGTGCGGGGGCGGCGGATGTGTCCGCGCGACGTGCAGCGGATGGTGCAGCGGCACGTCCGCCTGATGCCGGCACGGTGGCGCCAGGCCGTGACGCCGCACGGCCTGCGCCAC
>NZ_JBPKBH010000002.1:102026-111250 GCF_051388915.1 Yinghuangia sp. YIM S09857 | reverse complement strand
CCCCCCCCCCCCCCCCCCCCCCCCCCCCCCCCCCCCCCCCCCCCCCCACGGCCGCGACGGTGCTCCTGCGCCAGGCCGGTGCCGACGTGGGTACGGTCGCCGACATCCTCGGACACGGGGACGTCTCCACGACGTCCGTCTATCTGGACCCGTCCGCGGTGGCGGCCGCGGAGGCCCTGGGCCGCTCCCCCTTGGCGCGCTGACGGCCGCCCGACGAGCCTGGACATACGGCGACACGGCGGGGCAGCGGCACGGGGACAACACCAAGCCCGCCACCACAAGTACGCAGGAGCGCCGCGTCCCCGCCCCCTGCGCAACCCGCCGGCCCGCAGGGGGATCGCGTACCGGGGCCGGGGTTGGCGTTGGCGAGCCGGTCGGCGAGGAGGTCGGCCCGAAAGGCCGGGTCCGGCCGCGTCCGGCCGTGTCTGCGCCCCCTGCCGATCCTCGTACGCCCGTTCCTCGCGCGTCGCCGACCGGGCGGGCGGGTATGCGGGGTGGCGTGGGGGGTGCTCTGTTTGTGTGTGTGGAGGTTGTGGTGACCCATCCGCCGAGTCCGCCGCCGGCTCCCCCGGGCCCGCCGGGTCCGTGGCCGCCTGATCCCTTTCCGCCCCCGAGCCCGGGTCCGTCGCCGGAGCCGACACCCGAGCCCCTCCCCGACCCCTTTCCGGACCCTCTCCCCCCGGACCCCGGCCCCAGCCCCGGTCCCGAGCCCGCCCCCGCCCCTCCCGGCGGCGGCCGCCCGCCCCTGAGCCCCTGACGCATCCCCCCGTTTTCTGCTGCGGGCCCGGAACCGCAACCAACCCGCTTGCGGTTCCGGGTCCGCAAGCGCGTCGTGGTGGCGCTGCGCCCGCTCAGCGGTTCCTGTCGGACCTGATGTCGTCCGCGGCCGTCCGGAGGTCGCGCCAGTCCGTGACGGCCATCAGGGCGCATTGGACCAGCTGCGCGAGGTCGCCTTGGGAGCAGGTCAGGATGTCGTCGACGACGTCCTCGCCGGGTGTGATCTCGCCGTGGCAGCCAGGCGAACTCGACCAGTTCCAGCGCGTCGAGTGCTGCGGGAGTCGCATCCTTCCCGACCGCGGCTTCGACCCTGGCCGTACGCTCCGCCCGACGAGCGGCCCGCCCCACCACCACAGTTCCCTCCGCGTACCAGTTGTGTTGACGTCGGGAACAGGGTGTTCCCCGACCTCCTCGGTGGCTGCCGTGCGGGGATCGTAGTGCGGGGTGGGGCGGTTTTCGAGGTGTGTTGCAGGAGGCGGCGCAGCGGGAGGCTTCGGTGCCGGGCCCGGAACTGCTGCTGGTGCGGCGGTGGTTCAGGGCCCTCTTGGCGGTCGGGGTGGTCGGGGTGGTCGGGGTGTGGTGGTCAGCGGATGGGGGTGCCGCTGATGGTGCGGGCGATGACGAGGCGTTGGATTTCCGAGGTGCCTTCGAAGATGGTGTAGACGGCGCTGTCGCGGTGCATGCGTTCGACGGGGTAGTCGCGGGTGAAGCCGTTGCCGCCGAGGATCTGCATGGCGTTGGTGGTGACCCATTTGGCGGTCTCGCCGGCGTAGAGCTTGGACATGGATCCTTCGGCGGCGTCGAAGGGTTGGCCGGTGGCGGCCATCCAGGAGGCGCGCCAGACGAGGAGGCGGGCGGCGTCGATGCGGGTGCGCATGTCGGCGAGGGTGAAGGCGACGGCTTGGTTGTCGATGATGGGGCGGCCGAACTGCTCGCGGGTCTTGGCGTAGTCGAGGGCGTATTCGTAGGCGGCGCGGGCGATGCCGACGGCTTGCGCGCCGACGGCGGGGCGGGACGACTCGAAGGTGGCCATGGCGGCGTTGGTGCGGCCGGAGCGGGTGCCTTCGCGGGCGCGGGCAAGGCGTTCGTCGAGCTTGTCCTTGCCGCCGAGGAGGCAGTCGCCGGGGATGCGGACGTTGTCGAGGACGACTTCGGCGGTGTGGGAGGCGCGGATGCCGTGCTTCTTGAACTTCTGGCCCTGGGTGAGTCCGGGGGTGGCGGGCGGGACGACGAAGCTGGCCTGGCCGCGGGCGCCGAGGGCGGGGTCGACGGTGGCGACGACGACGTGGATGTGGGCGATGCCGCCGTTGGTGGCCCACGTCTTGACGCCGTTGAGGATCCATTCGCCGGTGGTGTCGTCGTGGGTGGCGCGGGTGCGCATGGCGGAGACGTCGGATCCGGCGTCGGGTTCGCTGGAGCAGAAGGCGGCGACTTTGACGTCGTCGGGGGTGCCGAACATCTGGGGTGCCCAGGTGGCGACCTGGTCGGGGGTGCCGTTGGCGACGACTCCGGCGGCGGCGAGGGTGGTGCCGGTGATGGCGAGGCCGAGTCCGGCGTCGCCCCAGAAGAGTTCCTCCATGGCGAGGGGGATGCCGAGGCCGGTGGGGTCGAAGGCCTGGGTGGAGAAGAAGTCGAGGGAGTAGAGGCCGGCTTTGGCGGCTTCCTGGAGGATGGGCCAGGGGGTTTCCTCGCGTTCGTCCCATTCCGCGGCGGCCGGGCGCAGGACGTCGGCCGCGAAGGCGTGGACCCAGTCGCGGACGGTGCGTTGGTCGTCGGTGAGTTGGAGGGAGAATGCGCTCATCGGGTCTGGCTCCCTGGGGTGGTTGGTGGTGTGATGCCGTGCCGGGGTGTCGCGGCCGCGTGTGCGGGACGGGTGGACGCGGCGGGTCGGGCGCGGGTGGTCGGGGTGGAGGTGCCGGGGCGGTGTGCGGGGTGGGACGCTGGGGTGGGCCACCTGGCTGTTACCGGCGGGTAACCCGCAGTGTGTTACTCCTAGTAACGTCTGTCAAGGCCGGGACGCCTCGGAGCACGGCAGATATCGGACGAGCGAGGGTTCGGCGAAGGGTCGCATGACGCACAACGAAGCCGCCACCGGTTCCGCCGCGGCGGCCGCCACAGGGGCCGCCACAGGGGCCGGCACGGGGGCTACCGGCCGGGCCGGTACGAGGGCCGGCACCGGATCCGCCGCCGGCGCGGCGGACGGCACCGCCGGCGGGCCGCGCGGCGCGGCACCGGCGGGCGGACGCTCCGCGCTCCGCCGCCTCGAACTCCTCGACGCCGCCGACCGCGTCGTGATGCGCGACGGCCCCGACGCGTCGATGAACACCATCGCCGCCGAGGCCGGCATCACCAAGCCGATCCTCTACCGCCACTTCGGCGACAAGGACGGCCTCTACCGCGCGCTCGCCGAACGCCACACCGAGGAACTCGCGCTCGCCATCCGCGCGGCCGTCGACCCCGCGCGGACCCGCGACCCGAGGGCGCGCGTCCAGGCGACGATCGACACCTACCTCGCGCACATCGAGGCGAACCCGCAGGTCTACCGCTTCCTGCTGCACCGCGCCGGGGCCGAGTCGGCCGACGTGCACGGGCACGTGACGGCGTACCAGCGGCGCGTGGGCGAGGAACTGGCGCGGTCCTTCGACCCGGTCGGGGCCACGGGCGTGCTGGCGCGCGCCTGGGCGCACGGCATCGTCGGCATGGTGCAGGCGTGCGGCGACTGGTGGCTGGACGAACGCCCGTGCGAGCGCGCGGAACTCACCGTCTACCTCACCGAACTCCTGTGGGGCGCCCTGCCCACCGCCCTCGCCGCCGCGGCAGAGGCGGGCGACGCGGCCGACCGTGACGCGGCGGAGCAGGGCGCGGTCGAGGAGGGGGCCGGCGGACGGGACGGGGCGGGGCGCGGGGACGGCGGCTGAGCGGCAGCCGTACGCCGGAAGCGGCACGCCCGGCCCGGCGTCCGCGTGCTTGCCGGGCGTACGGCGGTTCGGCAGTTCAGCGACCGCGGGCCGTGCCGGCTCGGCCGGTCCGGCCCCCGACCGAGACGCCGGGCCCGGCCACCCGCCCGGCACCCCGCCGAAATGCCCGGCCTCAGGTCCCCGGCCGGTACCGGATCGGATGGTCCTCCGGGACCTCGACCACGCAGATGCGCAGCCCGTCCGGGTCGGCGATCCACATCTCGTCGAGGCCCCACGGCTCGCGGCGCGGCTCGCGCAGGATCTCGGCGCCGCGTTCGGCCAGCGTCTTGTGGGCGTCCGCGAGGTCGCGCACCTGCATCCAGAGCTGGGTGGCCGCGGTCGGGCCGGTGTCCGAGCCCGCGGAGACCTCCAGGTGGCCGCCGCCGAGGAAGAACACCGTGCCGCGGTGCTCCCCGGTGCCGAACTCGCGGTAGACCGCGAGCCCGAGGACGTCGCGGTAGAAGGCGCGGGTGCGTTCGAGGTCGGTGGGCCGCAGCAGGATGCGGCTGCTCAGGACGTCCATGCCCCACTCTTCGCCCGTCACGGCACGTGTTATGCCTGCGTTGTGCGCGTGTTGTACGTCTTGTGCGCCGCACGGGACGTCGACGGGACGCTCGGACGCAGCGGGGACCCGCGCGGAGCACGCGCCCGGCCGCCTGTGCGGCGCGCGTCCGGGCGGGACGGGCGTTACGCTGCGGCGGGTCGGTCTCGTGGCCGACGCGGCAGGCGGCACGGCGGGCGACGGCCGGCCGGTGCGACGGACCAGGGCAACGGACCAGTACGACGGACAGTTCGACGAAGGGGTGCGTGTGGGGTACGACCGGGTGGCGGGGTCGATGTTCGGGCTGGCGTACGGCGACGCGCTCGGCGCGCCGACCGAGTTCCTGTCGTACGCGGAGATCATGCGCCGCCACGACGTACCCGGCCCGCGCGAACTCCCGGTACGCGGCGGCGTGGCGCTGGTGACGGACGACACGCAGATGGCCCTCGCGGTGGCGCAGGCCCTGGCGGACGTCCTGGGTACCGACACGGGCCGCACGGGCGCCCCTAGGGACACGACCGTCGCCGACGACTCCACCGACCCGGCCGACCCGGCCGACGCGAACGAGTCGGCCCGCAGAGGCGCCGCCCACGACGCGCCGAACCAAGGCCCTGCGGCCGCCCCCCGCCTCGACGCCGCGCGCCTCACCCCCCGCCTGCGCACGCACTTCCTGACCTGGTGGGCCTCCCCCGACAACAACCGCGCCCCCGGCAACACCTGCCTGCGCGCGTGCGAGGCGCTCGCGGACGGCGTGGCGTGGTCGTGGGCGACCGTGCGCGGCTCGAAGGGCTGCGGCGCGAACATGCGGGTCTCCCCCGTCGCGCTCGTGGACGGCGTCGGCGAGGCGGACCGGTGCGGCGCCGCGCAGTTGCAGGCGGCGATGACGCACGGGCACCCCACCGCGCTGGCGGCGTCCGACCTCACCGCGGCCGCGGTGCACGCGCTGCGCACGGGGGTCGCGCCGTCCGCCCTCCCCGCGCACCTGCGCGCGCACGCCGAGGCGCAGCGGTCGGTCTACCACGGGGACTGGCTGGGCGACGAGTTGTGGCGCGGTCCGTTCGGGACGACGCCGGAGGCGTTCATCGAGCGGGGCTGGGACGAGTGCCTGACGGTGCTGGACCGGCTGGACGCGGCGCTGGTGCTCGCGGACCGGCGCAGCGACCCGTGCCAGGTGACCGGGGCCGGGTGGATCGCCGAGGAGGCGTTCGCGACGGGGCTGCTGTGCTTCCTGATGTACGAGGACGCGCCGGTCGACGCGCTCGCCCGGGCCGCGGCGTCGTCGGGCGACTCGGACTCGATCGCGGCGCTGGCGGGGGCGTTCGCGGGCGCGGCGTACGGCATGGCGGCGTGGCCCGCGGAGTGGGAGCCGGTGATCGAGTACCGGGAGGACCTGGTCCGGCTGTCCGGGGCGCTCGCCCGGTGACGCGGCGCACGGCCGCGGAGGCGGCACAGGCGGCGCGGGCGGCACAGGCCGTGCGGGCGACCCGGGCCTCCCGCACGGCCGGAGCGGCGAAGGCCGCCTCGGGCGACGGCTCGCTGGGCGGCGCTCTGGGCGAGGCCTTGAACGGTGCGGTGAACGGTGCTTTGGACGGTACGTGGAGTGGGGCACGCAATGGCGCACGGCGTGGGCTGGCCGGTTTGAACGGGCCTACGGTGGCGGCGCTGCGCCGCCAGGCGGCGAGTTCGGTGGGCAGCGCGGTCACCGGTGTGGCGGCGGGCGTCGCGGGGGCGCTGGGGCTGGCCAGTGCGGCAGGTTCGGCGCCGACGGTGTCGGGGACGCGGCCGGGGGTGCTGGGCCGTGTGCACGCGGTGGACCAGGCGGCGTTCACGTGGGTGGCGTCGCACCACGTCCCGTGGGCGAACCGGGCGCTGCCGGCGTTGTCGCGGTCGGCGAACCGGTCGCGGCTGTGGATGGTCGCGGCCGGGTCGATGGCGTTGTCGGGCGGACGGGCGGGGCGGCGCGCGGCGCTGCGCGGCCTGGGGTCGGTGGCGCTGGCGTCGACGGTGACGAATGTCGTGCTGAAGAACTGGACGCGGCGGCCGCGCCCGGTGCTGGACCTGGTGCCGCACGTGCGGCGGCTGCCGCGCCAGCCGTGGACGACGTCGTTCCCGTCCGGGCACGCGGCGTCGGCGGCGGCGTTCGCGACGGGCGTGGCGCTGGAGTCGCGGTCGCTGGGCGCGGCGGCGGGGGTGCTCGCCGGGGGCGTCGCGTTCTCCCGTGTGTACACGGGGGTGCACTACCCGGGTGACGTGCTGGCCGGGGCGGCGCTGGGTGCGGGTCTCGCGGTGGTGACGCTGCGGTGGTGGCCGCGGCGTCCGGTGCAGGCGGCGTTCGCGCCGCAGCCGCGGGTGCGGGTCCCGGCGCTGGACGGCGGCGAGGGCCTGGTGGTCGTGGTGAACGCGTCCGCGGGGCCGGACGGCGAAGTGGCGCCCCGGCTGCGGGAGTTGCTGCCGCTGGCGACGATCCTGGAGCGGGTGCCGCCGCCGGAGGCGGAGGGCGGCGCGCCGGGCGGCGGTGCGGCGGGTGCCGGTGAGCCGCCGCCCGGACGGTCGGACGGACAATCGACGGACCTGTCGGCGGGGGCCGGGCCGGTCGTGCTCGCGTCGGGGCCGGCGGCGGCCGCGGTGGCCGCCGCGGGCACCGGCGACTCGGCTGCGGACGGCACCGGCACGGGCAGTGGGCCGGGGACGGGGAGGGGGATCGGTGAACCCGAAGGCTCCGACCTCGTCGCGCTGCTGCGCCGGGCCGCGTCCGAGGGTGCTGTGCTGGGCATCGCGGGCGGCGACGGGTCGATCAACGCCGCCGCGAAGGTCGCCCTGGACTTCGGCTGCCCGCTCGCGGTGTTCCCGGCCGGGACGCTGAACCACTTCGCGGCCGACCTGGGGCTCCAGCGCCTGGAGGACACCGCGCGGGCGGTGCGTGCCGGGGAGGCGGTGCTGGTGGACGTCGCGGAGATCGCGCGCGACCGCACGTACGACTTCGGGCCGCTGAGCGGCATGGACCCCGAGGTGTTCCTGAACACGTTCTCGCTGGGCGTGTACCCGGACCTGGTGCGGGCGCGCGAGGCGATGGAGGGGCGGATCGGGAAGTGGCCGGCGATGCTGGTCGGCCTGGTCGCGGTGCTGAAGGAGGCGCGGCCGGTCAAGCTGCGCGTCAACGGGCGGGCGCGGTCGGTGTGGCTGCTGTTCCTGGGCAACGGGGCGTACGCGCCGCCCGGTTTCGCGCCCGCGTACCGCCCCAACCTGCACGACGGGCTGCTGGACGTCCGCCTCGTCGACGCCGCGAAGCCGGCCGCGCGGATCCGCCTGGTCGCCGCGGTGCTGTCCGGGACGCTGGGGCGGTCGCGGGTGTACGAGGCGTCGACCGCGCGGGCGATGCGGCTGACGGAGATCGCGGCCGGTGCGCCGCTGGCGGTCGACGGAGAGGTCCGGCCGGGCGCGTCCCAACTGCGCATCGCGAAGGGGCGGCGGCTGGTGGTCTACCGCCCGGTGGGCGCGCGCCGCGCGTAGCGCGCCTGGCGGGCATTGGGCCGACACCGGGCCATACCGGGCCGACACGGCGGTACGGCCGCGCCAGGACGCCCCCGGTCCTTCCGCGCGGCGTGGCTGTCCCGTCCCCGAACCGCACGTGCGTGATCCGGACACCCCGGCGCGCAGCGGCGGCAGCCGCTTGCACCGTTCCCCCTCGCCCGGGAGCCGTGGACGGCACGGCCCTCCCAGCACCGCCGGGAACCGGTTCCGCGCCGGGCCCCTCTCAAGGGTGAGGGGAATCCGGCTGCGCCGAGGGCTTGGAGTTCGGCACAGTGGCCGGTACGGGGCGGAGGAGCGGCGACACGGCGCGTCGTCGGCCGGCGTGCGTTGTCGGTCGCGGCTGGGACGGTCGTTCGGCGAGCACGGCGGAGGAAGGGCGGTCGGCATGGGGGGCGTTTCCGGCGGTACGGCGGTCGCGCGGGTGGTGGCGCCGAGACAGGCGCCCGGCGCGAAGGCGGTCGGCAAGACGGTCGGTGCCAAGGTCACCGGTGCCCAGGTGACCACGGCGGTGGTCTCCCGGGCGGTGGCGCGGCATCGCGCGCGGCCGATCCCCCGTCAGGCCTTGGGCGCGGCGCGGTTGTTGGCGGCCGGGCGGATCGCGGTCGGGGTGGTGCAGGCGGTGGCTCCGCACGCGGCCGGGCGCCTGCTGCCGGCGCGCCCCGCGGGGGTCGGTGACGCGTCCGCGTTGTCGCGGGGCCTGGGCGTACGCGACACCGTGGTGGCGGCGGGCTGGTGGCACGCGTTGGACCGGGGCGGGAAGGGCGCCGCCGAGTGGGCGTGGCTCCAGGTCGCGGCCGATGTGTCGGACGGCGCGGGGACGGTGGGGCGCTGGCGGGCGCTGGACCGCCGCGAGAAGGCGTGGATGGTCGTCCTCGGCGCCCTGGTGGTGGCCGACGCCGCCGTCGCGGTGGCGCTCGGTGGCGTGGACGAGGAGTCCGCCGGAACGCTCCTCTGACCGGAAAACCTCCGCTGCCCGGCCGGCTCCGGCGACGTCCGGTCCTCCGAACGTGACGGCCTGGACGGGTCCGCCGAAGCCGGTCGCCGGTCATGTGCTCCGTGACCGATGACTTCGCCGCGCCCGCGCAGTCCTACTGGGCATGACACAACGCACCGGCACCGCACCCGCCACCCCCACACCGCTCCCGTCGTCCCCGTTCCGCGGCGACCGCTCCTCCCGGGGGCCCCGATGACCGCGTCCGGCATCACCGCCAACGGCGTCACCCTGGGCATCGAGTCCTTCGGCGACGCGGACGCCCCGCTCGTCCTCCTCGCGGGCGGGACGACGATGCTGTCCTGGCCCGACGAGCTGTGCGAGCGCCTCGCCGCGGGCGGGCGCCGCGTGGTGCGGTACGACCTGCGCGACAGCGGCGCGTCGACCACCGAGGACCCCGAGGCGCCCGCGTACACCCTGCGCGACC
>NZ_JBPKBH010000002.1:85503-101888 GCF_051388915.1 Yinghuangia sp. YIM S09857 | reverse complement strand
CCCCCCCCCCCCCCCCCCCGGGCCCGTGCACCTGGCGGGGATCGGGGTCGGCGGGATGGTCGCGCAGGTTGCCGTGCTCGACCATCCGGCGGTGTTCTCGGCGCTCACCCTGGTCGGCACCCGTGCGGTGGCGCCCGGCCCGGTCGACGGCGACCTGCCGGACCACGACGGGGCGGCGATGGGGCGGCTGTTCGCGCGTCCGATGCCGGACTGGGCCGACCGCGAGGCGGTGGCGGAGTTCGCCGCCGCCGGCGCGGAGGTCCTCGGCAACGACCCCGCCGCCGCCCGTGCCGCCGCGGCGCGGATCTGGGACCGTACGCCCGGCACCGCGCCCGCGGTCCAGATGGCCAACCAGCTCGGCATGGTGTTCTCCCGGCTCGACTGCGCGCCCCGCTGGCGCGAGCGCCTGTCCGAGATCGCGGTCCCCACCCTCGTCGTGCACGGCCGCCGCGACCCGTTCTTCCCGGTGGGCAACGGCGAGGCCCTCGCCCGCGAAGTCCCCGGGGCCCGCCTCCTGGTCCTGGACGACGCGGGCACCGCGATCCCCGCCGCCGCCGTCGACGAGGTCGCGGAGGCGATGCTCGGGGACCGCGAGCGGTGACCTCGCGCAATCGACCGCCCCGGGTTCGCGGGGCGGTCGATTGCCACCGGCTGCTGACCGCCGGGCTGCTCGGGGGCGGCTGAGGACCGGTGCCGCCGGAGACGGGGGCGGGCGGCGGCGCGTCGTCGTCCCCCGGGTGCGCGCGGCGGCGTCCCACCTCGGCGGGCCAATCTCGATAGGCTGGCGCGACGTATACGGATCCCCCGCCTGGCGGCAGGACCGGGTGCGGACCCCCGAGGGTGTGTCAGGTGCCGTACGGCGCCGGGCCGTCCGTGCGCGGACGGCCCAGGGCGCCGCGCGCGGACGGGCGCACCGGTGAGGCGGGGGCGCCGTGTCCCGGGCCGGTTGTCGGGGTGCGGGGGTCCGAGGGAAGGGCCGCCGCCCGGTCGCACGGCGTGGGTGTTGGCGGCAGGCGAGACCGCTGGAGGATACGCATCCGATGACAGGAACCCCCGTTCCGGGCCAGGGCGCCGGGCCCTCGCGCGGACCCGACGCGCTGCCGCCGAGGTCCAAACTGGCGGTGACCGCGAGCCGGGTGACCGCGGCCATCTCGCGCCGCGCCGGCAAGGGCAGCGGTTCGGTGATCGGCGGGAAGATCGCGCTGCGGATCGCCCCCGACCTGCTGGCGCAGCTCGCCGACCACCTCCAGGTGGTGCTGGTCTCCGGCACGAACGGCAAGACGACCACGACGCGCCTGGTGGCGGAGGCGCTGCGCGCGGCCGGTCCGGTGGTGTCGAACGCGCTGGGCGCGAACATGCCCGCCGGGATCACCTCCGCGCTCGCGGGCGCGGGCGACGCGCGGTTCGGCGTGATCGAGGTCGACGAAAAGTACCTGTCGGGTGTCGCGCGTGACGCGGACCCGATCGCGATCGTGCTGCTCAACCTGTCGCGCGACCAGCTCGACCGGGCGGCGGAGACGCGCATGCTCGCGGAGAAGTGGCGGGAGGGGCTGCGCGGCACGCAGGCGGTGCTGGTGGCGAACGCCGACGACCCGCTGGTGGTGTGGGCGGCGTCGTCCGCGAAGGACGTGGTGTGGGTCGCGGCCGGGCAGATGTGGCAGGACGACTCGTGGTCGTGCCCGTCCTGCGGCGGGGTCATGAACCGTCCGGGCGACGACTGGTTCTGCGGCGACTGCGACTTCCGGCGCCCGCAGGTGACGTGGTCGCTGGTCGGCGAGGAGATGGTGGACCCGGACGGCCGCGTGTGGCCGCTGGAGCTCCAGCTCCCGGGGCGGGCGAACCGCGCGAACGCGACGACGGCGGCCGCAGTGGCGTCCGTGTTCGGCGTGGACACGGCGGCCGCGCTGGCGCGCATGAAGAACGTCACCGCGGTCGCGGGCCGGTACGACGTCGTGCCGTACGGCGGCCGGAACCTGCGGCTGCTGCTCGCCAAGAACCCGGCGGGGTGGCTGGAGACGTTCTCGCTGATCGACCCGGCTCCGGCGCCGGTGATCCTGTCCGTGAACGCGCTGGACGCGGACGGCAAGGACACCTCGTGGCTGTGGGACGTCGACTACACCAAGCTGGCCGGGCGCCCGCTGTTCGTGCTCGGGCAGCGCCGCCTGGACCTGGCGGTGCGCCTGGACGTGGCGGGGCTGACGTTCACCGTCCACGACGACCTCGCGGGCGCGGTCGCCGCCGCTCCGCAGGGGCAGATCGAGGTCATCGCGAACTACACGGCGTTCCAGCAGCTCCGCCGCACGATCAAGGAGGCCCAGGCGTGATCGGGATGAGCAGCCTGCGGCTGGTGTGGATCTACCCGGACCTGCTGAGCACGTACGGCGACCAGGGCAACGCGCTGATCGTGGAGCGGCGGGCGCAGATGCGCGGGATCCGGGTGGAGCGCGTGGACGTGCGGTCGGACCAGCCGGTGCCGACGTCCGGCGACATCTACCTGATCGGCGGCGGCGAGGACCGGCCGCAGCGGCTGGCGGCGGAGCGGCTGCGCCGGGACCCGGGTCTCGGGCAGGCGGTCGGGCGCGGCGCGACGCTGCTGGCGGTGTGTGCGGGCTACCAGATCATCGGGCACGAGTTCGTGGACGACCTGGACCGCGTCGAGCCGGGTCTCGGGCTGCTGGACGTGAAGTCGGGGCGCGGGCCGGTGGGTCGCCGGTGTGTCGGCGAGGTGCTGGGCGACGTGGACCCGTCGCTGGGGTTGCCGGCGCTGTCGGGGTTCGAGAACCACCAGGGCGTCACGCACCTGGGCCCGGGGGTGAAGCCGCTCGCGCGGGTGACAGCCGGGTTCGGGAACGGCACGGAGGACGGGAGGGAGGGGGCGTTCGCGGGCCGGGTGATCGGCACGTACATGCACGGCCCGGTGCTGTCCCGGAACCCGGCGCTGGCGGACCTGCTGCTCACGTGGGCGACGGGTGTGCCGCTGACGCCGCTGGAGGACCGATGGCACGAGCAGTTGCGGACGGAGCGGCTGCGCGCGGTGCGGGCGGCGTCCGCCTGACCGGGCGCCCTCGGGGCGGCCGCGGCGAGGTGTGCTGAGGTTCGCGCCTGCGCGTGTGTCGTTGGACGGTCGGCTTCGTTGTTCGGTGGGCGCGTACCCCGTGGGGGTGCGCGCCCACCGGCGTTGGTGCGGGAGCATGGGCGCGTGGTGATGGAGATCGAGACAGAGCGGTTGCTGCTGCGGCGGTGGCGCGCCGACGACGTCGAGGCGCTGGCGCCGATGTACGCGGACCCGGAGGTCATGCGCTACGTCGGTGACGGGCGGGTGCGCACGCGCGAGGAGACCGGGGCCGCGATCGCGGCGTACGAACGGGCGTGGGACACGCTCGGGTTCGGTCTGTTCGCGGTCGAGCTGCGGAACGGCGGCACGGACGCTGGGGACGCCGCGGGCGGCACGGGCAGTTCGGGCGGTTCGGCGGACGTTTCCGGGGACGCTTCCGGGGGCTCGGACCGTTCGGGGCGTCCGGCGGGTGTGCTGGCCGGGTGGGTGGGCCTGGCCGAGCCGGTGTTCCTGCCGGAGGTCATGCCCTCGGTGGAGATCGGCTGGCGGCTCGGGCGCCCGTTCTGGGGCCGCGGGATCGCCACCGAGGCGGCGCGCGAGGTGCTGCGCTTCGCGTTCTCGTACGCCCGGCTCCCGCGCGTGGTGAGCGTGTGCCACGTCGACAACGCGCCCTCGCTGCGTGTGATGCGGCGGCTCGGCATGGCCGAGGACCGCGAGACCGTGGTGCCGTCGCGCGGCACCCGGGTGAAGGTGTACGCCCTGTCCCGAGGCCGCTACCTCGCCGGGACCTGAACGGGCATGCCGGCTTCGGCCTGGGCGCGCGGGGTCGGGGCGCGTACGCCCTCCCGGTCGCCCCCTACCCATGGACCGCATGCCGGCCCGGCTCCGGCCCGGGGCGCGGACGGTGGCGGAGCGGATCGCGCCACGCACGACTCTGCGGCGCCCCCACCCCGTCCTCCCCGAGCCGGCTCCCCCGCGCCCGCCTCCGCAGGCCCGCGGCCGACCTGCCCGACTTCCCTCCCCCGTACCCCCGTTCCTTACGGCCGCGCGCCGCCGGAGGGGCGGGGGTCAGGGCTTGCGGGCGATGCCGCCGAGGACGAGGCGGCGGTTCTGCGGCAGGCTGTCGGCGTCGAGGGGCTCGTCGGGGCGCCACAGGTCGAGGTAGACCACGCCGGGGTCGGCGAGTTCGAGGCCCGCGAAGTAGCCCTCGATCTCCTCGCGGGTGCGGAAGCGGCCCGTCTTGTGCGAGCCCTGCATGACGCGCTCCAGCGCCTCCGACTCGGCGCCGACCGCGAGGAAGTGCGTGAGGAACAGCCAGCTACCGGACGGGAGCGCGTCCAGGTAGCGCTTGACGAGGCCGGACGGGTCCTCGTCGTCGTTGATGTGGTGGATCACGCCGAGCAGCATCAGGCCGATGGGCTGGTCCATGGCGACCAGGCGGTTCAGGTCGGGGTGCGCGAGGACGCCGACGGGGTCGCGCATGTCGGCGGTGATGACCGTGGTGCGGTCGTTCTCGGCGAGGAGGGCGCGGCCGTGGGCGAGCACGATGGGGTCGTTGTCGACGTACACGACGCGCGTGTCGGGGGCCGTCGCCTGGGCGACCTGGTGGGTGTTCTGCGCCGAGGGCAGTCCGGAGCCGAGGTCGACGAACTGGCGTACGCCCTGGTCGACGAGGAACCGCACGCCGCGCGCGAGGATCGCGCGGTGCGACACGGCGGCCTCGTCGAGGCCGGGCGCGGCGCCGAGGAGCTGGGTCGCGACGTCGCGGTCGACGGCGAAGTTGTCCTTGCCGCCGAGCAGGTAGTCGTAGATGCGGGCGATGCTCGGGACGGTCACGTCGATGCCGGTGGGCGTCCAGTTCTCCAGCGGGTCCCGGGCGTCGGGTGCGTCGTGGGTGTCGGGCATCGGTCGTCTCCACTTCGGCTTCGCACGCGCGGCGCACTGCGCGGCGCGGGAACGGGCGGGCCGCCGGTGGCCCACGGCCGATGATCCTACTGGCTCGTTGCGCCGTCCGGGTGCCGTCGGGCAGCTGTGCCGCGGCGCCGATTGCCGTGCGGGGAACGGTTTTTGGCGATGTGTCAGATTTGCTGCCCGGGGTCGGACGGGTGGGCCTGCGTGCTGCCGTTCCCCGCGTCGGGGGCGGCGTACCCGGGGCGGCGGCGCGCACTAGCCTGATGATCCCGTCGAATGATCCCGTCGAAAGGGGGCCGGGCATGGGCGCGGGCACAGGCGCAGGCTCGAACATCGACCCGGACCCGGATGCGAACCCGGATGCGCACCCGGATCCGGGCCCGGACAGGGGCTCGACCCCGGACCCGGATGTGGTCTCGGACGTGGCCGGGTTCGCGGTGGCGGCGCGGGAGCGGTTGGCGGCGTTCCGGCACATCGCGGTCGCCGACGCGCCGGGGATGCGGCGGGCCGCGGTGGTGCTGTGCGTGGCGGAGTTCGACGGCGTGCCGTCCGTGGTCGTGATCAAGCGCGCGTACCGGGGGCGGAACGCCGGGCAGTGGGGCCTGCCGGGCGGCCGGATGGACGACGGGGAGTCCGCGGTCGGCGCGGCGCTGCGCGAACTCGGCGAGGAACTCGGCCTGGTGCTGGGCGAGGACGCGGTCCTCGGGCGGCTGGACGACTTCCCGGCCGCGTCGGGCTTCGCGATCACCCCGGTCGTGGCGGCGGTGGCCGGTCCGGTGGTGCTGACGCCGAACCACGAGGTGCACGCGGTGTATCCGGTGGAGCTGGAGCGGTTGGCGGCGCCGGACACCCCGCGTTGGCTCCCCCAGCCGGGCGGCCCGCCGCTGCTGCAAATGTGGCTGCGCCCGGACATGGTGATGCACGCCCCGACCGGGGCGCTGCTGTGGCAGTTCCGCGAGGTGGTGCTACTCGGCCGTCCCGACGCCCGCGCCGCCGACTTCGCCCAACCCGACTGGACCCGCCACTGACCGCGGCGCTCCCGGCCCATCCGCGCCCCGGCACCGGCTGATCGGGTCCGTTTCGGGGCCGCGGGCGGGACGGGCCGGCCGGCCGTCTCCTTCGATCGGGTGGTCGCCCCTGCGGTCCCCGTCCGGGCGCCTTCCCTCCTCCTCGGTCACGTTCTTCCGTGGGACGGGAACGGCGCAGCCGCGGCCACGGGTTGGTGGCGGGGTGCCTATCTGGGCCCACCCAGGCGCGCGCCACCGCGCATGCGCGCGCCTGAGGTCCTTCCGCCACGCGTCGTCAGGCGGCGTCCGGGGCGGGGTAGCGCTGGCGGAAGGTGAAGGCTTCGGGGGTGGGGCCGTGGGCGCGGAGGTGGTCGAGGCGGGCGGCGGCGTCCTGTTCGGTGGGTTCGGTGCCGGCGGGCACCCACCACAGGACCTGGTAGCGCTCGCCTATGTCGCCGAACCATTCGTTGCGGCGGCGCAGGTACTCCAGATGCGGGCCGCGGTAGGCGAACTCCCAGAGGCTGTCGACGTCCTCCCACACCGACAGGTTCACCAGCACGTCGGCGTCGAAGACGGTCGGGACGTACGTGGCGTCGCGGTCGGTCTCGTCGCCGATGAGGCGCCACACGAAGCCGGGCGAGGACTCGGCGAGCAGGTTGATCTTGTGGAGTCCGGCGACGAAGTCGGCGAGTTGCGGTGAGTCGATGGGGGCGAGCAGGCGCGCCACGTTGAGCTGCGCGACGTGGTGTGCCGCTCCCGGCGGTGCCGTCGGGGCGGCCGTGGAGCGGGCGGCGGCGGGCGAGTTCGGGGCTGTGTGGGCAGGAGTGTTCGGCATGGGCGTCATGTCACCATCTCACGCCGGAGTATGTCAATCATCATTGTTTTTAGAAGGCGCCGCAGCGGTTCAGGCGGCGCCGGGAGCAGCCGCGCCGGCCTCGCCGAAGCGCCGGAAATAGTGGCGGCAAGTCCGCGCGGCGGTACATCGGGAAAGCCGCCAGAGGGTGCCTCAGGTCGATTTCGGGGTCGGATGCTTGGGGGGGATTGAGTTCTGCGCTTTTCGGCGTTCAGGCGGGCGTACAGAACCCTTCCTGCCCCGATGGGTCGGACGTCCTCCGATACTCTGAAGTCCGTTCCGGTGGCCGTGAGTTCGGACCCCTGAGGGCCCGGGGGTCTTCTTCGTGCTGCCGTGGCCCGTCCGCATCCCTGCCGACCGTCCGACCGCTCCCGCGCCGCCGTGCCGGAGCGCGGTCCGCCCTGCCCGAAAGCGAGAGCGCCCGTGACCGTGAACAGCTCCCACGCCGACGACCCCGCCCGCCGACCCGCGCCGAACTGCGGCGTGTCCTACGACGCGAACGCCATCACCGTCCTCAGTGGCCTCGACCCCGTGCGCAAACGGCCCGGGATGTACATCGGCTCCACCGGCGAACGCGGCCTGCACCACCTCGTGCAGGAACTCGTCGACAACTCCGTCGACGAGGCGCTCGCCGGCCACGCCGACCGCATCGACGTCACCCTGCTCCCCGACGGCGGCGTGCGCGTGGCCGACAACGGCCGCGGCATCCCCGTCGGCGTGCACGAGGTCGAGCAACGCCCCGCCGTCGAGGTCGTGCTCACCGTGCTGCACGCCGGCGGCAAGTTCGGCGGCGGGGGCTACTCCGTCTCCGGCGGCCTGCACGGCGTCGGCCTCTCCGTCGTCAACGCCCTCTCCGACCGCCTGTCCGTCGAGATCCGCACGGACGGCCACCGCTGGACGCAGGACTACCGGCGCGGCGCCCCCACCGCCCCGCTCGCCCGCCGCGAGGCCACCGCGGAGACCGGCACGACCCTCACCTTCTGGGCGGACGACACGATCTTCGAGACGGTCGACTACTCCTTCGACGCACTGGCCCGGCGCTTCCAGGAGATGGCGTTCCTCAACCGCGGTCTCACCCTGACCCTGACCGACGAGCGCCCCCCGTCCGCCGGGCGGACCGCCTCCCACCGCTACGACGGCGGCATCGCCGACTTCGTCGCCCACCTCAACGCCCGCAAGGGCGACCCCGTCCACCCCACCGTGGTCTCCCTCGCCGCCGCCGACCCGGCGCGGCTGCTCTCCGCCGAGATCGCCCTCCAGTGGAACGGCCAGTACGCGGAGAGCGTCTACTCGTACGCCAACGCCATCCGCACCCACGACGGCGGCAGCCACGAGGAGGGCTTCCGCACCGCGCTGACCACCGTCGTCAACCGCTACGCCCGCGAGCGCAGGCTGCTGCGCGACAAGGACGCCAACCTCGCCGGCGAGGACATCCGCGAGGGCCTGGCCGCGATCGTCTCCGTCAAGCTCGCCGAGCCGCAGTTCGAGAGCCAGACCAAGTCCCGGCTCGGCAACACCGACGCCCGGACGTTCGTGCACAGGCTCGTCCACGAGCACCTCGCCGACTGGCTGGACCGGAACCCGAACGAAGCGGCCGACATCGTGCGCAAGGCCCACCGGGCCGCCACCGCCCGCGCCGCCGCCCGCAAGGCCCGCGACCTGACCCGCCGCAAGAGCCTCCTGGAGACCGCGTCCCTGCCCGGCAAGCTCGCCGACTGCCAGAGCAACGACCCCGCGCTGTGCGAGCTGTTCATCGTCGAGGGCGACTCCGCCGGCGGCTCCGCCAAGTCCGGCCGCAACCCGGTTTTCCAGGCGATCCTGCCGATCCGCGGCAAGATCCTGAACGTCGAGAAGGCCAGGATCGACAAGATCCTCCACAACCAGGAGATCCAGGCGATCGTCTCCGCCCTCGGCGCGGGCGTGCACGACGACTTCGACCCCGCCCGGCTCCGCTACCGCAAGATCATCCTGATGGCGGACGCCGACGTCGACGGCCAGCACATCAACACCCTGCTCCTGACCTTCCTCTTCCGCTTCATGCGGCCCCTCGTCGTGGACGGGCACGTCCACCTCTCCCGGCCCCCGCTCTACAAGATCAAGTGGAGCCGCGAGCACGTCGAGTACGCCTACTCCGACCGCGAGCGCGACATGCTCCTCGACCACGGCCGCCAGGCCGGACGCCGCCTCCGGGACGACTCCGTCCAGCGCTTCAAGGGCCTCGGCGAGATGAACGCCGAGGAACTGCGCACCACCACCATGGACCCCGACCACCGCGTCCTCGGCCGCGTCACCCTCGACGACGCGGCCGCCGCCGACAGCCTGTTCTCCGTGCTCATGGGCGAGGACGTCGAGGCGCGCCGCCGCTTCATCCAGCACAACGCCAAGGACGTCCGCTTCCTCGACATCTGACGCGGCGTCACACGACGTCGCGGGGTCAGGAGGACGGCGGGACGGGCTCCAGGACCACGCAGCAGCCGTCACCGGACGGGGCGATCCTGGGGCGCCAAGCCGGGGTGTCCGCGCCGTCGACAAGGCCCTCCAGGAGCGCCAGGTTCATGCCGCACACCAGCGGCGGGAACTGCTCGGCGAGGCGGTGGAACGGGCAGTTTCGCAGACGCAGGGGGCCCGTCCGGGGCGCGGCCGACGAGGTCGCGGCCGACGGGGCCGCGAGGGACGGCGGTGGTGCGGAAGGCACGGGCCCGGAGGGTCCGGAAGGCGGTGGTGCGGCCGTGACGGGGGCGGCCGCACCACCGCCGTAGGTGTCTCCGGCGCCGCCCTGCTCCCCGACGCCGTCGGGGGCCCCGGGCGCCCCGGGGACCTGCTCCGGCTCGTAGCCCCGGGCGCGCAGCGCCTCGGCCAGGCGTACGCCCTGCTCCGCCACGCTCCCCGGCCCCCCCGCCGCGCCCCGGCCCCGGAACGGCAGCCCCGCCGCGTACCCCTCCTCGCGCCCGGCCCGCGCCACCGCGTCGTCCGCGCGCAGCCGCTCCAGCGCCTCCGCAAGCACCATCCCCGCCGCGTCGTACGCCCGCCGCGGCACCGACACCGACACCTCCCCGGGCGCCGGCCGGTACACCTTCGCGGGACGCCCCGCGCCCGGCCCGCCGCGGCCCGCCGGACGCGCGAACGCGACGTCCACCAGGCCCGCCTCGGCCAGCTTGTCGAGGTGGTGCGCGGCCAGGGTGCGCTGCACGCCCACCGCCTCCGCCGCCTCCGCCCGCCCGACCTCCCGGCCCGCCGCCGCGACGTACCGGTACAGGGCCCGGCGCACCGGATCGGCGAGCACCGCCACCGCGTCGAGCGCGGCGTCCTGCCCGCCGTCCGCCGCCGGGCGCGCGAGGCCGCCGTCCGTACGGCCGTCCGCGGCGCCCCGGGTCACATCCACCCCCGGAGTGTAGGTCGTGTCTGTCGGATCGCGCGTCACCGGAACGTCCCCGCCGCACGGTGCACGGCACCGTGCGGGTCCGCGCAGTGCGGCGGTCCGGCGCTCGCGGCACCCTCCGCCCGCGGCCCGCCGGCGATCTCCCAGACCCCCGGCGGCGCGTGGTCGACCTGGAGGGTGGTGTGCTCGACCTGCCAGCGCTCCCGCAGCACCCGCTCCAGGCGGTCGCGCACCGCGTGGCAGTCGTGCCCGGCGTCCACGAGCACGTGGGCCGACAGCGCGGGGAAGCCGGACGTGATCGTCCAGATGTGCAGGTCGTGCACCTCGGACACGCCCTCCTGGAGCGCCAGTTCGGCGCCGATCCGGTCCGGCTCAAGTCCGGCGGGGGCGGCCTCCAGCAGGATCCGCCACGACTCGCGCACCAGCATCAGACCGGCCTTCAGCATCAGCGCGGCGACCGCCAGCGACGCGATCGCGTCCGCGCGGGCGAAGCCGGTCGTCATCACCACCACGCCGGAGACCGTCGTGATGATGAACGCCCACATGTCGTTCAGGATGTGCTGGTACGCCCCCTCGACGTTCAGGCTCGTCCGGTTCGCCCGGCTGATCAGCCACGCCGCGGCCACGTTCACCGCGATACCGGCCACCGCCGTGGCCACGACCAGGCCGCCCTCGACGTCCGGCGGATCGATCAGCCGGTGCACCGCCTCGTAGGTGAACCACACCACCAGCAGCAGGAACGTGATGCCGTTGATCTGCGCCGACAGGATCTCCGCGCGCTTGAGGCCGTACGTCCAGCGCCCGCGCGCCGGGCGCGCCGCCAGCTTCATCGCGACCAGCGCCAGCACGATCGACACGGCGTCGGTCAGCATGTGGCCGGCGTCGGTGATCAGCGCGAGGGACTTGGCCATGACGCCGATGACGACCTCGACCGCCATGTAGCCGCCGATCAGGACCAGTGCGGCGGTCAGGTAGCGGCGGTCGGCGTCGGGCGAGACGCCGTGCGAGTGCCCGGCGTGGGAGTCGCCGTGCGCGTGGTCGTGCTTGCGTCCGGACCCGGGTCCAGGTCCGGGTCCGGGTCCGAGGTCGCGTGCGTGGTCGTGGTCGTGCGGGCCGCTGCCGTGGCCGCTCTCACCGCCGCTTTCGTGTCCGCTTTCGTGTCCGCGTTCGTGTCCGCGGCGGCGGTTCTGGTCCGGGACCTCGCCGGTCGGCGTCATCGGTCCGCACCCCCCGCGGGTGCCGGGGCGTCGGGCCCGGCGTGTTCGAGGTGGGCGAGGGTGACGTCCAGGAGCAGGCGCACGTGCGCGTCCGCGAGCCGGTAGTACGCCATGCGCCCCGACCGGCGGGCGGTGACCACGCGGTGGGCGCGCAGCAGGCGCAGTTGGTGCGAGACCGCCGACTCTCCCTGTCCGCACGCGGCCGCGAGGTCGCACACGCACATCTCGCCCTCCAGCAGCGCGACCAGCAGCTTGAGCCGCCCCGGGTCGCCGAGCAGCGCGAACACCGCGGCCGTGTCGGCGACGCGGCCCTCGTCCGGGAGCGCCTCGCGGACCGCTGCGACGCGGTCGGCGTCCACGATGCGCACCGCGCACGCGGCGTCGGCGTCGGCGTCGGCGTCGGCGTCGGTTCCGGACGCGGCCGCGGGCTGCACGGCGGTCACCGAGGGACCCCCGTCGCCTCATATGAACAAGTCTTCATATGTGAACCATAGGGGAGGGGGGTATGCAAGCGCAATGCCTGACGCCGCGTCAGACCACCCGGATGCCTGGACACTCCGAGTGCAGGGAACGACGAGGGCAAGGCACACCGACTCCGACGCGAAGGACCCGCGCATGCCCAACGCCGCCGCCGGCCGGGAACGCGAGGACGGACGCCGACCCGCCTACGGCCCCGCCCCGCCTCTGACGCTGACGGCCGTGGCCGACGACCCGGCGCTCCTCACGTACCGCCTGAGCGGCCCCGACGGCTCCGCGCTGGTCCTCAGGCCGCTCGAACACGCGGACGCCGACCGCCTCGCCGCGTTCCTCACCGGCCTGTCCGCCGAGACGCGGCGCCTGAGCACCTTCGACGGGTACGACCTGGCCGCCGCCCGCGACCTGTGCGCCGCGATCGCGCGCTACGACAAGCTCAGGCTCGTCCTCGAACACCTCGGAACCACGACGGAGGGCCCCTCCCCCGCGGAACCCGGCCCCATCGTCGGCCTCTTCGAGCTCAGCCTCGACCTGCCCCCGCACGACATCGCCCGCTACCGGCGCGCGGGCATCCGCCTCACCCCGGCCGACTGCCGCTTCGGCCCCACCCTCGCCGACGACCACCAGGGCCGGGGCACCGGCTCCCGGGTCTTCCCGCTCGTCGCCGACGTGGCCCGCCGGTTCGGACGGCAGCGCGTCATCCTGTGGGGCGGCGTCCTCGCCGACAACCCGCGCGCCATCCGCCACTACACCAAGCACGGCTTCCGGACGGCGGGCGCGTTCACCGGCCCCGACGGGACGCGGTCGCTCGACATGATCCTCGACCTGGCGGACGCACCGGCTCCGGCGGACCCGGGCGCACCGTCCACCTGAGCCGCGCGAACCCCCGAAGCCCGGCCCCGACTCCCGTCAGGCCGTCCCCCGCTGCGCCGACACCGGCCGCGGGTCCCGGTCCAGGCGGGCCCACCAGCGGTCGGCCGCCTCGTGGCAGTCCAGCCACGTACGCACGAACAACTCCGCCGCCTCGTGCCCCAGCCAGTCCGGCGGCAGCAGCACACCCGGCAGCCGCGGGTCCTTGTCGAACGTCAGCCGCCACGCGTGCACCAGCCGCGTCCGCAGCACGAACGCCTCCTCGTCGCCGTCCGCCCGCGCATCGGCGAAGCGGGCCAGGAAGTCGGCGTGCAACGGGCGTACGGCGTCCAGGTCCCACGCCTGCGCCGCCAGCGCGCGGTCCGCCGCGGAACCGCCACCGGACTCCACCCCGACGCCGCCCGCCGGCCCTGCCTGCCCGGCCGCCGTGCGGCAGGTCAGCCACGTCGCGTGCCCGCCCAGCCCCAGTTCCGCCACCAGCTCCCGCAGCGCGCCGATCCCGCCCGCGTCGGCCGCGATCCACACGCCCTGCCCGAGGGTGCCGAACCCCTGGAACGCCAACTGCTCCTCCACCGCCGCGCGTTCCGTCCGGGCGGCGGCCGGGACGCGCATCAGCAGCTGCTGCCAGGTCCCGTCCCACGGCGTCTCCTCCATCGCGCGCCGCAGCCGCGCCGTCCAGCTCGCCAGCAGGCGGACCAGGCGCGGGGTCATCACCAGGCGCGTGAACCGGCCGGCCGGCTCCGTGGTCAACCAGCCCTCGTGCGTCAGCCGCGTGATCGCCCGCCGCGCCGCGGTCTCCTCGACCCCGCACGCCCGCAGCGCGTCGACCACCGCCGCGGACCAGACGCGGTCCGCGCCCGCGTACCCGACGTACTCGCCGAGCACGGTCAGCAGGAGGGTGCGGGCGCTCGGACTGCCGTCGCTGCGGCGGCGGGTGCGCGGTGCGGTGGTCATGGGCCGCTCCTTGCTTCGGGGACCTCGGGGACGGGGCGCGGGCCCGTTGATGATCTCGGATCGGCGGCGCCTTGTCAGCAACGGCCTCGGCAGCGACAGGGACGGCGGCCCTTGACCTCGCGACCCCACAACGATAGGACATAAGACAGATCATCAATAACTTGCGTCCAACGTTCTGGATCCGGGCGGCCGCGACAGCGGCAGGGCACCGCGACACCCCCGAACACCCAGGACCCCCGGCCCGAGAGGCAGCCCCATGACCGACGCCGCACCCCGCTCCACCGCCCACGGGCCCACCCGGTTCGGCGCGTTCATCGCCCCGTACCACGGCATCGACGGCAACCCCACCCTCCAGATACGCCGCGACCTCGACCTCGTCGCCCGCCTCGACGACCTCGGCTACGAAGAAGCCTGGATCGGCGAACACCACAGCGCCGGATACGAGACCATCGCCTCCCCCGAGGTCTTCATCGCCGCCGCCGCCGAACGCACCCGCCGCATCCGCCTCGGCACCGGCGTCAACTCCCTCCCCTACCACCACCCCCTCGTCCTCGCCGACCGCATCGTCCAGCTCGACCACCAGTCCCAGGGCCGCGTCATGCTCGGCGCCGGACCCGGCCAACTCGCCTCCGACGCCTTCATGATGGGCATCGACCCCATGAAGCAGCGCGGCATGATGGCCGAAGCCCTCGAATCCGTCGTCGCCCTCCTCCGCGGCGAGACCGTCACCCGCACCACCGACTGGTTCACCCTCGACGAGGCACGTCTGCACCTCGCCCCCTACCAGCGCGGCGGCATCGAGGTCGCCTGCGCGTCCACCGTGTCCCCCTCCGGCTCCGTCCAGGCCGGCACGCACGGCCTCTCGCTCCTCTCGCTCGCCGCATCCGACCCCAGCGGCTTCGAAGCCCTCTCCGGCAACTGGGACATCTACGCCAAGACCTGCGCCGAGAACGGCCACACCGCCGACCGCGACACCTGGCGCCTCGTCGTCCCCATGCACCTCGCCGACACCGAGGAAGAAGCCCGGCGCCAGGCCGAGTACGGCGTACTCCACCTCGTCCGCTACATCGAGGGCCTGTCCGGCATGACCATGCCCTGGGGCCGCACCGCCGCCGACGCCGTCCGCCAGTGGACCACCGACGGCTTCCCCACCTTCGGCGTCGCCATGATCGGCACCCCCGCCGACGCCATCGCCCGCATCGAGGCCATGGCCGAGAAGTCCGGCGGCTTCGGCACCCTGCTGCTCCTCGACCTCCCCATCGCCGACCCCGCCGCCAAGAACCGCAGCTACGAACTGTTCGCCGAGTACGTCATCCCGCACTTCACCGGCGCCAACCGCCCTCGCCACGCCTCCATGGCCTGGGCCAACCGGAACAGCGGCAAGTTCATCGGCGCGCTCCGCCAAGCCGTCGAAGCCGCCTTCGAGCAGCACCGCGACAGCGACGACCCGGCGTCCTGACGCCCCGTCCTCCCTCCCCCGCTTCACTCCTCCAGATCCCGACACCCGAAGAGGCGACCACCATGCGAGCAGCGGTCCTGCGCGGCGGGCACTTCACCGTCGACGACGTCCCCGAGCCCACCCCCGGCCCCGGCCAGGTCCTCGTCGAGACAGCCGCCTGCGGCATCTGCGGCTCCGACCTGTCCGCGTACAAGCACACCGCCGAATTCCTCCAGGCGTCCATCGACTCCGACACCCCGTCGTTCATCTTCGACCCCGACGCCGACCTCGTCATGGGCCACGAACTGTCCGCCCGCGTCGTACGCCCCGGCCCCGGCGTCGAGGGCTTCGACGAAGGCCAGGTCGTCGTCGGCCTCCCCTGGGCCCTCGACGGCGGCGGCACCCTGCGCACCATCGGCTACTCCAACCAGTTCCCCGGCGGCTTCGGCGAACGCATGGTGATGCAGGCCGCCGCCCTCGTGAAGGTCCCCGACCACGTCCCCGCCCCTGTCGCCGCCCTCACCGAACCCCTCGCCGTCGGCTTCGGCAACGTCGCCCGCTCCGGCGCCGAAAAGGGCGGCGGCGCCATCGTCATCGGATCCGGCCCCATCGGCCTCGGCGCCGTCGGCGGGCTGGTCGAACGCGGCGTCGCCCCCGTCATCGTCTCCGAACCCTCCCCGCGCCGCCGCGAACTCGCCCGCGCGTTCGGCGCCCACGTCGTCGTCGACCCCGCCGAACAGGACCCCTTCGCCGTCTGGCGCGACGTCGCCGAGACCGGCCAGCCCCTCACCGTCTTCGAATGCTCCGGCAAGGCCGGCATGTTCAACGACGTCCTCTACAAGGCCCCGCGCGGCACCACCGTCATGCTCATCGGCGTCTGCATGACCATGGACGCCTTCCGCCCCGTCGTCGGCATCTACAAGGACCTCACGGTCAAGATGTGCCTCACCTACCCGCCCGAGCAGTACCCGGCCACCCTCCAGCGCATCGCCGACGGCACCGTCGACGCCGCCTCCCTCGTCACCGGCGAGGTCGGCTTCGCTGGCGTCGCCGCAGCCATCGACACGCTCGGCCGCCCCGACGACCACGTCAAGGTCCTGGTACGCCCCCACCTCGACGGCGACGGCGTCCACGACCCGGACCTCACCCGCGGCTGACCGCCGCCCACGGCAACGCCGCCACCGCCGCCACCAGGGCACCGACCGGCGCGCACTCCCCCCGGGGGTG
>NZ_JBPKBH010000002.1:71999-85359 GCF_051388915.1 Yinghuangia sp. YIM S09857 | reverse complement strand
CCCCCCCCCCCGGTCCGCATCCGGAACCCCCGCGCGCCCCGTACAAGATCCCGCAACACCCCGCACACCCCAACACGGAGTGACGAATTCGGCACTCATAGTCGCGAACGGGTGGGTACGCTGCTCCGAACAGCCGCATCCGCACCCGGGGGCACCATGAACCACGCAACCCCCCGCATGCCCCGCAGCACCCGCATGCGCCCCCTGCCCCGCAGGACCCGTACGACCCGCAGCACCTGCATGACCTGCGTGACCTGCACGACCGCCACCGCACCGGCGCACCCGCGCGCGGCCCACACCCCGGAGGCCGCGGCATGACCGCCCTGCGCGACGCCACCCCCGCGTGCCGATTCCAGATCCCCCCGCACAACGCCGCGGTCCCCCAGGCCCGCCACGCCGTCCTCGACGTCGCCACCGGCTGGGGCCTGCCCCCGACCCACGAACGCGCCGACACCCTCCGCCTGATCGTGTCCGAGCTCGTCACCAACGCGGTCAAGCACGCGGGCATGCTCTCCCCGCAGATCGACGTGATCCTGCACCTCACCGACACCCGCTGCATCCGCGTCGGCGTCCACGACCGGCACCCCTTCCGCCCCAAGGCCCTCCTCGAAACGGTCGACGACGACAGCGGCCGAGGCCTGCACATCGTCAAACACCTCGTCGACGAATGCGGCGGCACCGCCGGCATCGAACCCGACCCCGACCTGGGCGGCAAAACAGTCTGGGTGACGGTGCCGCTGCCGCACTGAGACGAGCACCTCACCGACGGCACGCCGGCCGGCCGACCACAACGACGATGCGCCACACCAAGTCATCACAGCGAGCTCAGACGCAGGTCCCCGTCCCAGCTCTCACACCGCACCCGACCGGTCGGAAAGACCAGCTCCAGGGCGATACGCCCAGTGTGGGGTTCGTACTCCTCGCGAACCGACAGAACACCCTGCCCGACATGGCCCGCCAACGGTGTCTCATCGCAGATGGCTTCCACGGCAATGCGCCCCGAGGCGCCCATGTCATAGCCCGCGTACGGATCGGACGCCTCCACAATCAGACACCAGTCGGACCCGGTCGTGATGTGAACGCTCTGTCCCCGAGTATCGATCAGCCACACGTCCACCGGCCCGAACACACGGTCGCCACCCGAGATGTGCCAAGACCCGACAACCCCGGCGATCCGACGCCCCACCAAACCCTCGGCACGCACGCCAGCCCCGTGCAGCGGACACTCGTTCGCCCCCACAAGCTCCACCCACCGACCGTACCTTCGGCCCCCACCCACGCGCAGGCGCCGAACAAGAGACGCCCACCGCCGCCCCCGACCGAACGGATCCACCAAGGCGCCGCTCAGTCGGAGTTCGACCAGACCAGGGTGCCCTTTCCGTGCGGGGTGTCGACCGGAATCCAGGATTCGCATGCCTCGTCCAGCCGGTCGTCGTCGAGGCGGAGCGTGCTGCCGAACGGCCACGCCCGCAGCGCGGCCGCGTCCTCTTCGACCGGCAGGTGCACCGCCTCGACCGCGGCACGCAACCGGTCGGCGTGAGCAGACCTGTGCCAGTTCTCGAAACCTCCGGTTCCGTGGAAGTCGCCGACGAACAGGTCGACCAGCGCCGCGTAGGAATCGGGGACCTGAACCGGGACCAAATGGCCCTCCACCGCACCTTGCAGGCACGAGGTGCCGCCGTATTGCAGGTGGTGGACCACGCCACTGGCCGCGTGGAGGACCACGAACAGCCAGTCGTGGTCGAGGAGGTCGAGTTCGTCCAGGTCGACGTGGAGCTTCCGCGGTCCCATGCCGGGATCATGGCCCACGGTCGGGACCTGCGACCGCCGGTATTTCCGAGGGCGCCGGGTTCGTCGGCGCGGCGGACGGGTGGCGGCGGTTCACGGCAGGTCCGTCTCGACGAGGCGTCCGCCCTCCATGCGGAAGATGCGCGGCGGTTTCATCCGGGCCACGAGGGCGTCGCGCACGGCCTGGCGTTGCTCCGGGGTCGGCCCGTCAGGATCGGTCAGGCGGAACCGGTGGACGGGGACGTCGTCGGCGTCGATGTCGTCGGGCATGCGGCGGCCTTCGATGATGAAGCCGAAGAGGGCGCGCAACGCCTCCTCACCGAGGTCCAGGGGGTGGAACGGCAGCGCGTAGGGGTCCTGGTTCGGCCGGCCGGGGATCGGCTCGACCGGGTGTTCACCGGCCCAGTACGGGGTTTCGAAGGAGAGCCGTTCCCCGATGTCCTCCATCACCCCGTCCTTGGGTGTCACGCACAACGAGCGGACGAGGACACCGTCGCGCCAGAGGGCGAACGTCAGCGAGTCGACCACGCTGTGCATGGCGTGCAGGACGACCGTGCGCCCGTCGGCCGCGTCCAGGTAGCGGGCCGGGAACCGTGACGGGTAGTGGCCCATGACAGCGCCGTGGCACAGGACGTCCACGCCGGGGAAGGACGCGGCGTAGGCGGTGTCTTCGGGCGGGTACACCGCATCGCCGAGGCTGACCTGGCCGTCGGCCTCGGGCTCGACCCGCCAACCCGGGTGCAGCCGCCGCACCAGCGCCTCGGCCCCCTCGACGCCGCCCGTCCCGGCCGGCCGGTTCCGCAGGGCGTCGGCCACACCGCCCGCGGCGTACGCAAGCAGCGCCGTCTTCGCTCCCACGACATCCTCCCCGCAGCTCGTCGATCAAGGCGCACACGGAGGCTACCCGGCCCCACTCACGACCCCGCCGGCAACCGGAGTCCGGCAGCCGTCCCCACGTCCCGCCCGATGCCGGGCGGCTTGCGGTCGCGCGACCGTATGCGGATCCCGTCGTGTGCGCGCGGACCGGACCGTACCGGCGTGTAGCGAGCCGATGGTCCGAAGGATGTCGTCCCAGCGCGGGGCGATCCAAAGTCCACCGGCCACACGGATGGTTCCTCAGACCCGGACTGCGTGCCTCCCCTACGCGGTAGCCCTGCCACCCTGTCGCGAATCTCCCCTTCTTCTTGCTGTTGAGTTTTTGTGGCGTTGTTGAAGAAGGTATTTAATAAGGGCCTGTTACCAAAACACACCTATGGCCCCCGCCGGCCTCTTCCGGGAACAGCCGTCTGCCCCAACCTAGTTCGAACAGTTCGACTCCTCAGTCGAACGTGCGCGGGTCACCCGTTCAGCCCAATCCGGCCCCCCGCGGCACGTTCGGACCGCTGGGCGGTGCAGGAGCCCGGCGGTCGCCGGACGCGGAACTCGTACAGCACGCGCAGCCCTTCGGCCGCCTCGGGGTGGGCGCACGCCCGGCGGCCAAGCGCGGCCCAGCTCGGGTGGAACGTCTCCTGGTTGTCACGGCGCTGGCATACGGTTCGGCGCATGCGTACCGAAGAGGGCTCGTCGGCTCGTGTTCATCGCCGGCTGGTGTTCCGTACCGGACTCCCGAGCAGTTTGTGTTCGGTGGCGGTCACGGAGTCGGGGGGCCGGCCGGTCGTGCTCGGCGGGACGTTCGAAGGCGTCACCATGTGGGACGTGTCGAGCGGGCAGTTGGTGGGGCGACCCCTTCACGGCGATCTGGGGGAGGTCAAAGTGGTGTCCTTCGCGCCCGCCGACGGCCGCCTGCTCGTGGTGACCGCGACGGACGAAGGAGCCGTGGAGCGGAACGACGAGGACGAGCCGGAAGATCCGTGCTTCGACGTGTGGGACGCGGTCACCGGAGAGCAGGTCTGCTCATTCGAGCGGCCGGATGACCAACCGTTCGGCTACCCGGTGCACGCGGCGTGTGTGAGCGACGGAGACGGGGACGTGTATGCGGCGGTGGTGGTCGCCGAGCGCGAAGGGCCTTTCCACGCCTGGGACCTACAGAACTTCACCGAGCTGCGCGCAGAGGGACAGCGCCATGTCCCGGCGGTTGCGTGCGCTTGCGTGGACGGACTGCCGGTCGCGGTGACCGCAGGCGACGACGACCTGCTGCGGATGTGGAACTCCGAACCGTTCGCCGTCGGCGAGAACGGCGACCCATGGCCGTGCGGCTCCATCGGGCAGGTCAACGCACTTGCGGTCGGCGATGTCGACGGCCGTGCCGTTCTCGTGGCCGGAGGCGACCAGGTGGGCCTGTGGGACCTCGCCACGCGGGCCCCGATCGGGCAGCCGACGGCCCTGCACGACACCTACGTCACTGCGGTCGCCGCGGGCCGCATCGCCGGCCGACCGGTCGCGGTGAGCGGTGATTTCCACGGCACGATTCGCGTGTGGGACCTGTCCAGCGGAGAACCATGGGGTGAGCCCATGAGCAGCGGCCGGTGGATGGTGAGCGCTCTGGCCGTCGCCGACATCGGTGGCCGCTCGATCGTCGCGTCCGCGTCCTTGCACGGGATCCTTTCGGCATGGGAACTCCCCGGCGACGGTACTGCCGCGCCGACCCGGGAGTGACGCCACACCCACCCTTGCAAGCAATCGCGATCAACGGCTCGGACAGCAGCGCCACCCCGTTCGACGCCCGCGCCGCGCCGCCGACATGGCGAGTCGCAACCCGGCCGAGCGCACCGCCCCCGGCGGCGATGCCCGCCGCGTGCGGCATCTCAACCCGTCAACTCGCCAGCCCGTGCGGGGCCCGCGTCCCGCGCACGCGGTCCACCCAGGTCCGCGGCTCGGCGACCTGGTGCCGCGCGACGCCTCGCCACTCCCCTGGCCCGCATGACATCGGCTCGACACGGCGACACCCCGGCGCGCCGACGGGCCCCCGGGCGGTCCGGCCCGTCCCCGCCTCGCAGCATGCGCAGCCGACACCAGCCAGACCCAGGACGTCCCCCGAAATCCCAACTTGCTTTTGCTGAGGGGGTTTTGCGGTGTTTGATGGTGATCAAGGTAAGGGCCTGCTATTAATCCGGGCATGCCGAAGCGGCCGTCACCCGAGGCAACAGCACACAGCGTCACGCTAGTTCGACCGACCCCAACCCCTCAGTCGAACAAAAGTGCTTCACCCATTTGGCCCACACGTCCGCATCAAGCCGTGTTCCGTGTGGGCCTCGGCGGTCCGAGGGGGCGAAGGGTGCGGCCGGCGCGTTGCGCACTCACTGGACGTGCGGAACCCGGGGGCGGGGTTGTGCGTCGAAGGGGCGTTGGTTGTTCCGGGCTGCGGCAACTGCCGTATGCGTAAGCGCGACACGCCACACCACCTCGGAGGATTCGCGTGCCTGTACGCCGCATTCGCAACCGCATCGACAACGCCGGCCCCGCTCCGGCTCGCGGCAACTCGGTGGCCGCGGTCGGGGCCGGGGCCCTCGTCCTCGCGCTGCTGCTCGGCGCGTGTGGAGAGGACGATCCGAGGGACAAGGCGGAGGCCGCGGGCCCGGCGGTGAGCTCCGCCGACGCGGTCAGTCCGGGGCCCGATACTCCCGTCGCGCCGGACAGTGCGCGTCCCTCGCCGCCCCAGGCGGATCTGCCGGTGCCGTCCACCGCGCCGGACACTCCCGCGCCGCCCGCGGGTCCGTTGACGCCCGAGGACCGGGTACGGCTCGCTCGTGAGGCCGCGGCCCGGGCGGCCGAGGCGTGGGAGCAGGCGCGGGCCACGGCACCGTCCGGGCCGTCGTTCATCCTGACGCAGAGCGGCATCGACCAGACGGGCAACTGGGAGGCGGACAAGGGCGCTTACAAGGCCGCGTTCGGCAACGCCTGCTTCGACATGCGCCCGACCGCAACCGTGCCTCGCCACCCGGCCGAGGCTGAGATCCGGCGCGCGGACGGCACGGTGTTCACGCGACCGTTCGTCGGCCCCGACAAGGCGTTCGCGCGCAGCGTCCCGGACGCGATACGTGCGGGGTGCGGGTCGCCGCACGTCCCGTTCCTCCCCGTCACCGGCGTCGCCCTGACCACCGGAACGGTCGCCACCAGCGACGGGCAGGCCACGGTGCCGATGTGGGAGCTGACGTTCGAGGGCACGGCGGTACGCGGCCGCGCCACCGCGGTGCTCAGCGATCCGGTGCCCCCGAGGCTGCCGATGCCCGGCGCCGGACCGTCCGTCGGCGCGCCCAACGGCAAGGCCACGGTCTCGCCCGACGGCCGTACGGTCACGGTCGGCTTCATCGGCTCCCCGGACGTCCCCGGACCCTGCGGCGCGGACTACGCGATCGAGGCGGTGCAGCGTGCGGACGTCGTGGCGCTCGCGGTCGTCGCCCACGCGCGCGGACCGCAGGAGGGAATGGTGTGCACCGCGATCGGGGCGACACGCACCGCGTCCGTGACCCTCGACGCCCCGCTGGGCTCGCGGGCGCTGATCGACGCGCACGGGCAGCCGATCGCGCGCGGGTGAGGCGTACAACGGGGTGAGGCGTACAACGGGGTGACGGGGCCCGGGTGGGTGCGCGGGTAGGGTCGGGGGCATGGACGCCGCGCACTCCCCTGCCGAAGCCGACGCCGACGTGGGTGTCGGCGCGGGAGCAGCCGCCGAACCGGATGGCGACGAACGGCCGGCTGTCGACGACGGCTACTGCGACGCGCCGTCGGTGCGGCCGCTGCCACCTCCCGCCGCGCGTACGGGGTCGGGATCGGTGTCGGGGTCTTCGTCCGAGGTCGCGGACTGCGTGTATTGCGGCAAGCCCACGGAGTACCCCGCCGCTCAGCGCGGGGTGACGCTGTGCCCGGTCTGCGAGTGGCAGGACGACCAGCGCGGCGCGTGCTCCGGCTGACGCGGCGCGATCCGCGGGCCCGCGAAGTCCTCGCACGCCCGACACCGGCCGGTGGCCCGGTGGTTGCGCGGACCTGGCGTACCCACCCTCTAGGGTGAACGGCTGTGGACGAAACGACCGACCTCGTACGCCCGTGCGCACACTGCGCACGCCCTGTCCCCCAAAAGCCCGGCGCGGGACGCCCCTTCCGCTACTGCCAGGACAACGACGGCGCCTGCCTGAAAGCCGCCCGCAACGCGCGCCAGCGGCAGCGCTACGCCCCGGGGCTGCCCGGCCAGGTGGCGCGTACGTGGGAGATGGTCGAACGCATGGAGCAGCTCGCCGACGCCCTCGCCGAGGCGCTGGCCGGCGAGTTGAGCGCGTCCGGTGTCGAACGGCAGCTCGCCGAGGTCCGCGCCGAGGCGGCGGGCCAGGTGGCGGCCGCGCACACCGGCCGCGAGGCCGCGCGCGAGTCCGAGCAGGCCGCGCGGGCGGAGGCGGAGCAGGCGCGTGCCGACGCGGCGCTCGCCCGGGCTCAGGCCGAGGAGGCCCGGGTGGCAGCCGAGGCGGCGCGCGGTGAGGCCGAGGTCGCGGTGACCGCGCGCGACGGCGCCCTGCTGGAGGCGGACCGCGCCGCCGAGGCGGCCGAACAGGCCCGTTCGGAACGCGACATGGCCGCCGCGCGCGCGCAGAACGACCGCGACGCGCGCGAGCAGGCCGAACAGCGGGCGGCGGCCGCCCGCGACGAGGCCGCCCACGCCTCCGTCCGGGCCGACGCCGCCGAGCAGGCCCGCGCGGAGGCGGTACGCCGTGCCGAGCAGTCCGACGAGGCCGCCCGTACCGCGACCGCGGAACGGGCGGAGGCGGTGGCGCGGGCGGAGCGGGCCGACGCGGGACGTACCGCGGCCGAACAGTCCGCGAGCGAGGCGCAACTGGCCGCCGCCCAGGCGGAGTCCGCACGGGCGGCAGCGGTGGCGGAACGCGACGCGGCGCGCGGTGATGCGGAGCGAGCCCGGGCGGAGGCGTCCGAGGCTGCGGCGTCCGCCGAACGCGCACGGCACGAATCGGCGGCCCTGCGCGCCGAACTGGCCGCCGCCGAAGCCCGCATCGCCGCCGCGGAGGGGGAACGCGACCAGGCCAACGCCGAGACCACCCGCTCCCGCGCCCGCGTCGAACAGCTCACCGACCAGCTCATCAACCTGACGGCGGGGCTGACCAGGGCGCCTGAGCAGAGTTCGTAAGGTCGCGGAACACCGCGCCTGCGGCGCGTCCGTCAGGTCGCGCGCCCAGGCAGCAGCGCGTCACGCGTACGAAAACGCCTCGGGGCCGCATCACACCTCGGGTGAGGCCCCCCCGGTCGGGTGGCCCTGGCCGTGAGTATGGGCCGGTCCGTGACACCGGCCATGGCCCCAAGCGCCTTGCACGCTGGCGACCCGGCGTGGCGCGGTGCGTGGTGGAGGATGCGCGCATAAGCGATGGCGGAGACCTGGTATCGGCCGGAATCAGCGCAGATGCTCGCATCCTGCGCTGCGGCCCCCCGACCCTCACATGAGCGTACGCCCGCGGGCACCGAACACCCGCTCGTCGAGCGGCAGTTCGGTGAGCGCGTATACGCGTTCGCGTACGCCGTCCCATATCGCGTCCGTCATGGGGACGAGCCTAGGCGGCGGGGCGCGGTGCCGGGTCGTGCCGTCCCCCTGTCCTCATCCCACCCTCCGCATCGTCTCGCGCAGCGCCGCCGCGGACGCCGTACCTCCGACTCGACGGTGACACCCTGTGCATCGTGGTGCAGGCGATCGGACGGTCCGGTCTCAACGGGGACGTGGCCGCGGCACCATGCGGGGCAGCCTTCTCGTACGGTTCGCTCCATCGGGGTGGCCGCCTTCCGGCTCGCGGTGGTCGTGTGACCCCCCGGACAACCGCGGCACAGGTCCACCGTCCGCCGTCCTGCACGGCGACGTGGCCGCGATGCGCCCAATGCACGCCTCCCGCTTCGCCGTTGGTGTGATTGCCCGGCCTGGCGCGCCACTCCCTGCTCCCAAATACCCGAAATAGAACCTCATGTCGTGACTCTGTAACAGCCCTCGTGGCGGCGCGCCTTCCCCAACCACCCCGACGCAAAATCAAACGGCTGACTGAACAGACCGACGATTCGGGGATCCGAACATGCCTGCCGTACGCACCACCTGGAAGACCTGCGCCGTGGGAGCCGCGGCCATCGCCGCGCTCCTGGCCACCTCCGCCTGCGCGTCAGACGACAAGGACGACAACGCCCAGGGCGCCGCGGCGAGCGCGTCCGGCACCACGCAACTTGGCGGCAGCCCGGGCCAGAGCGCGGACGCCACCCCACCGCCCGGCGCAGCCGGCGTGTCTGCGGCGTCCACCTCCAACCAGGCCACAACCGTTCAGTCTGGCGCAACTGCTGGCTCCAGTTCCGGGCAGGCCGGGGACAACAACGCCGACACCGCCCCCTGCACGCCCGAGGAACTGTCGGTCGTCGCAACCGTCGAACCGCGGGACGGCGCCCGGCACGTCGTCCTCACCGCGACCAACACCGGCGCCGCGACCTGCACCCTCTTCCACTACCCGGATGTCGTCCTCGGCGACGGCACCCACGGCCCGGTGCAGCCGATGGAGTCCCCGGCCAAGGAGGTCGCCACGATCGCGCCGGGCGGGAAGGCGTACGCGGGTCTCCTGCTGTTCCGCATCGGCGAGCCGGTCGACACCGTGACCTCAATGGCGGTCAACCTCAGGACCGGCGACAACGACGGCGCCGTGGGCAACCCCATAGACGTCCCGCTCCCCCGGGACCTCGGCGGGTTCCTCAACATCGGCGACGGCCTGTCGGTCACCTTCTGGAACAAGGACCGCGACGCGGTCTACCGCTACACCTTCGCCAGGTGACGCCAAACCGTCGGCCCGGCCGTCGGCCCCTACGGACGAGCGCCGTTTCCCCGTCCTGAGCAACGGCGTTGGCCCGATCGAGTGATCGAGGCGAACCGCCGAGATCGCCCCACGTGCCATGCCCAACGCGGACCACAGGCCAAGAGTTGCGGGGCGGCCTTGAGAGAACACCGGAGGCGGTCCACAGTCGCTGAGGGACCTGTCGGGTTCGCCCGTGAAGCTCAGGTGCTCATTGGCCGGCCAAGAGGATCAGTCCGCGTCCCGAGTCGGCGGCTTCTGCCAGCCAGGCTTCGTGGCGGCGTGGGCGCAGTCGTAGCCCCGGTGCGAGCGTTCGACCGCGTACGGGAGGACGATGTCGCCGTTCGGATCTTCGGGGGTCTCCCAGTAGGGGTTGTCTCCACGCGCCTCGCGGCATGCCTCGACGGCGTTCGGCCACTCGGCTGTCAGGCAGATGACGTCGTAGCTCACAGAGCCGGTCTTCCGCCCGAGGGGCGCGGCCCCGCCACGTGGCTGTGAAACTCGTGGCGGGAAATACGACAGGGGATGTCGGGTTTCTCGGCGAAGGTGGGTTCACCGGCCCGTCCCCCGGGGTGGCCGGGACGACGACGGACCAGGACCAAGGAAGCAAGGACCTTCATGCGCGAGACATCCGACGATCTCCACCGACTCCAGACGCTGCTCGACGCCTCGCTCGCCCGCTCCACGGCGCACCTGCGGTCGATCATCAGTGCGGAGCGTACGCTCACCGCCGAGCAGCTCACCGGCGTGCTCACCGGCATGTGCCCCCTCGCGCTGTCCACCGTGACGGCGAAGGGCGAGCCGCGGGTCAGCGGCGTGGACGGGCACTTCCTCAACGGCGCATGGCACTTCGGCACCGCTCGGGGGGCCGCCAAAGCCCGGCACATCGCGGCCCGGCCCGCCGTCAGCGCCGCGCACATGCGTGGGGAGGAACTGGGTGTGTTCACGCACGGCACCGCGGAGGTCCTCAATCCCGCTGAGGGCGAGGCGACCGCCGACTGGCCCGAACTGCTCGCGTACTTCATGGACTTCTACGGTGAGAACGCCTTCGACTGGGACAACGACGTGGTGTTCTTCCGGCTCCGGCCGCAGTGGATGACGGTGTACGCCGCCGACCTGGCCAAGTTCGGCGGGAAGGCGGACGAGGCGTGACCCCGCTCGTACCGGACACGCCCGTGCCGGCCCCGGCCCCGTACGGCGCCGGGGCGGGCACGGCGCGTGGCACCATCGACGTCATCGGCGCCCGCACCAACAACCTGCGCGACGTGTCCGTCAGCATCCCCAAAGGACGCCTCGTCGCCTTCACCGGCGTGAGCGGCAGCGGCAAGACCTCGCTCGCCGTCGACACACTGCACAGCGAGGCGCAACTGCGGTACTTGGAAGGTCTTTCGCCGTTCGTACGCCAGTACATCACGCAGCGCAACCGGCCCAAGGTCGACCGCATCCTCGGCCTCGGCGCCACGCTCGCGGTGGACCAGCGCCGTCTGAACCGCAACCCCCGCTCCACGGTCGCCACGCTCACCGGGATCGACGGACACCTCGGCCTGCTCTACTCGCGCCTCCCGCGGATCGGCGCGGACCCAGGCACGAGCTCGGGCACGGGCACGGACACCGGCCTGGGCACGAGCACGAGGACGAACGCGGGCACGAGCCCAGACACCGGCACCGCCGCGGACGCCGCCGACGACCCCCTCACCACCGCGCACTTCGACCGCCACTCCCCCGAGGGCGGTTGCCCGGACTGCCACGGCGTCGGGGGTCGCTGGCGGGCCCGGGAAGACCTCGTCGTCACCCGCCCGGACCTACCCCTGTTCGACGGCGCCTCCCCTTGGTACGCCAAGTGGCGGTCCGGGGAGCACATGCTCGTTCCCGCGCTCGCCGCCAAACGCGGCGTGGACCTGGGTCGGCCCTGGCAGTCGCTGCCTGCGGCGTTCCGGCACGAGGTCCTGTACGGGACCGGTGACGAGGAGGTCGAGGCCACCGCCGAGATCCCGAACAAGAACGAGACGTCCCGCATGACCTACACCTCCCGCCAGCCGCTCCGCGGCGCGCTCGCCGAGGTGGAACGGGTGTTCGTCAACGCGCAGACGGCCGGCGCCAAGCAGCGCTACCTGCCGTACATGCGCAAGCAGCCTTGCGGCACGTGCGGAGGCAGCGGGTACGGGCGAGTCGCCCGGTCCGTACGCCTCGGCGGGCTGACGTACCCCGATCTGCTGGGTGTGGACGTGCGCGAGGTGCGTCGCTGGGCCGGGCACGTCGCCGACGGCCTCGACGTCCGGCAGCGAGGGGTCGGCGAGCCCCTGCTCCAGGACCTCGGACGCCGGCTCCGCCTGCTGGACCGGCTCGGCCTGGCCCACCTGCAACTGTCCCGCGGCACCGCAACGCTGTCCGGCGGCGAATTGCAGCGCACCCGGCTCGCCGCGCAACTCGGCACCGAGCTGAGCGACGTCATCTTCGTCCTGGACGAGCCCGGTGCCGGCCTGCACCCGGCGGACAAGAAGCACCTCCTCGACATCGCGCTGGAACTGCGGGAGGCCGGCAACACCGTCCTGCTCGTCGAACACGACCCCGAACTGATCGCCCGCGCCGACTGGATCGTCGACATGGGCCCCGGTGCCGGTCGCCTCGGCGGCGAGGTCCTGGTCTCCGGACCGCCCGCGCTGGCCGCCGCCGACCCCGCGTCGGTCACCGGCCGCCACCTCGCCGGCGACGCGCCGCGGCTGCGCCGCACCCGCCGACCGGTCGGCAGCGTCGCCGACTGGGTGGAACTGCACGGCCTGCGGGCCCACAACGCCGCCGTGGACCTGCTGCGCCTGCCGGCCGAGCGGCTCACCTGCCTGACCGGCGTCAGCGGCAGCGGCAAGAGCAGCGTGCTCGGCGCGCTCGCCGCGGGCGTGGCAGCCGCGCTGAACGGCACGGCCGCCGACGCCGTGCGGGAGGTCACCGGGCTGGACGGATTCGGCTGGGTCGCCGTGGTCGACCAGGAACCCATCGGCCGCACGCCGCGGTCCAACCCGGCCACGTACAGCAAGGCGTTCGACATCGTCCGCAAGGTGTTCGCCGGGACCGACACGGCACGTGCGCGTGGCCTCGACGCGTCCTGGTTCAGTTTCAACACCGCAGGTGGCGGACGCTGCGAAACCTGCTCCGGATACGGTCGCAAACTCGTCGACATGCACTTCCTGCCCGACGTGTGGGTGGTGTGCGACGCGTGCGACGGCAGGCGTTACCGGCCCGAGGCCCTGGACATCACGTACCGGGGCCTGACCGTCGACCAAGTGCTGGGCCTGACCGTCGCCGAGGCCGCCGACATCTTCACGGGTCCCCAGCAGCTCGCCGAGACCCTAGGCGCGCTCGACCGGGTCGGGCTCGGCTACCTCCAACTCGGCCAGAGCGCCACCGAGCTGTCCGGCGGCGAGGCGCAGCGGCTCAAACTCGCGTCCGCGATCCAGCGCGGCGCCACGAGCCGCAAAGCCGGTCTCGTCATCCTCGACGAACCCGTCTCGGGCCTGCACCCGTCCGACATCCAGCGGGTCGTCGACGCGCTCGACATGCTTCTCGACTCCGGCAACACCGTCGTCGTGGCCGAGCACGACATCCCCGTCGCCGCCTCCGCGGACTGGGTCATCGATCTCGGACCGGGAGCCGGCCCTGACGGAGGGACGGTGGTCGCGCAAGGTGCGCCGGAGGCGGTCGCGGGCGCCGACACGCCGACCGCCGAGTACCTGCGGCGGTACGCCGCCGGCCTCCCGCTCCTGGGGGATGCGCCGCGCTGAGGCGCCGCGCCCGGCAGGAACCTGTACGTCGCGTGAACCTGTGTG
>NZ_JBPKBH010000002.1:56100-71861 GCF_051388915.1 Yinghuangia sp. YIM S09857 | reverse complement strand
GGCTCTCCGTCCGCCGCGGGCCGCACACTTGGCCAGGCCCAAATCCAAGTCCAGGTCCTGGTCCAGGTCCAGGACGAGGAGCAAGACCAGGACCAGGTCCAACATGCCCAGGACCACAACCGGGCCAGGGCACGCCGGGCCGGCCGTGCCTCGGCGAGAATGGCGACGGGCCCGCACGCCTCGGGCCGTGATCGCTGGGTGTACGCCGGGGCCGCGCAGCGACGGCAGCCAACAGTCGACAGGAGGAGTGGCATGCGAGCGAGCCGGGCGATTGCGCTGCTGTTGCTCCTACAGACCCGGCGTGCCATGACCGCCACCGAGCTCGCGGCCGAGTTGGACGTCTCCGAGCGCACCGTGCAGCGCGACGTCGCCGCCCTGGTCGAGGCCGGAGTGCCGGTCTACGCCGAACGCGGCCGAGGCGGCGGCTACCGGCTCCTCGACGGCTACCGCACCCGCCTCACCGGGCTCGAACGCGCCGAAGCCGAAGTGCTGCACCTGGCCGGACTCCCCGGCCCGCTGCGCGACATGGGCCTGGCCGGGCCCGCACTCGCCGCACGGCTGAAGGTCGCCGCCGCCCTGGGTGACGCCCCCGCGGCCGCAACCCGGCGATTCCACCTGGACGCACCGGCCTGGTTCCGCGACGCCGAGCCCCCGCCGCTGCTCGCCGAGGTGTCGCGCGCCGTGTGGGAGGACCGCATACTCCACGGCCGCTACGCCGCGCGCGGCGGCGCGCGGGACCGGCGGCTGGAGCCGTACGGTCTGATCCTGAAAGCCGGGCAGTGGTACGTCGCCGCGCGCAGTCCCTCCGGCCGCATCGGCTCCTACCGGGTCGACCGCTTCGAAACCGCCGAGGGCGGCGACGAACGCTTCGAGCGCGACCCGGAGTTCGACCTCGCGGACTACTGGACCACCGCGTCCCGGGAGTTCGCGCGCGCCATGCTGCGCGAGCGCGCCGTCGTACGGCTGAGCCCTCTCGCCGTCGAGAACCTCGCCATCTGGCTGGAGCCGACCGCCGCCTCCGACGCCCTTGCCACCGCGAGCGCCCCGGACGCCGGCGGCTGGGTCACCGTCACCCTGCCGATCGAGACCTGGGACATCGGCTACTTCGAACTCCTCCGTCTCGGCCCGGAAGCGGAAGTCCTGGCCCCACCCGATTTCCGGGCCCGCCTGTCCGCGGCGACGCACCGGGCGGCCGCGCTCTACACCTGAGGGGCGTTCGATCCGGTCGGGCCGCCCGTTGTCCCATGGGTCAGGCGTCGTCGTTGAGGAGTCCGAGGCGGTGGGCGAGGGCGGCGGCTTCGCCGCGGTTGGCCACTTCCAGCTTGGCGAGGATGTTGGAGACGTGGACGCTGGCTGTCTTCACGCTGATGAACAGGTCTTCGGCGATGCGCCGGTTGCTGTGGCCCTGCGCCAGGCGCAGCAGGACCTCGCGTTCGCGCGGGGTCAGTGAGGGGGCGTTGTCGCGCGGGCGAGTCGGTGTCGCCCCGGCGGCGACGGGGGGCTGTGCGTCCGCTGGATTGTCGGCGGCGAGGGCGGCGGGGGTGTCCTGAGCGAGTGTCAGGCCCAGGCGGCGGGCCAGGAGTTCGGCTTCCTCGCGGAGCGGGTGCGCGCCGAGGCGCGCGGCTGTGGTGTGCGCGGTGGAGAGGGCGTCGCGGGCCTCAGGGCGGCGGCCGGACGCGGCGAGGACGGTGGCGAGGTCGAGTTTTGTGCGCGCCTGGTCGTACGGCTTGCTGGTCCGCGACCACGCCTCGTCCGCCTCGGTCCACCGCTCGGCGAGGTCGGGGCGGCCCTCGGCGGTGTCGAGCAGGGCGGTGACGGTGATCGCGTACGCGCGGTCCAGGTCGCAGTCCTGGGCGAGCGTCGCGGCGCAGGCGCGTACGGCCGCGATGGCTGCGGTGGAATCCACTGCCAAGGGGTCCGCTCCCGAGGAGCCCCCTGTCGAGCCCGGTGCCGTCGCGGACGGGCCCGCCGTCGCCGGGCCCAGCTCCATCTCGGCGCGCGCTGCCTGCACGAGCAGCGGCCAGCCGTACCGCTGGTGTCCGGCGACGACTCCCTCGTCGATCTGGGCGGCGGCCAGGGCGCGGGCGGTTTTGAGGTCGCGGGCGGTGCGTGCCGCGGCGATGCCGAGGGTGCGGTACGGGATGGCGCCCTGGGGTTCGAGGTAGGTCTCGGTGGCGGTGGTGTGTCCGCGGGAGCGGTGGCGTTCCGCGGCCTCGTGGTCGCCGCGGTATCCGGCGAGTTCGGCGAGGAGGCGTTCGAGGTGGGAGGACGCGCGGGGGCCGGGGCTGAGGGCGAAGGCGTCGGAGGCGACCCGTTCGGCCTCGTCCCAGCGGCCCAGGGACAGGAGGCTTTCGGCGAGGTTGCCGGACGTGAAGACCATCATGTGCCGCTGCCCGGTCTCCTGTGCGAGGGCGAGGGCGCGCCGGGCGAAGTCGACGGATTCTTCGTGACGGCCGAGTCCTTCGAGCAGTGAGGCGTGATTGGCCAGGACGTGGACGAGGGTGTCGGGTCGCCCGACGCGTTCCGCGATCTCGGCGGACTGCCGGCCCAGCTTCTCGGCCTCCTCGACGTCCCCGACGCTGAGCAGGAACCACGCGAGGGTCTTGGAGACGTCGGCCTCGGCCGCGGCGTCGCCGAGGGAGCGGGTGACCTCGAGGGCTTCGCGGGCGGCGCGTACGGCCTCGGTGGCGTGGTCCTCAAGCATCTGCGTGCGGGCGATCTGGATGCTCACGCCGGCGTGGTCGACGGTCGGGGGCAGTTGGGCGAGGAGGGCTTCGGCCTTGCGGAGTTCGGGGAGGCCGGAGGCCCGCGCGGTGTTGCGGAGGAGGATGGCGCGGGCGAGCCAGAGGCGGGCGGCGCGGCGCGGGTCGGCGTCGGGGTCGACGAGTTCGGTGGCCTGGCGGAGGAGGGCGAGGCCGCGGTCGGGGGCGTTGTGGTAGCGGGCGGCGCCGGCGGCGTCCTCCAGGATGTCGATGAGGGAGGCGCCGGTGTGGGCTTCGGGGTCGGGGAGGCGTTCCCACATGTGCAGGGCGCCGTCGAGGAGGCGAAGTTGTTCGCCGAACGCGTAGCGCTCCCCGGCGTGGCGGGCGGCGGTGAGCAGTGCGGGCAGGGCGCGGGCGGGGTTTTCGGCGGCCCACCAGTGGACGGCGATGCCGCCGATCGCCTCGTCGGCGGGGACGAGGCCGGGATGGTCCTCCAGGGCGCGGGCGAACGCGGCGTGGCTGCGCATGCGTTCGCCGGGGAGCAGGTCGTCGAGGGCGGCTTCGCGGACGAGGGCGTGGCGGAAGGTGTAGCCGTCTCCGTCGCGGGCGGGGGCGAGGACGTACGCTCCGACGGCCGCGCGCAGGGCGGTGTCGAGCTGGTCGGCGTCGAGCCGGGCGTGGTCGGCGGCGACCTCGGCGAGGAGGCGGTGCGGGACGGTGGGGCCGCCGACGGCGGTGAGGCGTACGACCTGCTGGGCGGGTTCCGGGAGTTGTTCGATGCGGATGAGGAGGAGGTCGCGCAGCGAGTCGGAGAGGCGGGTGAGGCGTCCGTCGCGGACGCTGTCGGCCAGTTCCTCGACGAAGAAGGCGTTGCCCTCCGAGCGGGCGAAGACCTGTTCGACGGTGTCGTGCGGGGGTTCGTCGCCGAGGATGCCGCGCAGTTGCTCGGCGACCTGGTCGCGGGTGAGGCGGTCGAGGTCGAGGCGGCGTACGGCGCGGACGCGGTCGAGTTCGGCGAGCAGGGGGCGCAGCGGGTGGCGGCGGTCGACGGCGTCGGCGCGGTAGGTGGCGACGAGCAGGACGCGGGCGCGGCGCATCATGCGGACCCAGTACGCGAGCAGTTCGCGAGTGGCGGAGTCCGCCCAGTGCAGGTCCTCGATGGCGATCACGAGGGTGCGGTCGGTGCCGAGCGTGTCGAGGAGGTGGAGGGTGAGGTCGTAGAGGCGTACGCGGTCCGCTGCGCCGCTGTCGGGGTCGGCGGGGGGTGTGCCGGGGGTGTGGGGGGTGTGGGGTTCTTGGGGTTGGTGGGGGGTGGTGCCGGGTGTGCTTCCGGTTCCCGGAACTCGTCCTTGCCCTGTTCCCTGGCCTGTTCCCTGGCCTGGTCCGGGTCCGGGTCCCCGTCCTGGTGCGGTTCCGTCGGGTGCGGGCGGCGTGGGGTACCGGATCAGGCCGGGCGCGAGGCGGGCGAGATCGGCCTCCCGGCCCGCGGCGGCCCGGGCCAGGGAGCCGCCGACCGCGCCGTCGAGCATGCGCAGCGCGGCGGCGACCGGCGCGAAGGGCAGCGCTTCGGCACCGAGTTCGATGCAGCCCCCGACGGCGGTCACCGCCCCGGACGCCGCCGCGCGGGCCAGGAACTCGTCCAGCAGCCGCGTCTTGCCCACCCCGGCCTCCCCCGCGACCAGCACGACAGCCGGCGTGCCGGACGCCGCGGTGCGGAGGCCTTCGTCCAGGACGCCGAGCTCGGCGGTACGCCCGACGAACACCGGACTGACGGGATTGGCAGACATGCCCGCGAGCATCCCACGTCCGCCGCGTCACCTGCCGCCGACCGGCCTGGTGTCGCCCTGTGCCCCACCCCGCCTGGACGCCAGGATGTCGGCGATTCTCCGTTCCAGCATCGCCCGGCAGTCCGGCCACTCGTCCGAGGTGATCGAGAAGATCGCGGAGTCGCGCAGCCGGCCGTCCTCGCCCGGCGCCCAGGAGCGGGACCAGTTCCGCAGCACGCCCTCGAAGCGTGCGCCCACGCGTTCGATGGCGGCCCGCGAACGGCTGTTGCGAGCGTCCGTCTTCAGGTCGAGGCGTGCCACGGCCCAGTTCTCGAACGCATGCCCGAACAGCAGATACTTGGCTTCGGTGTTCGCGCCTGTTCCCTGGGCGGACGCCGCGAGCCAGGTGCATCCGACCTCGATGGCGCACAGGCCGTCCCCGTCGGGCCACAGACGCGGTTCCCAGTAGGCCGTGGCCCCGATCGCCCTCCCGGTCTCCCGATCGACCTGTGCGTACGGCGCCATTTGGCCGACGGCGGCACGGGACAGCTGGCTCTCGATGTAGCCCTTGACCTCAGCAGCCGTGGGCACCCACGTGAACCGGTAGGAGCTGCGGTCTTCCTCCACCGCCTCGGCCAGGTCGGCCGCATGGCGGAGGCCCAGCGGTTCGAGACGTACGAGCGCGCCTTCCAACACCGGTCCTTCGAGACTGAAACCCATCGACCACCCATCCCGTTGCCGGCTCGGCTCGTTCGCATCCCGTGAGCAAACCCGTAGCGTCCCAGAGCCACCGGGTGATGTCGCGCGAATTCGGGGTCGGACGCGGTCGGGCGAACAGCCGCTGCCGCCGCGAGCACCCACCGACCCTCGCTGCTACGTTCGCCGCGTCTCAATGCATCGAAGCGGACGGGGTTTCCGAGTGCGTGAGCTTGGTGGACGGGTGTCGACGGGACGGGTGTCGACGGGACGGGTGTCGACGGAGCGGGCGGCGGCGCGGGGCTGCGCGGTTGAGGAGGGGGCGCGGACGAGAGTGGTCGCGGTCGCGGCGTCGCTGCTCCTCCCCTTGCTGCTCGTCGTGACGGCATGCTCGTCGGGAGCCGGGGATGCTCTGGAGGCCGCCGGTGGCGAAAGCTCGACGGCCGGGGGTGGTGCCACGGCATCGGCTACCGCAGCAGCCACGGCCGGCGAGAGTCCGCGGGGTTCGAGTACGCCCGGCTCGGCCTCCGGCCCCGCGCCGGGGGTGCCCTCCGTCCAGCCCTTGCCGGCGCCGGTCAACGTCGTCGCGGTGGTCGGGTCGCAGTGGCAGTGGGCGGTCAACTATCCGGAGGGGCCGGGCAATCCGGAGGGCGCGGTGCACGAGGCCGCGGCCGACGGGGCCGTGCCGGTGTTGTACCTGCCGCAGGGTGAGACGGTCCGGTTCGAGGTGAGGTCCGCCGATGTCCTCCACTCGCTCTATGTCCCGTCCTTCCTCTACAAGATGGACGCTGTGCCCGGGGTGACGAAGAAGTTCGAGTTCGTGCCCCAGGTCGTCGGCGAGTACGAGGGGCGTTGCGCGGAGCTGTGCGGCACCGGCCACTCCGAGATGCGCATGGTGATCAAGATCGTGACGCCCGAGGAGTACCGGCGACACCTCGCCCAGCTCAAGGCGCAGGGCCAGACCGGCGCCAAGCCGTGAGCACCCGCGCGTGCGGGACGTGTTGAGCGCGGGCGTACAGCCGTACGGGCATCGCTGACGTTGCGTCAAATGGCTTGCGAACGTGGCCTGTGTCCACGAGACGCGCGGGGCGCGCGCGAACGCGGTCGGAGGGGGTGGGGCGTCCGTCCGCCTCGTTACGATCACGGGCCGTTCCACGAACAGCGTCACGAAAGGCCCGCGGATGGAGATCTGGACCGACGGCACGACAGTTGTCCAGGCGTGTGACGACACCAACCAGGTGCGGGTGTTCCGATCCGGTGAACGCGTCGGCGAGGTGCAGCCCGAGCCGCGCCTGTCGTGGCGTACGCCGCTGGCCGTCGACCCCGCGGCCGACCGCATCTGGGCCGGGAACTGCGTGTCGGAGTACCAGTTGTCCGACCTGTCGCTCGTCACGGTCCACGAGCACCAGGTGGAACGCCTGGCCACGCTCGGCGACGGGCGTGTCGCCGCCCTGCTCTCGGCGCCCGGGCGCCATCGCGTCTGCCGTCTGGCGGTCGGGCTGCCGGGGGCGTGGGAGCGCGAAGTGGTGCTGGACGACCTCCACGAGTCGCGTGATCCCCTCCCCGGCCTGTCGATGAGCCACCGCCGACCCGGCGGCCGGGCGATCGGCGGCGATCCGACGCTCACCGCCACCGCCCACGGAGTGGTCGTCGCGGACGGCGAGACCGGCGTCGTCGCGCACTTCACCGCGGACCTCGACCTCGTCGGACTCTGGTACGCGGGCGGCGTCGACGAGACCGAACTCCTGGGCTACGCAATGGCCGCGGGGGTCCTGGTGACGGCCCGTTGGGCGGGGCGCGACTCGCTGGTCGGCCTGCTCACCGCGGACGGCGCCGACAAACTGCTCGACGAGTACGGGGCGTTCGCAATGCCCGCGGACGCCGGACGCATTTGGGTGGCCGGCAACTTCGATCTGCACCTGCTCGACGCGGACGGCACCAGGATCGTCACAACGCCGGGCCCGCGCGGCATGATCCAGGCCGCGCACGCCGCCGGGGCCGTGTGCGCTCTCGGCACCTCGGACACGGTGAACCTGGCCGTCGCCGCAGCCGACGGCATCACCAAGCAGACGATCGCCACCAAGGAACTCGTGGACGTCTTCGCGGTGTTCCACCCGGAGACCGACCACGAGGTGGAGATGCTGGAGATCACCCACCTGCGGGACATGCAGCGAAACTGGTCGGGGCACCGTACGCCGGACGGTGAATACCACGTCCACGTACGCGAGTTGAAGCCGCACACGGACGAGGACGTCATCGCTCGGCTGCGCACGGCGGGCGCGGTCCGGGCGGAGAGCGTCCCGCACGACTTCGACAAGCCTCGTCGGCGCCGCTGCTGCGAGTAGCGGCCCCCGGTCGCACCCGCCGTGGCCGTGTGCGGCCGGACGGGTCCGTCGGGTGAATTCGGAGCGCGATGGCCCCGTCCGGCCGCCGTCCCGACGGCCACTTCCCGACAACTACTTCCCGACAGCCACTTCCCGGCTTCGCCCCCTGGTCTCAGTGCAGTTCCTGTGCCAGTCCCACGATGACGCCCTCGGGCCCGCGGACATAGCAGAGGAGGTAGCTGTCCTCGAACCGCGCGATCTCGCCGAGGAGTTCGGCGCCGTGGGGACGCAGGCGGGCGACCGTGTCCTCGACGCTGTCGACGGCGAACATGACGCGGTGCGTGCCCACGATGTTGTGCGGCCGGTTGCGCGGCTCGTCGCGGGCCGCCGCGGGGCTGAGGTACTTCGCCAGCTCAAGCCTGCTGTGGCCGTCCGGGGTCCGGAGCATCGCGATGTCGCACCGGACGCCCTCCAGTCCCGTGCACTGGTCCGCGACCAGGCCTCCGACCTGCGCCTTGCCCTCCAGTTCCATGCCCAGTTCCAGGAAGAACGCGACGGCGGCGTCCATGTCCTCGACCACGATGCCGACGTTGTCCATGCGCTGAACAGCCATTGCCGTTTTCTCCTTCTCACGCGTCGTCCGCTCGGCGGGTGCGGCCGGTTTCGGCCGCTGACACTCCGGGGACGGAGCGGGCGGCGCGTTCTCGACATCCGCCTGCGCCTCGTCTCATCTGCCTTGGCCACCCCGGACCAGATCCGGAGTGACCATCAATATGGCCCCGACGACGATCAGGGCGATGTTGAGCCAGAGGAGGTCGGCGCTGCCCAGCGGCAGGAACCGCACGACCGCGTGGAACCGGAACCACCCCAGATAGTGCTGCGCTATACCGGCCGCGCCTGCGACGGCCAGGAGGAATCCGACGGTTTCGAAGAGCTTCCGCATGCATTCGATCCTGCGCCGCGGGGCAGGCCGCCCGAAACGGCCGGAGGTTCCGTCTTCAACCGACGAAAGTATGGACAGCGGCGTCCGGTGGTTGCTCCCTGCGGCCCGGCGTTCCCCCGGCGTACGCGGCGACAGCACGAAAACGCACGCGACGACGCGTCGCGTGCGTAACGAGCCCCGGCGAACGCGGCACCCGCCCTACCCCCCGGCCACCACCCGCCGAGCCTGCCACGCCAGCGCGTCCGCGATGTCGGCGGGCACGCGCCCCGCGTCCAGTTGCGCGGCCAGGGACTCGGCGGCGAGCGGCGCGAGCAGCGCCGTGGCGAGGATGTCCGCGCGCACCTCTGGATGTCCGGCCGCACCCAGGAGCACGGCCAGGTGCCGCCGCCAGAAGCCGTACGCACCGATCCGATACCGCGCGCCCGGCGACGCCGTCTCCGACGCGCGCACGAGCTCCAGATTGGCGAACACGTAGTCGAGATACGCCCGTACGAACGCCTCCGCCCGCGCCCCCGGCTCCGCGTCCGCCCTCTCCGCGCTCTCCGCCTCCGCGCTCTCCGCCTCCGCGCTCTCCGCCTCCACACCCACCGCGGCCGCCGGACCCACCGGCCCGAGCGGCCCGTCCCCGCGCAGGATCGCCTCCTGCAACTCGCTCTCGCGCTCGTCGAGCAGCGCCGCCGCCAGCCCGGCGCGGTCGCCGAAGCGCCGGAACAGGGTGCCCTTGCCGACCCCGGCGGCCGCCGCGATCGCGTCCATGCTCACCTGCTCGACCCCGTGTTCGGCGAAGAGTGCCGCGGCCGCGTCGAGGATCCGGCGGCGGTTGCGGACCGCGTCGGCGCGTTCGCGGCGCGGCGGTCCGGAGGTCAGCGGAACGTCGGTTGACGAAGCGGACTGCGGTCCGTTAATTTTGTCGGGCACAACCGGACCATAGTCCACTTACTTGGGAGGCGTCCAGCCATGACCGTACTCATCACTCGTCCCGAGCTTGAAATCGCCGTCAAGGACGGCTCCGTGACCGTCGTCGACACCCTCGGCGGCGACTACTGGGCCCAGCAGCACATCCCCGGCGCCGTGCCGCTGCGCCCCGAGGAGGTCGCGGAGAAGGCCGCCGAGGTCCTCCCGAACCGCGCGGTGGCGATCGTCACGTACTGCTCCAACACCGCGTGCCCCAACAGCGGCCAGGTGGCCGACGCGCTCACCCGCCTCGGCTACACCAATGTGCGCAAGTACGCGGAGGGCATCCAGGACTGGGTCGAGGCCGGCCTGCCGACCGAAACCGCCTGACCTCGGGCCCGCCGCGCCTCGACGGGCAACGAGGCACGGCGGGTCGGGTCGGGTCGGGTCGGGTCGGGTCGGGTCGGGTCGGGTCGGGTCGGGTCGGGTCGGGAGACAACGACGCGCGGCGGACCGGGAGGCGCCCGGGCTGTGGTGAAGCCGGGGCCGACAGGTGCGCATCGCCCGGCTCGGGCACGGTGCACAAAGGCCGCATGGGCTTTCCACCGGCTGACCGAGGATGGCGCGAAGCGGCCCCGGCCGTCGGGCGTGATGCTGCGCGGTTGCCCGAGCCCGCCCCGTACGACCGGTCCCGCCACCGTCAACGCCGTGCTGCCGGCCAGCGCGACACCGAACGCTTCACCGACACCCGTACTGCCCCGCAGGCCCTGACCGAGCCGGCGTTAGGCGACCGCAGCGAGGCTTGGCCGGTGGCGCTGACCCTTCTGCCCGACTTCACCGCACCGCTGCCGCACCTCCTGATCGCCGCCGACGGCATCACCGCGGACGTCACCCGCGCATCTCATCCCTTGAGAAGCCCGGCCCCGCGCGATAGGAACGTCCCCACGTGATCATCTGTCTGCGCGCCGGAGGAGTTCGCCATGCAAGAGGTCGGGAACGCGTACCGCGAACTCCTCGACGCGGCAGCCGGGTTGGATGCGGAGTGGGGACGTACCGTCACCGATCCCCAATCGCGCCTCGAAGGCTACCGATGGGCCATGTCGTTGCTCTCGATCGCGCAGGACGTGTTCGTCAGCGCCGATCCGGCGCGGCCGCGCTTCGTGGACATCGTCGGGCCGTACCGCAAGTTCTACGGCGACAACCCCGACGCCTTCTACCAGTTCGCGCCGCTCGACCCGGCGCGCGGCTACCGCGTGACCGGGCGCCGCGGCGACGCGGTCTACCTGTCCATCACGGTGTACGGCACGGCGCTCGACAGTACCGGCGACCGTATCGTGGACACGGACCGCATCGTCGGGGTCGTCAACGACCGCGACCTGGAGTTCGACGCGGACGGCCGGTTCGAGATCCTGCTCGCCCCCGTACGCCCGCCCGGCCACACCGGCGCCTTCGTCGAACTCGCCGCCGAGACCGTCTGCGCGATCACCCGCGACTACCTCGCCGACGCCACCACCGGACGACGCGTCGAGTGGCACATCGAACCCCTGGGCGCCGAGGCCGGGTTCGCCGCGCAACCCACCGGACACCGCCTCGACCCCGCGGACACGGCCGAACGCTTCCTCGCCGCCGCCCGCTGGGTGCGCCGCCACGGGGCGATGTTCCCGTCGACCTCCCACACCCCCAACACGGTCGCGGAGCCGTACCCGGTCCCGACCGTCACCCGTGGCTGGGCGGCCGGCGACGCGTGCTACGCCTCGGGCGCGTTCGACCTGGCCGACAACGAGGCCCTGGTGATACGCGGTCGCTCCCCCGAATGCGTGTTCTGGAACCTCTGCCTCTGGACGCCGTTCCTCTCCACCTTCAACTACGAGTACCGCACGACCGAGCCGGTGTCGCTCAACGGCACCCAGATCACCTACGAGCCCGACGGCTCCTGGACCATCGTCATCGCCCACGACAACCCGCAGCACCCCGAGTGGCCCAACTGGATCTCCACCGCCGGCCACCGCTCCGGCATCCTCTGGTTCCGCTGGTTCCTCGCCGAAGCCCTCCCCGACCGCCCGACCGTCGAACTGGTCGAAGTCCGCCCCTGATCCACCCCGATAAGTCACGCGGACCAGCGGGCCCCCGTGGCACGGTGCGCACCAACAGCGCTTGGAGTCCGAACCAGAGAGCGACCACGCCTGCTCACGGCTGATCCGCTCGCGCGTGCCGTCCACGGCCTGGTCACCGTGACGGACATGCGCGTACGACTCCGACCTCTCGCTCTCCCACGACCTCGCCGGCCAGCGAACCGCCGACCGCACGAGAACGGTCGTGCGCCGACTGGAGGTGTTCCGCGAGACCCCGAGGGTGAACGAGTTGCCGACGAGCCGCGGGGGTCACTGTAGATCCCGACCAAGCCGGCGATCTCGACGTCCAGCCCGGTCTCCTCGGCGACGTCCCGTACGTGCACGCAGGCAGGGATTCGCCGAGTTCGATCGCGCCGCCCGGCAGTGCCCAGTTTCCCGAGTCCGTATGTCGGAGCAGCAGGACGCGGCCGTCTGCATAGGTGATCACGGCGGAGGCTGCGACTACGTTCGGCTTGGGAGCGACAGGGTCGTCGTAGTAGTCATCAATGCGGTGGAACGGCGGGTGGCAGTCGGGGACTTCGGAAGGGGCGTCGTGCCCGGCCCGGTAGTCGTGCTCGAACGCCAGCCGGTTGCCGGTGTCCTCGATGACGCCACGCTCACCGGGATCGAAGCAGACCCTACCCTGGACACCAGGGCCTCGCTCAGGGCGGACCACCAAGGCAACGCTCCGAGGCCGAGGCGTTCGCGTCACGGCTATTGCGCACCTTGGAGCTGTAGGTTCACAGCGGACCGGCAGGTCGGGTCACAGGAGGTGTGCAGGTGGGGTCGCCCGAGAAGGCTTCGTCCGGCGAGCCCGCGATTCGACAAGTGAGCTGCTACGTACTGGAGTTCTCGGTCGACCACGGCGGTTCTCGGATGGCGGACGTCCATGCCTTTGGTGACCTGGACGCCCTCCGTGCGAGCTTTGAGCGTCGATGCGCGCGTTTCGGAGAGCCCGGCGGCGTGGATGCGTATTTGGTGATGTGGTACGGGGCCGTCCTGCACCTGTGGGTGGTCCAGCTTGGGGCGATCGTCGAGGGAATCGATCTGCATCCATACCTCCGCACCGGCAACCCGCGCTACGACGAGGCGCTGGCCCGGCTGCTCGATATCCAGCGGCAAGGTATCGAAGACGATGAGTGGAACGGCCTCTTCGATCTCATCAGTCAGGCATTCGCCTATGACATGGCCGCCGCGCTTCCGCTGATCAGCCGCGTGTTCGACTTGCGCGACCGTACGGCCGCCGGAGACGCGGACGCGCCGGCCGAACTGGCCTCGGTGACAGCGTCGTTGGCCGACGCGGTTGAGAGCGGCGTCGCGCCGACGTCGCTCCATGGGGCCACCGACGTACGCCTCGTGCTCGATTGGGACGGCATCGCGGCGATCGCGCCCACACTCGACAAGCCCGTGTTGATGTCGGACGCGACGGCCCTTCGCTGGTCGCTGACCTGCCCCGAACATCTCGAAACCCACCTGCGTTTTGCCCGCAGACTCCATCTCGGCCTGAACGACCTGGAGTTCGGCTTCGACCAGCATCCCGACGGAGAGAAGGCCCCGCTGCCGCGGGGCTGGCACTGGTTCATCGCCGCCGGTTGACGGCGGCGCCGTGCACAGGCGCTTGGCGACGGGGGGCTCCGCTTTTGGGGGCGTCCCAAGGGGCCGTCGCTCAGACGCCTCCCGCGACGGCGTTCTCAAGTTGCTTGAGCAGGGCCGCCATTGCGTTCTCCACGGAGGCTGCATCCGAGACGTGCCAGTGTTGGGATCGGTGCGGGCCGGAGGCGGCGTCGACGAAGTCGGTTACGGCCTCGCCGGTGTCCCAGACGATCAATTGGCCGAGTGCGCCTCCGGCATCGAGCAGTACGGCGATGGACTGCTTCGGACGGTCGGCGGGTGAACGCCGCACCTCGACAGCCAGGCCGCGCGCGCGTAGGCGGTCGGCGTACTCGGCCAGCCAGGCGTCCACCCACCCGATCATCCGGCCATCATGCCGTGGTTCCCGCGCCGCAGCGCGGGCGGTCAGGGCATGGTGCCGAAAGGGTTGTCGATGACGTAGCGCCAGAATCCGTCCGGGCCGCGGCGGGAGACGTCTGTGGCGGTTCCGGTGATGTGCAGGGGTTCGCCGTCCGGGCCTACACCCGTAATCGACCAGTCGACGATATGCAGGGCCAGCTCCCCGGCCACGTGGCAGTGGCGCGGACGCACGGTGACGGGGAGGCCCAGTGCGAGGAACGCCGCGTTGGCGGCGTGGAGTTCGGGGCCGGTGACGGCCGCTCCCGACTCGGGGACGAAGACCGCGCCGTCCTCGTACACGCGGGCCAGCAGGGCCGGGTCACCGGAGTTGAAGGCGGTCGCGAAGACGCCGGGCTGGTCGGCGGCGTTCGTGGTGATGGTGAATTCGGCGGGGGCGGACGTACGTCGTGTGCTCATGGGCCCAGGTAAGCCCGCCACCGCGCGGGTCACCAAACGGGAACCTTCGGGGCGCGCGTGGCGTGCGAGACTCGTCCGGTGAGCACACCTGCCGTCGACCGCTCCCCCGGCTCCGCGGACGCCGCGCCGGACGCCAAATGGGACGCCGAGTTGGTCCCGGACGCGCGGGGTCGCACCGTACGCCCGTCCCCGGACTGCCCCGTCGAGGTCGCCCTGGCCGCGATCTCCGGCCGCTGGGCCACCCTCGTACTGCGCGAACTCATGCACGGCCCCCGCTCGTTCGGCGAATTGCGGGACCGGTTGCCCGGTCTGACGGCGAAAGTCCTCACCGAACGCCTGCGCGACCTCGAAGCGCGCCGGCTCGTGGCTCGTACGGCGGTCGCCGCGTTTCCCGTACGCACCCAGTACGCGTTGACCCCGGCGGGAACCGCGTTACGTCCCCTGCTCCTGGAGTTGTACCGGACGGGGGCCGCGCTGCTGGACGCGCGCGCCTGACCGCCACCGGCGGCTCCCGACCCGCACCCGACGATGTCGCAACCGCCTACTAGGCTCTCCGCCCATGGCCGACGATCTTGGTTTCGAGTGCACCTGCTGCGGCGAGCGCCACGCCGAACTCCCGATGAACTACTCGGCGATGGCCCCGACGTCTGGAACCCGGATTTCGCGGACGCACCGGACTGCGTGCTCTCGTCGGACCAGTGCGTGATCCAGGCGCAGCATTTCTTCGTCAAGGGACTGATCGAGATACCGGTCGTCGACAGCGACGACGTGTTCTCCTGGGGCGTCTGGGTGTCCCTCAGCCGCGCGAACTTCGGGCTTAGCGCGGACCTGTGGGATACGCCTGGCCGGGAATCGGAAGATCCGTATTTCGGATGGCTGTGCACGGAGCTTCCGCTGTATTCGCCGAGTACGACCAATCTCAAGACGCATGTCCACACCAGGCCCATCGGACAGCGCCCGTACATCGAGCTCGAACCCACCGACCATCCGCTGGCCGTCGAGCAGCGCACGGGGATCACGCGGCAGCGCGTCCGCGAAATAGCCGAGGCCGTGATGCACCCGTAGACCGGCGGGTCACCCGGCACCCCGGCCCGAGAATCGAATTGCCCCGTGCCGTTTCTCGACGCACCGAGGACGTCAGCCCCCTGCGGTCCGGTCCGCCCAGACTCCGCGAAGCGCATCTGATCGGCAATCCGCCTTCCAGGGAGAGCTCATTCGAGGTGTACCGGAGTTGCGGCAGCGGTGCCGGAAACCGCGGCGGTATCGGGGGAACGGGGAGTGGCGGATCACGTGTCGGCACCATGCCGCGGGACTTCCGTTCGACTACTTCCGGAAGGGACACGTACCTCCCCTGTCGCCGGGCCCCGGTCTTAGGCGCCTTAGGTGCCTTAGGTGCCTTAGCTGCGTCGGGCCGACCGCTTAGGGACCTCAGGCGTGCCCTCAGGCCGCAAGATCCGGCATCCGCCCGATGTCCGGCCACCCCCTGGGACGCGAATCTTGAGTCATGCCGAAGGGGCCGCAAAGCCCCGGTGCGGCGGAGAGCCCGGACGGACAGGCCGACCAGGCGACGCGTTGGAATGAGGGAGCACACGATGTTCGAGTACGAGATGTTCCAGGCCCGCGAACAGGAACTGCACCGCGCCGCCGCCCACGACCGCCAGGTCCGCCGGGCGCTGCGCAGCCGCCGGGAGGCCCGCCGCCAGGCGGCAGCCGTCGCCGAGCACGGCGCGAAGACCGCCTTCCCGGCCGCAGGACGCGCGGCGTGACCGCGGACGGGACCAGGACGGACGCCGCACGCGGCGCGCCGCCACCGTCCCGGCACGAACCGCCAGGCGGGTGTACGCCGAGGGCCCAGGACACATTCACCGTGTCCTGGGCCCTCGGCGTACACCCGCCTG
>NZ_JBPKBH010000002.1:0-56058 GCF_051388915.1 Yinghuangia sp. YIM S09857 | reverse complement strand
CCCCCCCCCCCCCCCCCCCCCCCCCCCCCCCCCCCCCCCCCCCCCCCCCCCCCCCCCCCCCCCCCCCCCCCCCCTGCCGTGTGGCTCGCCCGGCCCCGAAGGCGCCCGAGGCCGGATGTCACCCCGCGGCGATGACCTCGATTTCGACGAGCCAGTCGCTGTCCAGCGTGGTGGCGACGATCGCGGTTGTCGGGACGCGCCGGCCGCCGAGTGCCACGGTTCGGGCGGCGGCGTTGGCCTCGGCGTAGGCGGGGTCACGCAGGTAGCTGGTCAGGCGCACGATGTTGTCGACGCCCATGTCGGCCGAGGCGAGGATGGCGCGGATGTTCGACCAGATCAGGGTGAGTTGCTCCGCCAGGCCGGCCCCGGGCTTCCCGGCCGGGTCCAGTCCCATCGTGCCGGCGACGAACAGCAGGCGTCCGGCACCTCGGACCTCCATTGCGTGCACGTAGTCGTCGGTGGCCGGGTAGACGCCTTCGGCGGGGTTGTGGCGCACGAGTTCCATCGACTGCCTCACTCTCTGGTCGATTTCCACGGCTGAGGACCGATCATCGTTGCCCTGTGGCGCACAGGGGTATCCGGATCACGAACGCCGATCACGACTCTTCAGGTCTCGGCAGTCCGGTCGGCTGTTCCCGCGCTCCGATAATGCGGTGCGGGCACGCTCCTCCGGAGCCGAAAATGGCCGCATGCCCACCCCCGACGGCGCCGACAGCGCCGATCCCACCGGCGGCCCTGCGCACTCCGGCAATCCGGCCGATCCGGCCACCCCGCTCGCCCGCAAACCCCGACTCGCCGTCCTCACCGGGGCCGGGATCTCCGCACCGTCCGGCCTGCCCGTCTACCGGGGCGGGGACGGACTGTGGGACCGGAACCCCGAGATCGCGAAGCTCAGCACCGCGTCGCGGTGGTTCGGCAAGGCCGCGCAGGCGTGGGAGCACTGGAGCAATCTCCGCCGCGCCGCGTCCGCCGCGCGGCCCAACCCGGCGCACGAGGCGCTGGCCGCCGCCGAAGCCCACTTCGACGTCCACATAGCCACCCAGAACATCGACGGGCTCCACAACCGCGCCGGGTCCACCAACGTCGCGGAACTGCACGGCAGCGTGTTCCGTACGCGCTGCTCCGGGCGCGCGTGCCATGCCCGCAACGGCGCGTGGCCCGACGAGACCGCCCACGAAACGGTCCCGAACTGCCCGCATTGCGGGCGCATCGCGCGGCTGGACGTCGTCCTGTTCGGGGAGCACCTGTCCCGCGCGAAAGTGCGCGCCTCGACCGAGGCCGCCCGCGGCGCCGACGTGTGGATGGCGATCGGGACGTCCGGGACGGTGTACCCCGCGGCCGGACTCATCGAGTACTGCCGCCGTGACGCCGTCCGCGTGCTCGTCAACGCCCAGCCCTGGACCGACGTCCAGGGCACGTCGCCGTTCCAGCGCGAAGTCCTCGGCGACGCAGCGGCCGTCCTGGACGACGTGCTGCGCGAACTTCGGTCGCCTCGGGGGCAGCAGGCAGGCGAGAGTGCGTAGAGGTTGTCTCGGCGACGGACGAGCGGCAGCCTGGGTGGGGCGTGGGATCCGTGGTGACGCGCCGCATCACCAGTCGATGTCCGCGACGACAGCCCGCACCAGCCACACGCCGTAGGCCACGAGAGCAGCCGCCGCGAGCAGGCCGATACAGCAGCCGAGCCACGCGGGCATGGTGGCTAACGGCCGGTGGGAGACTTCGGGCACTGGAGCGAAGTCTCCCAGCGGGGTGACCTTGACGGCTCGCACGCCCTCCTCCACCGACCTGTCGAGCTGGATGTCGAACGACACACGCTCGCCGGGTTCCAGGCTCTTGTAGCCGTTGGTCTGGATGTCCCCGCGATTGACCCGCACGTCCCCGCCCGGGAGGAGGGAGCTGACGCTGCGGTCGTCGTCGGGGACGATGAGGCCGTAGCCCTGGACGTCGTCGAAGCATCGGACCGTGCCTCGGCCATGGAGTCTCCCCTGCGCACGTCACGTGCGGCCCTCTTCGGCGTTCTACAGGTACCGGGCGGCGAACTTCTCCAGGTGCGCGATCCGGTCCTCCAGCGTCTCGGTGTCCGGTTGCCCCGGCTGCCCCGCCTGCCACGCCGCGGCCAGGGTGTCGGTCACACCCATGTCCCGGAGACGGGCGTACGTCGCCTCCGAAGGGGCCGCGTTCGCCACGACGAAGACCGTGAACTCGCCGCCGTCGAGCCCGGCTTTCTTTCGCAGGCGGTGCAGGGTGCCGACCTTGTCCTCGACGTCGTCCCAGGAGTAGTTCATGCCGAGCCAGCCGTCGTTGCGCACCGCGCGCTCCAGGGCCCGCCGTCCGGCACCCCCGATGAGGACGGGCACCCGCACATCGGGCCTGGGGAACATGCCGGTCCGGTCGAAGTCGTAGAAACGTCCGTGGTGTTCCGCCCACCCGTCGTCCCAGAAGTCGCGGATGATCGCGATGGCCTCGTCGGTGCGGGCGCCGCGGGTGCCGAAGTCCTGCCCCAGGAGCTCGAATTCCTCCCTCAGCCACCCGACGGCGCAGCCCAGCGAGACCCGGCCGCCCATTACCTGCGCGAGCGTCCCGAACTGCTTCGCCACCGTGAAGGGGTCGCGCATCGGCAGGATGTAGGTGTACGTGATGAAGCGCAGGCGCTCGGTGCGCGCGGCCAGCGTGGCGATCATCGTCACGGGGTCGGGGAATTCCGTGGCGGCGGAAAACGGATTCTCGCCGGACGGGTGCACCGAGGCGAACTCGTCCGGGACGGCAAGGTGGTCGGCGAGCAGCACCCCGGCGAAGCCAAGGCGTTCGGCCGCTTCGGCCAGGGGGAGATACTCCTCCGTGGGCAGGCATATCAGGGGGACCCAGAACTTCACGTGTGCTCTCCCTCGCGACGACGCAGGTACCCGGACAGGTACCGGCAGACTTGCGCCAGTTTGGCGGACGGAAGCCAAGAGCGGGTTTGCGCTCCGAGGACCAACCGGCTTGGAACGCAGGTTCGGGACGCAGGTTCGGGACGCAGAAGGGCGCGCCGCCGTCGCGGTGCGTTCGGGCTGTCTAGTCCCACCAAAAGGACCAGCGCTGTGCGTTCACCAAGGTGGCCGCGTAGTGGCCGATGGTTCGGGTGCGGCGGGTGGCCTGCCAGACGTTGTCCGGGCAGAAGGCGTAGTGCTCGGCGGCGACCGCGAGTGCCTCGTTGGCGGAGCAGGGCGGCGCGGAGACCGCCACTTCGAGGCGGTCGAAGGACAGGGCGACGAGTCGGGCTCCGAAGCGCTCTTCCCAGGAGCGCAGGACGGACGCGAATACCGCGACGTCGTTGTCGTGGTTGAGAGAGCCCGTCCAGCCGATCGTGGTCAGGATGTCGGCGCTGCGCCGCGCGTCCACCAGACCGCCTCGGGGTTCGGTGAACCACTTGCTGCCGACCAGGTCCTCGACGAGTTCCGCTGCGGCACCGTCCGCAGGGGCGGCGGTCGACGCGGGAGCCGGCCCCGGCCAGGTGGTGCCGAACGGGGCAATGGTCTTGTCGTTGGCTCGAACCACGTCGGCGGGATCGTCGACGTCGGACATGCAGGCGTCCCAGAGCCTGTTCAGGACCTCGTCGGGGTCGTGGTCGCCTGGGTCCGACGCGTGGCGGTGGTCGAGGTCGTGGCGCCAGTCTCCCCAGAACACGACCGGTTGCAGTCCCGTCGCCTGTGCGGCGGCTTCCAATCGTGTCCAGATACCCGCGCCGACAGCGGTGCCGGTGTGCCAGAGGAACGCCGGGCGCGGTCCCTCAGAGGTTTGGTGGACGACTGTTCCCCGAGGCAGGTCGAGGCCGAGCGACCGGCCCGTCGGGTCGTTCGCCAGGACTGCCAGAGGGTCGCGGTGCATCGTCATGCGCGGACCCTAGTGCCGCCCACCGTCATTGCGGCCGACGGCCGTTCGCCCATGACGACGACCCGTCGGATGCGATCGCCGGGCTGTGTCTCCGGATGCTCCGCCAAAAGATCTCACTGAAGCACCGATGATTCGAGAGGCGGCTTCCTGTCTAAAGGAAGGAGACCGAAAGGAGTCCGCCATGCCCTCGAACCCCTCCGCGGAGCATCCCACCGCCGAGCTCGACGCCCGATACAGCTCTGCTCTCAATCCCCGCCCCGGTGCCGCGGATGTTGTTGCCACCGATTGGAGTGACGCCCGGCGCCTGCTGCGCACGGCCGAGATCTGCTGGGCGATCACCGTACGCCCGGACGGCCGGCTGCACGTCACGCCCGTGATCGCGACGTGGCACGACGGCGCGGCGTACTTCTCCACCGGACCGGGTGAGCAGAAGGCCAGGAATCTGGCGCGCAACGGCCATTGCGCGCTGCTCACCGGAACGAACTCCCTCACCGAGGGCCTCGACGTCGTGGTCGAGGGCACGGCCCGGCGGGTCGAGGACGCGGCGGCGCTGGAGGAGGTGATCGGGGCGTTCGAGGCCAAGTACGGTGCGCACATCACGTCCGCCGACGGCACCTTCCACGGCATGTCGGACGCGATGCGCAAGGGCGACGATCTGGTGTTCGGCGTGGTTCCGGGCACCGCGTACGGGTTCGGCAGGGACGGCGGCGTTTACACCCACACCCGCTGGACGTTCTGACCGCCGCGCCCCGCAACCGGCACCGCCACCCCCACACCGCCCACACAGCCTCGCGACGCCACTGGTCACAGGCCACCGGCCACCGGCCACCCGCTCAACCCGTGAACGCCTCCACCAGCGTCCAGACCGCCAGAACGCCCATGCACGCGCCGCCGATCCGCTGCACCGTCTTCAGCGGCACCTTCTTGGCGATGAACCGGCCGACGATCAGTGCGAGCGCGGAGACCGTCATCAGCGCGGCGGCGGAGCCGATCGCCGTCGGGAGCCAGCCGTTCGTCGCCGCGAGGTTGGCGGTGGTGATCTGGGTCAGGTCGCCCCACTCGCTGATGAACACGGCCATGAACGCCGTGGTGTAGACGGGCCAGAAGCCGGTGACGGTGCGGCCTGCCGCGTCCTCGTCGTCATCGTCCCCGCCGCCGCGCAGCAGCACCACGGCGCCGAAGGCGAACAGAGCCGCCGAGACCAGTTTGACCGCGACGTTCGGCAGGAGGCCGATGAGGCTGCCCGCGCCGACCGCGAGCGCGACGTGGACGATGAAGGCGGTGGACGTGCCGAACCAGACGTACAGCGGCCGCATTCGGGTGCCCATGGCCAGCGACGCGAACATCGTCTTGTCGGGCAGTTCGGCCAGGAAGATGAGCCCGAAGGCGGTCAGCATCGCCAGGGGGTCGAAACTCACGCGGAAACTGCTTTCTGCGGGGGCCGGGCCGAGCGTGCGGGCCCCGCGTGTGCGGCGGGATACGACCGTTCGGCCCGGCACGACGGAGCAGGCCCGCGCGGATGCGCGGACCGGTCATGCCTTGGCCGAAGGTCTCGTCCACCCCGCATCCAACCTCAGCGGGGCTCGGTGGCCGGGGCACCCGCGGGCGCCCAGTGTGTCGACCATCCGACGTTGAAGGACTACTCCCCTTCGCAGCCACACAGTGTAGCCGAGGCCCCTCGCCGCCTTTGCCCGGGCTCCGTCGCGAAATCCGATTGTCGTACGCCTGCCGCCTCCCCACCCGCACGGTTGGACGCATGGTGACTCTCCGTGGGCCGCGTGGGTGAATGCCGAGATGCGCGTGACTGGTGTGACGCCTGATGCTGGAGAGCCGCCCCGGGCTCCTCCTGCTCGGGGCGTCCGGTCGAGCGCAGGAGACTGCCATGCGTGACATGCGGATAGCCGCCCGCTTCACCGCCCGGTTCGGGCGCTGCGCCCCTGCCCCCGAGCCCCCGCGGCTCCGGGGATCGGGTGAGCCTCGGCGGCGGCTCGGGCGCGTGCTGCTGTCGTCGTCTCTCGCCGGTGCGCTCCTCGTCGTGCTCGCGCCCGCGGTGGAGGCGGCGCCCGCGGCGGCGGCGAACCCGTGTCCGCGCGGGCACGTCCGCATCGTCTGCGTGAACCTCGACAACCAGACGCTGTGGATGCAGGACAAGAACGGGCGCCGGACGTTCGGCCCCGTCCCGGTCCGGAGCGGGCGGAAGGCCTATCCGACGCGCACGGGCCTGAAGCGGATCTACGCCAAGAAGGTGAAGGACTGGTCGTACCTCTACAACGTGTCGATGCCGTACGCGCAGTACTTCGACGGCGGGCAGGCGTTCCACGCGTACGCGCAGCCGATCACCACGCCGCCGGGGTCGCACGGCTGCGTGAACATGCGGCTCGCGGACGCGAAGCGGCTGTTCTCGCTGACGCAGAAGGGCGACGCCGCGTACATCTGGGGGCGCCGCCGCTGAGCCGCGCCGCGGACGGACGCGCGGCGGACGTACCCGCCACGCGCGAGGGGCCGACCGGTCAGCCGGTCGGCCCCTCACCGCTCGCGTGGAACACGGTCGCGTTGACGCGCCGGGCGAAGCCGTAGAAGGCGCGGACCTCGGGGCGCATCGCGCGGCGGGCGGAGACGAGGCCGACGGTGCGGTGGANGACCGGTCAGCCGGTCCCCCCCTCACCGCTCGCGTGGAACACGGTCGCGTTGACGCGCCGGGCGAAGCCGTAGAAGGCGCGGACCTCGGGGCGCATCGCGCGGCGGGCGGAGACGAGGCCGACGGTGCGGTGGATGGGCGGGGAGAAGGACCGCAGCCGCACCATCGCGTCGAAGCCGTCGAGGAGGTCGCGGTACCAGAGCATGGATCCCAGGCCGCCCGCGACCGCGGCGAGCCAGGCGGCGCGTTCGTCGGTCTCCAGGACGATGGCGGGGCGGATTCCGGCGGTGGCGAAGAACTCCTCGAAGTCGGCGCGGCGCGGCGAGGACCGGGTGGGGACGATCATCGGGTGCCCGTCGAGGAGTTCCCACGGCAGCGGGTCGGGCAGGTCGAACTGCTGCGGCGAGACCAGCACGACCTCGTGCGGGCGGAGCAGGTCCATCTCCAGGTCGGTCGGCGCCGGGAGGTCGGTCAGGCCCACGTCGATGTCGCCCGAGCGCAGCGCGTCGAAGATGGGGTCACGGCACGGGAACGTGACGACGTCGACGGTGATCCCCGGCAGGTGCCGGGCGAAGCGCGGGGAGAGCGCGCTGATCATCTGGATGGCCAGCGCCGGGGTGGTCCCCAGCCGGACCGGCCGCGCCGCTTTGGCGGGGGCGGCGTCCTTGGTACGCATCGACTCGCCGATCGCGGCGACCCCGGCCAGGACGCGGTGGGCGAGCTGGACCACCGCCTCCCCCTCGGGCGTGAGCCGGGCGCGGCCCTGGGCGCGGATCACCAGGGGCACCTTGAGCTCACGTTCCAGTGCCTGGATCGCCCGCGTGACGGCGGGCTGCGCGGTGAACAGCGCCTCGGCCGCCGCCGAGATGGAGCCGTGCTCCACGATCGCGATGAGGTAGCGGAGCTGCTGGAGGGTCACCCGCGCAACGTAGCGAGCCCAAGCGGAATGCACGATGCCGACAAGGAAATTGATGCCACCGGCTCCCCGACCCCAAATCCAGCCGGGAACCGGCGACTTACCCGATCGCCGAGCCACACTCGCGAGCCCGGCCGCGATCGGCGAAGCCGCGGCGGCGCGTTCAACTCCGTCGCCTCAGGCGCCTCAGGCGCCTCCGTCGCCTCCGTCGCCTCACGGTCGGCGATGTGGGCGGCCCAGGTGCGGAACTCGTCGAGGTCGCCGAGTGCCGCTTTCACGTGGTCCGGAACCCAGGGCACCGTCAGTGCTTCGAGCACGTCGCCGTAGTCGAGGCTCACCCACTCCCACAGGACCAGGTTGTACGCCCGCATCAGCGGTTCCACGCGTTCGCGGACGGCGGCGATCTCATCCGCACCGAACCCGCGTTGCGCGAGGCGGCCGTCGATCGCCGCCGTCACCTCGTCGTCGTGCCAGGTGTCGAGGAACGGTTCCAACAGGTCGTCCCAGGCCGTGACGGGCCTCCGCACAAAACCGGGCGAAGGCGCGCGGACGTCGGCATCGCCTGTCCGCCCAGGTTCCCGCAACGCTCCCCCGCCGCTCGGCGCCATCCCGGTCGGATCGGGCGCCCCCGGGTCAGGCATCCGTCGGGCCCGCGTACTGCGGGGTGGGGAGGTTCAGGAGCGCGGGGATGTCTCGTGGGGTGGCCAGCGGGCGGCCTACCTCCTGGGCCAGGGCGGCGGCTTCGTGGACGAGCGCGGCGTTGGTCGTTTCGCGGAGGCCGGGGCCCGCGTGGTCTTCGAGGCCGACATGGAGGTGGCCGCCGAGTTCGAGGGCGAGGCGGGCGACGGGGGTGGCGAAGAGGTCGCCGCCCATGACGGCGACGGACCAGGGGAGGTCGGTGCCGTCGAGCATTTCGAGGTACGCGCGGAGCGCGGCGGCGGTCGGCGGGAGGCCGAAGGACGGGCCCGCGGTGGTGCGGCCGAGGTAGCCGTATTCGCCGCCGAAGTAGAACTTGACCATGGCCCCGGCCGGCAGGCGCCCGGCGCGGTGCCAGGCGAGGACGGCGCGCAGGAAGCCCGGTTCGTAGATGGCGAGGCTGGGGCCGAGGCGGTGTTCTGCGCACAGGGCCATCTGGTGGCGGATGTCGTCGTAGCTGTTGCGGTAGACGACACCGCCCGTCGGGATGCCGTCGGCGTCGCAGCCGCCGAGGTTGACGGAGCCGGGGTCGACGATGCCGATGCGCAGCCAGCCGCCCTTGGCGAGGAGTTCGACGTGGGCGTAGGAGCCGGCGACGTCGGAGCCGTAGCCGACGGTCGGGTAGACCAGGGTGTCCGGGCGTTCGGCCATCAGGGGGCGCCAGGCGCGCAGGTAGCGTTCGGCGACTTCCTCGCTGGTGGTGGGGCCGGACAGGTCGATGTGGTTGTGCAGGACGGACGCGCCGGCGTCGAGCGCGGCGAGGGCGTCGCGGGTGATGGCGGCGGGGTCGCGCGGGGCGAGGGGGTTGATGCCGTTGAGGGCGGCTTCGACGATGACCGCGTCGGCGGCGGGGGTGGTCGGGTCGGACACGCGGGGCCTCCTGACGGACCGCCCGGCGCCGGGACCGGACGGGGGTACGTGAGCGGAGTACGTGAGCCGGGCGCCGGGGCCCGGGTGGTACGGCTGCCTGATGGTGGCGGATCATGCCTCGCGAGTCCAGGATCCCAGCACCATCAGGGTCTTGGTGCCGGTGACGCGCCCGTCCCGCCGCAGGGTGTCGATGACCTGCTGGAGGTGGGCGATGTCGCGGACGCGGACGTGGATGAGCGCGTCGGGGTCGCCCGCGATGGTGTAGACGGCCTGGATCTCCGGGACGCCGGTGGTGGTGCGCATGATCTCCTGGACGGTGGTGCTTCCGGCGTAGCGCAGTTCGGTGAACGCCTCGATGCCCCAGCCGAGTTTGGCGTGGTCGATCTGCACCGTGAAGCCGGTGACGACGCCGAGGTCGCGGAGACGGTCGACGCGGCGTTTGACGGCGGCGACGGAGAGGCCGACCTCGGCGGCCATGTCGGAGAAGGTCCGGCGGCCGTCCTCGCGCAGGAGGCGCAGCAGGCGGTGGTCGGTGTCGTCGACGTCGGCCATGGGACGCCTCTCGGGTCGGGGCCGAGCCCGGACGGGATTCGGCGGTTCGGCGGTGCGGCGGTGCGGTTCGGCGGCCCCGGCGGTGTCGGGCGCGGCGCGGCCGCCAGGTCGAGTCAGGTGTTCGATTCGGGGGTCCGTGCGCAAACTATTGACGATCCTTCCCATTTCCACGTCAAGCATTTGCGTCTTCTGGAGCTTTTGCCTCCGGGTACTTGCGTGGGGTCGGGCGCGTTGATGTGCTTTCGGGGCACCATCCCGCCCGCGGTTTCCGGATGCCGCGGTTCCGTTCCGTAGCTCGCCGCTCCTGTTCCGCGTGTCGGAGGCTCCCGTGCGTATCGACCCGTCCATCGGCCCGCCGTCCAGCCCGCTGTCCGGCCGGTCGTCCGTCGGCCCGTCCAACGTGTCGCTCGACGACAAATACGCCGCCGAGGAGGGCCGCATCCTGCTCTCCGGCGTCCAGGCGCTGGTCCGCCTGACGCTGGAGCAGCGGCGCCTGGACGCCGCCCGCGGCCTCGACACGCGCGTGTTCGTGTCCGGCTACCAGGGCTCCCCGCTCGGCACGCTGGACCTGGAGATGGGCCGCGCCGCGCGGTTCCTCGACCCGGCGGGCGTGGTCTTCCAGGCGGGCCTGAACGAGGAGTTGGCGGCGACCGCGGTGGCCGGCAGCCAGTTGGCGGACCAGGTCCCCGGCCGTCGGCACGACGGCGTGGTGGGCTTCTGGTACGGCAAGAACCCGGGCCTGGACCGGGCCGCCGACGCGATCCGGCACGCGATGCTGGCGGGTACCGCGCCGCTGGGCGGTGCGGTGGCGTGGATCGGCGACGACCCGTCCAGCAAGTCGTCGACGGTGCCGAGTTCGTGCGAGCCGATGGCGGAGAGCCTGGCGATGCCGCTGCTGGCCCCGGGGTCGGTGGCCGAGGTGCTGGAGTTCGGACTGCACGCGGTGGCGATGTCGCGGGCCAGCGGGCTGTGGACCGGGCTGAAGATCGTCGCGGACGTCGCGGACGCGTCGGCGACGGTCGACGCGGGCGCGTTCGGGGCCCTGGTGCCGGAGCCCTCGCGGCGCCCGCGCGGGGCGGCGGCGGCGCTGGTGGGCCCGGCGTCGCTGGACGCGGAGCTGGACATGCTGACCCGGCGCCTGGACCTGGCCCGCGCGTACGCCCGCGCGGTCGGCCTGAACCGCGTGACGGCGGACGGCGTCCCGGCGTCCCGCAACGGCCGGGCGGCGACGCCGCGCCTGGGCGTGCTCGCCTCCGGCACCCAGTACGCCGTCGTCGTCCGCGCCCTGCGCGACCTCGGCGTCGGGACCGGCGAGGCCGATCTCGCCCGCTTGGGCCTGCGGCTGATCCGGCTCGCCATGCCGTTTCCCGTCGACGCCGCGGAACTCGCCGAGTTGACCGCGGGGTTGGACGAGGTGCTGGTGGTCGAGGACAAGGTCCCGTTCCTCGAAGGGCACCTCAAGGAGGCCCTCTACCGGCGACCCGACGCGCCGCTGGTGGTCGGCCGCCGCGATGCGGACGGGCGCCCGCTGCTGCCGGTGCGCGGCACGGTCGGCGCCGAGGACGTGGCGCGTGTGCTCGCCGCCAGGCTCGGCACCGACCGGCTCCCCCACTCGGCGACGGCCCTGCTGTCCGCGGGTGCGCCGCGGCGGCCCGCGCGGATCGCGCTGCCGCTGGCCGCCGCGCGCACGCCGTACTTCTGTTCGGGCTGCCCGCACAACACCTCCACCCGCACGTCGGACGACACGCTCGTGGGCGTCGGCATCGGCTGCCACGCGATGATCGCGCTCGACGGGCGCGGGCGCGGCAATCAGATCGGGCTCACCCAGATGGGCGGCGAGGGCGCGCAGTGGATCGGCCTGGCGCCGTTCACCGACGACCGGCACTTCGTGCAGAACCTCGGGGACGGGACGTTCCACCACTCGGGGTCGCTGGCGGTGCGGGCGGCGGTCGCGGCCGGGGTGCGGATGACGTACAAGCTCCTCTACAACGACGCGGTGGCGATGACGGGCGGCCAGCGCGCGGAGGGCCGCATGGACGTGCCCACGCTGACGCGGTGGTTCGCGTTGGAGGGGGTGCGCCGGGTGGTGGTGACGACCGACGACCCGGCGGCGTACCGGGGTGTCGCGCTGGATCCGGTTGCGCGCGTCCGGCACCGCGACGAACTGGCGGACGTGGAACGCGAGCTCGCGGCCGTGGACGGCGTCACCGTGCTGGTCCACGACGACCGCTGCGCGGCGGAGGAGCGGCGGCTGCGCAAGCGCGGGCAGTTGCCGACGCCCGCGGAGCGCGTCGTGGTCAACGAGCGGGTGTGCGAGGGCTGCGGCGACTGCGGGGACCAGTCCACGTGCCTGTCGGTGCATCCGGTGGACACCGAGTTCGGCCGCAAGACACGGATCCACCAGGCGTCGTGCAACTCGGACTTCTCGTGCCTGAAGGGCGACTGCCCGTCGTTCCTGCTGGTCGAGCCGGGCACGCGCGCGGGCCGGAAGGCGGCCGCCCGGGAGTTGCCCGGCCTTCCGGTGGAACTGCCGGAGCCGGTACGGCGGTTCGACACCGCCGGGGACGGCGTCCTGCTGCGCATGCCGGGGATCGGCGGCACGGGTGTGGTGACGGTGTCGCAGGTCCTCCAGATGGCCGCGCACCTGGACGGGCGGTACGCGGCGGGCCTGGAGCAGACCGGCCTCGCGCAGAAGGGCGGCCCGGTGGTGAGCGACGTGCGCATCGCGGACGCCCCGGTGGCGGGCGCGCTGAGGGCCTCGCGCGGGACGGCGGACGTGCTGGTCGGCTTCGACCTGCTGGGAGCGGCGGCGGACGGCAATCTCGCGTCGGTGCGCGCGGGGCACACGGTCGCGGTGGTCAACACGGCGATCGTGCCGACGGCGGCGATGGTGACGAACCAGCTCGCGCTGCCGGGCTCGCCGGACGAGGCGGTCGTGCGCATCGAGGCGGCCACCGCGGACGAGGGCGCGCACCGAGGCGCGCGCGAAGGCGCGAATGAGGGCGCGAACGAGCGCGTGGGGGCGGCTGACGGGGCAGGCGAGATCCCCCGCAACCTCTACTTGGACGCGCTCAGTCTGTCCGAGGCGCTGTTCGGCGACCACATGCCGGCGAACATGCTGCTGCTGGGTGCCGCGTACCAGCACGGCTGCCTGCCGCTGAGCGCGGAGGCCCTGGAGGCCGCGGTACGCCTGAACGGTGCCGCCGTCGACGCGAACCTGGCCGCGTTCCGCTGGGGCCGCGCGGCGGCGGTCGACCCGGCGGCGGTGCGGGCCGCGGTGGCGGCGCCCGAGGTGCCGGTGGTGGAGGTGGACGCGGTCTCGCGCGCTCTCGCCGAGCGCGCCGTGCACGCCACTTCGGCCGTGAGCGTCCGTCTCGACGCAGGCCCGACCGCCGCAGAGCCCCGCGCCACCGACTCGCACACCACCGAGCCCCACGCCACCGACCTGCGCGACGCCCTCGCCACCCGCATCGCCGACCTGACCGGTTTCCAGAACGCCGCGTACGCCCGCAGCTACGCCGACGACGTGCGGCGGGTCACCGAGGCGGCGCGCGGCCGGGTCGGTGCGGCGGACGGGGCACGGGTGGGTGCAGCGTACGCGCGCGGGCTGCACAAGCTGATGGCGTACAAGGACGAGTACGAGGTCGCCCGACTGCACCTGGACACCGTCGAGAAGGCGCGCCGGGACGCGGAGTTCGGCGCGGACGCGGACGTGTCCGTGCTGCTGCACCCGCCGGTGCTGCGCGCGCTGGGCGTCAAGCGCAAGATCCGGCTGCGGCGTACCGCGGTCCCGGCGTTCCGCGCGCTGCACGCCGCGCGCGGTCTGCGTGGCACGAGGCTGGACGTCTTCGGGTACGCGCACGTCCGCAAGGTCGAACGCGCGCTCGTCGGGGAGTACCGCCGGGCCGTGGACACCGCCCTCGCGCACCTGGACCCGGCGACCGTCGACGCCGTCGTCGAGGTCGCGGAACTGCCGGACGTGGTACGCGGCTACGAGGACATCAAGCTGGCCCGGGTGGCGGAGTTCCGCTCCCGGATGCGGTCCGCGCTGGAGGCGCTGGCCGCGCCCGCGCCGCGTGTCGTGCCGGATGCGGGGGCCGCGGGCGGTTCCGGCGGCGAGGGGCGGGCGGCGGTGCGCTCGGCCTCGTAACCGCGCGGCTGCGCCGAGGCACCCGCCCGGCGCCGCCCGCCGGTCAACATTCCGGTGCGCCATTCCGAAATTACGTCCTACGAAAACCCGTAGTCGGCCTTCTTCTCGCACGCGATCTCTGCGATAGTCGCGCACGTTTCGGCGGAGCGAGGGAGGCCGGTCCGGATGACCACGGCACACCAGAACAGCGGCGGCACGGAGAACGCGGCCGCCTCCAGTACCGCCGGATCCGGCGCGACCCCCGGCGCGACCCCCGGCGCGAACACCGGCGCGGCGACGACCGGCGCGGCCGACGGCGCCACCACCGTCCACCGCCGCACCTGCCACCTCTGCGAGGCGATGTGCGGCCTGGAGATCCACGTGCGCGACAACCGCGTGCACAAGATCCGGCCGAATCGCGACGACGTGTGGAGCAAGGGCCACATCTGCCCCAAGGGCACGACGCTCGGCGCGCTCCAGGAGGACCCCGACCGGCTGCGCGCGCCCGTCGTGCGCGACGGCGACACGTGGCGCGAGGTGAGCTGGGACGAGGCGTTCGCGGAGTGCGAGCGCGTCATGCGGCCGGTCCTGGACGCGTACGGCCCGCAGGTGCTCACCGCCTTCCTCGGCAACCCGCTCGCGCACAACATGGCCCTCGCGCGGTACGCGGGCGTTCTGGTCGGCATGGCCGGGATCCACCACATCTACTCGTCCGGCACCGTCGACCAGTGGCCCAAGAACGTCTCGTCGCTGCTGATGTACGGCGGTATGTGGACCATCCCGGTGCCCGACCTGCGGCGCACCGAGGACCTGTTCGTGGTCATGGGCGCGAACCCGCAGGCGTCGCAGGGCTCGCTGCTGGCCTGCCCGGACATCATGGGCGAGATCAAGCGCATCCGGCGCGGCGGCGGCAAGGTCGTGGTGGTCGACCCGCGCCGCACCGGCACCGCGGACGCCGCCGACGAGTGGCTGCCGATCGTCCCGGGCACCGACGCCGCGCTGCTGATGGCCGTGGTGCACGTGCTGTTCGCGGACGGCCTGGTCGACCCCGGCCCGGTCGCCGCGCACCTCGGCGGCGTCGACACGCTCCGCGAGCTCGCGCTCGGCTGGACGCCGGAGTCCGTCGAGGACGCCACGCGCGTCCCCGCCGCGCGCATCCGGCAGCTCGCCCACGAGCTCGCCGCCGCCCGCTCCGCCGTCGTCTACGGCCGGATCGGCCTGTGCAACCAGGAGTTCGGCACCCTCGCGAGCTGGCTGGTCGACGTCGTCAACATCCTCACCGGGCACTTCGACACGCCCGGCGGCCTGATGTTCCCGAAGCCGATGAACTGGTCGGTCGCGACGCTGACCCAGCACAGCAAGTCCGCCGACGGCGCGCCGTTCGGACGCTGGCACTCGCGTGTCCGCGGCGCCCCCGAGGTCCTCGGCCAGGTCCCCGTGTCGTGCCTCGCGGAGGAGATCGACACCGAGGGCGAGGGCCGCATCCGGGCCCTGGTCACGATCGCGGGCAACCCGGCGGTGAGCGCCCCGGGCGCGGCCCGGCTGCGCGAGGCGCTGCCGAAGCTGGACGCCATGGTCAGCATCGACAACTGGATCAACGAGACGACGCGGCACGCGCACGTCATCCTGCCCGGCCCGGGCCCGCTCCAGGTGCCGCACTTCGACGACCTGATGTGGAACTTCGCGGTCGGCAGCGCGGGCAAGTGGTCGGAGCCGGTGCTGCCCGCCGACCCGGACCGCCCGGCCGAGTGGGAGATCGTCCTGAAGCTGGCGGCGATCCTCGCCGGCCAGAAGGCCGACGAGGTCGACATCGCCGCGCTCGACGACATGTGGTTCACCACGCTCGTGCGCATCTGCGGCCTGGACCCCGAGGAGGTCCTTCCGCACTACCAGCGCGGCGGACCGGAGCGCATCGCGGACCTGTCGGTGCGTACGGGCCCGTGGGGCGACCGCTACGGGCGCGTGGAGGGCGGCCTCACCCTCCAGGACTTCAAGGACGCCCCCAACGGCCTCGAACTCGGGGAGATGCAGCCGCGCATCGCCGAGGTGCTGGCGGCCGCGGGCTTCGAGAAGGTCGAGCTGGCTCCGGACTACATCACGGCGGACCTGCCCCGGCTGCGCGCGCACGTCGAGCGCGCCGCGGACCCCGCGTCGCTGCTGCTGGTCAGCCGCCGCCACCTGCGGTCGAAGAACTCGTGGCTGCACAACGTCCCGGCGCTGGTCGGCGGCAGCAACCGCTGCACGCTGCTGATCAGCCCGGACGACGCCGCGCGCGCCGGCCTCGCCGACGGGCAGGACGCCGAAGTCTCCTCGCCCGAGGGCAGCATCACGGTCGCGGTGCAGGTCACCGACGAGATGATGCCGGGCGTGGTCTCGATGCCGCACGGATGGGGCCACGACGAGCCCGGCACCCGGATGGCGACGGCCCGCGCGCACGCCGGGGTCAATTCGAACGTGCTGGCGCCCGGCGCGTTCGTCGACGCCATCTCGGGCAACGCCGCGGTCAACGGCATCCCGGTCACGGTGACGCCGCTGCCGGTCGCGGTGGTCTGACCGGGACGCGCTGAACGGGGCGCCCTGAACCGGGGCGCGCTGAGCCGGGGCGCGCTGAGCCGGGGCGCGCTGCGGGACGCAGGCCCAGGCCGTACGCGCGAATCCGCGGGCCGGACACCGCCGTCGTGTCCGGCCCGCGGATTCGCGCGTCGCCCCGCGTCGCCCCGCCTCGACCGGCGTGACGAGCCGGGCCGCTCAGGCAGCGGTCACGAGGCCGTCACGCAGCGGTCCGGCGCGGTCGGTCACGCCTCGACGAGCGGGTCGCCCTCCGGCCGCGCCCCCGCCAGGCGCAGCTTCGCGGCGATGAGCGCCGCGTGGACGTCCCGGGTTCCGGTGGAGACGCACAGCGTGTAGGCGACGTCCTCCATGCGGCGCTTCGCCTCGGGAGTGCCCTGCTCGGCGTGCAGGAGGCTGAGTGCCTCGTACTGCTCGACCAGGTCCGCCAGAACCGCCGGATGCGCCATCAGCATGCGTTTACCTCCATGCAGCAAGGACCGACGCCCGGATGCGGGCGCGGGTATGGTTCGCGTGTCTACCCGGATGGCCGCAAGTCATGCGGAATCTCCTCGATGCCGTGGCATTTATCCGGATTCCTCGGCCATTCCTCGTACGATTTGCGGTGCGGGGCGCACGAACGCCCGGTCCGACGCGCGCACCTCCGCCGCCGGTCCGCCCGCGCGCATCACCACCGCCAACACGCCGTCGTCGTCGCACGCGTAGCCGCCGGACGCCCAGGCCGCGTTGGCCTCGACCACCGCCCACTCCCCCGCGTCCGTCCGCCCGATGTCCACGACCACCGCGCTCGGCAGCCCCGCGACCCCGCTCCCGGCGACCTCGGCCGCGAACGCCTCCGCGTCGGTGCGCTCCGCGCACCCGTCCAGCGGCGCCACCGCGAGGTCGCCGTCGACGGCGTAGCGGGACGCGGCGAGGACCCGGCCGTCCAGCAGGAACAGCCGGAACTCACTGCGGAAGCACACGACTTCGGACACCAGGACGAGCGCGTCCTGGTCCGAGACCGCGTGGCCGGGCAGTTCGGAGCCGTCCGCGTACACGCGCGCGGGGAAAGTCTTGTCCGCGGGCGGCTTCACGAACCGCGGCCCGCGCAGGGTCCGCGCCCGCGCGAGCGGCATCGCCTCGACGCGGCGACCGGTCAGCGCGCGGGGCAGGCGGGCGAGCCAGTCGTCGGCCGGTTCGAGGAGGCCGACGTGCAGGTCGCGGGACACCGCGTCCGCGAACAGCGGCCCGGCGTAGACGTACGCCTCACCGCCGCGTACACCCGCGGGCACCGCCCAGTCGTACGACCGCTCCACCCGCAACCCGCGGCGGTACGCGGCCGCCCCGAGCCACCGGTCCGTCTCCGTGCTGCGCGGCGCGAGGACGAGGGTGCGGGGGTGGTCGGTCGGGGCCGGCGTCGGCATCGGAGCGGGTGCCGGAGTCGGAGCGGGTGCCGGAGTCGGAGCGGGTGCCGGAGTCGGAGTCGGAGCGGGTGCCGGAGTCGGAGTCGGGCCAAGTGTCGACGCCGCGGTGGAATTCGGGGCCGGGATCCGCGTCATGCCGCGAGCATGCCCCGCCGCGCCCTCCCGCCGCCCCCGCTTTTCCGCGCCCGGCCGCTGCCCTCACCCTGGCAAGGGCGGCTACCCACCGTCCGGCCGACCTGGGAGCATGCCGGGATGACCAACGAGAATCCGCCGTTCGAACTGCGTCAGGGCTGGCAGACCTCCGACACCGTGATGAGCGTGATCGGTCTGCTCCTCGTGGCGGCGGGGTTCGTTCCCGGGGTGCCTTTGGGCGTCGCCATCCCGCTGTGGGTGCTCCCCACGCTGTTCGCGCTGCTGGTGACGGTCGCGCGGCGGCGAGCGCCGGTGTTGCTGCGCGTGGACTCGGCGGGGGTGACGTTCGGGGCCTCGTTCACGGCGGATGTGGTCGTCCCGTGGTCCGATGTCGAAGCCGTCGTATCCTGGCGGACGAAGCCCGGCAACTGGGTCGGCGTCGCGGCCAGTCAGGAGTACCGCGAGCGGAGAGGGCTGGGCAGAGGCGTCAACCGACTGCTCGACGACACCGTCGGTATGCCCGTCTCCGGCACGGCGATCATCTGGACCGGCCCGGACGAGGACGTCAAGCGCTTCGCCGCGGCCGCCGCCCACTTCGCGCCCGATGTGCCGTTCGTGGACCCGGTGACCTCGCCGCGCCGCACGGACGACGCGGCCGAGCCCACCGACTGAGGCAGCGCACACGGGAGTTCGGGAGTCCCCGGTCGCAGATCAGGAGAGCAGGCGCTGCCTGATGTCCGGCTTGAGGACCTTGCCGACCGTCGAGCGCGGCAGGTCCGGCCAGACCTCCACCTGCTTGGGCGTCCTGACGCCGCCGAGGCGTTCGCGCACGAAGGCTTGCAGGGCCTCGGGTTCCACGGCGCGGCCGGGATGCAGTTGGACGACCGCGGCGACGCGTTCGCCCCAGGTGTCGTCGGGGAGTCCGACGACGGCGCAGTCGCGTACGTCCATGTGGTCCAGGAGTGCCTTCTCCACCTCCGCCGAGTACACGTTGAATCCGCCGCTGATGATCATGTCCTTGAGGCGGTCCACGACGAACAGGTATCCGGCTTCGTCGAGGTAGCCGGCGTCGCCGGTGTGGTGCCAGCCGTGCCGCGAGACGTCGGCGGTCGCGCCGGGGTCGCGGTAGTAGCCGGGCGTGACCAGCGAGCCGCGGACCACGATCTCGCCGCACTTCCCCGGCGGCAGCAGGGTTCCGTCGGCATCCATGATCCCGACGGTGACGAGCGGCGTGGGGCGGCCCGCGGAGCCGAGGCGTTCGAGGACGGGCGTGCCGTCCGGGCCGACGTGGTCCGCGGGGGCCATCGTGGAGATCGTCATCGGGGCCTCGGTCTGCCCGAAGAGCTGCCCGAGCACGGGTCCGAGGCGTCCGATGGCCTCGGCGAGCCGGGCGGGCGCCATCGGGGCGGCGCCGTACCAGAGGCAGCGGAGCGAGGACGTGTCGGCGTCGTGCAGCGCGGGGTGGGCGAGCAGTGCGTAGATGAGGGTCGGCGGCAGGAACGTGTGGGTGACGCCGTGGTGTTCGACCAGCGCGAGGAATTCGCCGAGGTCGGGGCGCGGCATGACGACGATCTCGCCGCCGAGGCTGAGGACCGGGAAGCACAGGGTGCCCGCGGCGTGCGTCAGCGGCGCGAGCGCGAGGTAGACCGGGCGCGGCGGGAACGGGCAGCTCATCAGCGTGAGCGCCGACATCGTCTCGATGTTGCGCCCGCTGAGCATGGCGCCCTTGGGCTTTCCGGTGGTGCCGCCGGTCCCGGCGATCATGACGATGTCGTCGGGAGGGACGGCCTCGCGCGCTGCGGCGACGCTGTCACCGTCGCTGTCCTTGTCGCTGTCCTTGTCGTTGTGGAGCCATGTGCTGAACGGGACGGCACCCGCGGGAACGACGTCGGAACCGCCGCCCACATCCAGGCTGACGAGCGTGCGCAGTTTCGGGAGGTCCGCCCTTATGCCTTCGGCCAGGGCCCCGAACGACGGCTGGAAGATCAGGCACACGCAGTCCAGCAGGTCCAGGAGTTCGCGGTTCTCCGCCGCCGCGGCGCGCGGGTTCACCGGGCACCAGACCGCGCCCGCGCGGGAGATCCCGAACACGCATGCGAACGCCGTCGAGTCGTTCGCGGACAGGACCGCCACCTTGTCCCCGGGGCGGACCCCGGAGCGGGCAAGCGCGTCGGCGATGCGTGACGACAGCGTCCGCACTTCGCCGTAGGTCAGCGTCGTCCCGTCCATGGTCAGGCAGGGGGCGTCGGCGCCGAGGGAGGCACCCTTGTCGAGGTAGTCGCAGAGCCGCATGGCGTTCCTGTGGGGTGTGGCGAGGGGCGGAGGGTGGACGCGGCGTGTGTCGTGGGTGTGTGACGTGGGGCACAGCCTAATGAAGTCTTGACACTCGTCAAGACATCTTTTGACAACTGTCAAGGACCTTCCGGGCGCCCACCAAAGCCCCTCGTGGCCGCCGAATCCCCCGCGCTAAGCTGCAAAGCCACGACTCGCGGCCCGAAGCCGCGGAGCGGCCGACGGAAGACGCACTATGACCCAGGTTTCGGACCAGGGCCGGGACAGGATCTCCCGCCGCCAGGTCGACAAGTTCGAGGCCCGGCGACGCCAGCTCGCGGAGTCGGCGCTGCGCACGCTGGCCGAACTGGGTTACGCGCGCACGAGCCTGCGCGACATCGCACAGAACTCCGAGTTCTCGCACGGCGTCCTGCACTACTACTTCCGCGACAAGGTCGACCTGATCACACACTGCGTCCGGCAGTACAAGATCGAGTGCGTGAAGCGGTACGACGACGTCGTCGCGACCGCCGAGACCCCCGACGAGCTGGCACGCGGCTTCGGCGAGGCCATGGCCGGCACCCTGCGCGACGACGCCACCCTCCACCGCCTCTGGTACGACCTGCGCAACCAGAGCCTGTTCGAGGCGTCCTTCCGCGACGACGTCCGCGACATCGACCAGAGCCTGGAGCGCATGATCGCCCGCATCGTCACCCAGTACGCGGAACTGTCAGGCCGCGAACCGGCGTTCTCCACCACCACCGCCTACGCGATGTACGACGGCGTCTTCCAGCACGCCCTGCAACGCCACCTCACCGGCGACCCCGAGGCCCCCACCGCCCTCGCCACCAACGTCCGCCAGATCCTCCCCGTCATGGTGGCGTCCGCCTGAACGGCGGGTCCGCCCCGCCGGGACACACGGCGACGGCCGCTGACCACGACGCGGTGGATGTGGCCGATCGGCCGGCAGGCATGGTGGCGATGGAGGACCGGATGTCCGGCCTCCACGGAACTCGGGGTGCTACTTTCTCGGCGTCTCTTCAGGCACCCGAGAGGGATTCGATGGCATTCATCAAGCGCTTCGACCACGTCGGCATCACCGTTGCCGACCTCGACGCCGCTACGGCGTTCTTCGTGAGCCTCGGGCTGGAGGCCGATCCGAGGATGGCCGTCGAAGGCGAGTTCCTGGACACGGTGATCGGCATGACCGGCGCCCGCACGGAGATCGTCATGCTGCGGCCACCCGGCGGAGGCACAACGCTGGAGTTGTCGAGCTTCACGCGCCCGGACCACCTCCCGGGTTCCCCTGCCGCGCCGGCGAACGAACTGGGCCTGCGCAACATCGCCTTCGAGGTGCACGACCTCCAAGCCGCGGTCGACCACGCCGCGGCCAACGGCTACGGCCTGGTGGGCGGCATCGGCGAGTACGAGGGCATGTGGCGGATGGCATACGTCCGAGGACCTGAAGGAATCATCGTCTCGCTGGCCGAACACATCGAGAAGTAGGGAGACAACATGGCCACGCCCGTGACCGACGAACAGATCCAGGCTCTGGCCGCGACCGCGAAGCCTTCAGCCTGGCACTCCTGCACTGGGGTCCCGAGCGGACCATGGACGGCGCCGACGCCATCGAACTCGAACACCAGCGACGCATGGTCTCGCTGCGCGCCGAGGGAGTGATCGCGATCCTGTGCCCGGTCGCCTCCGACACCATGGCCGGCGTCGCGATCATGACCGTCCCGGCCCAGGAGGCCGAGGAGATCATGGCCGGAGACCCCTGCGTGCAAGCCGGCATGATGCGCTGCGAGGTCCACCCATGCCACGGCTTCCCCGGAGACACCCTCCCAGGGTGAACACCACCCAGCGGCCCGCGACGGAATGGGGCGGGCTCGCCGCGTCCATCCCGAACAGGACGTCCGCGGCCTCAGCGGCGCACGAGACCCGAACTGGCCCAAGTCCGCAGCCGCCAGCGGCCGCGTGCGACGCGAGGTGCCCGTCGGACACGGCTGGGGATGTGCCGTCTTCGGAGGTGTGGGACGCGATGGAGTGCGTCGGGAGCCATGGCGAGGACTCGGGAGGGCGCCTACTGCGCGGGACTGAAGGCGAGTTCGTGGTCGATCACGGTGTACCGCATGCCTGATCCCCGCTTCGACCGCGACGTCCGGGGGTTGGCGGGCGGTGTCCGGATCGATCTCAAGTCGGCGCGGTTCACCCCGCGGGAGAACGAAGGACTCCAACTCGCGCCGGCCGCCAGCAAGCATCCCGACTACCAGGTCACCAGCGTTTCGGTCGAACCGGACGGGCAGATCCTCGTGGTAGCGGTCAGCGGTGACGCGGACAAAGCGCGGGACGACCTTTCCAGCCGGTACCCCGGTCGCGTCGAAGTCCGCTCCGGGGGTCAGGTCACTCAAAGGCTGGACATTCCCTGTCCGTTCCCCGGTTGAGGAGCGAAGTCGCGGTGATCTGCTCGCATTCCGGGGGCGGACGTGTCGGGGCCGCTGTCCTGCTGGTCCCTAAAGCTCCTTTGTCCTGTTGGTCCCTCAGGCTCCTTTGAGGGGGGTTCGGTCGGCATGGTGACGGGGGTCTCGCCACAACGCCCGGTTCACGGGATCGCTGCGGTGACTGCGGGGTGTGTCGGGGCGGGTGTGCGCTGGCAGTAGGACGGCGACTCGGCGCCCAAGGCGTCCAGTTCGGCGAGGGCTCTGCGGGCGTAGCCGTGGCCGATCCGGGCGGCGGCCCGGAGCGCGGCGCGGCGGGCGACGGAACGAGGCGGGCTCGCCGCGGCCATCCCGAACAGGACGTCCGCCGCCTCCGCGGCACACGAGACCCCGAACTGGCCCAGATCCGCCGCCGCCATCCGCCGCGTGCGGCGCGGGGTGTCGGGGGCGGCGATGATTTCGTGGAGCACCGTGATGGCCTCGGTACGGTTCACCGGGCCGTGGTACGCGAGGCGCCCGGCGGCTCCTGCCCGGACGTACGCGGGTGCGGCGTCGTCGCGCGCGGCGCGGCGCAACAGCGCGGCGGCTTCCGGTCGGTGGACCTCGCCGATGTACTCAAGGCGGTTCGCGATGAGCGCGGCGGCGCGGGCGGTTCCCGCTTCGTCGCAGAGGGCACGCAGCAGCGCCACGCCTTCGTCCTCGTACCGCGGCGCAATGTCCGCGAGTCGGTAGGCGGCCATGCTGCGTACTTCCAGCGTGGCGTGCGGGGCGGACGCGACGGCGCGGAAGGCCCGTACCGTTTCGTCGCGAAGCAGGGGGCCGGCCGAGAGCAGTACTTCGGCGGCGCCGAGGTGGTGGCTCGGGTCGGCGGTGGCATCCGCCAGGATCCTCTGCATGGCTTCGACGGCGATGCCGCGGAAATGTCCGCCTGCGGTGACACACACATGGGCTACAGCGACGCGCTGTGATGCGTCTGGGGCGGACTCCAGGAAATCCGGCAGGAGTTCGGCAGTCTCCGGTCCCGTGTCCGGGTCTATGGCCAGCAGGACAGCGATCGCCTCGACGCGGTCGGGCAATGGTAGTTGCGCGTCCACGGTTGCTTGACGCAGCCGCCGCACGACTTCGCGCACCCGGCGCGGGCTGGACGAAGGGACCTCGCGCGCGGCCAGGCGACGCAGAATGCCAGGTGTGTCCGTGTCAGTGAACACTTCGAACATCAGGGCGGCCGAGTCAGTCCGACCTTCGGTACCGAAGTCGCGGAACTTGCCCGCCAGTTCACGGAGTTCGCGCCGACTGACGGTCCGGTCAGAACGAGCGTGCCGCAAAGTGGCCAGTGCCGGACGCCGGAGCCTGGGCCCCCAGTCGACACGATCCGCGATGACCATCCACCGGATCTCGTTGGGCACGTCGTCCGCCGACAACACGATGTCGCCCAGCCCCACGGCCTCGTCGCGGAAACCGGGTCCGAGGCTGCCCAGCGCCTGGACCGCGCAGCGCCGAGCGTAGGGTGTCGTGTCTGCCGAACGTACGACGCCCCGCAGGAAATCGGCGAACTCCTGGGCGGTTTCCGGATCGGTCGAGGCCAAGTAGCCGCCGAGGACGACCGCGTCCTCGACCGTGGTGTCGGGGGCCGCCATGCGCTCACGGAGTTTCGCCACCACGACCGACGTGTGCCGGGGGGCCAAACGGGCGAGTTGTCGCGCGGTCGAAACCGTCGCGTGGGCGCGCCTGCGTGCCAGGCAAAGGCTCTCCAGAAGGCGCGCCGTCCCGGACTCCGCCAACGGAGATTCGAGTTCGGCCAGTTCCCTGGCGGCATCGTCGCGCACCCACGTCTCGACACCTTCGTCGGACACGATCGCCAGCAGCACTGCCGCCGCCTCGGGGATGTATCGCGGTGCCAGATTGGCGAGGTTCACAGCGGCCTGGCTACGGACGTAGTAGTCCGCGTCGCCGGCTGCGGCGGCCTCGCGGAGGACGGTCGCGGCTTCGCCCAGGTATACGGAGCCGAGTCTGGCCAGCGCCCCTGCCGACGACGTTCTGTCTCGCGCGCTCGCGTGAGGGTGCGCGATGACGGTCCGAAGCAGCCCGGCGGCGGCCTTGGAGTTCTGAGCCCCCAGATCCGCCAACGCACGTGCGAGTACATGGAGGCGCAACGGCGGTATGACTGTCGCTAGTTCACGGAGGGCTTCGGTCGCCTCGGAGGTATGCTCGGGACTCAGTTCGCCCAGTGCACCTGCAAAGACTGTGCGGTCCTCGGACGTGGACTCGGGCGACCTCATTTCCGTACGCAACAGTGCCACGGCGCCGTCACGGTGTGCGCGGCCCAGGGCTGCCAGAGCGACGGCGGCGAGAGCCCGCTGCTGTGCGGCGGTGTCCTCATCCCGGGCCAATTGCCAAAGAATCTCGGTTGCTTCGTGGGCGAACGCCGCGTCGAACCACCACGCCCCCAGGACGGCCACTGTGCGCAACTCGATGTCGCTGTGTCGGTCGCCGGCGATATCGACGAATATCGCCGCGGCTTCCGAGGCATGACCGAGCGAGTCGAGCAAACCCGCCGCGCGATGTCGGTCCAGTGCCTCGGCGTCCGGGCTCGCGGCAACGCCGCGCGCCAACTCGGCTGCCTCATGCGTGCCCTTCGGTCCGCAGTGGAGCATCGCCTCGGCCAGGGTCATGCAGTCGTCCTGGTCACGGCCTTGGGCCGAAACACACAGCAACTCGGTGGCCGTCAGCGCATGGTCGGACCCGAGTTCGGCAAGGGCCTTCGCAGCGTACGCGATCTCGTAGCAGGACACCTCGGGTCCGGCCTCGAGTGTGCCGAGTTCCGCGGCGGCTTCGTCGACGTATCGGGGGCCCAGTCCGACGAGCGACCGTGCCGCGTCGGCGCGAGTCACCCACCCCGCATGCGAGTTGCGGAGAACCGCTCGGAGGATGTCCGCGGCCTCGTCCGTGAATCGGGGATCCAAATCCGCCAAGGCTTCGGCCGCCGTGGCGCGGTCGTCTGGGGTGCTCTGCTCCGCCGCGGACAGGGCGCGGACGATGTCGACGGCGTCGCCCAGATGGCGCGGTGCGAGTTCCGCAATCGCTTGGGCTGCCGCCACGCGATGGCGGCCGGGGGCGTCAGCGTTCCGCATGACGGCGGCCAGCACGGGTTCGGCGATGTGCACGGCGTCGGGGCCGATGGCCCGGGCGATCGCGATCTGCATCTCATAGGACCGGTACTCCTCGCGTAGGTACCGGTCGATCGCGGTGCGCATCTCGGGGTGTTGGACCATCGCCGCGATGTCGCCGACGATCTGGCGGCTTTCCTCGTGGGGCATCTTGTTGGCCAGTCGGTGCAGAACGTGGTCCACGAAGCGGGACGCATGGCTCTCGTCCGCCTCAATGCCGTTGGCCAGGAAGGTCCCGGCCAGGGCCTGGAACCGGACCCCGCCGCCGTTCAGCCAATTCAGGATCGCGTCGCCACTCGCGTGCATGTTGGAGTGGTGAACGACGACCGCCCACGCCTGCATGTTCGCCGCAAGCGCTTCGTCTACCAGGGCGTGCCATGCCTCGTCCTCCGGGTCGAACTCGGGTGGCAGGCGGCGGGCGTGCACATCGGCCGCTATGTGTTCCGCGAACGTGTAGTGCACGAAACGGAGTCGGTCGCCCTGGAGCACGAACAACCCTGACGCGCCCAGGAATCCGGCCACCAGGGTCTGCCACTGCGGCAGTTGCAGCCGGGTCGGGCGGCAGCCCTGGGCGTCGAGCCAGGACAACGCTGCACGGAGCAGGTCGCGCGGTTCGGCGTCCGCGTCCCGGACCTTGACGACCGACTCCGCCAGGTGCTCGACCAGTTCGCGGACGTGCGCGAAGAGGTACGACACGCTCCGCACGTGCACCTCGCGCGCGTGGCGCAGGCCGTCGAGGATCCGTTCCTTCTGCTCGTGATGGGCGGCGGTGTGGTCGCGGTCGAGATAGGCGAAGTACTGTTCGTACAACCGGAACCGGCTCGTCGGCACCGTCTCCGCCGCGCCCTCGGTGAACACGATCGCCGCAATCGTGGCCAGCAGGGGAACCCGGCTCAGCTCGCGCACTCCCGTGCGGCCGATCTGGTGCAGGAACGCCTGTGCGCGGAGGCGTCCCTGTGCCGTGTCACCGAACCACCGCCCCGCGAACTCCTCCAACTGCTCGCGGCTGAACGGCTCCAACGTGTAGGCACCCAAAGCGAGTTGGTTCAGCGTATCCAGTTCGTCCGGAGGCAGCGGCCTGCTGGTGATCAGCAGACGGTACGGCACCTCTTGGTCCTGCAACCGGCTCCCCAGCATGGCGATGAACGCCCGCCGCTGCTCCGGGTTGGTGATCTCGTCCAGCCCGTCCACGATGAGCAGCCGCGTGTGCTCGGCCGGCAGGCACGCCAACAGGTCTGCGGGCAGGGGGCCGTCGAGGAACGGGCCGAGTTCGTCGGTGAGGGCGCGTTCGACCCGCGTGCTCCACGGGCCGTCCAGGTCGGCGAGCTTCGCGGCGGTGACGCGCAGCGGCAGCATGCTCTCCCCGGGCGCGAACTCGTCGGCCAGGGACGCGGCGAGCTGGAGCGTGAGGGTGGACTTCCCCTGCCCCGGGCCGCCCAGAATGAGCAAGTGGCGGTGCAGGGCGAGGGCTTCGTCCACCGCACGGAGCGGCGCGACGGTCGCGGAGCGGGCAACCGTCGGCCGGGGCGTCGGCATCGGCACGGGTTCGCTGTGATGCCGTTCCGGCGCGAAGGAGTCGGGACGCCCGGACGGGTCCCTCGGGTCGCGCACCACCGGGCCGGCATCGCGGCGCTCGTCCGGCTCGGTGGTGGTCGTGGACCGGTCGCGTTCGGAGACGTACGCGCGGGTCTGCTGCCGCACGTAGACCGTCGCCAGAGCATTGGCGGGCGCGCCGTACAGCCGGTACGGGAACTTGCTCGCCGCCCGCTGCTGCGCGACCAGCAGGTCGCGCAGCGGCCCGGTCGGCCCGGTGGCGCTCTCGTCGGCCTCCGTCGCGGCGCGCCGGTTGCGGGCCAGGACGATCCGCGAGCCGTGTCCGTCGTTGCGCTGCTGCGGCCGCGGCCGCCCCTTGGCGGCGAGTCGCGCGCTCAGGTGGTCGTGGATGCGTCCGAAGTCGAGGTACGTGTCGGCGCCCGCGATGCCGTTGGCCAGGATGTCGAGGAGTTCGCCGGTGAACGCGGTGTGCGTCTCCCCCGGCGGCGCCAGCGCGGCTTCCGTGGCCGAGGCGGCGGCGAGCAGGTACGTGCCCTCCACCTGTGATATGTCGGCGAGTTCGACGGGCGGGCCCATCGCGCCGACGATCGCGCGCCCCGCGAAGCAGCAGTCGAGGACGACCGCCTTGGCGCGGACGTGGCGGGCGTCGCGCAGGACCCCGCGTACCGACTCGTACCCGAGGCGCCGGAACCGCTGGTCGTGCCGCGACCCCCGCAGGGCCAGGTCGAGGCCGTCGTCCACCGGGGACAGCAGGCCGTGCCCGGCGAAGTAGACGAGGAGCAGGTCGCTTGCGGCGGACGCGGCTTCGGCGACGGCCTCCAGGACGTCGTCGGCGCTCCCGGGCTGCTCGACAACGGTGCAGTGGCCGTCGGGCAGGCCCCACACGAGCGGGTCGATGAGGGCGGCACGCAGCGCCCTCAGGTTGTGGGCGACGGCCGGTAGGTCGGGGAGGTGGTCGTAGGTGTGGGTGCCGATGAGCACGGCGCCCGAGGACCGCGGGTCGTGCAGGCCGGGGGCCATCAGGCGGCGCCTTCGGCGTCCCCGTCCCCGTCCGCGGGCGGCGTGGCGGGCGGTGCGGCGGCGGCGGCTGCGGCTGCGAGCCCAGGCGCGGGCCCAGCCCCGGGCGCAGGCCCCGGTCCAGGCGCGGAGCCGGGCGCGGCCACGGGCGTGGGCCCGGGAGTGAGCCCGGGAGTGGGCCCGGGCGCGGCCCCGGACGAGGGCCCGGGCGCGGCCCCGGCCCCAGGCGCAGCCCCAGACAAGGGCCCAGACACGGCCTCAGCCACAGGACCCGCGTTCGCCGTCAGTGCGTCCACGATCGCCCGGATGGTCTCCGGCGACCCGTCCTGCACGGTCACGGTCGTGGCGCCCACGGTCAGCGTCGCCGATCCCGCGCGCGGGCGGCTGCTGCGCCACATGGCGAGCGTGGCGGCCAGGCTCGCCGCCGAGAAGCCGCTCGCGAGCACGATGTCGATCACGTCCAGCGTCGGGCCCATCAACGATTCGCCGAGTGTGTCCTGCGACGAGGTCAGCTCGACGCGGGCGTCGTAACGGAGTTGGTCGGCGTCGCGCAGCCACCGGTAGAGGTGGCGGACGTCGTCCCGCGCGTCGGCGCCGTCCAAGGTGATCGTGACGTGCATCGGCTGTGTCCCCCTCGCCCCGGCCGCCCCCGGCCGTCCGCGGTCCCGCGGCGGCTGCCCGGATCCCGAACCCCGACCGCCCGCACTGGTGTTGTGGCGCACCAGCCTAGAACCTGCCGCCGTGTTCGGACGCCCGCTCGCACGCAGACCCGTGCACCTGCTCACCCGGCCCACCCAGCCGCCCGTCCGCCGAACTCCCGCCTCGTGCCGACGCTGCCCCGCCGCCCGCATGCCCTCGCCCCGCCTCCCGCTAGGCTGATCTTGTGCTCCCCCTGGTCCAAGCCATCCGCTACGTCACCCCGCTGCGCGAGGGTGGTTCGCTGCCGGGCATCGTCGAGGCCGACGATCTCGGCACGTACGTCGTCAAGTTCCGCGGTGCGGGCCAGGGGCCGAAGGTCCTGGTCGCCGAGGTGATCGTCGGCGAGCTGGCGCGCCGCCTCGGGCTGGCGATGCCCGATCTGGTACGCATCGAACTCGACCCCGTGATCGGCCGCAGCGAGCCGGACGAGGAGGTGCAGGACCTGCTGCACGCGTCCGGCGGCCTCAACCTCGGCATGGACTTCCTGCCGGGCGCGGTCGGCTTCGACCCGGTGGCGTGGCAGCCGGACGGCCCCACCGCGGCCCGGGTGCTGTGGCTCGACGCCTTCACCAGCAACGTCGACCGCACGTGGCGCAATCCGAACCTGCTGGTGTGGCACGACCGGCTCTGGCTGATCGACCACGGCGCGGCGCTGTGGTTCCACCACGCGTGGTCGGCGGCGAAGGCGGCCGCGACCCGCCCGTACGACGCGTCCGACCACGTCCTCGCGCCCACCGCGGCCGGGCACCTGGCAGACGCCGACAAGGCGCTGTCGCCGCTGGTCACGCGCGACCTGCTGACCGAGGTGACGGACCTGGTCCCGAACGCCTGGCTGGAGCCGAACGAGGCCGAGGCCAAGCTCGGGCTCGACTCGCCCGACGCATTGCGGGCCGCGTACGTCGACCACCTTCTCGAACGCCTCGCGAACCGCAAGGCCTGGCTCCCGGCGGTGGACGCCTCATGACCCCGCCCGACGTGACCCCGCCCGACGCCACCACCGCACCGCGCGACCTGCCGGACACCGTGCCGCCGACCGCGCCCCGCGCCACCCCGCTGACCGCCGAAGTGGCGCCGCGGCCGCGCGAGTTCTTCGAGTACGCGCTGATCCGCGTGGTGCCGCGCGTGGACCGCGGCGAGTGCATCAACGCGGGCGTCGTGCTGTACAGCCAGGCGTTCGACTTCCTGGGCGCGCGCACGCACCTGGACGTGCCGCGGCTGTGCGCGCTCGACCGTGCGGCGGACTCCGTACAGACGCGCGCCGCGCTGGCGGCGTGGGAGCTGGTGTGCGCGGGCGCGCCGGGCGCGGGGCCGGCGGGGGCGGAGCCGCTGGGACGACGCTTCCGCTGGCTGACGGCACCGCGCAGCGCGGTGGTGCAGCCGGGGCCGGTGCACGGCGGGCTGACGGCGAACCCGGCGGCGGAACTCGACCGGTTGTTCGACCTGCTGGTGCTCTGACGTCGTACCAAGTAGCGCCACATCGCTTTACCGACATGCCGCTGTGCCGCCGTACGACGTGACGCGGGCTCGGCCCGACCGGCGCCCGACACGCAGCCGCCGATGCATGCCGGAAAGGCCGACCGGACCCGGCCCGGAAGGCAGCCGGATCCGCGCCCGCCTCTGCGGTCAGGTCAGCGATCGGTGACGACGAGGATCACGGTCGCGATGGCCATGACCGACCATCCGAACCACATCCACGCCGGCGGGCTGTATATGGCGGAGTAGAGCGACGCGAGGGCGAGGTAGATCCCGGTGCATATGACCAGGCCGCGGCTCGTCGAGCTCGGGGTGACACCGGACATGGGCCCTCCCCTGGGGCTACGGCGTCGGCAGGACCCGGGACAGGGCCCCTGACTTGCAGGTTAGCGCGCCGGGCGGGGAATCCGGGAGATCTCGGGCAGCGCGTCGCGCGTACGTTCGGCTCCGTACCGTCGACTCCACGAGCCGGATCCCACTGCGATCGGAAGCGGACGGTGAGGTTCGGGTAGCGGAGGCCGGGCCGGCAGTCACATTCCGACCGCCACACGCCGACCGTCAATTGCCGAGCCTCACACGCCGACCGTCAGCTGCGCCTGGACGTGTGCCCGCACGATCGCGGCCATGTCCGTCCCCTCGCTGTCGATCAGCCACTGCACCTGGAGCCCGTCCATTAGCGCGACGAGTTGGCGGGCCGCGTCCTCGGGGTCGACGCCGGGGCGCAGGAGCCCGGCCTTGCGGGCGTGCGCGTAGTCGTACGCCAGTCCCGCGACGGTGGTGCGGTAACGCTCGGCGAAGTACTCGTGCGCGGGGTGGTCCGGCGAGGTGGCCTCGGCGGACAGGGCCGTGAACATCTCGACGATCGCGCGGCGGTGCGTGTTCAGCTCGACCACCTCGACCATGCGCCGCAGGCGGTCGACGCCGACCTCGCCCGAGGCGGTGACGCGCCGGGCGTCGTCCTCGTCCCGTTGCGCGAGCACGGCCAGCAGCAGGGCCTCCTTGGTCGGGAAGTGGTGGATGAGCCCGGGGTGTGAGATGCCGCAGCGGGCCGCGATCTCGCGGAGCGACGCGCCGCGGTAGCCGACCTCGCCGAACAGGGCGACGGCCTGGTCGATGATCTCGCGGCGTTTCGCGCGGCCCTTGGCGTAGCCGCGCCGCGCCTCGGCGGCGGTCACGTCGTTCCTCCCGGCCTCGCGTCGCGTTCGATTCGCGTGCTCGCACGTGCCTGTGGGCGGGTGCCCGCGCGTGCGCTCGGATGCGCGACAGGATGCCACACCACTCAATACCTACCATAAGCTAGGTTTTTCCCGCTGAATACTTACCACTCACTCGGGATTGTGCCTATAGTGGCGCCACCGCCAGCCTGGGACGCACCGGCAGCGGGCCGTCCATCCACCGCGACCACGGAGACGACGCAATGACCAGCGACGCCGCACGGCTCGACATCCCCGCACTGCTCGCCGAACTCACCCTTGAGGAGAAGGCCGCGCTCCTGGACGGCTCCGACTTCTGGCGGACCCAGCCGATCGAGCGCCTCGGCATCCCCGCGATCATGCTGTCCGACGGCCCGCACGGCCTTCGCAAGCAGGACGAGAGCGGCGACCACCTCGGCCTGCTCGCCAGCGTCCCGGCCACCTGCTTCCCGCCCGCCGCGGGCCTCGCGTCGAGCTGGGACACCGCGCTCCTCGCCCGCGTCGGCGAGGCGATCGGACGCGAGTGCCGCACCGAGCGCGTCGCCATCGTCCTCGGCCCGGGCGTCAACATGAAGCGCTCGCCGCTCTGCGGCCGCAACTTCGAGTACTACTCCGAGGACCCGGCGCTGGCCGGCGAGCTGGGCGCGGCGTTCACCCAGGGCGTGCAGAGCCAGGGCGTCGGCGTGTCGGTCAAGCACTACGCCGCCAACAACCAGGAGACCGACCGCATGACCGTCTCCGCCGAGGTCGACGAGCGCACGCTGCGCGAGATCTACCTGCCGGCGTTCGAGACGGTCGTCACCAAGGCCGACCCGTGGACCGTGATGTCGTCGTACAACCGCGTCAACGGCACGTACGTCGCCGAGCACCGCCAACTGCTCACCGAAATCCTGCGCGGCGACTGGGGCTTCCGCGGGCTGGTCGTCTCCGACTGGGGCGGGGTCAGCCGCCGTGCCGAGACCGTCGCCGCGGGCCTCGACCTGGAGATGCCGTCCTCCGGCGGCGCCGGGACGCGCATCATCCTGGACGCCGTCGCCTCCGGACAGCTCACCCAGGCCGACGTCGACCTCGCCGTCACCCGCGTCCTCACCCTGATCGACCGCGCGCTCCCCGCCCTCGCCGACCCGGCCGGATACGACGCCGACGCGCACCACGCCCTCGCCCGCGAGGCCGCCGCCGCGAGCGCCGTCCTGCTCAAGAACGAGGGCGGTCTGCTCCCCCTCGACCCGGCCGCGGGCGGAACCGTCGCGGTCATCGGCGAGTTCGCGCGTACGCCCCGCTACCAGGGCGCCGGGTCCTCGCAGGTCAACCCCACCCGCATCGACTCCGCCCTGGACGCGCTGCGGTCCGCCCTCGACGGCACCCGCGAGGTCGCCTTCGCCGCCGGGTACGTCATCGAGTCCGAGGACGCCGACGACGCACTCGTCGCCGAGGCCGTCGCCACCGCGGCGGCCGCGGAGGTCGCCGTCCTGTTCCTCGGCCAGCCGCCGTCGTACGAGTCCGAGGGCTACGACCGCGCGCACATGGACCTCCCGGCCCAGCAGACAGCCCTGCTCCACGCCGTCGCCGACGCGAACCCGAACCTCGTCGTCGTGCTGTCCAACGGATCCGTCGTCACCCTCGCCCCCTGGCAGGACCGCGCCAAGGCGCTCCTGGAGACCTGGCTGCTCGGCCAGGCCGGCGGCAGCGCGGTCGCGGACCTGCTCCTCGGCGCGGTCTCTCCGTCCGGCAGGCTCGCCGAGACCATCCCGGTGCGCTACGAGGACAACCCGACCATCGGCAACTTCCCCGGCGACTTCGGGCGCGTGCAGTACGGCGAGGGCCTCCTGATCGGGTACCGCTGGTACGACGCGCACCGGCTGCCGGTGGCCTACCCGTTCGGGCACGGACTGTCGTACACGACCTTCGGCTACGACGGGTTGGAGATCGCGGTCCGCGCGGACGGCGCCGAACCGCAGGTCGACGTCACGGTCACGGTGACCAACACCGGCGACCGCGCGGCCACCGAGACCGTGCAGCTGTACGTGACCGACCCCGAGGCGTCGGTCTTCCGGCCGGAGCAGGAGCTGCGCGCCTTCGCCCGGGTCACGCTGGAGCCGGGCGAGAGCGCCCCGGTCACGCTGACGCTGGGGCGGCGGGCGTTCGCCTTCTGGCACGAAGCCGTGGGCCGCTGGATCGTCGAGAGCGGCGCCTTCGGGCTGCGCGTCGGGGCGTCCTCACGCGACATCCGCGCCGAGGGCACCGTCGAACTCACCGGCGACGCCTACGCGGTGCCGCTCCAGGCCGACTCCACCGCCGAGCAGTGGTTCGCCCACCCGGCCGCGGGCCCGTGGCTGCGCGAGGCGGTCGGCACCGAGGGCTTCGCGGCGATGCTGTTCGACCCGGAGAGCGGCCAGATGATCCGCGCGATCCCCCTGTCCCGCCTGGCCCGGTTCCCCGGATTCCCGGTGAACGACGAGCAGATCGACGAGGCCGTACGGAAGTTCGCGGAGGCGACGGCGGGCTGACAGCGGCTGAGGGGGCGTCGGGGCGTCGGGGGCCCTACGAGGTAGTGGGGGTACCGGCGGGCGCGGGACGGGATGCGAAGGCACTCGTCCCGCGCCCGTTCACAGCAGAACCAACACTTGACCGATCACCGGCCTCGGCATCCCGTGTCCTGCTCCGCGGCCCAGGTCCTCAACAGGGTGACGGCCTCTTCCCGTGACAGCGGGCCGCGTTCGAGATGCAGCTCTTGTAGATGGCGGGTGGCCGCACCGACGAGCGGGCCCGGAGAGAGGCCGAGCAGCTCGATGATCGCCTTACCGTCAAGAGCCACCGGAACGCCGGGAAGCCTCCTGCGCTTCTCAATGTCCGCGGCGGCACGTGCTGTTCTCGCCTGTTCCTTCAGGTGCTCCTGATGCCATTCGTCGTAGCTTGCCGCCCACAGAGCGCTCCGGCCGGCCGACTGCCAGCCCTCCGTGTCCTGTTCCCAGCCAAGCCCCACCTCCAGGAACAGGTCGTGGTGGTCCGCCCGTTCGAAGCTGCTCGGAACGACATCGAGCAGGGCGAGCGCGGCATTGATCGGCCAATCTTCCCGTGGGCCGGTGAAGTCCCAGGTACGAGCCGTACCCCACGCCTTCGCGCCGGTACGCCAGACGGCAGCGGCCTGGCACCCGTCCCCTCCGTGGAAATCCGCCTCCACGTAGGCAATCGGCCCGCCCCGGGACCAGTCGCTCAAGGTCTGCTCGAAGACCGGCGACGTCACCGTGAACGGTTGACCAAGTCCGGTGCCGGTTCGGCTGATATGCCCCGTCTGGTCGCCGAGGAGCTGTTCGGTGACAGGAACCAGCCCCATGCCCTGCCGGAGCGGGGCGACGGCCGTTTCGCGAATCCCGGCAGTGCGGCTCCTGAGCAGGTCGAAACTGCCTATGACGGCGTTGAGCTGGTACGGCACTTCCGCAGGGTACCCGCCCAACAGTCACACAGAGGTTCGGTGTTCGCCGACCAGCGAAGAACGCCAAGGCGGGCACCGCGGCTACCGGTCGGCCGCCGCCTTCAGCTTTCGGCGGCACCTGCGAGGGCCGAATCGGCCGCGGCGAAGGCCGGGTTGCGGTAGTGGACGTACCCGTGCCCCGGGCAGCCGACCCGCGGTCGGGCGATCGTGCGCAGGCGGTCGATGGCGGCGCGCGACTCCGCGTCCACGGCCGTGTAGACGTTCATCCGCGTCTCCGGCACCTCCAACGCCATCGAGGTCACGGTCACCCGGATCTCGCCGACCTCCGGATGCCGCAGCCGCTTCACGTACGCGTCCCCCACCAGCACGTCCTGTCGCGCCCACAGTGCTGCGAACTCGGTACTCGCCTCGCACAACCGCTGTACGAAGGCGACCCACGCGGGCTCGCCGATGTGCCGCCCGTAGGCCGGGCGCAGCGAGGCCACCATGCGCGGCATCTCCAGGGTCGGGTCCATGAACGGGCAGCAGCACTCCGGCTTCGTGAAAATGTTCCACATGACGTTCCGCTCCGCCCGCGCCGCACTCGACACGCCGGGGAAGAGCATCGCGTACGTCGCGTTCCACGCCAGCACGTCCCACCGCGCGTTGTAGACCGCCGCGGGAAGCGGGACGAGGTGGTCGAGGATCCCCTGCACCTCGGGCCGTACGTGGTCGGTGCTGTCCGGCCGCGACACCGAGGGGATGCCCGCGAGTTGGTACAGGTGCTCGCGCTCGGCGACGTCCAGCCGCAGCGTGCGCGACACCGCGTCGAGCACCTGCGCACTGGCCTTGATCGGCCGCCCCTGCTCCAGCCACGTGTACCAGGTGACGCCCACTCCGGCGAGCTGCGCGACCTCCTCGCGACGCAAGCCGGGGGTACGCCGACGGGTGCCCTCCGGCAGGCCGACGTCCCCCGGCGTGATCCGCGCCCGCCGGCTGCGCAGGAACGCCGACAACTCGCCGCGCCGCACCGCCTGCGGCACCTTGGCCACCGCACTAGTACTGGTCATCCATCCATCCTCGCCACAACGGCGAAGACGAACCAGGTGCTCCTGGTACCCGGATAACCACGCGCCGGTTACCGGTACCAGCCGGGTACCGTCAGCCGGCCGCCTTCAGCGCAGAGGCGAGCAGCGCCCAAGAAGCGGTTCCCACAACGAGCACCCCGCGCGGTGTCCTTGCTGTCACGAACCGCCATCCCACGAACACCGAGCCGCGCCCCCTCGACGCAGTTTCCCCCCCTGGTTGTTGCTGTAGCTGGACTTGAACCATTCGCCGGGAGCGGGCCTGTCGTTCATCGAATCGAAGCTCCTTCTCTGCCGTGTCGATGCCGCACGGCGGCGTGGCGTTCGGGAACGTTCCGAGTGTGGGCGTCGTCGCGTGGCCCCGACAAGCGGCGTTCTGAACTGCGATGTGGGTTCCGGGTGTTGGTTATACCCGGATAAACAGGCTTCTGTTACGGGTATGGGCGCGCGGTCACGGTTGGGGGATGACTGAGACAACACTTTCCCGTCCGCTGCGTGCGACGGAGGGTCCGTCGGGGGCGGGGCGGCCCGGGTTGCTGCTTGCCGCGGTGCTCACCGGGCAGTTCATGGCGTTGCTGGACGTCTCCGTGGTCAACGTTGCGGCTCCGACGTTGCGTGAGGACCTTGACGCCTCGGGCGCCGCACTCCAGTTCATCGTCGCCGGGTACACGATCGTGTACGCGGCGCTCATCGTCACCGGGTCGCGGCTCGGGGGCATGTTCGGGTACCGGCGGCTGTTCGTCACCGGTCTCGCCGTGTTCACCGCGGCCTCGCTCGCGTGCGGGGTCGCGCCGGAGACCGGGTCGCTGATCGCCGCGCGGGCGGTGCAGGGCGCGGGGGCCGCACTGATGGTGCCTCAGGTGCTGTCCGTGATCCAACGTCAGTTCCAGGGCGAGGCACGGGCGAAGGCGCTCGGCCTGTACGCCGCGGTCATCGCCGGAGGCGCGGTCGCCGGGCAGGTGCTCGGCGGCGTACTGGTGACGGCCGACCTGTTCGGGCTCTCGTGGCGCCCGGTGTTCCTGGTGAATGTGCCGGTGGGCCTGGCCCTGCTGGCCGCCGTACCGCGTCTCATGCCGCCGGACCGGGCGGAGACCGCGAGGCGCCTCGACCTGCGCGGGCTGCTGGTGGTGTCGCCCGCAATCGTGCTGCTCGTGGTGCCGCTGGTGCTCGGGCACGAGGAGGACTGGCCGCTGTGGGGCTGGGTGTGCATGGCCGCGGGGGCTGTGCTGTTCGCGCTGTTCGCGGTGGTGGAACGTGGTGTCGAGGCGCGCGGCGGCGCACCGCTGGTGTCCGGGCGGCTGCTGCGCACACCCGGTGTGACCCCGGCGGCGGTGACGATGACGCTGGTGATGGCGTCGTACGCCGGATTCCTGTTCACCTCCGCCCTCTACCTGCAAGGCGGGCTCGGCTACTCGGCGCTGCACGCGGGAGGGGTGTTCGTACCGGCGGCGCTCGTCTTCGCCGTGGTCAGCCTGAACTGGCAACGCCTGCCCGCCCGTTACCACCGGCATCTGCCGGCCGTCGCGATGGTTCCGGTGGCGGCGTCGTACCTCGGCCTCGCATGGGCGCAGCACGAGGACGCGAACCAGGCCGTGCTGATCGCGGTACTCGGGGCCGTCGGGGCGTCGCTGGGGGCCGCGTTCAGCCCGGTGATGGCGCTGGGCCTGCGGCGGGTGGCGCCGGTCGACGCCCCGGACGCGAGCGGACTCCTGGCCACCGTCACGCAGTTCGGGCAGGTGCTGGGGGTGGCGGTGTTCGGCACGGTGTATTTGGAACGGATCGGCGCGGGCGCCGCGCAGGCGGGCTGGACGACGGGCCTGGGCCTGGCGGGGGTCGCCCTCGCGGCGGCGCTGAGCGCGCTGATGCTGCGGCGCGGTTGACGGCCCGACTCACGACCGGGCTTCGGCCCGACCGATGTCCCGGCTCTCGGCCCGGCTGACGACGCGCGAACGACGGCCCCACCGGCGACCGGCCGGCGGCACGGCCAGCGGTCCGGCCGGCGGCCCGGCCGCAAACCGTCACCGGGATGGTGTCGACTCTGTTGCCTCCATGTGCGGAGAATCAGTCAGTTGATCGCACGCACATGGGGGCAACGGTGGGTCGTCGAGGGCTGGTTCTGCGGGGCACGGGGTTCACGGGTTTCATGCTGGCGGCCGTCCTGGTCGCGGGGTGCAGCAGCGATTCGGATGCGACGGGGCAGGGCGACGGTGCGCCCACCAACGACATAGCGCGCATTCTGGGCGGCGACACGGCGCGGCCGTCGCCGGACCGTCCCGCGCCGCCACCGCCGCCGTCCCCGACCGTCGACATCCCGCTCGGCGACCGGGCCAAGGACGTCGTACGCGCCGTCCCGCTGGAACCGCGCCACTGGGGACCCGAATACCAGAGGCAGGAAGGCTACGAGGAGGACTCGCTCGCCCGGTTCGTCTTCGGCGACGACTGCACGAGCCGCGAGGACGGCACGATGCCGGGCGCGGTCGCGAACCTGTACCGCTACACGTTCAGCCCCACCGCCTCCGGCCTCGAACAGGTCTTCGCGGTGTCGGGGGCGACGGCGTTCGACACCGTGGACGCCGCGAAGGAGTCGTTGGAGAAAGTACGCCAGGACGCGAAGCGCTGCCCGTCGCAGACCCTCGCCGGCGGCGCGCGCCTGACGAGCGTGACCACCGACGAGCACGAACTCGCCGACGTCGACGAGGCGCTGGTCATGGACGCGATCTGGGTCGATGCGAAGGGCGAACGCAACGCGCCGTATGTGTGGGTGATGGCCCGTCAGGGGTCGGTTGTGGTGGCGACGCTCGCGGTGGACCTGAAGGCGCCGGATGTGGAGACGACCCAGGAGATCGCGTTTCGCGGCGCGGAGCTGGTCGTCCAGCGCCTGACCGCGAAGATGAAGGAGAAGTAGGGAGACAAGGCGAGACGGCGGGTCGCCGGAGCGGACGACGGCGTGGCCGGCCCCTGCTTGCGCCCGCCCGCCCCCGGCTGCCGGTGGCGTTCCGGGGTTTCACAGCGTTACGAGGCAAGGGCCTGCTATTAGGCCCCTTCTCCGCCACGACCCCCCGCGCTCACCCCTCCGGATAGTGCAGCGTCGTGTCCAGCCGTGCGCGGTCGTGGCTCAGGCGTTTGACGCTCACCACCCGGGCGCCCTCGGACTTCTCGAGTTCGAGACAGCCCACCGCGCCGCCGGCGACCGAGCATGGCCGCGCCACGAAACCCGACTGGGGGCGCAAGTTGCGGCTCACCGATCATCCCCCCGCCCGTCGGCGATGCGCGGCCGACCGCTGTCGACCTCTCAGGAAGTCTGCTTTGCCCTCGGACGCCGAGGCCACCGAATGGCGCGGAGATCCCCCGAATGGAGCAACGAAATCGTCGGTTGACGATCGGCAAATCGGGCGAACATCCGCCAAGTTCCCAATAGTTCGAGTAGCCATCGAAAGCGGCTCAAGTCCTCCTCATTCGCTCACGGGGCGGGAAGGTGGGGCCCGACCCTCGGCGTCCCGAGGCCCCCACGCCGCGGAGTCGTGGAGTCGCGCTGTCGTGGAGTCAGTCGCGCGGCTGCGCGGCCTAACGCTCGCAGGCGATGCCGTCGCCGTCGCGATCCAGGTGCAGGCCATAGCCCGGGTCACCCCTGCGGATCGGCGCCGCGCCCGCCGCCTTCACGTCGCGGCAGTTGCGGTAGAACACAAACGTCGGGCGCCCGGTCGGCCGTGGGTCGGGCCTGGTGGCCGTGGGGTTGGGCGGGTTCGACGTCTGCCCCTTCGTCGGCGGGATCGTGATCCGCGTCGGGTCGGCGGTCTTCACCGGCGGTACCGAGGTCGGCGCACCGGAGCACGTCTCCTTGCCGGGGACCGCCGCCAGGTCCACCTTCTCCTGCGGGTTCGACGGCCCCGGCGCGGGCATCTGCGTGCAGACCTTCCACGTCTTGTCCGCGGCGGGCTTGCGGTTCTGCCCGAGCGCGTCGCGGTAGGCGACCTCCCCGGTGAACCCGGCAGCCTTCACCGCCGCGGTCGCCGCCGCCAGGTCCTTGCCCGTCAGGTCGGGCATGTTCACCGTGGGCAGCGCCGCGCCGTCCTGCGCGCCCGTGTCCCGAACTATCGGGGTGGACTTGTCCTCTTCCTTGCCCTTCCCGGATCCGCTGCTGCACCCGGCGACACCGAGAGTCGCGCAGGCAAGCAGTGCCAGGGTCGTACGTGCGGCTTGGTCGCGCATGGTGGCCATCTCTCCGGAAGCATTCGACTGCCGGAACACTAGCGACGCGCCACCCGAACGCACATTCCAACCTCCAAATCCCGTATCCGCGGGCAGCCCCAAGACGCCGCAGGCCCGCGCATTCCGGGCGGCAGGCGCAACCGAAGGATCCGGCTGGGGAACCGCGAGGAGGCCGGCCTGACAACCCGTCAGGCGCCTGCGCGGATCCCCAACCGAGCCCCCCGCCCGGCGGTCGCCTACCGGAATGCCCCCACGTTCCGCACCACCCAGTCCGCGAACGGGCGCGGCTCGCGTCCGAGGACCCGGCGCACGTCCGGACTCACCCGCCTCTCCCCCTCCGTCGGCTCGCCGAGGATCGCCAGCGTCGTGTCGACCACGTCCTCCGGCATGAAGCGCAGCATCTCGGCCCGGGCCTCGCCGCGCGTCTGCTCGACAAACGCGACCGGTTCCCCGAGCGCCGCACCGATCACCTCGGCGCGCTGCCGGGGCGTGGTCGGTTCGGGGCCGGTCAGCTCGTACGTCTGGCCGTCGTGCCCGTCCCCGAGCAGCGCAGCCGCCGCGACCTCGGCGATGTCGAGCGGGTCGATCACCGGCAGTCCGACGTCGCCGAACGGGGCGGCCACCGCGCGCCGCGTACGGACCGGCTCGGCCCACGCGAACGTGTTGCTGGCGAACCCGCCGGGGCGCAGGATCGTCCAGTCCACCCCCGACTCCCGGACGGCGTCCTCGATGGCCGCCGCGATCCCGCCGTGGGAGCCGGACTCCGGCCGGGTGGCCACGCCCTGCGAGGACAGCAGGACGATGTGCTCGATCCCGGCCGACTTGGCGGCCTCGGCGACGGCTCGCGCGTCGAGCCGGTGGGCGCTCGCCCCGCCGCTCTGGAGGAACAGCGCGCGGGCGCCCTCGAACAACGGCCGCAACGTGTCGACTTCGATGAGATCAGCCGGCTTTGCAATGGCCCCTGGCGGTACGTCCGCCTCCGTGATGCCCCGCGAGGTCGCGGTCACCGGGCGCCCGTCGGCGGCGAGGACGCCGACCAGCGCGCGTCCGACGTTTCCCGTGGCACCCGTCACGACGATCATGAGTAACTCCCGCGATGTGTAAGCGTGTTCGCATGCGCCTGAATGCGCTGCGAAGGCCCGGGAGGCTGCGCTCCGGGGCGATGAACCGACGCTAACACCGCGGATATAGTAGGTACCTACAGGAAAGTGACTATCCCCATTGACCGTGCCGAGGGGTCCAGGTGGCGACGATGAAGACCATGCCGGAGCAGAGCACTGTCGACCCGCAACTGGCGTGCCCCGTCGGGCCGGTGGTCGACATCGTGTTCAGTCGGTGGACCACGCCGATCCTGTGGACGCTGCACGCCCACGGGCGGCAGCGGTTCGTCGAGTTGCAGCGGCGGATCGACGCCATCACACCGAAGGTGCTGACGCAGCGGCTACGGCAGTTGGAGCGGGACGGGCTGGTCGTCCGCACCTACCACGCCGAGGTGCCGCCCCGCGTCGAGTACGAGATCAGCGACCTCGGCCTCAGCCTCGCCCCGCTCTTCGCCCACCTCGCGGAATGGGCCGACGCCAATCTGGCCCGAGTCGAGCACGCCCGCGAGGCCTACGACGCCGACCCGGCGCACTAGCCGTTCGCGCGTTTCGTGCGCGGCGCTGCGGACGGACCGAGCGGCCGACCCGGCCCGTCCGCACGTCGGGTCGTCACCGCTGCGCGGGCCGGAAGTGGTCGATCAGCCGGGCGTACCCGTCGCCTTCGTGCCCGCGGGCGATCGCGGCGGCCACCAGCCCGTGTGTGAACTCCGGCAGTGACGCGTCGATGCCCCGCGCGCGGCTCTCCGCGATCAGGTGCTCGATCGGCGACAGGTGCGAGGCGAGGGAGGCGTCGACGGCCGCGAAGTCGCCGCTGTCGACCTGATCGGCGACGACTCCGCTGAAGACCTTGATGGCGCCGAGCCACGACGTGGCGTACGGGAGGAAGTCCTTGGCGGGCACGCCGTCTGCGGCGAGCAGTGCGGCGGCGTGCACGAAGCCGTTGAGGCTGCCCCACATGATGCCGAGGAGGGCGACGTCGTACAGCGAGGCGATGCCGGTGTCCTCGCCCAGGTGCGTGGTGGCTCCCCCGAGCAGCCGCAGGGTGTCCGCGTGTGCGGCGAACACGTCGGCGGGGCCGCCGTACAGGAGGACGGTGTCGGGCTGCCCGATGCCGGGCGGCGTCATCATGATCGCGCCGTCGAGGTACGCCGCGCCGTGGCCCGCCGCCCAGGCGGCCGTCTCGCGCGCTTCGGCGGACGAGCCGGAGGTGAGGTTCACGAGGGTGCGGCCGGACAGCGCGTCGGCGACCGGGTCGAGGAATTCGCGTACGGCGCGGTAGTCCCGCACGCAGGCGACCAGCAGGTCGCTCGCCTCGACCGCCTCGCGGACGCCCGCGGCCTCCTTCGCCCCGCGTTCCGGCAGGTCGCCGGCCTTGCCCGGGGTGCGGTTCCAGACGGTGGTGTCGCGGCCGCCGGCCAGCATCGCGCCGGCCAGGGCCTGTCCCATCAGGCCGAGGCCGAAGACGGTGACGGTACGGGTGGTGTCGCCCATGAGTTGTGCTCCCAGAAGTACTCGGATCGCGTGGGTCTGCGCTCTGGAAAGACCCTCGCAGTCGAGGCGGCGGCACAACACTGGCAGGACTGACGATATTCGCCAGATTCCTGCCATACACTTCCGGCATGCGCCCGTCCCCACCTCCCACTCCGACCGACGGCACCGGTCGCACCGGCTCCGTCGCCCTCGTCGTGTTCGACGACGGGCCGCTCGACGCCTGGGACATGTTCGAGATCGGACTCGCGTGCGCGGTGTTCGGCGTCCAACACGAGGCCCTGTTCACGCCGTGGTACGACCTGCGCTTGTGCGGCGTGGCCCCGAACTCCGCGGGCGGCGCGCCCGGGTTCGTGTTGAACGCGCCGTACGGCCTCGACGAACTCCCCCGCGCCGACACCGTCATCGTCCCGGCCGTCCCCGAGGCGTGCGTGTACGGCACGCGCGAGATCCCGGCCGAACTCATCACCGCGCTGCGCCGAGCCGCCGACGCGGGGGCACGCATCGTCTCGCTCTGCAACGGCGCGTTCGCCCTCGCCGCGGCCGGACTGCTGGACGGCCGCCGCGCCACCGCGCACTGGGAACACACCGCGACCCTGGCCCGCCGCCATCCCCGGATCGAGGTGGACGACCAGGTCCTCTACATCGACGACGGCGACGTCCTGACCAGCGCCGGAATGAGCGGCGGCCTGGACCTGTGCCTCCATCTCGTGCGCCACGACCTCGGCGCGAAGGTCGCCAACCAACTCGCCCGCATCCTCGTCGTCCCGGCCCACCGCCCGGGCGGCCAGGCCCAGTTCATCGAGCGCGCGGTCCCCGAAACCGACGACGACAGCCTCGCCCCGGTCCTGGCCTGGGCCACCGAGAACCTGCACGAACCGCTGACCGTGGACGAACTGGCCGCCCGTGCGGGCATGAGCCCCCGATCCTTCCACCGCCGCATGCGCACCGCCGTCGGCACCACGCCACTGCAATGGCTCCTGGGTCAGCGCCTCTCCCGCGCCCAGGAGCTGCTGGAGGCGACCGACTTGCCGATCGACCACGTGGGCGAACGCAGCGGCCTGGGCACCGCCAACAACCTGCGCCGCCAATTCGCCCTGCACCTGGGCGTATCCCCCACCGAATACCGCCGCGGCTTCCCCACGGCATCCCCGGCACGATGAAGGCCCCTCCGCTGCTCCCGTAGGCGGAGAGGCCCCCATCAAACCGACCTGGTAAGGCCGGAGTTCGCGTACCGCATATTGTGCACCGCACGTTGTACGCCACCACATATACGTCGCGGCCAGTTGTATCAGGTGCACCTGCCCCGCGGCCGTCGAAGCCCCGAAGGAACCCTGCGGTCGCGAACTCAGGTGGTGAGCAGGCCAGTAAGAGATCATCGCGCCGGTACGCCGTGCGTCCTCCGCCCCGGCGCTCGGGCGTCGGGGACGGCCGAGGGCCCACTCGCTGCTCCCGTAGGCGAGTGGGCCCTCAGTTGGTCCGGCCTGGTGAGGCCGGGGTTCGCGGCCGCGGACTGCGGATCGCGGCGGGTGTGTCAGGTGTAGTTGACCTGGAGTTCCTTGATCCCGTTGATCCAGGCGTGGCGGAGGCGGCGGGGTTCGGCGGCCTTGGTGATGCTGGGCATCGCGTCGGCGATGGCCTCGAACATCAGGTTGATCTCCATGCGGGCGAGGCTCGCGCCGAGGCAGAAGTGCGGGCCGCCGCCGCCGAAGCCGAGGTGCGGGTTGGGGTCACGGGTGATGTCGAACTTGTCGGGGTTCTCGAAGACCAGCGGGTCGAAGTTTGCGGAGCTGTAGAAGATGCCGACGCGCTGGCCTTCCTTGATCTCCTGGCCGCCGAGGACGGTGTCGGCGGTCGCGGTGCGCTGGAAGGACATCACCGGCGAGGAGTAGCGGACGATCTCGTCGGCGGTGGTCTCCGGGCGGGAGGACTTGTACAGGTCCCACTGGTCCGGGTTGTCGAAGAACGCCAGCATGCCGTGGGTGATGGCGTTGCGCGTGGTCTCGTTGCCGGCGACCGCGAGCAGCAGGACGAAGAAGCCGAACTCGTCGGAGGAGAGCGAGCCCTCGGACTCGGCGGCGACGAGCTTGGAGACGATGTCGTGCGCCGGGCAGGCCTTGCGCTGCTCGGCCATGCCCATCGAATACATCATGACCTCAGCGGCGGCCGCGGCGCCGACGGAGGAGTCCTCGGCGTACTCGGGGTCGTCGTACCCGAGCATCTGGTTCGACCACTCGAAGATCCTGCGGCGGTCCTCCTGCGGGACGCCGATCAGCTCGGCGATGGCCTGGAGCGGGAGTTCGCACGCGACCTGGGTGACGAAGTCGCCGCTGCCCTCCTTGATCGCGTCGTGGACGATGCGCGCGGCGCGGTCGGTGAGGGCGTCCTTGAGGGCGTTGATGGCGCGCGGGGTGAAGCCGCGCTGCACGATCGAGCGCAGCCGGGTGTGCTCCGGCGGGTCGATGTTGATCATGATGAGCTTCTGGGCGTCGATGGAGTTGACGTCCATGCCCTCGGCGAAGCGGATGATCGCGGTGTTGCGGTTGGTCGAGTAGAGCTCCGGCTTGGTGGAGACCTCCTTGACGTCCGCGTGCCGCGTGACGAGCCAGTAGCCGTCGTCGCGGAAGTTGGAGACCTCGGGCGTCTGCGGCACCCACTTGACCGGCGCGGTCCGGCGCAGTTCGGCGAACTCCTCCAACGGCAGACGCTCGGTGTAGAGGTCCGGGTCGGTCGGGTCGAAGCCTTCCGGGAGAACCGGACACGTCATGGGGGCCTCCTCGGGCCGGGTGAGCGGAGTTGGGGGGTGCGTGGCGGTCGGTCTGCTACGGCGTGCGGTGTGCCTTGTGCAACAGCAGCTGTACGGCGGGGTCCTGCGGTGCGCGCCGGGACGGGGCGCGCGGGGTGTGCGGAGACGCTTCTGTGTGTGCGGAGACGTTTCTGTTGCGTCGGCGCGACACCCGGGACCGGGAACGTGCGCGACGCTCAGGCGGCGTCCGGCGACGCCGCGGTTCTGCCGCGCCGCGGGGCGAGCAGCCTGCGGACGATGTCCAGGAGCACGCCCCGGAGTTCGTCGTCCGGCAGCTCGGGGAACATCGCCACGGCCGAATAGATGCCGCCCATCGCGACAGTCGACGCGACCCGGTACTCGATGGGCCGCTCGCTGTCGCTGAGGACGCTCCGCACCCGCTCGGTGATCGATTCGAGCCGGGGCCGGATCGCGGGGTGGGTGCCCACGGAGACGTCGCGGTCGAGGACGACGGCGAGGGTGCGGTGGCGGAGCAGGAAGTCGACGTACCCCTCGAACAGGACTCGCTGGCGCACCGCCTGCCCCTTGCGGCGCTCCGCGGCGTCCAGGACGCGGTCCAGCTCGTTGAGCGCGGGGCGCAGCAGGGCGTCGAGGAGTTCGTCCTTGGTGCGGAAGTGGTAATACAGCGCCGCCTTCGTGACGCCCACCCGGTCGGCGATCGCCTGGAGCGACGTACCCGCGAAGCCGTGCTCGCCGAAGAGTTCGACGGCTGCGGCGAGCACCTTGTCGTACGTGTCCTCGGGTGCCGGTGCGGCCATCCTTCCTCCCCTCGCGCGTGTGCGTGGTGCGTCCTGCGGTCTGGCGCCTGCGGGATGAACGTACGTCGGCGGTTGACGATTGACAAGGCTGACGGGGAATCAATTTTGGCATGCAGCCCGTGTTTTCGGGGGTTCCTGCTTGCCGGTCGGCTAGTGGGACCGTACTGTGCGCAAGCCTGCGCGGTCGGTGATCGCCGGTCGCATATCGCGACCCTTGTTTCGCGGGACGGAGCGTGGCACCCTGCGCGCGCCAGCGTGCACAGGCCCGGCAGGAGGCGCACATGACCGCGACCCAGGACCACCCGGCGATCACGCCGATCAGCGACGTGCGGCTGCACGCGGGGGAGGACGACGGTACGGCGACGGGCCCGGTGGACCCGTCGGCCGAGCTCGTGAAGGTGCCCGTGCACCGCTACACCTCGCCCGAGTTCGCGGATCTGGAGCTGAAGCGGCTCTGGACCCGCACGTGGCAACTGGCGTGCTGCGTGGACCACGTCGCGGCGCCGGGCGACTTCTTCGAGTACCGGGTCGGGCCGTACGCCGTCGTCGTCGTGCGCGACGCGGACGGCGTGCTGCGGGCGTTCCAGAACGCCTGTCGGCACCGCGGCAACAGCCTTTGTTCGGGCGCCGGTTCGGGTCTGACCGAGCTTCGCTGCGGGTACCACGGTTGGACGTGGGACCTGGCCGGGCAGCTCCGCAAGGTGCCCGGCCGCAAGGGGTTCGGGCAGCTCAAGATGGCGGAGTTTCCACTGCTCGCCGCGCAGGTGGACACGTGGGGGCCGTTCGTCTTCGTGAACCTCGACCCGGACGCGCCCGGCCTCGGCACGTACCTGGAGGCGGTTCCGGGCGACACCGAGTGGGCGCGGATCGAGGAATTCCGCTGCACGGCTTCGGTGGTCGGCGAGGTGGCGGCGAACTGGAAGACCATCGCGGACGGGTTCAGCGAGACGTACCACATCCAGACGCTGCACCCCGAGCTGCTCTGCAACATCGACGACGTCAACGCGCCGCAGCAACTGTGGGGGCACACCGGCAAGTCGGAGCAGGTGTACGGGCTGGCCAGCCCGCGCTTCAAGGACGGCCTGTCCGACCAGGAGGTCTGGGACTCCTTCATCGTGACGCAGGGTCAGCGCATGGGGATCACCGAGGCGTGCCCGGTCCCGGAGATCCCGGCGGGCGAGACGCTGATGGACGTGATCGCGGAGCGCGTACGCCGGCACGTGGCGAAGTCGGGGACGGACCTGTCGGGGTTCGACACGGACCGCATCATGCGGCTGCACCAGTACCAGCTGTTCCCGAACTGCTCGGTGCTGCTGACGGCGGACACGCTCAGTGCGCTGGTGGCGCGCCCGGGGGCGACGCCGGGGACGGCCGAGATGGGCATCTTCGCGTTCCGGCGCGCGGCGTCCGGCGACGCGCCGTACGCCCGACCGATGGACCTGCGCGTCGCCTTCGAGGACCTGGACCTGGGTTATGTGCTGAACCAGGACGCGGCGGTGCTGGCCGGGATCCAGCGGGGGCTGAACCAGCCGGGGCTGACCGAGCTGGTGCTGTCGCAGGAGGAGAAGCGGGTCATCAACACACACCGGAACCTGGAGCTGTACCTGGGCATCGGGCCGCGCGACTGACCCCGAACCCGCCCGGGCCCCCGGGTCGAACCGGGCTCGGCCGGCCCCGAACCCGGCTCGACCCGGCTGGACCCGGCTGGACCCGGCTGGACCCGGTCGACTCGACCGGGCCCGACCGAGACGGTCCGCACCGCGCCCGGGTCCGGCGCCGCGCCGCAATATTTGGCCCCCGGCGGCACCGTCGTCCAGGACCCCGGCCACCAGGGCCTGCCGTGCGCGTCCACCGCGCCGGCACTCGGTTGCGCACGCCGCGATCGACGTCGACGTCGGGGACGTGGTGGCCCGGGCCGGCGAACTGACGGGCGGCCGGATGGCGAGCGTGGTCATGGACCTGACGCCCGTCCGGCGACAGTGCGCACCGCGCCGGCGCCGGCCCGGCCCGCGGACGCTCGCCTGCACGCCCCGTCCCGCCGGGCGCGGAGGCGGCGGGCCCGCACCGTACGCCGAACTCCGCCCCGCAATGCCGCACTCCGGGCGCATCGGCCCCGCGGCCCCGCCCACATCGGGTGGTTCCTCGTGATTCGGTCGGACCTGACCTGACACGGCGCCCCCGGGCACGGCATGATGCGCTGCACAACCGAGCCGGTGTTCGCCGTGGGTGCGCGGCCGTGTCGGCGATTCACGACCAGTAGGGGGAACCCCTTAAATGCAGTGCGCCAACTGCGGTGCCCAACTCACTCCGAACGGCTTCTGCCCGGCGTGCGGCGCTGCCCCGACGCAGGCGGGCGGCGACCCCTTCGCGCCGCCGGGCGGCTCCGTACCGCCGCCGCCGCAGGCTCCGGGCGGGCCGCAGGGTCCCCCGCCCGGCGCGCAGCCGGGAGCGTTCCCCGGCGCCCAGCCCGGACCGTACGGCGCCGCCCCGCACGGCGCGTTCCCGCACGGCGGCATGCCGCCCGCGGGGATGCCGCCCGGCGCGTGGCCCGGCGGTGTGCCCGGCTACGCCCCGCAGATGCAGTGGACGCCCGTCCAGCCGCTGCGCGGCCTGGCCACGGCCGTATCGATCCTGCTCGGGGTCATGGCGGCGATCGACGTCCTGGCCGCGACCGCGTTCTTCCGCCGCGCCTCGCTCTTCGGCGACCTGCGCGACGGACGGTTCTTCGCGTTCGCCGAGGCGGACGACGCCGACGACCTCGTGGAAGCCGCACTCGGCCTGCTGGCCATCGGCGCCCTGGCCACCGCGATCGTCTTCATGATCTGGTTCTACCGGGCGCGGTCCAACACCGAGGCGTGGTACGCCCCGCAGGCCACCATGAGCAAGGGATGGGCGATCGGCGGCTGGTTCATCCCGCTGGCGAACTACGTCATCCCGATGATCGTGGCCAACGACACGTGGAAGCGCAGCGACCCGCAGCCGGCCGGCCCGATGATGCGCCCCGCGAGCAAGGCGCTGCTGTGGGCGTGGTGGATCGTGTTCGGGCTCTCCGGGGTGCTGTTCTCGATCTCCTTCGGCGTCCGCGAGACCCAGGAGGACGTCGAGGACGGCGAGGTCTCGATCGAGGACTACATCGACGGGGGCGAGACCGGCGACAGCCTGGCCGGGACGTCCAGCCTCCTGCGCATCGCGGCGGCCATCCTGGCGATCCTCGTCGTCCAGAAGATCACCAAGTGGCAGAGCCAGCGCCTCGGCCTGGAGCCGGCGACGCCGGTCGGCTACGCCCCCGGCATGCCGATGGGCACCCCGGGCTTCCCGCCGGCGCAGCCGGGCGTCCCGCACCCGGGCGGCCACCCGGGCGCCGCACAACCCGGCGGCTACCCCGGCTCCCAGCCGGGCTCCCAACCGGGCTCACAACCCGGCGCGCAACCCGGCTGGGGCGGCCGGCAGCCCCCGCCCGCGCCCCCCGCCCCGGGCCAAGGTCCCGACCTCAACAAGCACTGACGCGCACACCCGAAGAATCACCAGGCCCCCGGCCCGCCCTCCCCGAGGACAGACCGGGGGCCTCGCGCATTTCGCCTACGCCTCCACACCCCCGCTGGCCGCACCTCGACACGACACGAGGCGCGAGCACACCCCTCCAAACAGCGGTTCCCACCCATCCACCGGCGACGCGCAAGCCCCGACCAACACGGGAAGCAGTCCCGCGCCATGGCCGAACGCGGCGCCACCCCGCGCGCGAATCCCGAACCTCACCGCAGGCGGCGGCGTACCTCGCGCACGACTTCCTGCTCGACCCGGCTGCGCGCGGCCCGGCGCGGATTGCGGACCCACCCGAAGCGCCTGCGCGCCCGGCGCACCGGCGCAGGCGTCAGGTGGGACGCCGGATGCCGGGTGACCGACCGGGCGTGCGACCAACGGGCGTACCAACGCGGCGCGATGATCCTCATGAGCGTGCGCACTGCACCCTCCCCCTCAACTCCCCCGACACGGCAACCACCGCATCACCCCCACAGACGACATTCCCCCACCCCCGGTTGCGCCACCCCAGCCCCGGCAGTCGTGCTCGGGCCCGCTTGCAGGCGCCGGTCTCAGCCTGTCCGCCAACTTCGCTGCGGTCGTGATCTGCTGCGAGACACCGTGTCGGCGACAGCAAGGGGCGGCTGTTGCTTACGCTTCGAGATGTCGAGCCACGAAGCATACGAATGCGGCCGCTGTGACGGGTGTGCGTGTGCTGTGCCCGCCGTCGAGCCGTCGACGTGTTTTCCCGGTTCCGCCGGGCGTTCCGCGACTGCCCGACCACCCGCGCGGACGCGCTGTTCGAGCTGACGGATGCGGTGTTGCGCGCGGACGGGCCGATCGTCCTCGCCGTCGCCGGTTACGGGTATTTGGGCACGGCCGCCGCGCTGTCCGGGCCGGCGGGGGCTCAGCCGGTGGCGCCGAGACCGCGGCGGTCTCGGCACTGTTCCCACATCGTCGCCCTATCCGTCCCGCGCTACGCGTCCCCGCCGTCCCCGGGGGCGTACGCGGCGTAGTCGAAGGTGACCGTTACCGGGGCGTGGTCGGACCAGCGGTCGGCGTAGGTGAGGGCTCGGCCGGTGGTGGCAGTGGTGGCGGTTTTGGCGATGGCGGTGGTTGCGGCGATGTAGTCGATGCGCCAGCCGGAGTCGTTGTCGAAGGCTTTGCCGCGCATGGACCACCAGCTGTACGGGCCCTCGACGCCGGGGTGGAGGTTGCGGACCACGTCGTGGTAGCCGACGGCGCCGAAGACCTCGGTGAGCCAGGCGCGTTCCTCGGGGAGGAAGCCGGACTTCTTGAGGTTGCCCTTCCAGTTCTTGATATCGGCCTCGGTGTGGCAGATGTTCCAGTCGCCGCAGACCAGGACCTCGCGGCCCTCGGCGGCGGCCTTTTCGCGCATGCGGACCATGTGGGCGGCCAGCTCGGCCATGAAGCGGTTCTTCTCGTCCTGCTTGGGGGTCTCGGCCTCGCCGGTGGGGAGGTAGAGGCTGGCGACGGTGAGGCCGGGGAGGTCGACTTCGAGCCAGCGTCCGGCGCTGTCGAACTCGCTGGAGCCGAAGCCGATGCGGTGGGCGGTGGGGGCGAGGCGCGAGTAGACCGCGACGCCGGCGCGGCCTTTGAGGACGGAGGGGGCGTACACGGTGTGCCAGCCGTCGGGGTCGCGGACGGCGTCGGTGAGCTGGTGTGCTTCGGCACGGACCTCTTGGAGGCACACGACGTCGGACGCGGTGGCCTGGAGCCACGCGGTGAAGCCCTTGGCGGTCGCCGCGCGCAGGCCGTTGACGTTGATCGAGCTGACGGTGAGCATCCCGGAAGAGTACCCAAACGGGGCAAAGTCCCGGGAGCTCAGCCCCGAGGCCGGTCCACGCGCGCCTCGGTCCACACCGGTTCGGCGCTCTCCCGGACCCGGCCGTCGGCGCCGAAGACCAGAAAGCGGTCGAACGCCTTCGCGAACCAGCGGTCGTGGGTGACCGCGAGGACGGTCCCGTCGAACGCCTCAAGCGCCTGCTGGAGCGCCTCGGCCGAGACGAGGTCGAGGTTGTCGGTCGGCTCGTCGAGGAGGAGCAGGTTGGCGCCGGAGAGTTCGAGCAGCAGGATCTGGAAGCGCGCCTGCTGGCCGCCGGAGAGGGTGTCGAACGGCTGCTCGGCGGCGTACGCGAGCTCGTAGCGGTCCAGGACGCGCGCGGCCTGCTCCAGGCCCATGCCGGAGCGGTGCGCGTCGCCGCGGTGCAGGATCTCGACGAGCGTCCTCCCGGCGAACTCCGGGTGCTCGTGGGTCTGTGCGAACCAGCCGGGGCGCACCCGGGCGCCGAGCCGGGCGCGGCCGGTGTGCGCGACGGCGGCGATGGCGACCTCGCCGACCGGCCGGTGCTCGACGTCGGGGTCGGAGCCGCCGGCTGCGAGGAGCCGCAGGAAGTGCGACTTGCCGGAGCCGTTGGAGCCGAGCACCGCGACCCGGTCGCCGTACCAGACCTCCAGGTCGAACGGTTTCATCAGGCCGGTCAGCTCCACCGCCTCGGCGACGACCGCGCGTTTGCCGGTACGGCTGCCGCGCAGCCGCAGCCGCACGTTCTGCTCGCGCGGGATGTTCTGCGGCGGTCCGGCCTCCTCGAACTTGCGCAGCCGGGTCTGCGCCGCCTGGTAGCGGGACGCGAGCCCGTCGTTGTAGGCGGCCTTGTTCTTGTACATCAGGACGAGGGCCCTGAGCTTGGCGTGCTCCTCGTCCCAGCGGCGCCGCAGCTCCTCGAAGCGCTCGAAGCGGGCCTCGCGGGCGGCGTGGTAGGTGCCGAACGATCCGCCGTGCAGCCAGGCGGTGTTGCCCGCGGCGCCGAGTTCCACCGTCACGATGCGGTCGGCGGCGTTGGAGAGCAGCTCGCGGTCGTGCGAGACGAGCAGGACGGCCTTGGGGGTGTCGCGCAGCGCCTGCTCCAGCCACTGCTTGCCGGGCACGTCAAGGTAGTTGTCGGGCTCGTCGAGGAGGAGGACGTCGTCGGGTCCGCGCAGCAGTGCCTCCAGGGCGAGGCGCTTCTGCTCGCCGCCGGAGAGGGTGGTGATCTGCCGCCATTTGGCGACGTCGTACCCGAGGCCGAGGGCGGCGGTGCAGCACTGGTCCCAGACGGGTTCGATGTCGTAGCCGCCGGCGTCGGCGAACTCGCCGAGTGCGGCGGCGTACCGCATCTGGGTGGGTTCGTCGTCGGTGTCCATGAGGGCGAGTTCGGCGTCGTCGACCGCGCGGACGGCGTCGCGCACGCGCGGCGGGGCGAGGGAGACCAGCAGGTCGCGGACCGTCGACTCGTCGCGGATCCGGCCGATGAACTGCGGCATGACGCCGAGTCCGCCGCCGCGCGTGACGGCACCGGAGTCGGGTTTGACCTCGCCGGTGACGATGCGCAGGAGCGTCGTCTTGCCGGCTCCGTTGGCGCCCACGAGCGCGGTGGTGGCGCCTTCGGCGACGCGGAACGAGACCTCGTCCAGCAGCACGCGGCCGTCGGGCAGCGAGTAGCTCACCGTGTTGATGTCGATGTGTCCCACGGTGTACGCCGCTCCCATGCCCTGGTGGTGCCCCCGCCGTCCACCCCGTTTCTATCTGCCGGCGAGGCCGTCCGCCAACGCGATTTTGCGGCGCCGCGGGCGCGCCATGTGGCCGCGGGCCAGGTGTCGGGTCGCGCGGTGGACGGTGACGAGGTGGACAGTCGCGGCGTGGACAGTGACGAGGTGGACAGTGACGAGGTGGACGGTCGCGGCGTGGACACTGACGAGGTGGCATTCGGCCACCCCGGGGGCGGAATCCGGTTCCGCGGGCGCGTGCGGCGTGCCCCCGTGCGCCGCCGTGCGCCCCTCCGACCAGTGCCACCCGCACGGGTGAGGTCTTGCCCCAGGTGGCGCCGACCGGCGATTCTCTTTACCAGGTGTCGTTCGTCTACCAGGCGGTGTGCCGGGTGGCGGGCAGCGATCTCGCCGTCTGGCGCACTTCGCTTCGACACCCGCGCGACACCCGCGCCGGACTCGGACACGGGTGGCAGACCGGTTGGGTACGCCTTTCAGCAAGCACCATGGACGTCGTGGGGGACCGACGATGGCGGAGCGACAGAGGCAGGACCCGATGGTCGCGCGACGCAAGCTGCGGGACGCGCTGCGGCGATTGCGCGAGGGGGCCGGCTTCACGCAGCGCGAGGTCGCCGAGGAGATGGACTGGTCCCTGTCCAAGATCATCCGGATGGAGACGGGCCAGGTCGCGGTGACCACCACGGATCTCCGGGCGCTGCTGCGGCACTACGACACCGACGCCGAACTGTCCGCCGATCTCGTGGAGTTGGCGCGCGCGGCCCGGCAGCGGGCGTGGTGGAGCGTGTACCGGGGGATCGCCAGTTCGGAGTATCTGGCGTACATCGGCTTCGAGTCGTCGGCGCAGGTCATCCGTAATTTCGAGCCGGTGGTCGTGCCGGGCCTGCTCCAGACTCCCGACTACGCGCGCGAGACGATGATGCGGCTGGGCCTGAGCCGCGTCGACGAGCTGGTCGAACTGCGCATGGCACGCCAGGAGTTGCTGACGCGCGACGACGCGCCGAACGTGCACTTCATCATGGACCACTCGGTCGTGCAGCGGGCGGTCGGCGGCCCGGCTCTCATGCGCAGGCAGTTGCGCCACATCCTGGCGGTCGCGGAGTACCCGAACGTGACGGTGCGCGTCGTGCCGTGGTGGGAGGGGCTTTACGCCAACTACCGCATGGCCTATGTGCTGTTCGAGTTCGCCGAGGAGGAACCGGACGTCCTGTTCCGAGAGGCGGAGACCGGCGAGATGATCACCGTGGAGGGCGCCCAGGAGGACACCCCCGGCGACTACCTCGCCTCATTCTGGGAGCTGGAGCAGTTGGCCCCGACCGCGATGGCGCCGACGCTGTTGGACGCCGCGATCGCCAGCATGGCCCAGGCCCAGCCTCCGGGCGGGGGCGGTGCGCCGTTTCCGCTCACCGCCCTGCCGCCGCCGAACGCCCAGTCTCCGAACGCCCAACCCCCGACGATTCAGCCGACCGTTCAGCCGACCGAGGGGCCCGCGGGCGTGGACGGTGCCGACTGAGCATCCAGGAAGTCGGCCCAACTGCCGGTGCGAAAAGCGAGAACGGGACCGTCGACCGCAATTTTCGAGTCCCGGACGAACACGCCGGTCGAGCGTGCCGCCTCAACGCAATTGGACGCTTGACTGGCCCGACTTTTCCGCCAGTGCAGGTCCGACCCGACAGGGTGCTCCACCGTGCGTACTCCTTCTGCGCTCGAACTCGAAGGCCCGCACGGGGGCGCGTTGCAGCGCGCCGACACCGTCGTGCGGACGGCTGCCACTGTCCGGAATTGAACCACAGCGGATGCCCGCGCGTACCCTCGGACACGCGGACGGAAACCCCGGGCGCGGGATCCCTCGGGGGCAATCCCGGAGGAGTCGCCCGCGGCCACCCGGCCGAAGGCAACTCGGCGGTGTGCCACGGGTCATGGGGCGAACAAGCGTGCGGCCTGCACGTGCGCTGACTGCGGGCTTGTAGAGTGCTCTCGGGTTGCGACACGTCTGGATGACACTGGCGCCGCGACACTTGGCTGGTTGACACATAGCTGGCACAATATGAGAAGGACGAGACGTGGCGATCGGCTACCGCCACGGTCTCCGCGAATTGCCCCGGAGCCATCACTGGGAACAGAGGATGGCAAAACGGGGCAATTCGCTATGCTCCGGCACGGATCCGGGTTTCCCTCTTATCTCACCCCTATATACGTGTGCCATACTTGTGACACGCGTTGATAACCCACGCGCTCGGGACAATTCGGGGAGCCGCCTATGGTCGGCTGAAACATCTGCTCTCCGGGCCCCGGCACGAAATGCCGTGCCCCGGCCCGTCTTTCGGAGAACCGCCGTACCCGGCACGTGAGCCGGGTCGTGCCGCGCATGCCCGTAGTAGCCGACGAAGCATTCGCGGCGGCGGATCCCGCTCCGGCGCCCGCGTGCGCTCTTTCCGCACGTCATCCCGGGTGCCGGACTTCCCCAGCCCGCGCACCGCGCGGGACAACTGCGCCGCGCCCGGCGCCGTGTTGCGTCTCGGCGCGCG
>NZ_JBPKBH010000001.1:724500-737611 GCF_051388915.1 Yinghuangia sp. YIM S09857 | reverse complement strand
TGCGACGAACAACTCCGCCGCGACGCCCACGCGCTCACCGCCTACCTCAACCACCACCACATCGACGTCATCAACGTGACGCCGACCTACGCGGCCCAGCTGATCGAACTCGGCCTGCTCGACCGGGGCCACCGCCCGTGCCTGGTCCTGCTCGGCGGCGAGGCGGTCGGCGGGGACGTCTGGACCGCCCTGCGCGAGACACCGGGCGTGCTCGGCTACAACCTGTACGGCCCGACCGAATACACCATCAACACCCTCGGCGCCGGCACCGACGAATCGGCGACTCCCGCGCTCGGGCGCCCGATCCACAACACCGAGGTGTACGTCCTGGACCGCCACCTGCGGCCCGTCCCGCCCGGGGTAGCGGGCGAGTTGTACGTATCCGGCTGCGGCCTGGCCCGGGCGTACCACGACAACGCCGGGCAGACCGCCGCGCGCTTCGTCCCCAACCCCTACGGACCCCCCGGCAGCCGCCTCTACCGCACCGGCGACCTCACCCGACACCGCCCCGACGGCACCCTCGGCTACCTTGGCCGCACCGACCACTAGACCAAAAGCCGCGGCCACCGCATCGAACCCACCGAAATCGAAACCACCCTCACCACCCACCCCCACATCACCCACGCCGCGGTGGTGCCCACGGCGGACCGGCAGCGGCTGGTCGCCTACATCGTGGGCGGCGCCGACCCGGACGAGGTACGGCCTTGGCTGGCCGCGCAGTTGCCGGACTACATGGTGCCGGGCGTCTTCGTCGCGATGGACGCGCTCCCGTTGACCGTGAACGGCAAGCTCGACCGGGACGCGCTGCCGGAGCCGGAGTTGGCCGAGACCGTCTCGGCGCGAGGCCCGCGCAACGAGGACGAGGCCGAACTGTGCCGGATCTTCGCGGAGGTGTTGGACCTGCCGCGCGTCGGGGTCGACGACGACTTCTTCGCGCTCGGCGGGCACTCGCTGCTCGCGGTGCGTCTGGTGTCGCTGATCCGCGACGCGGGACTCGCCGCGGATCCCGCCGCAGTGACCGTGGCGACCGTCCTCACCGCGACGACCCCCGCGGCGCTTGCCGAGCGGTTGGGCGGCGGGCGGGAGCGCGGCGACGCGGCCTTCGCGCCTCTGCTGCCGCTGCGTCCCGACGGGGCGTCGCCGCCGCTGTTCTGCATCCATCCGGGCTTCGGGCTGGCCTGGCCGTACGCCGCACTGCTGCCCTTCGTGCCGGACTCCCGGCCGGTGTACGGGCTCCAGTCCCCGGTCGTCGCCGGCGCCGAACCGGCCGCATGCCTGGAGGACTTGGCCGCCGAATACCTGGCGAGGATCCGCCGCGTGCAGCCGCACGGCCCGTACCACCTGCTCGGCTGGTCGTTCGGCGGCGAAACGGCCTTCGCCCTGGCCGGGTTGCTGCAACGGGCGGGTGAGGAGGTGCGGTTCCTCGCGGTGCTGGACGCGCAGCCGCCCGTCCCGCTGGACGGCGAAGGCCGGTCCGGGGGCGACGGGTTCGACGCCGGCGCGGCGCGCGAGCACCTGTCCCGCGCGGTGCCGGGCGACGCGGACGTGCTGGCGGGACTCGGCGACGACGTCGTCGAACGCCTGCTCGCCGCCCGGTCGGTGCACGAATACCTGTCGCCGTCACGCCCGTTCGAGCCGTTCACCGGCGACCTGCTCTGCGTGGTCGCGGACGGCAACGCCCGGCGCACCGGCGCCGCGGTGTGGCGCGAGCACATCCGCGGTGCCGTGCACGCCCGCGAAGTCCCGTACGACCACGACGATCTGCTGTCCCGCGACGCCGTGGCCGCCATCGGCCCGCTGCTGCGCGAGGCGTTCGCACGNGCGCACCGGCGCCGCGGTGTGGCGCGAGCACATCCGCGGTGCCGTGCACGCCCGCGAAGTCCCGTACGACCACGACGATCTGCTGTCCCGCGACGCCGTGGCCGCCATCGGCCCGCTGCTGCGCGAGGCGTTCGCACGGCTCGACGCCCCCTGATCCCCGCGTGCCGTGGCGGCGGCCGCACCCACCGGCCGCTGCCACGCCGCGAAACCCCGCACCACCCCTTCTAGGAAGGCGACTTCACGACATGCACAGAACCGGTACCCACCGCGGCCTCCGCCGCCTGGCCGCCGCGGGTGTCGCCGCGGCCCTCGCTCTCGGGCTCGCGGCCTGCGGCGACGACAAGGACGACGCGGACAGCACGTCGTCCTCGCCTTCGGCCGCCGCGTCCGCGCCCGCCGCGTCGCCGCCGCCGGCCGCCGCGTACCCGGTCTCGATCACGCACAAGCTGGGGACCACCACCATCAAGGAGGCGCCGAAGCGCATCGTGGCCCTGGGTGAAGCCGACCAGGACGCCGCGCTGGCGCTCGCGGTCTCGCTCACCGGAATGGTGGAGACCACACCGCCGGACGGAATCGCCCCCTGGGCAAAGCCGAAGCTCGGGGCCAGCAAGCCCGAGATCATCACGATGGGCGAGAACGGCGCGCCGATCGAGAAGGTGCTCGCCCTCAAACCGGACCTGATCCTGGCGAACACCGACTACTGGATCGAACAAGAGTACGAGAAGCTGTCGAAGATCGCACCGACCACCGCGTTCGAGACCGGTCCGTCGCAAGACACTTGGCAGCAGGTGACCCGCCAGGTCGGCAAGGCGCTCGGTAAGTCCGCGGAGGCGGAGAAGCTGGTCACCGACCTTGAGGCCAAGATCACCGCGGTGGGCACCACCTACCCGGAGGTCAAAGGCAAGACATTCGCGCTCACCAACGCGCAGAACGCGGGCACTATTGCGGTGCTAAAGGACAAATCGGACGGTGGGGTCAAACTGCTCAACGGCTTCGGCATGACCTTCCCCGACTCGATCGCGAACCTGCCGGGCGCGGGCTTCGCGGCCGAACTGAGCATGGAACGCCTCGACGTGCTGGAAGTGGACGTCCTGCTGAGCAACTACAACGCGGACGCCGACCTGCAAAAGGCGATCGAGGCCAACCCTCAGTTCGCCAAGTTGAACGTGGTGAAGCGGGGTTCATACGTCGCCCTGGACTCCAACGACTTCTGGGCGCTGCGGTTCGCCACCCCGCTGTCGCTGGAGTACGTGATCGAGAAGGTCATGCCGCGGATCTCGCAGGCTGCGAAGGTGCCCCGCAGCTGATCGCGCAGGCGGCAGCGCACGAGAACGGGCGGTACGGGCCGAGGTGCGGCTGAACGGCTGACACAGGCCCGGGAAACTACTGATGGGCGGTCCCCCTCACGGGGGGCCGCCCATCGGCGTTCAGTGGGCTCGTCAGGTGCGTCAGGTGTCGGGCGCGCTCGGGACCGTTCGCCGAGCCCCGGGTCGCCGTACGGTGCGAGACCGCCCGCGACCCGGGTCACGGCGGGCGTCCGGTCAGACGCCCGCCGCGAGCACCGTGCCCGGGATCTGGTCGGGCGCTCCCGGCACCGGCTCGGCGGCGTCGCCGCCCAGCGCCACGATGCGGTTCTCCGCGTCGACGTGCACGACGCGCGGGGTGTGGGAGGCCAGTTCGGCGTCGTCCACGAGACCGAACGCCATGATGATGAGCAGGTCGCCGGGGTGCACGAGGCGCGCGGCGGCGCCGTTGGCGCCGATGACGCCGGAGCCGCGGGGGCCGGGTATGGCGTACGTCGTCAGGCGCGCGCCGTTGTCGATGTCGACCACCTGGACGACCTCGTTCACGACGATCCCGGCCGCGTCGAGCAGGTCCTCGTCCACGGTCAGGGACCCGACGTAGTGGAGATCGGCCTGGGTGACGCGGGCGCGGTGGATCTTTCCGGAGAGCAGGTTGCGCAGCACGGTCGGTCCTCGCTCAGTCCTTGTTCGCGGCGCTGGCGCCGGGGGTTGCGGCGGCCGCGGTCGCGGCGGCCAGGCTTCGCGGACGCAGGTCGGTCCAGTGGGCGTCGATGTACTCCAGACACGCGGCCCGGGTGTCCGGTCCGTGGACCGTGCCCCAGCCGTCCGGGACGTCGAGGAAGGTCGGCCACAGCGCGTGCTGGCCTTCGTCGTTGACGACGGCGAGGAATTCGCCGTCCTCGTCGTCAAACGGGTTGGTGGCGGTCATCGGGGTCCTGCCTCTCTGCGAAGGAGTCGGTTGTGGGGGCCGGGACGGGCGCGGGGTCGGCGGGACCACCGTTCACAGGCGCGGGGTCGGCGGGACCGCCGTTCGCGGGCGCGGCGCCCGTGCCCGTGCCCGCCGCGGCGCCCGCCGCGGTGTCGGCGGTACGTTCGGTGCCCGGCTCCGCCGGGTCCTCGTCCGCTCCGCCGGTCAGCGTGGCCTTGCGGAGTGCGGGCGAGCCCCAGGAGACCGCGCCGACCGCGGCCACACAGGCGACCCCTCCGGCCATCAGCACCGTTCCGGGGGCGACGAGCTTCGCGCCGCCTCCCGCAAGGGCGTTGCCCGCCGACGGCGCGGCGGTGGCCTGGGCGAGCCACAGACTGCCCACCCGGCCTTGCAGGTGATCGGGGGTGTACGCCTGGATCAGCGTGCGCCGCAGGATCTCCGAAATGGTGTCGGCGTACCCGGCCAGCGCCAGCAAAGGCAGTGCGAGCCACAGCAGTTCCGCGGCGCCGAAGGCGGCGACCGCGAGCCCCCACCCGGCCGCTGCGGCGCCGAGCGCGACGCCGGGACGGGTGCTGCGGCCCGTCCAGCCGCTGGTGAGTGCGCCGAGGAAGGCACCGACCGAGGGGGCGCTGTACAGCAGGCCGACGGTGATCGGGCCGCCGTCGAAGACGTGTTCGCCCATCTGGGGGAACAGGGCGTACGGCATGGCGAGGATGACGGCGAAGAGGTCGACGAGCATGAGCGCGCGGATGACGGGGTCGGCGCGCACGTGCCGGAATCCGGCGGCGATCTCGTGCAGCGGGCGGCCGCCCTCGGGTTCGGCGTCCGGGGCCTCGCCGGCCGGGGCTTCGGTGTCCGACCCTTTCGCGGCCGACGCCGAGCGGGCCGACGCCGGACCCTCCGGCGCCAGGCCGTCCGAAGTCGGAGCGTCCGAGGGCGTGTCTGCCGCGCCCTCCCCAGGGCCTGCCCCTGCCCCCGACTCCGGCCGCTCCGGCCGCAGTTCCGGCAACCGCCACAGCAGCACCGCCCCGATCGCGAAGCCGGAGGCGTCCAGCAGGTAGCAGGTCGCGACTCCGGGCCCGGCCGCCACGAGACCGGCGACCATCGGCCCGACCATCGCGCCGAACTGCGTGGTCAGCGTCAACAATGCACCTGCCGCGGCCAGTTGCCTGCGTCCGACGAGCGCGGGCGTCACTGCCATGAGCGCGGGTGCGCCCAGGCCGTTCACCAACCCGGCGGCGACGGCGAGCAGGTAGATGACCCACAGCCGCGGGTTGTCGGCCAGCGCGTTGACGGCCAGTGCCAACACCACCACCGCGGCGCCCGCCCTGGTGCCGAGGATGATCCTGCGGCGGTCCGTTCGGTCGGCGACCACACCGCCGGTGAGCAGGCCCACGCACAGGCTCACCGCGATGACGATGTTGACCATGCCGACGTGCAGCGAGGATCCGCCGATGTCGTAGACCTGGATGCTGGCCGCCACGGAAGTGAGTGCGGTGCCCAGCATCGACAGCGCGGACGCGGCGAACAGCAGCCGGAATTCGCGGCTTTCGCGGAGCGGGGTGGTGTCCGCGGCGATCTCCCCGAGCCGCATGGTCAGTTCTTCCGGGTCGGGGACGGAACGCTGCCGCGGTGGTCGCGCACCGATCCGAGGATCTCGCCGGCGCGTACCGCGATGTTGGAGAGCAGGGTCGAACTGAGGCCGTGGGTGTGCTCGGTGCCGCCTTGCAGGTAGATGCCGGCGGTGACATGGGGGGCGGTCGCCGCGCGGTAGTCCCGCCCGAGACGGGGTCGCCCGGCGGTGTCGCGCAGGCAGGCGTCCGCGGCCTCGCCGAGCAGGGCGAGGGCGTCGTGCGGGCGGTAGCCGGTGGCGTAGACGACGGCGTCGGCGTCCACGGTCTCGGTCTTGCCGGTGGGCAGGTACTCGATGTCGAGGCGGGCGTGGTCCGGCCCGTCCCGGAGGGAGTTGATGCGGGACGCGTGCCGGATGCGGAGGCGTTCGCGGCCCAGCACCCGCTCCTCGTACACGGTCCGGTACAGGTCGGCGATCAGATCCCCGTCCACCACCGAGTAGTTGGTGTTGCGGTGGTAGGCGGTGAGCATGTCCTTGACGTCTTCGGGCGAGTCGAAGTAGTCGTCCACCGCTGCCGGGTCGAAGATGCGGTTGGCGAACGGGCTGTCGTCCGCGGGCGCGTAGCCGTAGCGCGAGAACACGGCGTGCACCTCGGCGTCCGGGAAGCGGCGGTGCAGGTAGTCGGCGCTCTCCGCGGCGCTCTGGCCGGAGCCGACCACCACCGCGGTGCGGATCTTCGCGGGGTCCGCGGCGGCGACGCGCGGGACGAGCTCGCTGTTGTGCCAGACGCGCGCCGAGGCGGCGACGCCTTCCGGCAGGCGCGGGCTCAGACCGGGTGCGATGACGACGTTGCGGGCCCGGTGGATACGCGTGCCGCCGTCGGCCGTGGTCGCGGTGACGTCGAACGCGTCGATCTGACCATCCGTCATCACCGGGGTTATCGCCGTCACTTCGGTTCCGTATCGGACCGAGTCCGCAACGCGGGCCGCGGCCCATTCGAGGTAGCCGTGGAACTCGGCGCGGAGCGGGAAGAACGACTTGCCGTTGACGAAGGCGACCAGGCGTCCGGCGGCGTGCAGGTACGAGACGAAACTGAAGTCGCTGGTCGGATTGCGCATTGTGACCAGGTCCTTGAGGAAGGACACCTGCATGGTGGCACCGTCGACGAGCATGCCGCGGTGCCATCCGAACTGCGGTTGCCTTTCCAGGAACAGGGCGTCTATCGGGTCGTCCGCCGCCGTCGTGTTGTGTTCGGCGACGGCGACGGCGAGCGCGAGATTGCTGGGGCCGAAGCCGACGCCCACGAAGTCATGGACGAAGTCTGGCGCGTGGGCGAGGTCAGGCATGAAGGTGAGGCTAACCTAATCAAACGCGTGTCACCAGGTCTGCCGGAGCGGGTTGGTTTTAGGGTAGGCTCACCTAACTTCCCGGCCCTGCCTGCCTGCACACCGGAGGCCACCGTGCCCCTTCTCCGCCGCGAACTCGCCGTCTCCGCAGATCCTTTGGAGCTCGCCGCGGCCCTCGCCGAATCGCCCTTGGGCGCCGACGCACACGTCGTCTACGAGCGCAACGGCTCCTGGCTCGTCGCGCTCGGCACCCTGGCCGAGGTCGAGGCCACGCCGCACGAGGTCGTCGTCCGCGTACCGGATCCCGACCCGGAGTCGGTGCCCGGCGCCGGACCGGACGAGCACCGGGTGGCCTGGACCGGATCCCCGCTGCCCGCGGTCTCCGCGGCGCTGGAGGGCCTGCGGATCCCGGAGTGGCGGGCGTACGGCTGGGCCGGCTTCGAACTGGCCTACGTGCACGCCGGTATGCCCGAGCTGGTCGGCGACGCGCGTCTGCTGCACCTGCTGTTGCCGCGCACCGAGGTGCGCATCGACGGGGGACGCGCCGAGGTGCGCTCGGTCAGCATGCGCGAACTGGAAGCCGCCGTCCGCCTGCTGACGCACTATCAGCCGGTCCCCCGCAAGTCGCCGGAGCCGCTGGACGTCACCGGGACCGACCCCGGCGCTTACCACTCCGCGGTCGGATCGGCCATCGACGACATCCGGTCGCGGCAGTTGCAGAAGGTCATCCTGTCCCGCGTCGTCCCGATACCGCACGACGTCGACCTGACCGGCACCTACCTCGCCGGGCGCCGCGCCAACACGCCGACGCGCTCGTTCCTGCTCGGACTCGGCGACCTGCGCGCGACCGGTTTCAGCCCGGAGATCGTGGTCTCGGTCGACGCCGACCGGCAGGTGCTCACCCAACCCCTGGCCGGGACCCGGGCCCTGGAGTCCGACGGCCTCGACGAGGCGCGGCGTACGGACCTGTTGAGCGACGCCAAGGAGATATTCGAGCACGCGATATCGGTCAAGGTCGCGTACGACGAGATGCTGCCCCTGTGCGCCCCGGACTCGGTGGTGGTGCGGGGGTTCATGGAGGTCAAGGAACGCGGCACCGTCCAGCACCTGGCCTCCGCCGTCACCGGGCGGTTGGCCGAACACGTCGGCCCCTGGGAGGCGTTCGCGGCGCTGTTCCCGGCGGTCACGGCGTCGGGTGTGCCGAAGCCCGCCGCGTACCGCGTGATCCACCGCAACGAGGCGCATCCGCGCGGGCTGTACAGCGGCGCGGTGATCACCGCCGACCACACGGGGGCGATCGACGCGGCGCTGGTGCTGCGCACGGTCTTCCGCCGCGGTACCCGCACCTGGCTGCAAGCCGGTGCCGGGATCGTCGAACAGTCGACGCCGGAACGGGAGTTCGAGGAGACCTGCGAGAAGCTGCGGTCCGTCGCGCAGCACCTGGTCCCGGCGACCTGACACCCCTCGACGTCAGCCGCCGCCGACTCCGGCCGAGGCCCCGGGCCGCCCGCCCTGGTGCCTCGGCCGGTTCGCGTATGCGGGTCGGGGCGCCGGCGGGCGCGGTCCGGGCCGTGACGATGTGAGAACCGCCGAACCGCCCGGACCGACCAAGGTGATCAGCCCCCGCGGCCCACCTTGTTCGCGCGTCCGAGGAACCACAGCAGGTAGGGCGCGCCGATCAGCCCCGTCACGATGCCCACCGGAACCGTCTCCGGAAACGCCGTGCGGGCCAGCAGATCCGATCCGCCGACGATCACCGCCCCCGCGAAACCGGCCGTGAACAACGGGATTTCCGCCGTTCCCGCCAGCCCCCGGGCCACCTGCGGGGCGGCGAGCGCGACGAACACCACCGGTCCCGCACACGCCGTCGCCAGCGCGGCCAGGCACGTGCCCACGAGCAACATCCCGGTCCGCGCCGCGCGGGTCGGCACGCCGAGGCCCGTCGCGATGTCGTCCCCGAACTGGAGCATGCGGTACGGCCGGACGAGCAGCACCAGCGGCGGGACCAGCACCACCAAGCCGATCGCCATCCACCGCACCTGGGTGTAGTCGCGGTTCTCCAGGCTGCCGGTCAGCCACGCGGTGGCCCGGGTCGCGGCGTCGATGTCGACGCGGGCCAGGGCCCAGCGGGTGAACGCGACGAGCATGCCGTTGGCGGCGATCCCGACCAGGACGAACCCGTAGCCGGTGATGGTGCCTTGCCGGAACGCGAGGAAATAGACCAGCAGCCCGGTGCCGATGGCGCCGACCAGCGCGCCGAGGGGGACCGGGCCGTACGTGGCGGAGGCGCCCGTACCCACGCCGCCCGCGAGGATGGCGATCACCGCGCCCGCCCCCGCGCCCGCGGTGATGCCCACGATGTCCGGCCCCGCGAGCGGGTTCCGCGTCACGGCCTGGAAGACCGCGCCGGCCAGTCCCAGGGCGAACCCCACCATGACGGCCACGAGAGCGCGCGGCAACCGGAGTTCGTGCACGATCAGCTCGGCGTCGTCCGGCCCGCCGCCGAACAGCGCGGCAACCACGTCGGACCACGGGAGTTCGTAGTCGCCCATGGCGAGCGAGGCGACCAGCGCGACGAACGCCAGTGCCAGCAGCACTGCGCAAGCCAGGAGCACGCGCAGCCGCAGCGCGAAGCCCACCGGCCCCGCGGCGAACCGGACCGTCGCGGGCACGCGCCGCCCGCCGCGCCTGCCACGGCCCTTGCCGCCGTCCCCGGCGGTACCTTCGGGTGCCCGCTTCGCGGGGCTCGCCGTCGCGGTCATCGTGCGTGCTCCCGCAGTTTGCCGATCTTGACCAGGGCGATGAGGAACGGGCCGCCCAAGAAGGCCGTGACGACCCCGACTTCGACCTCGGTGGGCCGCGCCACGACGCGTCCCACCACGTCGGCCGACAGCAGCAGGACCGCGCCGCCGATCGCCGACGCCGGGATCAACTGCCGGGCGTCCGGTCCGGTGAAGGCGCCGACGATGTGCGGCACCGCGAGCCCCGCGAACACGATGGGCCCGGCGGCGGCCACCGCGGACCCGGTGAGCAGGACCACGGCGAGCGCGCCCAGCGCCCGGGTGGTTCCGGCGCGCGCACCGAGCGCGGTGGCCGTGTCGTCCCCGAGGGCGAGCGCGTTGAGGCGGGGCGAGATGACGAAGGCGAGGACGAGCCCGGCCACCACGAACGGCAGGAACTGCCAGGCGTCGTCCGCGTCCCGGCCGGTGAGCGAGCCCACCGCCCAGGCACGGTAGCGGGACAGCGCCTCGGGGTCGGAGAGCACCAGCGCGCCGGTGGCGGCGTCCAGCAGCGCCGAGACCGCGACACCGGCCAGGGCGAGTTTCGCGGGCGTCGCGCCGCCGCGCCCGCGGCCGCCGACCCCGTACGCCACGGCCCCCGCCGCGGCGGCACCCGCGAACGCGAACCACACCGCGGTGTACGGACCGGTCAGCCCGAACAGCGCGACCGCGGACGCGACCGCGAACGCCGCGCCCGAGGCCACCCCGATCAGTCCCGGGTCGGCCAGCGGGTTCCGGGTGACCTGCTGCGCCAGCGCGCCCGCGGCGCCCAGGGCCACACCGACCATCAGCCCGACGAGAGTTCGCGGCACACGCAGGTCCCAGATGAGCCCCGCGGTGTCCTCGCGGTCCCCGCCGAGCATGGCGAACACCTCTGACGGTGCGTTGGTGCGCGTTCCGATCGCCAGCGACGCGAACACCGCGGCGACCAGCGCGACGAGCAGCACCCCGAACACGACAACACGCCGGCGCCGTCCGGGAGCGGCCGCGACTTCGACAGACATCTGAGTAAGGTAAGGCATGCCTCAGTCCCAGGACAGACCGGCTCCGGTATTTGACACCGCTCAGCGAGGTCGCGTCCGGCAGACACGGCCCGGCCCGGGACCCCGCGGAGTTCCCGGTCCGCCGGGCCGCGCCGCACGGCAAGGCCCCGGTCGCGGCAGCGGACTTCGCCGCGCGCCCGGCCGCGCGCGTGCGACACCGTGACGAACGTCCGGTTACCTCTCGGCCGCTCCGGCAGGCAAAGAGGCCCGACTGCGGGCATTCTGTTCGGCGTTCGCATCGCCGAGGAGGCATTTGTGCAGTCGACCAGCGCGACCGGCCGAGAACTGGTGCACGAGTGGCGTGTTCCCGACCGTGAGTACCAGCGGCACCAGGCGCGGCGCGGGCGGCGGTGGGCGTATCCCGAACTCGACCCGTACCGAACGGCGCTGATCGTGGTCGACATGGTGCCGTTCCACACCGACGCCAATCCGTACGCGCGCGGCATCGTTCCGCACATCCAATACCTGGCCACCTGCGTGCGCAGCGCGGGCGGCACCGTGGCGTGGGTCCTGCCCGCGCCCACCCCGAACCGCGCCGCGGCCGACGAGTTCTACGGCACCGAGATCGCCGCGCGGTACCAGGGCAGCGGCGGCACCGGCCCCCTGGAACAGCGGCTGAGCCGCGGCCTCACGACCATGCCCGGCGACCTGCTGACCGAGAAGACCGCGCACAGCGCCTTCTTCCCCGGGCGCTGCCCGCTGCCGGAACTCCTGGAGGAGCGCGGCGTCACGACGGTGGTGATCACCGGCACCGCGACCGACGTCTGCTGCGAGTCCAGCGCGCGGGACGCGTTCACCCTCGGCTACCGCGTCATCGTCGCCGCGGACGCCACCGCCACCGGCGACGACCCGACCCACAACGCGAGCCTGCGCACGGTCTACCACTCCTTCGGCGACGTACGCGCCACCGCGGACCTCGCCATGATGCTCACCGCCCCCGCGGCGGCCGACTGAGGAGCCGCCGCGGCCCGCCGAATATCAGATCGGCCCGCAGAATGCGCGGACGGTCCCGCGACTACGCTTCCCGGAGAACCGCGCAACCGCTCCGCCGCGGACGACTTCTGACCACCCGTCACCCCACCCCACCGCGTATCCCCACTGCGAAGAACGGAGCATCCGCCCATGGCTTCCATCGTCCCGCCCGGCCGCCTCGTCTACGGCATGCAGTTGCCGATCCAGACCAAGAGCAAGAGCACCGCCGAGGCCTGGGAAATCGACGCCGGCGTCGAGGAAATGGTCGCCGTCGCGCGGCACGCCGAGAACACCGGCTTCTTCTACGTCGGCGTCTGCGACCACATCGGCGTGCCGGCCGGGCCGGAGGCCGACCACATGAGCACCACGTGGTACGACTGCGTCGCCACGCTCGGCATGCTGGCCGGGCTGACGACGTCGGTACGGCTCCTCTCGAACGTGTACATCCCGGCGTACCGGCACCCGTTCGCCACCGCCAAGGCGTTCATGACGCTCGACAACCTGTCCGGCGGACGCGTCGTGCTCGGCGTCGGCGCCGGCCACCTGCGCGGCGAGTTCGACGCGCTGGGCGTAACGTTCGAGGAGCGCGGCGCCATCACCGACGAGGCGCTGGACGGCATCCGCGCCGCCTTCACCGAGGAATTCCCCAAGCTCGCCGGCCCGCGCTTCGCCGACGGAGGCATGGGCCTCGCACCGCGGCCGGTCCAGGCGTCCATCCCGATCTGGATCGGCGGCAAGGCCCGCCCGGCGCTGCGCCGGGTCGCCCTGCGCGGCGACGGCTGGATCCCGCAGGCGACGCCGCGGGCCCAGATGGCCGAGGACATCGCGTACATCAGGCGGGTGCGCGAGGAAGCGGGCATCATCGGCGCCCTGGACATCGGCTTCATCACCGAACCCGTGCACATCGGCACCCCCTCGTGGGACCTCGGCGACTCCCCCGTCCTGAGCGGCAGCGCGGACAGCATCGCCGAGCACATGCGCGCCATGGGCGAGATCGGCGTCAACCACCTCCAGATCCGCTTCCGCAACCGCTCGCAGAGCGAGCTGGAGGACCAGATGTCCGCCTGGCAGACCGATGTCGCCCCCCTCCTGAACCCCTGACGAGGACAAGGAGGCGGCGGTAGCCGCGGACGCCATCGGCGGCCAACGCACACCCCGCCCCACGACACTTCCGGCCCGAACGCGGAAACGAACGCGCGGGCGGGACACGGGGGCGGGGCGCGCGGAAGCGAGCGCGCGGAAGCGAGCGCGCGAGCACGTGGGCAGGGCACGCGGGCACGGCACGCGGGCGCGGCACGCGGGCTCCCCGGGCCGAGCGGCACTTTGCCGCGCGGCACGGCCCCA
>NZ_JBPKBH010000001.1:716863-724406 GCF_051388915.1 Yinghuangia sp. YIM S09857 | reverse complement strand
CGGCACGGCCCCACACCCCACCCCCACCCCTCCCCGCGACACGCCCACCTCTCGCGTCCGACGTGCCCTACCCCCTCCTCCTGGCGCAGGCTGGGGGTATGGCACGGGCAAACGAGACCGTGGCGGCGTTGCTCCAGGAGTACGCCGACCTGCTGGCGATCACCAAGGGCGACGCCTTCAAGGCGCGCGCCTACGAGAAAGCCGCCCGGGCCGTCGCGGGCCACGCCGCGGACGTCGGCACGCTGGACGCCAAGGCCCTGCGCGAGATCCCGAACGTCGGCCGTTCGATCGCCGACAAGGTGGCCGAGTACCTCGACAGCGGCACCATCGCCGTCGTCGAGGACGCCCGCACCGCGATCCCGCCCGGCGTCCGCGAGCTGGTCCGGATCCCGGGACTCGGCCCGCGCAAGGCCATGCAGCTCTACGAGGACCTGGGCGTCTCGTCCGTGGACGAACTCCTCGCCGCGGTCGACCGGCACCGGCTGCGCGATCTCAAAGGGTTCGGCCCGAAGACCGAGGACAACATCCGGCACGGCGTCGAGCTCATGCAGAAGGCCGGCGGCCGCATCCTGATCAGCGCCGCCATGTCCGTCGCCGAGCAGATCGTCGCGGAGCTGTCGGCGATCGACGGCTGCGTCCGGTGCGAGTACGCCGGGTCGCTGCGCCGCATGCGCGAGACCATCGGCGACATCGACATCCTCGTCGCCGCTGAGGACTCGGCCCCCTTCATGGCCGCCATCGGCGACCTCCCGCAGACCGCCGAGATCATCGCGGGCGGCGGGAAGAAGACCTCGATCCGCACCACCAAGGGCCTCCAGGTCGACCTGCGGGTCCTGCCGCCGAGCGCGTGGGGCGCGGGATTGCAGTACTTCACCGGGTCCAAGGAGCACAACGTGCGCATCCGCGAGATCGCGGTGCGCCGCAAGCTCAAGCTGTCCGAGTACGGCCTGTTCCACGCCAAGAGCGGCACGATGATCGTGTCCGAGACCGAGCAGGAGATCTACGAGCGGCTGGACCTGCCCTGGATCCCGCCGCCGCTGCGCGAGAACCGCGGCGAGATCGAGGCCGGGTTGCGCGGCGAGCTGCCCGACCTGGTCACCGACGCGGACATCCGCGGCGACCTGCACACCCACACGGATCTGACGGACGGCGTGTCCTCGCTGGAGGACATGGTCGAGACCGCGGCGGCGCGCGGATACGCGTACTACGCCGTCACCGACCACGCCCCGAACCTCTACATGCAGCGCATGACCACCGAGAAGATGCTCGCCCAGCGGGACCGCGTGCGGGCGCTGGACGGCAAGTACCGGCGTATGGCGCTGCTGCACGGCACCGAGCTCAACATCGCGCCGGACGGCTCGGTCGACTGGCCGGACGACATCCTCGCCGGGTTCGACGTCTGCGTCGCCTCCATCCACTCGCACTTCACGCAGAGCCGGGAGGAGCTGACGCGGCGCCTGATCCGCGCCTGCGAGAACCCGTACGTCTCGGTCATCGGCCACCCCACCACGCGCCGCATCGGCAAGCGCTCCGGCATCGACGCCGACTTCGACGCGGTGTTCGAGGCGTGCGCGCGCACCGGCACCGCGCTGGAGATCGACTCCCATCCCGAACGCCTCGACCTGCGCGACGAGGACATCCTGCGGGCCAAGAAGTACGGCGTGAAGTTCTCCGTCGACTCGGACGCGCACTCGACGACGCACCTGCCGTACATCCGCTTCGGCGTGGGCACGGCCCAGCGCGCGTGGCTGACCAAGGACGACGTGATCAACACGTGGCCCTTGGCCAGGCTGCGCAGGTTCATCGCCGCCAAGCGCCCGCCCGCGTAGACGTCCCGGGGCACCGACCGGCCCCTCCCGGGCCGCGCCCGCCCGTCGACCGTCGAACCGTCAGACCTCGACCGGCGTCCACCGGCTGTTGTCGGTGGCGCTCGCCTCGACCGCGGCCAGCACCCGCTGCACCCGCAGGCCGTCCTCGAACGACGGCCGCGGCGTGGTGCCGTTGGCGATGGCGTCGATCAGGTCGCGGGCCTGGTGCGTGAAGCTGTGCTCGTAACCGAGCCCGTGCCCGGGCGGCCACCAGGCGCCGGTGTAGGGGTGGGTGGGCTCGGTGACGGTGATGCGGCGGAAGCCGGACGTGGCCGCCGGTTCGTCGAGATCGTGGAACCACAGGTCGTTCATGGCCTCGAAGTCGAAGGCGACGCTGCCGCGCGAGCCGTTGAGTTCGATGCTGAGCGCGTTCTTGCGGCCGGTGGCGAAGCGCGTGGCCTCGAAGGTCGCCAGCGCGCCGCCGGACGTGCGGGCCAGGAAGATGGCCGCGTCGTCGACGGTCACCGTGCCGATGCCGGCGGCCGAGGCGTCGGGGGCGGCGGCCTCGGCGTCCGACGGCGTGTCCGCAACCTGCGCGCCGATGCCGGACTGCGCGGTGCCCAGCGGGCGCTTGTGGATGAACGTCTCGGTGATCGCGCTGACCCCGGTGATGTGGTCCCCGGTCAGGAACTCGGCGAGGTCGATGATGTGCGCGCCGATGTCGCCGAGGGCGCCGGAGCCCGCCTGTTCGCGTACCAGCCGCCACACCAGCGGGTGTTCGGGGTCGACGATCCAGTCCTGGAGGTAGCGCGCGCGGACGTGCCGGACGGTCCCGATCCGGCCCTCGGCGACCAGCGCGCGGGCCAGCGACAGCGCCGGAACGCGGCGGTAGTTGAACCCGACCATGGCCAGGACGCCGCGTTCGGCCGCGTCCGCCGCCGCGCGGGCCATCGCCTCGGCCTCGGCCGGCGTGTTGGCGAGCGGCTTCTCGCACAGCACGTGCTTGCCCGCCTCCAGCGCGGCGACGGCGATCTCGGCGTGCACCGAGCCCTGGGTGCAGATGTCGATGAGGGCGATGTCGTCGCGGTCCAGGAGTTCGCGCCAGTCCGTGGTCGACTCGGCCCAGCCCAGACGGTCCGCGGCGGCGCCGACGCGGGCGGCGTCGCGGCCGGCCACGACCCGCAGGTCCACCTGGAGGGGGAGGTCGAAGAACGCGTTCACGGAGCGCCACGCGTGCGAGTGGACACGTCCCATGAAGGAGTGCCCGACCATGCCGACACCCAGGGGCGGGCGTGCGGTTCGGGAGTTCGGGGGAAGTGGCGACATGGGTGTGGGGTGCCTTTCCGTTCGGGACGCCGGCGCGTGACGGTGGCGCGGCGGCGGCCGGTGGGGGCCCGGCCGCCGCCGCGGGGGTCGGCTACGTGAACGCGGTGGGCAGGTAGCGGTCGACGTTCTCCTTGGTGACGACGGCCGAGTACGTGGTGACGGAGGCGGGCACCTCCAACTCGGCGAGGTCGGCGAGGGACTTCGCCTGGCCGATCATGCGGGCCAGGATGACCGCCGAGGACGCCATGCTCGGCGGGTAGAGGACGGTGGCCTTCAGCGGCGTGTTGTCGGCCTTGATGTCGTCCATCGCCTTCTTCGACCCGGCGCCGCCCACCATCAGGAACTCGTTGTCGCGGCCGGCCTGCTTGATCGCCGCCATGACGCCGATGCCCTGGTCGTCGTCGTGGTTCCACATCGCGTCGATCTTGCCGTTGGCCTGGAGCACCTGGGCCGCCACGCGCTGGCCGACCGCCGCCGTGAAGTCGGCGGCCTGACGGGCGGCGACCTTCATGCCCGCCGCCTCCAGCGCCTCGCGGAAGCCCTGGCTGCGCTGCTGGGTGAGTTCGAGGTTGTCGAGCCCGGCGACCTCGACGATGACCGGGTTCGCCTTGCCGTCCTGCTTCATGCGCGACGCGATGTAGGTCCCGGCGTTGACGCCCATGCCGTAGTTGTCGCCGCCGATCCAGGTGCGGTACGACAGCGCGTTCGCGAACACCCGGTCCAGGTTCACGACCGGGATGTTCGCCTCCATCGCGCGCCGCGCCACGGCGGTGAGCGCCTTGCCGTCGTACGGCAGGATCACCAGCACGTCGACCTTGGCGTCGATCAGCGACTGCACCTGCTGGATCTGCTGGTTGACGTCGTTGGTGCCCTCCGTCGTCTTGAGTGTGACGTCGGAGAACTCCTTCGCCTGCGCCTTGGCGTTGAGGCTGATGGCGCCGATCCAGCCGTGGTCGGCGGCCGGTGCGGAGAAGCCGATGGTCACCGGCTTGCCGGGTGCCTCGGGGCTGCCCGAGGCCGCGGGCGGCGCCTTGACCTGCGGGCCGGTGTCGCTGTCCGACGAGTTGTCGGTGCATCCCGCCACGAGGGCGCCGGCGCCAAGCGCGGCGCCGCCCAGGATGAAGCCTCTGCGATGGAGCTGGGACATGGATGACTCCCGAGGGGAACGAGGGCTGGAGGTACGAGGGCTGGGGTACGTCGCGCCGGGCCGGGGACGGACGGGGTCGTTTCGGTGGTGCGGCGGGCGTCAGACGGTCGCGCGTCGGCGGATGCCGCCCCAGCGCTGGATCAGCAGGACGGCGATGATGATCACGCCCTTGGCGATCTGCTGGATCGGCGACGCGAGGTTGTTGAGGATGAACAGGTCCTGGATCGTGGTGAACACGAGCACGCCGAGGATCGACCCGACGACCGAGCCGAAGCCGCCGGTGAGCAGCGTCCCGCCGATGACCACGGCGGCGATCGCGTCGAGTTCGTAGAGCTGCCCGTGCGTGCTGGCGCCGGTGTTCGCCTGCGCGGTCAGCATGATCGCGGCGATGCCGCAGCACAGGCCGGAGACGACGTACAGCAGGCAGGTGTGCAGGCGGACGTTGATGCCGGCCAGGCGGGCGGCCTCCGGGTTGCCGCCGACCGCGAAGGTGCGGCGGCCGAAGGTGGTGCGGTTGAGGACGATCCAGCCGACCAGCACGACGACCAGGAACAGGTAGACGTGCATCGGGATGCCGAAGTACTTGTTCTCGGCGATCTTGAGGAAGCCGTCCACCTCGACCAGTTGCGACTTGCGGTCGGAGATCTGCTCGGCGAGGCCGCGCGCCGAGACGCTGACCGCGAGGGTGACGATGAAGGCCACGAGGCCGCCGAACGCGATCAGCACACCGTTGATCAGGCCGCACACCAGGCCCACCACCATGGCGGTGAACAGCATGCCGAACAGCCCGGTGTCCTGGGTCGCCACGGTGGTCGCCCAGACCGACGAAAGCGCCATCAGAGCGCCCACCGACAGGTCGATGCCGCCCCCGATGATCACGAACGTCATGCCGACCGTGATCACCCCGACCACGGCCGCGAGCGACAGGATCGTGACCATGTTGCTGCTGGTCGCGAAACGGTCCCCCTTGGTGGTCAGGCCGATCAGGAAGAGCAGGCCGAGGGCCACCAGCAGCGCGATGTGCTGGGTGGCGCCGGAGCCCCCGGCGTGGCTGAACAGGAAGCCCAGCGGGCCGCGCCGGGCGCCGCCGAGATCGAGGGACGCCTCCCCCTTGCCGTTGCCGTTGCCGTCGCCCGGGCCTTTGCCGCCGGACGCCTCGGTGGGCGGGGCGGGGGTCTTGGTGAGGTCCGGGGCCGCCGCGCCGGAGTCGTCCGCGGCGCTCCCGGTGTGGGCGGCGGGCGGCTCGTTGGTCGCGGGCTCGTCGCGTACGTCGCGGTTCACAGGCTGCTGCCCTCCATGACCAGGTCCAGTACGCGGTGTTCGTCCAGGTCGCGTGCCGGCGCGTGTTCGATGATGCGGCCGTCACGGATCACCAGGACGCGATCGGACAGGCCCAGGACTTCGGGGATCTCGCTGGAGACGAGCACGATCGCGATGCCGCTGTCGGCCAGCGCGCGCATCTGCGTGTACAGCTCGTTGCGCGCCCCGATGTCGACGCCGCGGGTGGGCTCGTCCAGCAGCAGCAGACGGCAGCCACGCAGCAACCACCGTGCCAGCACCGCCTTTTGCTGGTTTCCGCCGGACAGGGTGCGGATCGGGCGGTGCGGGTCCGCGGGCCGGATGTCGAGGGCCTCGGCCTGCTTCCGGGCGTCCTCGGTCTCGCGGCGCCGGTCGTACCAGCCGAAGCGGGCGTAGCGGGCGAGTGAGGCGACGGTGATGTTGCGCCCCACCGTGTCGAGCATCAACAGGCCCTGGGACTTGCGCTCTTCGGGGGCCAGGCCCATGCCGCGGCGGACGGCGGCGTGCGTGCTGCCGGGCCGGACGCGCTCGCCGTCCAGCACGACGCGGCCCGAAGTCGGCCTCACGGCGCCGTAGATGGCGGCCAGGATCTCGGAACGGCCGGACCCCACCAGCCCGGCGAGGCCGACGACTTCGCCGGCGCGGACGGAGAAGGACACGTCGTGGAAGCTGCCGCGCAGGGAGAGGTTCTCGACGCGGAGGATTTCGGCGGGTTCGGGGGGTTCGGGGGATTCGGGGGGTCGGGTGAATTCGGCCGTGTCGGCCGGTGCGGGCGCCTCGGGGGAATCTCCGGGTTCGGTGGTCGTGAGGGTCCCCGTGGTCGCTGCGGTCTTCGCGCCGGCGGGGGCACGCTCGGGGAAGACGTACTCGATGCGCCGGCCCGTCATGAGCGCGACGACCTCCTGCGTCGGCGTGTCCCGGGCGGGCAGGCCGGACGCGACGGTCCGGCCGTCCTTGAGCACGGTCACGCGGTCGCCGATCTCCCGGATCTCGTCGAGCCGGTGCGAGATGTAGACGACCGCGACGCCCGCGGAAGTGAGTTCGCGCACGGTGCGGAACAGGCTCTCGACCTCGTCGTGGGCGAGCGCGGCGGACGGCTCGTCCATCACGATCAGCCCCGCGTCGTGGGAGAGGGCCCGGGCCATGCTGACGATCTGCCGTCCGGACGCGGGCAGTCGCCCGACCCGGGTGGTCGGCGGGATCTCGCCGTGCCCGAGGCGGTCCAGGAGCGCGGTGGCGGCGCGGTTCATCTCGCCGCGCCGGGTGAAGCCGAAGCGGGCGCGCTCGTGGCCGAGGAAGACGTTCTCCGCCACGGACAGCCCGTCCACCAGGTCGAGTTCCTGGTAGATCGTGGAGATCCCCATGCGGATCGCGGCGGTCGGATTGCCCGGTCGCACCTGCTCGCCGCGCCACTCCAGGACGCCCTCGTCGGGCTGGTGCACCCCGGCCAGCACCTTGATCAGGGTGGACTTGCCGGCGCCGTTCTGGCCCAGCAGGCAGTGCACCTCGGCGTCGCGGACCTCCAACGAGACACCGTCGAGCGCGCGAACCCCCGGGAACTGCTTGACGATCGCGCGCATCGCCAGGAGCGGCGGTTCGTGCTCGGCGGACGGGGCCGATGGCATGCGGGGCTCCTTCTCACAATCGGCGGTGGCGGCTGCGGGACTTCCGGGTTGCGGGATTTCCGAGGCTGCGGACTGCGGGATGCGGACTACGGGACTTCGCAGGCCGCGGGCTGCGGGCGGTGCTGAAGAGCGGTGCGGGGCAAGCCGGTTCGACGGCGGGGAGCCGGACGCTCACGCCCACCGTGTGGTCGGCCACGCTAGAGACTTTGTCCTCAGAGTGGAAGTTCTTGACGGACAAAAACTCGGCGTTTTTCCAGGAAGAGGAAGAAGTTGCGGACAGGGGTGTCCCTTGTTCCCACCAGAGCCGAAAAAGCGCACGCCGAATCGGCGCGCCGGGG
>NZ_JBPKBH010000001.1:694267-716713 GCF_051388915.1 Yinghuangia sp. YIM S09857 | reverse complement strand
CCCCCCCCCCCCACCGGACTCGGGGCCGCTCGGCCCCGCTTTCGGGGTCTCGTCCGGCCCTCGTTCAATCGTCGGCCGGCTTCGGGTCGGTCCCGCGCTTCGGCCGTCGTGCGGCCCTCGTTCAGACGTCGGCCGGTCTTCGGGGTCGGCCCCGTGTTCAGTCCTCCGCCGGCCCCGAAGAGAACGCGCTGTCGAACGACGCCGACGGCAACTCGATCGCGCCCATCCGGCGCACGAACGCCAGCGCTTCCGCCGCGCCGTACAGCCGGTCCATCCCGGCGTCCTCCCACTCGACCGAGATGGGGCCGGCGTAGCCGATCGTGTTCAGCGCCCGGAAGCAGTCCTGCCACGGCACGTCACCGAACCCGGTGGACACGAAGTCCCAGCCGCGGCGCGGGTCTCCCCACGGCAGGTGCGAACCGAGCCGGCCGCGGCGCCCGTCCCCGGTGCGCACCCGGGCGTCCTTGCAGTCGACGTGGTAGATCCGGTCCCTGAAGTCCAGCAGGAACGCGGCGGGGTCCAGGTCCTGCCACACGAAGTGCGAGGGGTCCCAGTTCAGTCCGAACGCCGGACGGTGCCCGACCGCGTCCAGCATGCGCACGGTCGTCCAGTAGTCGTACGCGATCTCGCTCGGGTGCACCTCGAACGCGAAGCGCACGCCGACCTCGTCGAACACGTCCAGGATCGGGTTCCACCGGTCCGCGAAGTCCCGGTAGCCCGCCTCGACCATCGACTCGGGCACCGGCGGGAACATCGCGACCGTGTGCCACACCGAGGACCCGGTGAACCCGACGACGGTGGCAACTCCCAGGCGGGCCGCGGCGCGTGCGGTGTCCTTGATCTCCTCGGCGGCGCGTGTGCGCACGCCCTCGGGCGACCCGTCGCCCCAGATCCGGGCGGGCAGGATCGCCTCGTGCCGGGCGTCGATGACCGCGTCGCACACGGCCTGCCCCACGAGGTGGTTCGAGACGGCCCAGACCTTGAGGCCGTACTTGTCCAGGACTTCCTGCCGCCCGGCGACGTAGTCGTCCTCGGCGAGCGCCCGGTCGACCTCGAAGTGGTCTCCCCAGCAGGCGATTTCCAGGCCGTCGTAGCCCCAGCCGGAGGCTAGCCGGCAGACCTCTTCAAAAGACAGGTCGGCCCATTGGCCGGTGAACAGCGTGATCGGTCGCGCCATGGTGCCTTCTCCCTGGTCCGTGCCCGGTCGGTCGGGCGTGTCGGTTCGGTCGTTCGGCTCGTGCGGTGCTGTCTCCGGGCGCCCCGGCGCCCCGGCGGTCCGGCGGTCCGGCGGTCCGGCGGTCCGGCGGTCCGGCGGTCCGGCGGTCCGGCGGTCCGGCGCCCCGGGCCGGGCGGCCCCGGAGGCGCCCGGCCCGGACCCCGTTCCTCAGGGCGCCGAGAAGATGTGGTCGCTGATGAAGCGCGTGGCCCCGATGATCCCGGCGCTGTCCCGGAGTTCGGACAGCACGATCGGCAGGTTCCCGGTCGCCAGCGGCAGCGACTGGCGGTAGACGACGCTGCGTATCTCGGCCAGCAGCGGGTGCCCGAGCAGTCCCGGCACGCTCCCGCCGAGCACGATCAGGCCGGGGTTGAAGAAGCTCACCAGGCTGGCGAGCACCTGGCCGACCCGTTGCCCGCCCGCGCGGACCAGGCGCATCGCCGCGGCGTCGCCGGCCATCATCGCCTGGGCGACGTCCTCGACCCGCAGCTCGCCGGCCTCGGCGAGGCGGGCCGCCAGGTGCGGGGACGCGTCCGAACGCGCCGCCGCGAGGGCGTCCCGCGTGAGCGCCGCGCCGCCGAAGAACGCCTCCAGGCAGCCGATGTTGCCGCAGGCGCAGGTCGGCCCGTTCGCCGAGACGCGGATGTGCCCGATGTCCCCGGCGCTGCCCGAGGCGCCGCGATAGACGCCACCGTCCACCACGATCCCGCAGCCGATGCCGGTGCCGATCTTGACGAAGAGGAAGTCGTCGACCGAGCGGGCCGAGCCCGCGTGCTGTTCGCCGACGGCCATGATGTTGACGTCGTTGTCGACCAGGACCGGGCAACCCAACTCGCGGCCCAGCGCCTCGCGTACGGGGTAGCGGTCCCAGCCGGGCATGATCGGCGGTACGACCGGCACGCCCTCGCGGAAGCTCACCGGTCCCGGTATGCCCAGCCCCAGCCCGTGCACCTCGGGCAGCAGTCCCTGGTCGCGCAGTTTCGCCACCAGGGAGAGCGCGAGGCCGAGCACGACGTCCGGCCCCTGACGTACGTCGCAGGGCTCGGACAGCCTGCCCAGGATGTTCAGTTCGCCGTCCGTGACGGCGACGCCGATCGAGGTCGCGCCGATGTCGATGCCGACGAAGCGCAGCGACGGGGCCAGGCAGACGATGCCCGACCGTCTGCCGCCGCGCGACGCCGCCAGGCCCGCGTTCTCGATCAGCCCGAGCTCGGTGAGGCGGTCCAGCTCCACGGCGACCTTGGAGCGCGACATGTGCACGAGGTCGCCCAGCTCCGCGCGCGACCGCGGGCCGCCGTCCCGCAGGAGCGCGAGCAGGCGTGCCTGGTGCCCGTTCTCCGGCCGGGTCGTCATGCGCATGGCGTCAGTGTCCGCAACACCCGTTCCATCGTGCACCGTTCCCCAATCACGTCCGTGTGGATCCGCCCGCGCGGGCTGCGGCGGGCGACGTCCATCGTTCCCTGTACGGGCCCGCGGCGCGCCGTTGCCGGGGATCTGCCGGGGCCGGGCGCGGCGCCTTGCCGGGATCGTGCCAGGGCCCCGCCCGGCGGTCCGGCCCGGGGTGGCCGGGGCCGAACCTAGCCACTTTCGCCCGCGAGGTGAAGAAGTTTCGCGATTCAGGGCCAATATTTTCACTTGCGAAGGACAAAGTCCGGGGTCGTGCGGGCGAGTCCGCGCCGCGGAACGCCGTCCGCGGCGTCCCTCCCGCGCCCCCGACCCCCGACCGGCTCTTGACTCCGCCGACCGCCGCCACTTAATTAGTCCATGTACTGGACTAATCATCGCGGAGGCTGCCGTGCCCGACTACCGCCCCACCCCGGACGACCGGTTCTCCTTCGGACTGTGGACCGTCGGCTGGCCTGCGCGGGACGCCTTCGGCGACGCCTCGCGCCTGCCCCTCGACCCGGTCGAGACCGTGCACCGGCTCGCCGAACTCGGCGCGTACGGCGTCACGTTCCACGACGACGACCTGATCCCGTTCGGCTCCGACGACGCGACGCGCGAGAAGACCGTGGCCCGCTTCCGGACCGCCCTGGACGAGACGGGCATGGCCGTCCCGATGGCGACCACCAACCTGTTCACCCACCCGGTCTTCAAGGACGGCGCGTTCACCTCCAACGACCGTTCGGTGCGCCGCTTCGCGCTGCGCAAGGTGATGCGCAACGTCGACCTCGCCGCCGAACTCGGGGCCCGCACCTACGTGATGTGGGGCGGTCGCGAGGGCGCGGAGTCCGGCGCCGCCAAGGACGTCAAGGCGGCGCTCGACCGCTTCCGCGAAGCCGTCGACCTCATGTGCCAGTACGTCCTCGACCGGGGCTACGACCTGCGCTTCGCCCTCGAACCCAAGCCCAACGAGCCGCGCGGCGACATCCTGCTGCCCACGGTCGGCCACGCGCTCGCGTTCATCGCCGAGCTGGCGCACCCCGACATGGTCGGCGTCAACCCGGAGGTCGGCCACGAGGAGATGGCCGGACTCAACATCGTGCACGGGGTTGCGCAGGCCATGTGGGCGGGCAAGCTCTTCCACATCGACCTCAACGGCCAGAACGGCGCACGCTTCGACCAGGACCTCGTGTTCGGCCACGGGCACACACGCGGGGCGTTCTTCCTCGTCGACCTGCTCGAACACGGCGGCTACGACGGCCCGCGGCACTTCGACTTCAAGCCGCTGCGCACCGAGGGGCCGCGCGGCGTGTGGGACGCTGCGGCGGCCAACATGCGCACGTACCTGATCCTGCGCGAGCGCGTGCGGGCGTTCCGCGCCGACCCCGAGGTCCGAGCCGCTCTTGAGGCGGCCCAAGTGCCCGAACTGGCCGTGCCCACCCTCGCGCCCGGCGAGACTTACGCGGACCTGGCCGCCGACGTCTTCGACCCGGAGGCGGCCGGGGCACGCGAGTGCAACGTGGAACGCCTCGACCAGCTCGCCGTCGAGCACCTTCTCGGAGCCCGCTGACATGCAGCGCCGTCGGTTGGTCGCGGGGATCGACTCGTCCACGCAATCGTGCAAGGTGCTCGTCTGCGACGCGACGACCGGCGCCGTCGTGCGGTCCGGCCGGGCCGCGCACCCCGATGGCACCGAGGTGGACCCGGAGCACTGGTGGCAGGCGCTGTGCACCGCGCTCACCCGGGCGGGCGGCCTCGACGGCGTGGACGCCGTCGCGGTGGCCGCGCAACAGCACGGCATGGTCTGCCTGGACGCGGGCGGCTCGACGGTCCGCCCCGCGCTGCTGTGGAACGACACGCGGTCCGCCCGCGCCGCCCGCGACCTGGTCCGCGAGCACGGCGGACCGGCCGCGTGGGCGCGCGACACCGGCAGCGTCCCGCTCGCCTCGTTCACGGTCGCCAAGCTGCGCTGGCTCGCCGAGCACGAGCCGGACGCCGCCGCTGCCACCGCCGCCGTGTGCCTCCCGCACGACTGGCTCACCTGGCGGCTGCGCGACCGCGCGGGCGGGATCGGCGGACTCACCACCGACCACGGCGACGCCTCCGGCACCGGCTACTACTCCCCCGCCAAGGGCGCCTGGCGCGACGACCTGCTGGCCCTGGCGATGGGACGCGTCCCCGCCCTGCCCCGCCTGGTCGGCGCGGCCGACCCCGCGGGCCGGGCCGGGGGCGTCACCGTCGGCGCCGGGACCGGCGACAACATGGGCGCGGCGCTCGGGCTCGGCGTCGAACCCGGCGACGTGGTGGTGTCGTTGGGTACCTCGGGCACGGTCTTCGCGGTCTGCGAGACGCCGTCCGCCGACCCCACCGGGACCATCGCCGGGTTCGCCGACGCGACCGGGCGCTTCCTGCCGCTGGTGTGCACGCTCAACGCGGCCGGCGTCCTGGACGCCACCGCCGCGATGCTCGGCGTCGACCACGAGACCCTGTCCGAACTCGCCCTGGACGCACCGCCGGGCGCGGGCGGCGTCGTCCTGGTCCCGTACCTGACCGGCGAACGCACCCCCGACCGGCCGCACGCGACCGGCGCGGTGCACGGCCTGACCACGGCCAACGCCACGCCTCGGCACCTGGCCAGGGCCGCGGTCGAGGGCATGCTGTGCGGACTCGCCGACGGCCTGGACGCGTTGCGCTCGGCGGGGGTCGCCGTCGAGCGGGTCTCGCTGGTCGGCGGCGCGGCCCGGGCGGAGGCCGTGCGCCGCATCGCGCCGAGCGTCCTCGGCCTGCCCGTCTCGGTGCCGCGCCCGGCCGAGTACGTCGCCCTCGGCGCGGCCCGCCAGGCCGCCTGGGCCCTCACCGGCCCGGGCAGCGCGCCTCCCGACTACCATCCCTACCCGGGCACCCTCCGCTACGACGACGCCGGCGTGTCGGGCAGCCACGTGCGCGAACGATACGCCGAGGCACGCGACCACGTGCTCGACCAGATGCCGGGGTGATCGGTCGGCACGCCTTGGCTCGGACTCGGACTCCGGCCCGGACTCCGACCCGGACTGGGTTACCGCTTCACGCGGTAGTGGGCATACAGGACTTGCCCGTCGTAGGTGCGGGCCTCGACGAGTTCGAGGTCCACCCGGCGCTCGTCGTGCAGGAAGAACGGGATGCCGCCGCCGACCAGCACCGGGAAGAACCGGATCCGGTACGCGTCGATCAGGCCCAGCGCGGCCGCCTCCACGGCGAGGGTCGCCCCGCCGATCCCGATGTCGCCCTCGCCCGGCTCGGCCCGCAGTCGCTCGATCTCCTCGGCCAGACTGCCGGACGCCAGGCGGGCGTTGCCCTGCACGGCGGTGACGGTGTTGGAGAACACGACCTTGGGGAGCGGGTTCCACAACGCGGCCCATTCGCGCTCCGCGTCGTCCAGTTCCTTCGGGTCCACGGTCTCCCAGTAGAGCATCGTCTCGTACAGGCGGCGGCCCATCAGGTGGACGCCCACGCCCTGGATCTCGTCGATGGAGTGCCGGAAGACCTCGGTGCCGGGCACCGTCCAGTCGAAGGTGCCGTCCGGCCCGACGATGTAGCCGTCGAGGGAAACACCCATCGAATACGTCACGTTGCGCATGTGGAGTCCTCGTCGGTCATCGGTTTCGGTCGAAGGCATCGGCATCGGTCGCGCTCGTTGCTCCGACAGTACGGCCGCCCACCGACGCCTCGGCGGCACGCCGCGCGGGCTCCGGCCCACCATCCGGGCGAACGCCGCCACCCGTCCGGAGTGGCGGTCCACCCCGGCGCGGGTCCGGGTGCTTTGCTGGAGACCGCACCCGGTGCGGGACCGCACCCGGGCCGCCCGGCCCCGCGTGCCGGGCACCACGGCCGACACGCCAGCGGAGGCGCCGATGCACGAGCCGCCCGAAGGCACCGCGGAGGAACGGGTGTTCTTCCGCGTCGACGCCCCGCACCGCGCGGTCGCCGCCGCCGTCCACGCACCGCTGCGCGCCTGGTTGCACGACACCGTGCCGGGCTTCGACCCGGACGCGTTTGACGTCGGCATCACCGACGTGGGCGGCGGCGTCGACCTGCTCGCGGAGTCCGGGCGCGGCGAGGACGGTGCGGTCACCACGCGCCGACGCCTCCGCTTCGGCATGGCCGGGCACGCCGCGCTCGTCGTCCGCAGCCCGGACGCCGGGAACTCGTGGGTGCTGCTCACCTGCACCGCGTCGCCCCACCCCACCGGCACGGCGTTGGGCTCGCGCGCTCTCGCCGACGCCGTCCCCGGGCTGGTCCGCGGGCTGCTCGAAGCGGTCGACGCCCGCGACGGCACGGTCGCCCGGCTCACCGCGCTCCCGCGCGCGGTCATGAGCACCGCGGACGCGTCCGAGTTGGAGGACGCCGTCACCGACCCGCACCGCCGCCTGCCGCTGCTGGTCGCCGCCGACGCCCCGTCGGCCCGGCGCGCGGCGTGGGAGGCCGCGATGGTGCGCCTCGCGGCGCGTACGGCCGGGCATGCCGGACTGCACCTGCTCATGCCGCCCGCCGCCGGACGCTTCGGCCGCAGGGCCGGTTTCAACGCGCCGCGAGCGTGCGGCGACGACGCGGTCCTGGTCTATCTGCCGCGCGGCGACGGCGAGTTCGGCGGCAGTGCGCTGCTTCCGGACGGCGAACTCCGCCTGGCTGCTGCGTCGGACGTCGAAACCCCCGGCGTCACCGGCCTGTTCACCATCGCCGACATCCGACGGCATTCCGCCCTCGCCGAACTCCCGGCGGAACTGAGCGCCGTCCCCACCCTGCTCGACACCGGCCCCGGCGGCGACGCGAACTTCGACGACCCGGCCATCCTCCGGGACTTGGTGCGCGAAGCCGACCAACGTGCCCGCCGTGCCGAGGCGCACGCCAGATCCCTGGCGACCACCGTCGCCGGACTCACCGAACAACTCCGCCGAGCCCGCCGCCACCAGGACGCCCACGCGTGACACCGCGGCCGCGGGCCCGGCCGCGGTCACGCGGTGGCGACGAGGTCGGCGTACGCGGCCAGGCAGTCCGCGCAGTGCAGCGCACTGTCGTCGCGGTCGCTGACGCGCGCGGGCTCCACCGCGTCGATCGGCACCCCGCACAGTGGCTCGGCCGTTCCGGGCCGGGCCACGTGCCAGGCGCGAGGCCGTTCGCCGTCCCCGGCGTCAAGGACCATCTCGTGCACAGCCAACGCCTCCGATTCTCCGCGGTTCGGGTACGCGGCGGCGCACCGCCGGACCGGGGGGCGGAGACGTTCGCGGCGCATCACACGTCGCGTCGCCGTCCGCCTCCGCCGGCATCCGGCAGCCACCACGCGCGCGATTCGTGCCCGGGGAAACACGGGGGCATGCCCGCAATGGGCCGTCCGGTGGTAGGGCAATCGGGTACGTCGGCCGCGGGCCGCCGCGGACGGCAGGCGACCGGCGGCGCGGCGCGGACCGCGGGCGGGTCTGTGCTCCCCTGGGGACGCGGTCAGCGGCCGGTCGAGCCGTCGATGAGTTCGCGGATGATGTCCGCGTGCCCGGCGTGGCGTCCGGTCTCCTCGATCATGTGGGTCAGCGCCCACCGCACGCTGGGGCCCGGACCGGGTCGCCCCGCCCGGGACAGCCGCGCGGAGAGGTCCGGGTACCCGTCCAGGGCCTCGTTGGCCCGCTCGACCGTCTCCCGGTAGCGCGCGACGAGGTCGGCGACGGTGTCCGAGGCGGCCGGCCGGAACGTGGCCTGCCAGTCGGCGACGTGTTCGCCGAGGAACGTCGCGCCCTCGACCGCGATCAGGTGGTTGAGCAGCCCGAGCAGGCTGGTCCCGGACGGCACCGCCGGCGCGCGGACCTGCGGCTCCGGGGCCCCTTCGACCTTCGCGGCGATCGACGCGCGCAGGTAGTCCAGGAACCCGCGCAGGACCTCGGCCTCGCTGTCGGCGGTGCGCGGCGGCGGGGTGTCCTTGCGGCGGCGGGTGCCGGACGCGGCACGGCGGGTGGGCACGGCGCTCCTCACTTTCCGGTGCGGCGCACCACGATGACGTTCTCCACGACGGGCGCGGTCTCCCCGTGCGGCCCGGTCGCGACGCGCCGCGGCTCGTCGCAGCGCTCGGTGTGCCAGCCGTCGCCGAGGTCCAGCGAGGCGAAGGTCTCCGCGGCGGTGGGAAACCGCACGTCCTGGCCGAAGTGCGACGACCAGGGGGCCGACGAGGCGTGTTCCACGAGGATCAGCAGCCCGTCCGGGGCCACGGCCGCGGCGGCCCGGCGCAGCACCTGAGCGCGCGGGATCTCGACGGGCGTGTGGAAGTAGCTCGCGTTGACGAGGTCGAAGGTGCCGGCGGGGAAGGTGCGGGCGAGGTCGTGGCGTACCGGACGCACCCGGTCGGACACGCCTGCGGCCCGGGCGGCGTCCGCGACCCGGTCGAGGGCCGTCCGGGCGACGTCGACCGCGGTGACGTCCCAACCGAGACCGGCGAGCCAGACCGCGTCGCCGCCGTGTCCGCAGCCCACGTCGAGGGCCGTGCCCGGGGTGGGCGCGAAGATGCCGACCAGGTCCCTGAGCACGGGGTTGGCCCGGCTGCCCCAGTCGGGGTCGAGGCGGGAGTAGTGGCTCTCCCAGTGCGCCGCGGAGTCGGACTCCGGGTCGGGCTCGACGTCGGAGGAGGGGTCGGAGGAGTAGTCGGAGGAGGAGTCGGTGTGCTGCTGCATATGGGCCTCTGCAAGGTCGGTCGTGGTCGCGTGCCGTGCGCGACTGGGTGGGGTCGGTGTGCGGGTTGCCGCACGTCCCGCCGCTCACACGTCCCGACGCGCCCCGCGTCCGACCGTGCCCAGCCGCTTCCCCGACGCTGCACCCCGCCCTGCCGGAGTTGCAAGCACTCTTGCCGTTTCGGCAAGCTGGTGGGTATGGCGAACGCGGCAAAGGACGTCCTGGACGCGGTCGGCCCGCGCCTGCGCGAGCTGCGGCGTCGGCGCGGGCTGACGCTGGCCGACCTGACCGAACACACCGGCATCAACGAGAGCACGCTGTCCCGTCTCGAAGGCGGCACCCGCAAGCCGACGCTGGAGCTGCTGCTTCCGCTGGCGGAGGTGTACGCCGTACCCCTCGACGCCCTCGTCGGCGCACCCCGCACCGGGGACCCGCGCATCCACCTGCGCCCGGTGACGCGCGACGGCATGACGTACGTCCCGCTCAGCCGCCCCGGCGGCGTCCAGGCCCACAAACTCCTCATTCCGCCCCGGCCGCCCGGTACCGACCCGGACCTCAAGACACACGAGGGCTTCGAATGGGTCTACGTGCTCTCCGGCCGCCTGCTCCTGGTACTCGGCGACCGCAACCTGGTCCTCACCGCGGGCGAAGCCGCCGAGTTCGACACCCACGTACCCCACTGGCTGGGCGCCGACGGGGAAAACCCCGTCGAACTCCTCGTCCTCTTCGGTCCCCAAGGCGAACGCACCCACCTCAGACCCGGCACCCCCTGACCCGGCCGCGGCACGCCCGGCGGGGCCGCGGGTGCTCGTCGTCGGATGGTCCCGGCGGTCAGTAGACTCCCTGGTTGTGGCGGACACCCAGTACGAAGACCTGTTGCGGCTGGTGCTCGGTTCCGGGACGGCGAAGGCCGACCGGACGGGCACGGGCACCCGAAGTGTCTTCGGGCACCAATTGCGCTACGACCTCGCGCAGGGGTTCCCGCTGGTCACCACCAAGAAGGTGCACCTGCGCTCGATCGTGTACGAGCTGCTGTGGTTCCTGCGCGGCGACTCCAACGTCGGCTGGCTGCACGAGCACGGGGTGACCATCTGGGACGAGTGGGCCGACGCGGACGGAGACCTCGGGCCCGTCTACGGCGTGCAGTGGCGGTCCTGGCCCGCGCCGGACGGCCGGCACATCGACCAGATCCGCGGTGTCCTGGACACGCTGCGCAGCGACCCGGACTCGCGCCGGATGATCGTGTCCGCGTGGAACGTCGCCGAGCTGGACAAAATGGCGCTCGCGCCCTGCCACGCGTTCTTCCAGTTCTATGTGGCCGACGGCAAGCTGTCCTGCCAGCTCTACCAGCGCAGCGCGGACCTGTTCCTCGGCGTCCCGTTCAACATCGCCAGCTACGCGCTGCTGACGCACATGGTGGCACAGCAAGTCGGCCTGGAGCCGGGCGACTTCATCTGGACCGGCGGCGACTGCCACATCTACGACAACCACGTCGACCAGGTGACCGAGCAGCTTTCGCGCACCCCGTACGAGTTCCCCACGCTGCGCCTGCGCCGCGCGGACTCGCTCTTCGACTACGCGTTCGAGGACGTCGAGGTGCTCGACTACCGGAGCCACCCGGCCATCAAGGCCCCGGTCGCGGTGTGAACGTCGGGCTGATCTGGGCGCAGACCCCCGACGGGGTGATCGGCGCGGACAACACCATTCCGTGGCGCGTCCCCGAGGACATGGCGCACTTCAAGGCGACCACGCTGGGCCACCCGGTGGTCATGGGCCGCAAGACCTGGGACTCGCTGCCGCCGCGCTTCCGCCCGCTGACCGACCGGCGCAACATCGTGGTGACCCGCCATCCGGGGTGGGCCGCCGAGGGGGCGGAGCGCGCCGGGTCGGTGGAAGGGGCCTTGGAGTTGGCGGCCGGAGGCGGCGCCGCCGAGGTGTGGGTGATCGGCGGCGGGGAGATCTACCGCGCCGCACTGGAGCACGCGACGACGCTCTGGGTCACGGACGTCGACGTGGTGGTGGAAGGCGACACCTACGCGCCCGTTCCGGACGAGTCGTGGCGTGTCACCGAAGACTCCGGCCGGCAGACCTCGGCGTCCGGACTGCGCTATCGGATCCGCAGGTTCGCGCGGTAGACAGGGCGCGTCTCCCGCTCGACCGGGATCGCCATCGGCACGAAGTGCCTGCCCCGTCCCGGGAGTTCTCCGCAGCCGGGCCGCCCCCGAAGTGGTCGGTCCGCGGTCACACCGGGTCCCCGCCGACCAGGCGCCTGCCGAGCATGTCCCGGCAGACCTCGACCGAGAACGCCATGAGCGCCCCGGCCTGCGCGTCGCGGAAGTGCCGTTGGATCGGGGAGGTCCGCAGGTAGCCGGATCCACCGCCGACGCGCAGGCCGAACTCGGCGATGTCCTTGGCCACTTGGTTGGCGTACAGCTTCGCCTCCACCGCGGCCTCCAGGGCACCCGGCACGTTCCGGTCGGCGAGCCACATCGAGCGTTCGGCGAGCGTACGTGCGGCCAGCAGCTTCACGTGCGAGTCCGCGGCGTCGAACTGCACCCACTGCAAGTCGCCGACCGGCTTCCCGGTGGTCGGGACGATGCGCCCGCGGGCGTGCCCGGTCAGCGCGTCGAGCGCGGCTTCCGCGATCCCGATGGACAGCCAGGGCAGGCCGAGCGCGATGATGTTCGGCGCCGACGGGTCGGTGATCAGGCAGCGGTTCTCGTGGCGCAGCAGCGTCCCGCGGAAGTTCAGCAGTTGGCTGCGGGTGCCGCGCAGGCCCATCGAGTCCCAGATCGGCACCATCTCGACGGTGTCGTCGCGCGGTACGCCGAAGAATCCGGGCCCGTCGTCGAGCAGTGCGTTGACCAGGTAGTGGTCGGCGATCTCGCAGCCGGACACGAACCGCTTGGCGCCGTCCAGTTCGTAGCCGCCGTCGACCGGCTCGGCGCGCTGAAGGGGCATCAGGAAGAGGTTGCCGCCGGTCGGTTCGGAGAGGGCGTTGGCGAAGCGCTTGCCGGCCCGCAACTCCTCGGCGTAGAAGGGCGGCCCGTACGTCACCAGGGCCTGTGCGGCGCCCAGGTGCATCATCCAAACGCACGCGGTCGCCGGGCACGCCTTGCCGACGATGCGCAGGATCTCGCCCAGCGCCTGGTACGACAGGCCCGCGCCGCCCCGTTCGACCGGCATGGCGGCCATGTCCAGGCCCGCCTTGTGCAGGGCGGTCAGGTTGGCGACCGGAAGGCTTGCCTCGTGGTCGTGTTCGTCGGCGGCCGCGGCGAACTGCGGGGCCAGGTCCGACGCCGCGTCGACGTACCGCTGTTCGCCCGGGGGAATCGCAAACGGTGAGGTCACCGCACCAGCTTAGGCGGACCCGGGGGCCGGCCGGGGAGGCTTTCGGACGGCGCGCGGCGGCGGTCCCGGCCACCGGAACCGCCGCGACGCCCACCGTTGGCGACCATCAACCTCCGTCGGCAGCAAGGGGGTTGACACCCACAGACAATGGCTCAGTAATCGATGCGGTCCGCCTTGGCCAGCCACGCGTCGAACGGCGCCGTGCGGTTCGGCAGGTCCAGTTGCCTGACCGGCGTCGGCCACATCGACGCGGGCTTCTTCTCGAACAGGTCGTAGAACTTGCGGTCGTCGAAGCCCGCCGTTGCCGCGTCGTGCCGGTCGGCGGAGTAGACGATCCGGTCAAGGCGCGCCCACAGCGCGGAGGACAGACACATCGGACACGGCTCGCACGACGTGACGAGGATGCACCCCTCCAGCGAGAACCGGTCCAACTGCTTGCAGGCCGCCCGCATGGCGCTGACCTCGGCGTGTGCCGTGGGATCCAGATTCGCGGTGACCTGGTTGTTCCCGATCGCGACGACGGCGCCGTCCATGGCGATCAGCGCGCCGAACGGGCCGCCGCCGTTCGCGACGCTGTCGGTGGCCAGCTTGATCGCCTCGTTCATCCAGACGAGTTCGAGTTCCTCGATGCCGACTTCTTGGGTGTTCGCGGTCACGGCTACTCCTGTCGGAGGTGGTCGGGGGGCTCCCCGGCTTCCCGGCGCGTGCCGGACGCGTCCGGACGAAGTTTCGACGTCCTGACGCACAACTCGGGGCGTGGTTAAGGGCGTTGGCGCGACATCCGGCGGACGTCACGGTCATGTCGGAGGGCGGGCAGGACGGGTCATCGCGCGCACCGTCAGTCCGCCACGATGTGCTCCGGCGAGACCGGTGTGTGCGTCAGATTCAGGCCCGTCGCGTCGCGGATCGCGTTCACGATGGCCGGGGTGGCCGAGATGGTCGGCGGCTCACCGACGCCGCGCACCCCGTACGGCGCGTTCGGGTCGGCCCGTTCGATCACGTCCACCTTCATCGGCGGCGTGTCCATGATGGTCGGGATCAGGTAGTCGGTGAACGACGCGTTGCGGATGCGGCCGTCCTTGACCTGGATCTCCTCCATCACCGCGAGGCCGAGCCCCTGCGTGGACCCGCCGTGGATCTGCCCCACGACGGCGTCGGGGTTGACGGCCTTGCCCACGTCCTGCGCGCAGTCGAGCTGCACGACCTTGACGAGGCCGAGGTCCCGGTCCACGTCCACGACCGCCCGGTGCGCGGCGAACGCGTGCTGGACGTGCACGCGCGGGCTCTGCCCGGTCACCGGGTCCATCGCGTACGTCTCCCGGTGGTGGTACTCGCGGGTCTCCTCGATCGCCTCGTCGCCGAGCACGTCGACGAGGTCGGCGAGCACTCCGGTGGTCGCGGAGACCACCTTGCCGCCGGCCAGCGACAGGTCCGCCGGGTCCTCGCCGAAGCGCTCGGCGACCCGCGCGAACAGCGCGTCCCGGACGGCCTCGCACGCGTTCCGGACCGCGCCGCCCGTGATGTACGTCTGCCGCGATGCCGAACTCGACCCCGCGTCACCGACGTTGGTGTCGTTCGGGTGGATGTTCACGCGTTCGACGCCGAGTTCGGTGCGGGCGATCTGCTGCTGGACGGTGACCAGGCCCTGCCCCACCTCTGCCGCCGCGGTGTGCACCATCGCGACCGGTTGACCGCCGATGGCCTCCAGGCGGACCCGGGCGGTGGAGTAGTCGTCGGCGCCCTCGGCGTACGAGATGTTCTTGATGATGACGCTGTAGCCGATTCCGCGGACGACGCCTTCGCCGTGCGTGGTGTTGGAGATGCCGCCCGGCATGTCGCGGACGTCCAACGGCTCGGTCCGGTTCTCCAGCGGAAGCGGGATCGCGCGCAGCCGCTCAAGCAGTTCGGCGACCGGGGCGGGGTAGTCCAACACCTGCCCGGTCGGCATCGTGGCGCCCTCTTCGATCGCGTTGATCTGGCGTACCGTCACCGGGTCCATATCCAGCGCCTTGGCGAGCTTGTCCATTTGCAGCTCGTACGCGAACGCCGGCTGCACGGCCCCGAGTCCGCGCATCGCGCCGCACGGCGGATTGTTGGTGTAGAGGCCCCAGCCCTCGATTTTGGCGTTGGGAACCCGGTAGGGGCCGACGCCGAGGGACGTGGCGTTGCTGACCACGACCGGGGTCTTGGACGCGTACGCGCCGCCGTCGAAATACATCCGCGCCTTGACGTAGACGAGCCTGCCGTCCTTCGTCGCGCCGTGCTCGTAGTACATCTTGGCCGGGTGCCGGTGCACGTGGCCGTAGAACGACTCCTCGCGGTTGTAGACCATCTTCACGGGACGGCCGGTGCGCAGGGCCAGCATGCAGCAGTGGATCTGCATGGAAAGGTCCTCGCGGCCGCCGAAAGCGCCGCCCACCCCCGACATCGTGAAACGCACCTTTTCCAGCGGGAGCCCGAGCGCGCGGGCCGTCTGCCGCTGGTCAACGTGCAGCCACTGGGTGGCGAGATAGAGGTCCACGCCGCCGTCCTCGGCGGGAACGGCCAGCCCGGATTCCGGTCCCAGGAAAGCCTGGTCCTGCATGCCCATGGTGTAGACGTCGGACACCACGACATCGGCCTCGGCGTCGGGATTTCCGCGGATGATCGGCTGGTACCGGACGACGTTTCCGTCCGGGTGCAGCTTCGGCAACGTGTCGTCGTGCGCGGCCCGCTCAGGGTCCGTGACCGGTTCCAAGACCTCGTACCCGACCACGATCTTCTCCATCGCGCGCCGAGCCGTCTCCGGGTGGTCAGCCGCGACCAGCGCCACCGGCTCGCCCTTGTAGCGCACGACATCCGCGGCCAGCACCGGCGTGTCGGCCACCTTCAGGCCGTAGATGTTCTCGCCGGGGATGTCCTCGTGGGTCAGCACCGCATACACGCCGGGGTGCCTGAGCGCGGGGCCGATGTCGACGGAACGGATGCGCGCATACGGGTGGGGGCTGCGCAGGGTCGCGCCCCACAGCATGTCCTCCGCCCAGAGGTCGGAGGAGTACGCGTACTCCCCCCGCACCTTGAGCGTCCCGTCCGGCCGCGGCGGGCTGTCGCCGATCCCGCCGGCGATCAATTCGTCCAGCGCCTGCGGGCTGCGGGCGGGCGAGGTCTGGTTGACCATCAGGAAGCCTCCACTGTCTGAATTCTCGGCAGCCGGAGTCGGGGGCGGGTGGCTGTGGGCCGAGTCGGTCCGGGCCGAGTGTGCAGATTCCGCCGTGTCACTCACCCCTCGCTTCGTCGCAGCTCGGACTGCGCGTCGTCTGACCCGAGTACACAGCCCGCCGGGCACTGTCAGGTAGGGGTGGAAGACATGAAGAGGTCCGCGGGCCGACACCGGCTGTTCGTAGACTTCTACAAGATCCGCCGCAGGCCGTTTGCCGTCCGGCATCCGCCGCGTGCCCCGCCCGGAGAGACACCGCCGGCCGGTTGGGAGGCGGCGTGGCGGGTAGCCACCACCCAGGACGATCGGCTCGGGGTCGGCACCACAGGCCGGAGGTCCGTATGGGCACCTACCCGTCTGCCGCGCGTCAGGCGCAGCTCCGCGTGGCGCTGGCGCTCCGCGAATTCGTCCCCGACGACGCGGGCGATCCGGGGCCGCCGGTGGCCGAGGCCCTGGTCGAGGCGGCGGCCGGTGACTATCCGCTGTTGGTCGACCACGCTCATGAGTCGGGCTTCGGTCTGTGCCTGGGCGAGCCGCCGCCGACGACCGCGCAGGTGCTCGTGCACCGCGGGTACGTGGTCGCGCTGACCCTCGTCGGCGAGCGGCAGACGTGGCTGCTGCCCGCGCCCATGGACCCGACGCCGGCATGGCTGGACGCGGCGGAGGCGCACGGCATGGTGGTGGTCGAGCTCCTGCCGCCGGGGACCTGGCCGGCGTACGGGCGGGGCTGCCCCGAGGACGAGCGCGTCCGGCGCTTCAACGCCCGGCTGCGCCTGGCCACCGAGAACGCCGCGGTCCTGCACGGCGCCGCGACGCTGATCGACGAATGACAGTGTTGCGATCACGGCATTCACGGGAGGAACGGAGGACCCACGATGGCTCTTTTCCCGGATGACAGCGAGGAAGCCGCACGATTCCACGAGTGTCGCTCGGCTCCGCACGGCGAGCGCGTGGACGCCGACCTCCTGGCCCAGGCCGGCGCGTACGCGGGCGCGATGGCCTGGGACGGGCACGTCGCGCACCACGGCCGCCCGCGCACCCTGGCCGGCGCCCACGACCTGGCCGTACAGGCGGCCGACGCGTTCATCGACGAGACCGCGAAGGAGCGCGGGGTGAGCGCCGACGACGTGCGCCGGGCCAAGGAGCGGGCAGGCGAAAAACTCAGCGGCCTGCTGCGCGGCGAGTACGCCTGACCACCGTCGGCGGGCGGAAAGCCGTCCCCACGCAGCATCGCACGGGACCGGACGGGCCCGTGTGGACGCCAACCGTCAAGGGCCCCTCGGCCCCTCGGGCACGACCGTCACGCGGCCCGCCGCCCGGGCACGTCCGCAACCGCTCTCACACAAACGCGCTCAGGGCCGCGCGGTCGCCGGGTACGGGGCCCGCCACCGCAGCGCGGTGCCGCTCTTGCCGCTCCCGCCGTCGCCGCTGTCCCGCGCGCCGACCCTGAAATCCCCGCCCAACTCGGCCGCCCGCTCGGCCAGGTTCGCCAGGCCGCTGCTGCGTTCACGGTCCGCGGGGATGCCGACTCCGTTGTCGGTGACGGCGATCCGCAGTTCGGTGGCGGTGGCCTCCAACGCCACCTCGACCGCCGTCGCCCCCGCGTGCCGGGCCGCGTTGGACAACGCCTCGCGCAGCACGGCGATGGCGTGGTCCGCATAGTCCTCCGGAACCGCGGTGTCGAGCAGCCCTTCTAGCCGCAGCGTCGGCGCGAAACCGAGCTGTGCGACCGCCTGGTCGGCCAACTGCAAGGCGCGGGAGCGCAGTCCGGGGCCCTGCCCGCGTTCGCGCGCCTTGAGCGAGAAGATGGTCGAGCGGATGAGCCGGATCGTCTCGTCCAGGTCGTCGACCGTGCGCATGATCAGGTCGGCCGCGTCCGGGCGGTCGACGATCCGGGTGACGCCCTGGAGCGTCATGCCCGACGCGAACAGCCGCTGGATGGCGACGTCGTGCAGGTCGCGCGCGATGCGGTCGCGGTCCTGGAAGACGGTGAGCAACTCGGCCTCGCGCCGCCGTTCGGCCACCTCCAGGGCCAGCGCGGCGTGCCCGGCGAACCCGGCCACCATCGCAACGACCGTCTCCGAGAACGGCATCCGCTCCTTGCGGGACATCACCTGGAGGACGCCGCGCACGTTCCCCGGCGTGCCGAGCGGCAGCATGAACGCCGGGCCCATGCCGCCGTCGAAGCCGTGCATCACGTGGCGGTGCACCCGAGGGTCGGACGCCAGGTTCTCGCACACCGCGGTCTCGCCCGACGCGTACACCTTCCCGGCCAGGGTCGAGCCGGTCGGCAGCAGCAGCCCGCGCGCCCGCTCGGCGGACGGCCCGGCCGCCGCGTCGACCACCAGGTCCTCGGCGCCCGGCATGGGGACGGCCACGGTCACCAGGTCCGCACCGGCCATCTCGCGCACGGTCTCGGCGAACGAGCGCAGGACGTCCCCCGGAGCGTCGCCGGACAGCAGGCTGCGGGTCAGCTCGGACGCGGCGGTCAGCCACTGTTCGCGCCGCCGCGCCTGGTCGTACAGCCGGGCGTTCTCGATGGCCACGCCGGCCGCGGCGGCGAGGGTGCGCAGCACCGCCTCGTCGTCCTCGTCGAAGGCCGCGCCGCCGCGCTTCTCGGTCAGGTACAGATTGCCGAAGACCTCGTCCCGGATCCGGATGGGGACGCCGAGGAAGCTGTGCATCGGCGGGTGGTTCGCCGGGAACCCGACGGAGTCGGGATGGTCGGATATCTCGTGCAGGCGCACCGGGTGCGGGTCGCGGATGACCAGCCCCAGGAGGCCGTGCCCGGACGGGAAGGCACCGATGCCGGCGATGGTCTCCGCGCTCATGCCGACCGGCAGGAACCGGGCGAGGCGCTCCTCGTCGCCGATCACGCCCAGGGCCCCGTAGCGCGCGTCGACCAGCGAGATCGCCGAGGCCACGATGCGGCGCAGCACCGTTTCCAGTTCCAGGTCGCTGCCGACCGCGAGGACCGCTTCGAGGAGGGTGTGCACGCGGTCCCGGGTCGCGCGTACGACGCCGATGTGCGCCTGGAGTTCGTCCAGGAGTTCGTCGAGGCGCATCCGCGGCAGCGGCGCGCGTTCGCGGATGCCGGGCACTTCGGCTTCGTCGGGCATGAGTCTCCCCGCCACGGAGTCGTGTTCGACGGCTCCGGTGCAGTCGACGGCGCCATTCTGCCGCCTGAACGGTTTGCCAGGCGACTCGGGCATTCGCGGCGAAGGCCCTATTGCGCATGTCCGGCACCAACCGGCCCGCCGCCCCGACCACCAGGGCCGAACGGCCCTGTAGCGTGGCGGCCGGCCGCGGGAGGCTCGACCGTCGACCCGCACCGCCGTCGGAAGGAACCGCCGTGATCACGTCCCCGATCCGGGTGTTCCTGCTCGACGACCACGAGATCGTGCGCCGCGGCCTGACCGATCTGCTCGGCGCGGAGCCGGACATCGAGGTGGTCGGCGAGTCCGACTCCGCCCGGGAGGCCGTACGCCGCATCCCCGCACTCAACCCGGACGTCGCCGTGCTCGACGGCCGCCTCCCGGACGGCAGCGGCATCGACGTGTGCCGCGAGGTCCGCTCCCGCTTCCCGCACATCCGGGCGCTCATCCTGACCTCGTACGACGACGAGGACGCGCTGTTCGCCGCGATCATGGCGGGCGCCGCGGGCTACGTGCTCAAGCAGATCCGCGGCAACGACCTGGTCGACGGCGTCCGCCGGGTCGCGGGCGGGCAGTCGCTGCTCGACCCGGTGGTCACCACGAAGGTTCTCGCGCGCGTCCGGTCCGGCAGCACCGTCGACCCGCGGCTGGCCGACCTGTCGGCGCGGGAGCGCGAGGTGCTCGGGTTCGTGACCCAAGGTCTGACAAACCGTCAGATCGCCCGGAAGATGGACCTCGCAGAGAAGACCGTCAAGAACTACGTGTCCGCGCTGCTCAACAAGCTCGGCCTCGAACGCCGGGTGCAGGCGGCGGTGTTCGCCACCGAGATCCAGCAGGCCAGGCCGCCGGGCGCCATCTGACCGCCGCGGCCCGTGTCGCGTCCTTCGGATGACCGAGTACAAGCTTCGGCCCGCGCCTTGCGATGCACGGCACCGGAACACGTGAGCGGCACCAAGATCCGAAGGACACGACCTCGTCCACACCACGGCCGCCCGCACCGCATGGGCCGAACGGCCCTGTGGCGGACCGACCCGTCGGCGGGACGCTCGACGCTGCCCACCGACGAAGGAGTACCCGCCATGAAGGCGCTGACCTACCACGGGACCGACCGCATCCGCTGGGAGGAGGTCCCCGACCCGGAGATACGCGACCCCGAGGACGCGGTCGTGCGCGTCGACGCGGTCACCCTCTGCGGCACGGACCTGCGCATCCTCCGGGGCGGCGGCCCCCGCGCCGAGCCCGGGCGGATCCTCGGCCACGAGGCCGTCGGGACGGTCATGGAGGTGGGACCCGGGGTGCGCACCCTCCGCCCCGGCGACCGCGTCCTCGTCTCCTGCGTCACCGCGTGCGGGCGCTGCCGCCACTGCCGCGCGGCCGCGTACGGCCAGTGCTCCGGCGGCGGCGGATGGGTGCTCGGGCACCGCATCGACGGAACGCAGGCCGAGTTGGTCCGCACGCCGTTCGCCGACCACTCCCTGCACAAGCTGCCGGCGGGCGTGGCGGACGAAGCCGCGGTGCTGGCCTCCGACATCCTGCCGACCGCGTACGAAGTGGGCGTCCGCAGCGGCCGCGTCGGCCCCGGCGACACCGTGGCCGTGGTCGGCGCGGGCCCGATCGGCCTCGCCGCGCTGCTGACCGCACGCCTTTACAGCCCGGCGAGCGTGATCGTGATCGACCCCGACACCGCGCGCCTGGACGCCGCCAAGCGCCTCGGCGCCGACGCCGTGCTCACCCCCGGTCAGGACCCCGAGGAGGCGGTCCGGGCGATGACCGGCGACGGCTGCGGCGCGCACGTCGTGATCGAGGCGGTCGGCCGGCCCGAGGCGTTCGGCCTGTGCGCCCGCTTGGTCCGCTCGGGCGGGCACGTGGCGAGCATCGGCCCGCACGGCCCCCCGGCCGCGCTGCACATCGAGGACCTGTTGGTCACCAACACCACCATCACCACCGGGCTCGTCGACACCGCGAGCGCGCCGATGCTGCTCGACGTGCTGGCCGCCGGGCGCCTGGACGCAACCGGGCTCGTCACGCACCGCTTCGCGCTGGACGAAATCACGGACGCCTACGATCTGTTCGCTCGTGCCGCGGAGTCGCAGGCGCTCAAGGTGGTGCTCTTCCGCGATCCGGCGTCCGTGGACACCTCTCCCATGTGACCGTGCCGCGCGGTGGGTCGTGCTGTTCCGCGACCCGTCGGCCGGGCACCTCTCCCTGCGCAACGCGCTGCGCGGTAGGCGGCCCGCGGTTCCGGAGGCAGCCGTGGCGTTTCCGTGCCGCACCGCGCCTGCCGCCGGCGCGTCCAGCCTCGCGGATCGGGGCGGGCCAGGGCAGGGCCGTTCGGCCCGCTCAAGAGGGTCGGAAGTCCCTTGGGCGCCCCGCACGCGCGCAGGAGCCTGGAAACACGAGGCGGCCCCCCGGCGGCCGCCTCGCCCGGGAGGACACCATGAGCAGCGCGACCCTCACCCCCGAGCAGCGCGAGCGGATCCTGCGTGCCGCGACCTCGGCACCGTCCAAGCACAACACCCAACCGTGGTGGTTCCGGTGGTCGGGTGACGACCTCGAAGTGCACATCGACCCGCGGCGCACCCTCCGGCTCGGCGATCCCACCGGCCGCGAGGCCCATATCGCCTGCGGCGCCGCCGCGTTCGCGGCCCGGCTCGGGTACGCCTCGCTCGGCCTCGGCACCGAAACCGTCCTGCTCCCGGGCGGCGGTCCGCTCTCGGTCGCCCTGGTGCGGGTCACCGGCTCGGCCCCCGACCCGCGGTTCGACACGCTCTACTGGAGCCTGCCCAGCCGCCGCACCCACCGCGCGCCCTTCCGGGAGACGCCGATTCCGTCCCTCGTGCTGGAGAACCTGCGCGACGCGGCGCGCGACGAGGGTGCGTGGCTGCGGGGTGTCGAGCAGGAGCCCGCGTACGAGAGGCTGCTGACGCTGATCCGCGAGGCGACCGGGCTGGAGGACGACCGTCTCCGCGAGGAGCGCGCCCGCTGGGTCGACGCCCCGGACGCGGTCCACCGCCTCGACGGCGTGCCGGCCGGAAGCCTGGGCCCGCGGCCGCTCGACCCGACGGGTGCGGTACGCGACCTCGCCGTCGGCCGGGACGTCCCCGGCCGCGGCACGATCGCCTTCGAGAGCCGCCCCGCCGTCGCGGTGCTGGAGACGCGCGGCGACACGCCCCTCGCCTGGCTGACCGCGGGGCAGGCGCTGATGCGCGTCCTGGTCACCGGGACCCGGTACGGCGTCGCCGCGTCGTTCGCCAACCAGCCGCTGGAGAATGCCGAACTGCGCGCCGAAGTCGGCTCGGAGGCACGGCACTACGGGACGGCGCAGATGGTGCTGCGGCTCGGCATGGGGGTCGAGGTGCCGCCGACTCCGCGGCGTCCGCTCTCGGAGGTGCTCGGTCCGGAGGAACTGGCCTGACCCGACCGGACCTCACGGAAAAGGCGGATCGCCGCGTGCCGGA
>NZ_JBPKBH010000001.1:690409-694175 GCF_051388915.1 Yinghuangia sp. YIM S09857 | reverse complement strand
GCCGGACGATATCCGGCACGCGGCGATCGGTGGTTCCCCGGTCACCTCACTCCGCGGTCACCTCACTCCGCGGTCACTTCACGCCACGGTCACTTCGGCCTCACCGTGTCGTACGAACCTCAGTGCGCCATCGCGGGGACGGCGAGTTCGTCGGCCGCGGCCTCGTCCCTCTCGCCGGCCGCGACGACCGTGCTGCCGCCGTGGCCGCCGTTGACGAAGGTGAACGCGATGAGCGAGGCGAGGGTCAGGATGCCGACGGCCCACCAGATCGCGGTGGCGTACCCGTGCACCATGGCCTCCAACTTGAGCTGCTCGGCCGCGGTGCCCGCGTGCGAGGTGGCGTAGGCGGTGGTGGCGCTGGCCGCGATGGTGTTGAGCAGCGCCGTCCCGATCGCGCCGCCGACCTGTTGCGAGGTGTTGACCATCGCGGAGGCGACGCCCGCGTCCCGGGCCTGGACGCCCTGCGTGGCCATGCTCATCGCCGGCATGAACGCGGTGCCCATGCCGAGGCCCAGCAGGAGCTGCGCCGGCATGATCAGCCCGGCGTACGAGCTGTCGACCTCGAGCTGCGTCAGCATCAGCATGCCGACCGCCGCGGTCAGGAACCCCGGACCCATCAGCAGCCGGGGCGGCACACGGGTCATCAGCCGCGCGCCGATCTGCGTGGAGCCGGTGATCATGCCCGCGATCATCGGCAGGAACGCCAGGCCGGTGACGACCGGCGAATAGTCCTTGACCACCTGGAGGTAGTAGGTGATGAACAGGAACATGCCGAACATCGCGATGACCGCGAGGCCGAGCGAGAGGTAGATCCCACCGCGGCGGCGGTCGGTGACGACGCGCAGCGGCAGCAGCGGTGCCGAGACCCGGCTCTCCACGTACACGAAGGACGCGAGGAGCACCGCAGCGGCGGCGAAGAGGCCCAGCGTGGCTCCGGACGTCCAGCCGTCGGTCTCGGCGCGGGTGAACGCGTAGACGAGCGAGCCCAGTCCGAGGGACGAGAGCACGACGCCCGGCACGTCCAGCGGCGAGCGGTTGCGCCCGCCGGCCGGCTCGCTGATCACGGCGACGGCACCGGCTGCCGCGACGACGGCGAACGGGATGTTGACGAAGAACGTCCAGCGCCAGTTCATGTACTCGGTCAGCACGCCGCCGAGGATCAGCCCGACCGCGCCGCCGCCACCGGCGATGGCGCCGAAGATGCCGAACGCCTTGGCGCGCTCCTTGCCGTCGGTGAACATCACCGCCAGCAGGGACAGGGCCGAGGGGGCGAGCAGCGCGCCGAACACGCCCTGGAGGGCGCGGGCGCCGAGCAGCAGGCCGGTGTTGGCGGCCAGGCCGCCGATCGCGGAGGCGACCGCGAAGCCGACGAGGCCGACGATGAAGGTGCGCCTGCGTCCCCAGAGGTCGGCGATGCGGCCGCCGAAGAGCAGGAGTCCGCCGAACGCCAGGGCGTACGCGGTGATGACCCACTGCCGGTTGCCGTCCGAGATGCCGAGGTCGGCCTGGGCGGAGGGCAGCGCGATGTTCACGATGGTGCCGTCGAGCACCACCATGAGCTGGGCGAGGGCGATGAAGACGAGCGCTTTCCAGCGCCGCGGGTCGGGCCCGGTCGTCTCGGGCCCGGTCGTGCCGGGACGCGTCGTCTTGGCCGGAGTCGTCTTGGGCGGGGGTGTTTGTGACATGGGGGTACTCACCTGGGTGTGGGGTGTGGTGACGCGGATGGTGGACGGGGCGCGCTTGTGGCGCCGGCCGGATCGGCCGCTCCCGTCGCCGTTCTGGGATCGGTCTGCGGTTCTTGCAGTGGGATTCGCTGCTGGTCAGCTCCGGGGTTCGCGGCGGGTCGGATCGGGGACTCGCTCCGGGGTTCGCCGCACGTCAGCTCTCGGACTCGTGCCGGGGTTCTTGCGCCCGGCCGACGCGCCGCAGATCGCGGACCGCCACGGCCGAGCCGGTCAGGGGGGTGGGGTCGAGGTCGCGCAGGCCGTCGAGCATGACGTCGAGGTGCCGGTGCACGAACCGGTCGTTCGCCGCGCAGCCGGTGCCGGGCAGCGGCCGCGAGAGATGGGTGACGATCATCATCAGGTCGCCCGGGCCGATGTCCTTGCGCAGTAGGCCGGCCGCCCGGGCCCGCTCGACCAGTTCCTCGACCACGTCGTCCAGGCGCTCGCGCATGGCGATCATGTCCGGATGGCACTTGTCGACGTCCTCGGCGAGCAGCGGGCAGACCGCGGCGACCTTCTCCTCGGCCGCACTGTGCGCGAAACGGCGCAGCGCAGCGAAGGGGTCCGGCTCCTCGGCCATCGCCGCCTCGCCCCGGCCGATGATGCGTTCCAGGACGGACAGCACCACCTCGTGGACGAGCTCGCGGCGGTCCGCGAAGTGCCGGTACAGCGTCGCGTTGCCGACCCCGGCCCGCCGGGCGACGTCGTCGAGCGGCACGTCCGCGCCGGACTCGACGAACATCTCGCGGGCGGCGCCGACGATGCGCTCCCGGTTGCGCCGGGCGTCGGCGCGCAGGCGGGGCCGCTCACGTACGGCTGCCGTCTCGGCGGTGGTCATGGCTCTGCCCTCCTTGCTCGCGTCTGCCCGGTTGGCGCCCGGGCCATCTGGTCCGGTCGTGGGCCCGGTCACCTGCCGGTCACCTGTGTGGCGATCGGCCGGTCCCGTCGGGGTCCGGTGACGGGCCCGGCGGGGAAACGGGGACTTGCTCCCCGATTACGTCCACACGGGTAAACGGACACGAAGTCCCCGGATATTTCGTCGGGCGCGTGTGACCTGGGCCACACTGGGCTGAGCAGGTGTTGGCGAGCTTGCGGGGGTGGCGGCCCGCGGCGGCGCGGTCGGCCGCTCGGCGTGTCACCACCGCCGCTTGAGGACCACGGGGTGACCGCTGGGGCTCGACGGCCGTCGCCCAACAGTTCCCTCGAAGGCCGAGCCGACGCCTTCGGCGCGGAGCGATGAGTTTGCGGGCCGCGGTCAGTCCCTATCTCTGTAGCGCCACCTGTGGCCGGCGATCTGGCCGCCGGCCGACCTGGACCCCGGACCTCAGAGGAGACCCCGCCGCCATGACCACACCCGAGACCCCCGCACCCTCGGCAACGCCCGGCGCCGTCCCCGGCCCCGACTTCGGGCCTGCCGTCAAGCTCGTCGCAGACCTCGCGGCCCAGGTACGGGACGACCAGCTCGACGCCCCCACGCCGTGCGAGGAGTACCGCGTACGCCATCTTCTCGGGCACCTCGTGGGCCTCACCGCCGCCTTCCGCGACGCCGCGCGGAAGGACCTCGGGCCGTCGACCGCCACCAACCCCGGGTCGGTCACGCCGGACGTGGACGCGGACTGGCGTACCGCCCTGCCCCGGCAGCTCGGCGAACTGGCCGACGCCTGGCGGGTCCCCGAGGCATGGGAAGGCATGACCCAGGCCGGGGGCCTCACCTTCCCGGCTGCCGTCGCGGGGCCCGTGGCGCTCAACGAAGTCCTCATCCACGGCTGGGACTTGGCGCGGGCGCTCGGGGAGGACTACCCGGCCGACCGGGCGAGCCTGGAGTCCAGTTTCGAGCTGCTTGCGCCGAACGCCGACGCGGACGGGGACGCGGAGGACTCCCTGTTCGGCCCGGTGGTCCCGGTTCCGGACGACGCCGACCTTCTCGACCGCGTCATCGGCCTGGCGGGCCGCGATCCGGGTTGGACGCGCCCTTGAGAGCCGTCACCTGAGGTCCGGGTCCGGAGGCCCCGCGCGCCGCCGCCCCGCGCGGCCGCGGCCGG
>NZ_JBPKBH010000001.1:666743-690274 GCF_051388915.1 Yinghuangia sp. YIM S09857 | reverse complement strand
CGTCAGCGTCCGGCCCCGGCCCCGGCCGACCCCGGACCCGGCCGACCCCGGACCCGGCCGACCCGCCTCGGCCGCCGTGTCAGGGCCATGACAGACCGGTGACAGCGCGCGCCGGGACCGTTGTCACATGACGAGTTCGGCGATCGCGGTCTCAGGACTGCGCAAGGCATACGGGGACAGGGTCGTGCTCGACGGCATCGATTTCGATGTCGCCGAGGGATCGGTCTTCTCCCTGCTCGGCCCCAACGGGGCGGGCAAGACGACGACGGTCAACGTCCTCACCACACTCACGGCGGCCGACGCCGGCACGGTGCGCGTCGCCGGGCACGACGTCGCCGCCGCGACCAAGGCGGTACGTGCGGTCATCGGCGTGACCGGCCAGTTCGCCGCGGTGGACGACCTGCTGTCGGGCCGCGAGAACCTGCGGATGATGGCGGACCTGAGGCGCGTGCGCTCGGGCCGCGTGGTCACCGACCTGCTGGAGCGGTTCGACCTCGCGGAGTCCGCGGACAAGCTCGCCGCGACGTACTCCGGCGGCATGCGCCGCAAGCTGGACCTGGCGATGACGCTGGTCGGCGGCCCGCGGATCATCTTCCTCGACGAGCCGACCACGGGCCTCGACCCGCGCAGCCGGCGCACGATGTGGGGCATCGTCCGCGAACTGGTGGCCGAAGGGACCACCGTATTCCTCACCACGCAGTACCTGGAGGAGGCCGACCAACTCGCCGACCGCATCGCGGTGTTGGACCAGGGTCACCTGGTCGCGCACGGCACCCCGGACGAGCTGAAGCGGCTGGTGCCGGGCACCCACGTACGGTTGCGGTTCACCGCCCCCGCCGCCCTCGACGCGGCGGCGCGACTGCTCGCCGGATCCACGCGCGACGACCAGGAGTTGACCCTGCGGGTGCCCAACGAGGGCGATTCGCGGTCGCTGCGCGCGCTTTTGGACCTGCTGGACGAAAACCTGCTCGAAGCCCGGGAGTTCGCGGTGCACACTCCCGACCTGGACGACGTATTCCTCACCCTCACAGGGCGCCCGAGCGCGGAGGCGGTCGCGAAATGAGCAGTGTTTCCACGGCGTTGGCCGACTCGGCCATCATGCTGCGCCGCAACGTCAAGCACAGCATGCGGAACCCGGTGGTGGTGTTCAACTCCGTGTTGTTCCCCATCGTGATGATGCTCATGTTCGTCAAGGTCTTCGGCGGCGGCTTCAGCGTCGGCGAGCCGTACATCGACTACGCGACGCCGGGCCTGCTGGTGATGGCGATCAGCTACGGGCTGGGGGCCACCTCGACGTCCGTGAACGACGACATGCGCAAGGGCATCATCAGCCGCCTCAAGGTCATGGACGTCTCGCGCGGCGCCGTGCTGACCGGCCACGTCGTCGTGACCGCGGTGCGGTGCGTGGTGGCCTGCGCGGCGATCGTCGCGGTGGCCTTCGCGATGGGGTTCGACCCCTCCGCGAGCGCGCTCGACTGGCTCGGTGTGGTCGGCCTCGTGGTGCTGCTCAGCGTCGCGGCCGGGTGGCTGACCGTCGCGCTGGGGCTGGCCGCGAAAACGCCCGAGTCGGCGGGGCTGGCCACCGTGCCGCTGATCATGCTGCCGTTCCTGAGCAGCGCGTTCGTCCCGGCGGACACCATGGGCGCGGGGGTGCGGCAGTTCGCCGAGTACCAGCCGTTCACGCCGGTCATCGAGACGCTGCGGGGGCTGTTGGCGAGCGACCCGTCGGGCGGGGACGCACTCGCGGCGGTCGCGTGGTGCGTCGGGTTCGTGATCGTCGGGTACGTGTGGGCGGTCAGGACGTTCAGCAGGCGCGCGTAGCCGCGGCGTGGCGGCCGCTGATGCGGATTGCGTGTACGGGAACCTGGCTTTCTGGCAGTGCAGTTCAACTCGGGTGAGCGCAACGGGCTTGCTTCGGTATTCAGTTGCCCAGCGTCGCGTCCACGAGTGCCGCCCATTCGGCCTCGGCACCCTCCCGAGCCGCCTCGGCGAACCGCGTTTCGCCGAGGCGGTTTCGGGCGTCCTGTTCGATGCGGGCCACGTCGGGATTGGCGCGGTCGTCGAGCCCGAGCAGGGCGGCGCCGACCGCGAGCAGCCGAACGGCCTGCTCCGGCTCGCCGCGGCGCAGGGCCAGGTCCGCCACGCCGACGATCACCTGGGCGATCCCCTGCACGTGCCCGGTCTCGACCACCGCCGCGAACGCCGCCGCGCGGTGGTCCCGCGACTCGGCGAGGTCGCCGGCGAGGTATCCGAGCACATCGTGCGTCAGCGCGCGGATGTGCGGCTGCTCGGCCTCCTCGCCCAACAGGGCGGTCGCGACGTCCAGTTGTCGGTACGCCTCCGCGCTGTCGCCGTCCCAACGCGCCAGCCCCGCCTGGGCGAAGGCGAGTTCGGCCAGGGCGTCCGGCCAGGTGACCCGTTCGGCGATCCGCCGGGCCTCGGCGACGGCGGCGGACGCCGCCTCCCGGTCGCCCATCAGCCAGTGCAGTTGCGCCTGCCGCGCCCGCATGCGGATGACGTCCTCGCTGCCGCCGACCTCGGTGACCACCTCGATCGCCTGCTCGAAGTACTCGCACGCACGCGCGAATTCACCGTGCCCGGCGAGCCGGTCGGCCAGCTCCGTGAGGGCGAAGGAGATCCCGAACCGGTCGCCGATCGCCCGGAATTCGGCCAGCGCTGTCTCCAAGTACGCTTCCCCGTCCCGCCCTTCCTTGCCGAGCACGATCCGCATCTTGCCCATGTGGAGCCGGGCCAGAGCGCGTACCCACGGGTCCTCGTCGTCCAGCAGCGGCTCGAACGCGGACAGGAAGGCCTCGGGCCCGTCCAACAGGCGTTCCAGCGCGGCCATCAGACCCAGGAGGGGGTACCGCCCCGTACTGCGCCTACTGTGCCGGTGCGCCTCGCGGATCCACACCTCCGCCTCGTGCTCGTCCCGGCGGCCGGAGCTGACGAACAGCACGACCAGCGCGTACACCATGGCCCGTACGTCGTCGCTCGCCTCACCCGGCATCCGCGCGGCCCTCGTGAGCAGTTCAAACCCCTCGGTCTTGTGCCCGGCGAGCCACCAGTACCACCCGCAGCCCGCCGCCAGGCGCATCGTCGCCTGCGCGTCGTCCGCCGCGAGCGCGGTGCGCATCGCGGCGGCGATGTTGTCGTGGTCGGCTTCGAGGACGGCCAGCCAGTCCAGTTGCCCGGCGCGGCGCAGGTGGGGCTCGGCGGTCTCGGCGAGTTCCGTGAAGTACGCGAGATGCGCGCGGCGAGTGCGCTCCAACTCCCCTGCCTCGGCGAGGCGTTGTTCGGCGTACTCCTGGATGGTGGCCATCATGCGGTAGCGCGGGGCGGTGTCGCCTTCGGCGCGGAGCAGCGACTTCTCGGTGAGGGAGGTGAGGAGTTCGAGGACCTGGTCGCGGTCAACGGTCGGCTGCTCTGTGGCAGGCTGCCCGGCGGCAGGCCGCTCCTGCGGGCGCGTGGGGTCGTCCGAACGAGTGGGCTCCGCCCGGTACGCGGTGTCGTCCGCGCAGACGTGTTCGGCCGCTTGCAGGCTCGCGCCGCCCGAGAAGACCGCGAGCCTGCGCAGGACCGCGCGTTCGGCGTCGCCGAGCAGTTCCCAGCTCCAGTCCACGGCGGCGCGCAGCGTCTTGTGCCGAGGCAGGGCCGTGCGGCTGCCGCCGGTCAGCAGCCGAAACCGGTCGTCCAGGCGATTGGCCAACTGCTCGACGCTCATCGTGCGCAGCCGGGCCGCGGCGAGCTCGATGGCGAGCGGCATCCCGTCCAGCGCCCGGCAGACGCGGACCATCGTGGCGAGCGTGTCGGGGTCGCCCGCGAGGTCGCGGCGTACCGCACCGGCCCGGTCGCGCAGTAGTTGGACGGCGGGCGCGGCCTCGATCTCGGCCGGACCGGCCTCCGCCGGGGGCAGGGCGAGCGGCTCGACCTGCCACAGTGCCTCGCCGGTGATGCCCAGCGGCTCCCGGCTCGTGGCCAGGATCCGCAGCCGACGGCACTCGCCGAGCACCCGGTGCGCGAAGACCGCCGCCGACTCGACGACGTGCTCGCAGTTGTCCAGGATCAGCAGCGCCTCGCGCTCGCGGATCGCGGCGATGAGGCGGTCGGTCGGCTCCGCGTTGGCGGCCCCGCCGAGGAGCGCGTCGCGCAGCCCGAGCCCGGCGAGCGTGGCCTGCGCCACGTCCCCCTCCGGACCGATGGCGGCCAACTCCACGAGCCAGGCGCCGTCCGGCAGTTCGCCGAGCAGGGTACGCGCGGTCTCGGTCGCCAGCCGCGTCTTGCCGGCGCCGCCCGGTCCGATCACGGTGGTCAGCCGGTGCTCTGCGACGAGGCCGCGCACCGCGGCGACGTCCGTGCCGGTGCCGACAAAGGTGGTCAGCTCGGCGCGCAGGTTGGTGCGGGGGCTCTCCTCGCGGTGCCGCTCCGTGCCCCGCCCCAGCTCACCGCGCAGCAGGGCGACGTGCAGCGCGGCCAGCTCCGGGGACGGGTCGGCCCCGAGCGCGTCGGCCAGGGCCTCCCGCGCGCGCTGGTACACGACCAGCGCCTCACTGTCGCGCCCGGCGGCGACGAGGGCACGCATGAGCGCGGCGACGAGGCGTTCGCGCACCGGGTTCGCGGCGACCAGGTCCGTCAGCTCGGTGACCATCCCGGCGCCGCGCCCCAGGGTGATCTCGGCGTCGAAACACTCCTCGGCGGCGGTCAGCCGCAGCGCTTCGAGCCGGGCGGCGGCGGCGTCGAAGGCGGGACTGTCCGGCAGCCCGACGTCCTGCATGGCCGTTCCGCGCCACAGGTCGAGGGCGTCACGCAACAATTGGACACGCCGGGACCCGTCCTCGGCACGGGCGGCCTGGGCAACGGTGACGAGGCGTTCGAACCGCACCGCGTCGACGGCGTCGGGCTCCAGGAGCAGTCGGTATCCGTCCGTCCGACCTTCGACGACACCGTCGGGCAGCACCTTGCGCAGCCGAGAGACCAGGCGCTGAAGGGCATTGGTGGCATCGGCGGGCGGCCGCGCACCCCAGATCCAGTCGACGAGCGGCGCCTTGGGAACCGCATGGCCCGGCCGCAACGCGAGCGCGATCAGGAGGGCACGCAAGCGAGGCCCCGGCACGTCGACAAAGGAACCGTCCTCCGAGCGCACCTCAAATGGCCCAAGCATCGCGATCTGCACCCGCGAAGTTTGCCACGGGAGCGCGAGGCGGGCTGGGCGGAGGTCACGGCCCGCGCGGCCTGGATGGCCGGGCGTGATGACGTGCGCCTGCCGGGTCGGCGGGACGCAGGGCTCCGCGGCCCCCGGCTCCGCGCGGGCGCCGCAACCGTCAGGTGTGCGTCTTCACCTCCTGGTGCGCCACGCAGTCGTCAGGCGCGTGCGCCCGCACGGGCGACCTGACGGGCGACCTGACGGGCGATCAACTTCAGGGCAGGCAGAACCTCACGCAAGCCGAGCCGGACCGGTTGGGTGTGGCACAGCAGATCCGTCGCACCGGGGAGCCCCGGGTCGCGAGCCAGGACGGCGGCGACACGGTCGGGAGCGCCGTACGCGAACGCCCCGGCGTCCAAATACCCCTCCGCATCGAAGCCCTGCGGGTAGCGACCGGTGCGGATGCCCTCCTCGACCCAGCCCCGCAAACGCGGTACGAGGACGTCACGGGCGCTGTCGTCCGACTCGGACGGAAACACCGGGCGCGACACGGCTATTCGCGGCACGTGACTGGTCCGTTCCATGGTGGCGCGGTAGTTGTCGGCGAGCCGCGCGTATTCGGCGTCCTGTTTGTGCGGGCCTTCGGGACCCGGCCCGCGGCGCCCGTACATGATCCCGAGCCCGAGACGCGCCGCACGCTCCACGCCGGCCGCGGAGCCGGTGCCCAGCCAGACGCGCCCGGACAGTCCCGGTGCGGGAGGTGACAGACGTGCGCCGCCGGCGAGCTCGCGGCCGTCGAGGGCGTCGAGGAGCACGGGGAGCAGATTGTCCAGCACTTGGTGGCGGCGATCGTGGTCGAGCGCGAACGCGCGGGAGGCCACCGCGTCGGCCCCCGCCCCGATGCCGAGTTCGAGGCGGCCACCGCTCAACGCGTCGACCACGGCGGCATCTTCGGCGAGCCGAAGGGCGCTCTCGGCAGGGCCGACAACGACGGCGGTGCCCAGACGGATGCGACTCGTGTGCTCCGCGACGGCAGCGAGGAGCACCAGCGGCGCCGGCAGCAAACCACCCTGCGCACCGAAGTGATGCTGCGCCACCCAGAAGCTGTGGAACCCGAACTCCTCTGCTGCGACCGCGAGTTCAATGGTCTCCCGGTAGACCTGCCGCGTTGGGGCGTCCGCCGAGACGTGAGTGATCCAACCAAGGCGGGGCAGGCCGTGGGGCCGGTGGTGCATAGGCGTTCCCAGGATCGTGGCGCGAGGAACAGTGCCACGCGGCGCAGCGGAAGACGGCACGGGGATGGGCGGAAACGGACCGTGGATGCGAGAGCGTACCGACCACTCACCGGACGTCCGCCACAAGCCCCCGGTGTGGCGGCACAGCTGTCGTGCGCGAGGCGGGCCCGGAGAAGGTGACAAGACCCCTTTGTCCTCCTGCCCATTCAGGAAGCCGTGCGCGCCTGCGATCCGTCGAGTCGGGTGGGGAGTCTCCTGTATCGCGGACGGCCCGGATACGTGGTTCGTGCCGGCTGTCCGCGGTCATGGCGCGGACTGGACGTGGTCGATTCCGCTTCAGTGTTCCGCCGCCCGGTCCGCGCGTGTGTCACCCGCACGGCCCGCCGTCCGCGAGCAGGGTGCCACGCGCCCCGCGTGCCGTTCGCGGGATCCGGGCCGCTACCGTGGTGGGCGCATCGGTTCGCCCTTCGCCTTGTGCGGGAGGGCGTCGCAAGAGGGAACCCGGTGGGAATCCGGGACTGCCCCGCAGCGGTGAGCGGGAACGACCGCCGTCATGAGCACTGGACCGCACGTGGTCCGGGAAGCGACGGCCAGTAGGTCCGGGCCTGATGCCTCGTTCGGGGGACGAGGCGATGTGCCCGGGGGCCCGCGAGTCCGAAGACCTGCCGACGCCCGTACGCGGCATGCGTGCGGTTCCAGCCGGGCCCCGAGGGCGGGTCGTGCGGAGGCCGTTCGGCCGTGCGCTCGCTTGCTCTCCGGTTCCGGTGCCCGGAACTCGCGAAGGAGAGCGCCATGGCATCCCCCGACAGACCCGCGTCCGCGTTCGGCGGCCGCGTGCGCCGCCGAATGTCCGCGGCGGCCCGCCGCACACGCTTGGCCGCGGCCTCCGCCGCCGCGCTGGCCGTGCTGGCCACCGGGTGCGGCGGCGGTGACGATCCCGCGGCGAAGCCGCCCGGGGGCGCCGCCGAGAAGCCGCTGACGATCTACAACTCCTACCCGATCGCCGGCCTCGACCCCGTCGGCACCGGGACCAACTGGCTGTTCGACTGGGGCGTCGCGGAGAACCTGATGGAGGCGGGCGAGGACGGCGTCGTCCGGCCGTGGCTCGCGCAATCCGTGGTCCAGACTTCGCCCACCGAATGGCGGATCACGCTGCGTCCCGGTCTGACCTTCCAGAACGGCAAGCCCGTCGACGCCGCCGCCGTCGACGCGGCGCTCACCCGCCAGATCGCCAAGTCGAAGGCGGTACGCACCTACCTGGCCGAGGGCACGGCCGTACGCGCCACCGGGCCGCTCGACCTGGTCCTCACCACGCCCGCCCCCAACGCCGCCGTGCCCGCCGCGCTCGCCGCTCGCGACACGTCGTTGCAGATCTACGACACCGAGGCGGTCGAGGCCGCGGGCGGGAACTCCGCGAAGATCGTGAACTCGGGTGCGTTCACCGGCCCTTACGCGATTACCTCGTGGAGTCCCGACCTCCTCGGACTGACGCGGTACGACAAGTACTGGGCCGGCAGGCCCAAACTCCCGGCCGTGACGGTCAAGGTGGTCCCCGACGAGCAGGCCCGCATCGCGGGTGTGCAGTCGGGCGAAGCCCAACTCGCCTTCTACCCCTCGCCGGACGCCGGCCTCACACTCGCCGGGCGTACCGACGCGGCGCTCAAGACCTCGCCCAAGGCGCTCCAGGCGCTGCTGATCGACATGAACCTCACGGCCGCGCCGTTCGACGACGCGCGGGTGCGGCGTGCGTTCGCGCGGGCCATCGACTACCGCGAGTTGGGCGAGGACGTCGCCGAGGGCTCGTTCGCCACCGCGACCGGGCTCTACCCCGAGGGCTACCCGTACGCGGTCCCCACCCAGCGCACGGACATCGTCGAGGCGAACCGCCTTCTGGACGAGGCCGGTTGGCTCAAGGGCGGCGACGGGATCCGGAGCCGGGACGGCAAGCGCCTGACGGTCCGCTTCGTCACGCAGGCGCAGGGCCCGGAGACGAACGCCTTGGCCGTCGTCATCAAGTCCCAGGTCGCGAAGGCCGGTTTCGACCTCCGGATCGTGAACGCCGAGGACTCGGCCCGGACGAAGTCCGACCTCGGGGCCTGGGAGGCGTCCATCGGTCTGAACGGTTCGCTGTCCGGAACCGCCGACCCGATCCAGCCGTTCCGCGCCCGCTGGACGACCGGCGGTTCGGCGAACGCGCAGAAGGTGGCGGACCCGCGCGTGGATGCGCTCGGCGACCGGCTGCTCACGACGGCCGACCAGTCGGCCCGCGAACAGTTGTTGCGCGACGGGCAGGCCATTCTCAGCGAGCAGGAGGCGTACGTGGTCGCCGCCACCTACAAGCAGTTCGCAGTGGTGGCGGGCGGCGACTGGACCGCCTACGAAGTCTCCAACGTACGAAGGCACTTGCGGTTCGACACGGCGCCGTGACCACGAACTCCGCGCAGAACACGGCGGCTTCCGGTGCGGTCCGCGCCGAACCGGGGGCCGCCGGGCGGAGGCCGGTACGCACCGCCCTCCGCCACCCGGTCACCCGCCGACTCCTGGCAGTACCGATCACCGTCGCGGGTGCGGCGGTGCTGATCTGGGCCCTGCTGCCGCTCGCCCCGGGCGATCCGGCCCGGATGACGCTGACCGCGCAGGGCGTCCCCGAGCCGACGCCCGATCAGCTTGCGGCCACCCGCGCCGAGTTGGGTCTCGACCGGTCGCTGCCCGGGCAGTTCGGCCACTGGTTCGTGCGGGCGCTGCACGGCGACCTCGGTACGTCGTACCAGAGCGGTCGCCCGGTGTTGACGGAGTTGGGCGAACGCCTGCCGGCCACGCTGCGCCTGGGCTGCGCGGCCCTGCTGTTCGCCCTGGCCGTCGCGGTGCCGCTGGCCCTCGTGGCCGCGGCCTTCCGCCGCCGCCTGCCGGACGCGGCCGCCCGCACACTCGCGTTGCTCGGCGCCGCGCTGCCCGGCTTCGTCGTGGGTCTGATCCTCATTCAACTCGTGGTGATCGAGGGCGGGTTCGGATCCGTGGTGCTGGACGGGACGTGGTCCGAGGTGTGGATGCCCGCGCTGTGCCTGGCGTTCGGCATGTTCGACGTCTGGTCGCGCCTGCTGCGCGAGGCGCTTGTCGACGTACTCGACAGCGGTTGGGCCGCTTCGGTCCGCGCACGCGGGGCGTCGAACCGGCGGCTGCTCGTCAGGCACGCCCTCCCGAACGCCGTGCCGCCGCTGATCCACGCGGTGGCGGTGAGCACCGGGGCGCTGTGGGGCGGGGCGGCGATCGTCGAGACGGTCTTCACCTGGCCGGGTACCGGGTCGTATGTCGTGACGTCGGTCAAGGCCCGCGACCTGCCGGTGGTGCAGGCGTTCGCCGTGCTGGCGACGCTCGCGTACGTCGCGGCGGGGCTGATCGCCGACGCGCTGTCCGCGACGGTCGACCCGCGACTGCGGGTCACGGGCAAGGCGGTGTGACGTGTCTGCCACGGTGTCTGCACCCCTGCGCCGCGTCCGCGCCGCGTTCCGGCGCAATCCGCTGACGGCAAGTACGTTGGGCCGCAGCGGACTTGCCATCTCTCTACTCGTCATCCTCTTCGCCGTACTCGGCCCGCTGGTGACGCCCCATCAGCCGGATGCCATCGATCTGGGCGCGAAGCTGCGCGCCCCGAGCGGCGAACACTGGCTCGGGACCGACCAGTTCGGTCGCGATCAGTTCGCCCGGCTGGCGGCGGGCACCCGCCGGTCGCTGTGGGCAGCGCTCGTCGTGCTTGCCGGGTCGTGCACCGTGAGCCTGGTCGTCGGCGTACTCGCCGGACTCGCCCGGGGCTTCGTCGACACGGTCCTCATGCGCGCTGTCGACATCGTCCTGGCGATCCCGTCGCTGGTCCTCGCGCTCGCGGTGGTGGGCGTGCTCGGCCCCGGATTCGGGAACCTCCTGCTGGCCCTGGTCATTTCCTCCTGGGCGGCCAACGCGCGCATCGTTCGTGCGTTCACCTTGTCGGTATGCGACCGCCCGTACATCGCGGCGGCCCGCCTCGCCGGAGCGGGGACTCTCCGTATCGCCGTCGGCCACCTGTTGCCCGCGGTCGTCCCCCGGCTCGTGGTCGTCGCCACCCTCCAACTCGGCGGCACCATCGTCTCGTTGGCCGGACTGTCGTTCCTCGGCCTCGGCGCCCGGCCACCCACCGCCGAACTCGGCGCGATGCTGGGCGACGCACGGGCGTTCGCCGCCGTCGCCCCCTGGCTTCTCGCGGCTCCGGCCACCGCGGTGTTCACGGTCACCGCCGCGGCCACCTTGGTGGGCGACGCGATCCGGGACGCCACCCGCCGCTCCGCGTTCGAGGAGGCACCCGCGTGAGCATCCACCACCGGGAGCCTGTCAGCCTCGAAGTAGCCGACCTGGCGGTCAAGTTCCCCAACGGCGCCACCGCCTTGCGCGGCATCGACCTGTCCGTCCGCACCGGCGAAGTCCTGGGCCTGGTCGGCGAAAGCGGCAGCGGCAAGACCACCGTCGCCCGCGCCCTCCTGGGCCTGCTGCCGCGCGGCACGACGGTCACCGGAAGCATCCGCGTGGCGACACACGAACTCGTCGGCGCCAACGCGCGCACCTGGCGCACTGTGCGCGGCGACGTGATCGGATACGTCGGACAAGACCCCTACTCGGCCTTCGATCCCCGCCTGACCGTCGGCACGTCCGTCGCCGAGGCGTGGCACGCGAAGGGGCGTACCCCTCCCACCGGCGCCGCCCTCGAACGCCTCGCCGCGCTCGGCGTGCCCGACACCGAATCGGCCGCCCGCCGCCACCCGCACACCTGGTCCGGAGGCATGCTCCAACGCGCGGCAATCGCCGCGGCCACGGCCCTCGAACCGGCCCTGGTCGTCGCGGACGAGCCGACGTCCGCTCTCGACGCCGAACTCGCCGACGCCACACTCACCCACCTCCGCGGAACCGGCTCCGCCGTCCTGCTCATCACCCACGACCTCGGGATCGCGGCCCGCCACACCGACCGCCTGGCGGTGATGTACGCGGGCCACATCGTCGAAACGGGCCACGCAGACGTGCTGGTCACCAGTCCCCGACACCCGTACACACAAGCCCTCATCGCCGCGCTCCCCCGCCCGGGCCACCCACTCCCGGAGCCTCTTCCGGGCGAACCCCCGTCCCCGCTGAGGGCCTTGGACACGGCCTGCCCCTTCGCCCCCCGCTGCCGCCACGTGCAAGCCCGTTGCCTGGCCGCCCTGCCGACACCGCGCAACGGCGTCTCCTGCGCCATGCCCCTCACTCCCGGTGACCGACGATGACCGCCGCGCGCCCCGGCCCCGTCGTCACCGCCCACAATCTCTGGCGCACCCACGGGCGCGGCCCACGGGGCCGAGACGTCCTGCGCGGTGCCGAACTCAGCGTCCGGCCCGGGGAGATCGTCGGCATCGTCGGCCGCTCCGGCAGCGGCAAGAGCACCCTGCTCCGCATCCTCGCCGACCTGGAACGCCCCGACCGCGGTCACGTCACCTGGAACCCCCGCACCCGCGCCGGTCGTCCAGCCCCGGGCAGCATCGCAGCGGTCTTCCAGGACGCCGTCGGAAGCCTCGATCCCAACTGGAGCATCGCCCGAACCGTCGCCGAACCCCTCCCCCGCCGACGACTCATCGCCCCGAACCGAACCCGCACGACCCCCACCGCGCACCCCACCCGCAAGTCCCGCCACGCCGCCGCCCTCGCCGCGCTCGAAGCCGTCGGCCTCGGCCACTTGGACCCGTCCGCCCGCCCCACCCGCCTCTCCGGCGGTCAATGCCAACGCGTGGCCCTGGCACGAGCCTTCGCCGCCCGACCAGCCCTCCTCCTGGCCGACGAACCCACGTCAGCCCTGGACACCTCAGCCGCCGCCGGAATCCTCCACCTCCTCCACAAGGCGGCGAGCTCCGGCACGGCCATAGTCCTGGTGACCCACGACCACGCCGCGGCCGCCACCCTCTCCACCCGCCTGTTGAAGATGTCCGAGGGAACACTCAATCCCATCAACTAGCTTCCCCAACTCTCCGTTTGCCGACTGACTGCTGATCGGTCCCCTGACGTCCGCGATCGTGGAACATCTGGGGCAGACGGCGACGCGCCGCGCTTCCGCACCTCCGGACGTCCAGCCCCCTGGGCCCCGGGTCAGGACCCAGGACTTCCGGGCCTCCGGGCCCGGCCACCGAGCCCCGGGCCTCCAAGCCCCCGGACCCCGCGCCTCCGGCCCCCGCACCTCCGGGCCTCCGCCCCCGGGGCCCCTGCACCTCCGGGCCTCCGGGCCTCCGGGCGGAACGTCGGCGGCCTGCGCGCGCGGCAAGCCACGGTCATCCGCAGTCCGCGGACGACTCAGCGCCGGCAGACCGGGGCCACCCGCGGACATCCCGGCCGCAGGCGGCCAAGAAGTCGTCGTACTCGACTGAGGCCCGCCCGGGATCGCGAGCGAGGCGTGATCGCGCATGTCGCCCGCTGCCGCATGTCCGACATGACGTTTGCCCGGTTTTGCGCCGTCCGACCGGCGGGATTGATCCGGCTCGACTGGACGCGGGGCAGCCGCATGGGTTACAACTCTCCCCGAAAACGATAATGATTTTCATTTCTTTCTCAGCGGGTGGGGATGGGGCATGTTGTGGTGGTCGAGACTTGGGCAGGTGCCATGAGCGCACTGCTGCCGCGGGTCGGCCGCGAGGCGGGGCACACGTCCGCCTTCGCGACCCGCCACCTCGGGTACTACTTGCGCGGCGAAGCCGGAGTCGGGGCCGTACGCCCGCTTCTGACCAGCGGCCATGTGGTGACTGTCGAGACCGACTGTCACCTGCCGCCGGCGCGCGACCCGTGGAGTGGAATCGGCGGTGTGGGCGGCGTCCTGTGTCCACCCGGCGCGCCTGGCTTCGGCGTTCGGTGCCGCGCGGAGGCGCCGTGACGACCCGTCGGCTCTTCCTGTCCTTCCCCGTCCCCGTACGACTGCTCCTCGTCAACCAGTTCGGCGTCAACACCGGGTTCTACCTGCTGGTTCCGTTCCTGGCCGGATACCTCGCCGACGATGTCGGCATGTCGGCCGCACTTGTGGGCGTGGTCCTCGGCGTGCGCAACCTCAGCCAGCAGGGCATGTTCCTGCTCGGCGGCAGTGCATCGGACCGGCTCGGCGCGCGCGGCGTCATCATCGCCGGATGCGCCCTGCGCACGGTCGGCTTCGGTCTGTTCGCCTTGGACGACTCGGTGGCCGTGCTGCTGACCGCGTCGGTGTTGTCGGGGCTCGCCGGGGCGCTGTTCAACCCGGCGGTACGCGCCTACCTCGCCGACGCCGTCGAACCCGAACGCCGCGCCGAGGCGTTCGCCCTGTTCAACGTCTTCGCGAACGCGGGTGCGCTGGTCGGGCCGCTGCTCGGTGCGGCCATGCTCGCCTGGCACTTCCGCGCCGGCGCGGTGGTGGCCGCGACGGTGTTCGCGGTTCTGACGATCGCTCAGGCGTGGGTGCTGCCCGCGCGTCCGGTGACCCGCAGCGGACGTACGGTCGCCGCGGACTGGCGGCTGTGTCTGGGCGACCGGCGGTTCCTGGCCTTCACGTTCGCTCTTTCCGGGCTCTACGCGCTCCAGAACCAGCTCTACCTGGTCCTGCCCATGGAGGCCGAACGCGCCACCGGACACGGCGGCGCGACCGCCGTCCTGTTCCTTGTCTCCACCGGGGCCACGCTCGCCTGGCAGGTACGCGTGACCCGCCGCGCCTCGCGATCCGGCCGCGGCCGAGCGATCGCCTGCGGAACGGCGCTGATGGGCACGGCATTTCTGGTCCCGCTCGCGGCGCTGCCGCTCACCTCCGGCGACCCCGACGGAAGCGGCTCGGCGGTCGTACGCATGCTTCCGGTCTGCGCCGCGGCCCTGCTGCTCGCGCTGGGCGTGATGGTCGCGCAGCCGTTCGTGATGGAGCTGATCCCGGCGTACGCACGAAGCGACCTGTCGGGCACGTACTTCGGCGTCTTCTACACGGTCTCGGGCGTCATCGCCGCGCTCGGCAGCGCCGCGGTCGGCCAGGCCGCCGACTTCGGCGGCGGGACGGGCGGATGGACGCCCTGGTTGGTCTGCGCGGCCCTCGGCCTCGGGTCCGCGGCGGCGGTGCTGCGGCTCGACCGCAAAGGCGCGCTCGCCCACGGCGGCATCGAGTCGAAGGGCGGCTCCGCGGCCGAGACAGACCGACCGGACGATCGCCCCCAGGCCCTGCCGGACGATCACAAGCACGGCACGCCCCACGAGGACGCCAAGCCGGCGCGCCCCGGCGACCACGGACAGTCCCGGCCGTAAGCACCCGTCCCCGCCGCAACGCCTCTCCCCGACCTCCCGTGAAAGGTGCCCCATGCGTTCCCACGGTCGATCCCCCGACCACTCCGCCGTCCCTTCCTCCTCCCCATCCCCAGACCGGCTCCTCCTCCCCTCCCGCAGGCGGTTCCTCGGCGTCTCCCTGGGGACGGCCGTCGGCGGAGCCGCTCTCGCCGCGTGCGCCGCGGACCGCCCCGCCTCCTCCCCGGCGGCGACGGACTCCCGCCCACGGCACGGGGGTCGGCTGCGCGCGGTGTTCGCGGGCGGCGGCGCACAGGAGACGCTGGACCCGCACCTGGCCAATCTCTTCGTCGAAGCCGCCCGCGCCAAGGCGATGTTCGACAAGCTGGCCGACCACGGCCCGGACCTGTCCGTCGTCCCACGCCTCGCGGAACGCTGGGAGCCGGACGCCGGACTGGCCAAGTGGCGGGTGACGCTGCGTCAGGCGGCCTATCACGACGGACGCCCGGTGCGCTCCGCCGACGTGCTCCACAGCTACGCCCGCATCCTCGACCCCAAGCGCGGCTTCCGCGCCAAGCCCAACCTCGGAGTCATCGACCTGGGCGCGTCGCGGGCGGTCGACGACCGCACGATCGAGTTCGCGCTGAAACGGCCGTTCGCCGAGTTCCCCAACGTCATGGCCGCGTTCGGCGCCTACATCGTTCCCGAGGGCACCGACTCCTTCGAACATCCCGTCGGATCCGGCCCGTTCGCGTTCCGCTCGTTCGAGCCCGGACGTTCGCTGCTGCTGCGCCGCCACCCCGACCACTGGGACGGCGCCGCATACCTCGAAGAACTCGAATTCCTCGTTGCGAACGAGGAGTCGGCGCGCGTCAACGCCCTGATCGGCGGCCAGGTCCAGTACGCCCACGAACTCAGCCCGACCTCGGCGCGCGCACACCGTGGCGGCGACCGCATCTCGGTGCTGCGCCTGGCCAACAGCGCCATGCAGGCTTTCGCGATGAAGGTCGACCGACCGCCGTTCGACAACCGGGAGTTGCGTGAGGCCATGTTCCTGCTCGCCGACCGTCCCGCGCTGGTCGAGACCGTGCTCGCGGGCACCGGGGAGGTGGGCAACGACCTCTTCGGCCGCGGCTACCGCTACTACGCCGACGAGATACCGCAGCGCACCCGCGACCTCGACCGCGCCAAGTGGCTCGTCGAACGCTCCGGCGCGGCGGGGTCGACCATCCGGCTCGACACCTCCGAGGCGGCCACCGGATTCCTGGAGTCGGCCAGCGTCTTCGCGGCGCAGGCCCGCGAGGCCGGGCTGCGCCTGGAGCCGACGGTCGGGAACAAGGACACCTACTGGAAGGACACCAAGGACGCGGGCGTACTGTCCTGCTTCCGCTCGGGCGCCATGCCCATCGAGACGCACATCGCGCAGCGCCTGCTGACCGGGTCGACCACCAATGTCACCAAGTGGGCGCGGCGGGACTTCGACGCGCTGTACGACACGGCGGTGGGCACCGCCGACGAGGCCGTGCGGCGCCGGGCGTACCTCGACATGCAGCGGCTGCTGCACGCCGAAGGCGGCTACCTGGTCTGGGGGTTCGCGGACTGGCTTGTGGGCACCTCGAAGAACCTTGCGGGTGTCGCCAACGCTCCCGCGAACACTCTGGACTGGGCGCGCTTCGACAAGGTGTGGCTGGCGTGAGCCCGGCGCGATACGCGCTGCGGCGACTGGCGTTCGGACTGGCGCAGGTCCTGGTCGCGGCAACCGCGGTGTACGCCCTGACCGAGTCCCTGCCCGGCGACGCCGCGGTGGTCCGCGCCGGCGACCAGCCCGACGCGGCGCGCATCGCCGTGCTCCGCGACGAACTCGGCCTCGACGTCCCGGTGATCGACCGCTACCTCGCATGGCTCGGCAACCTGCTGCACGGGGACCTCGGCACCTCCCTGGTCTCCGGGCGGCCGGTCGCGGAGGTGCTGGCGGACGGGTTGGCGCCGACCGCGCTGCTCGCTCTCGGCACGCTCGCGCTGGTCGTCCCGATCGCGATGTTCCTGGGCGCGGCCGCCGCGGTCCGAGAGCGCGGGCTGTTCGACCGCGGGCTCACGATAGTGGGCATCGCGCTGTACTCCGTACCGGAGTTCGCGTTGGCGGTGGTGCTGGTCGCGGTGTTCGCGCTGCACTTGGGCTGGTTGCCGGCGACCGCCGTGGGCGCCGGGACCGACCTGCTGAGCGAACCGTCCGTGCTGATCCTCCCGTTCGTCGTCCTGGCGATCCGCCCGGTGTGCTCGCTGGCCCGGTTGGTGCGGGCGGGGCTGCTGGATGCCCGTACGTCCGAGCACGTACGCCATGCCCGGCGCCTCGGCCTCTCGCCGCGCCGCGTACTGCTGCGACACACGCTGCCCGGTGCCCTGGCCCCGGCCGCGCAGCACCTCGCCCGAACGGCGGACTGGCTGCTGGGCGGGGTGGTCGTGGTCGAGGCGGTATTCGTGGTCCCCGGCCTGGGCACAGCGCTGGTCGACGCCGTCGCGGCCCGCGACGTAGCGGTGGTGCAGGGCCTGGCGGTGTTCTTCGCGGCGACGACGGTCGTGGTCAACCTGCTGGCCGACCTCACGGCCTTCCGGCTCGCGCCACGCGCGGGGGTCGCGACATGACCGAGGTATCCAAGACCGTGCGGACCGTACCCGCGCAATCGCACGACAGTGAAGTCCCCGGCAACGCATCGAGCGCCCCTACCGGAACGGCTTCAGCCCCGGCAACACCGCCTACCGGTAAACGCGTCGCCCGGACCCGCCGCGGCTTCGCCCTGGCACTCCTCCTTTTGCCCCTCGCCTGCGCCCTCTTCGGTCCCTGGTTCGCCGACGCCTCGGGCCCGCGCTCCGCCGCCTACGCACCGGCGGGCGCCGAACTCCACCTCGGCACGGACTTCGTCGGCCGGGACGTCCTCGACCAAGTACTGCTCGGCGGCCGCACGGTGGTGCTGATGGGCGGTGGCGCGGCGATCGCGGCGTACGTCGTCGGCGTGCCCTGGGGCCTGTGTGCGGCCGCGGCGCCGCGCCGGTGGATGGACGAGGTACTGATGCGGCCGCTGGACATCCTGCTGTCCGTACCGTCGTTGCTGACGCTGCTGCTGGTCGCCGGCCTGGCCCGCCCCGGCCCCTGGCTGTTGGGCGGGGTGGTGGCACTGATCATGCTGCCCGAAGTCGCCCGGATCACCCGCGCCGCCGCACTGGAGGCGGCGTCCGGCCCGGCCATGGAGGCCATGCGGCTGACCGGCGAGTCCTGGTGGCTGCGCAACGTCCGCTATCCGATCGGCACCGTGCTCCCGGTTCTGTACGCCGACTTCGGCATGCGCATCGTCGGTGCGCTTTACCTGGTCGCCTCCGCGGCGTTCCTCGGCGTCGGCGTGGCCCCCGACGCCGCCGACTGGGCGGTGATGGTGGACCGCAACCGGCCTGGGCTGTTCCTCCAGCCGTGGGCGGTCGTTGTCCCGGCGCTGCTGATCACCGCCATGTCCGTCGGCCTCAACCTGCTGTTCGACCAGGCCCTTGCCCGCCGCCGGGAGGCGACATGACCCGCGAAGCCGCCATCGACGTCGCGACGGATGCCGACACCGGCACCACCGACGAACCACTGCTCTCGGTCACCGAGTTGCGCGTCCGCATCGCCGACCGGTGTCTGGTGGACGGCGTGTCCTTCGACCTCCGGGCCGGGCGCATCCTGGCCCTGGTCGGCCCGTCCGGCAGCGGGAAGACGACCACCGCGGCCGCGGTCCTCGGCGAGTACCCCGCCCGAAGTACCGTGGACGGAAGGGTCGTCGTGGCCGGGCACCGGGCAGCCACGGGAGACCCCCTCCCCCCGGGGACGGCCGCGTACGTCCCGCAACACCCGGCGGCCGCGCTGGCTCCCGCGCTGCGCACCGGCCCGGTGCTGCACGAGATCGCCCGGCGCCACCTCCCTGGACCGCAGACCAGCCGCGGAGAACGGCGTTTGCTCGTACGCGAGGCAGTCACCACCGCGCTCCGCAACGCCGGTCTCCCCCAAGACGGTTCGCTGCACCGCCGATTTCCGCACCAACTCTCCGGCGGCCAGCAGCAGCGGCTCGTCATCGCCCACGCGCTGCTCGCCCGCGCGCGGCTGCTCGTCGCGGACGAACCGACCACCGGCCTCGACGCCGTGCTGCGCCACGACGTGGCCGACCGACTTCGGGCCCTGGCGGACACCGGTATCGGGGTGCTGCTGCTCAGCCACGACCTCGATGTCGTGCGCCGCATCTCCGACGACGTATTGGTGCTCCACCAGGGCCGCCAGGTCGAGTACGGGCCCACCGACGAGGTGTTCGGCCGCCCGTCCGCCCCACTCACCCGCGCCCTGATCGCCGCCGACCACGAATCCGCGGACCCCACCCCCGACCGAGAGCCACCCGCCACCCCGACCGGCCCCACCACCCCGGAACCCGGCCTCGCGGTCACGAACTTGTCCGCCTGGTACGGCGGTCCCCGCCGCACCACCGCCCTCACCGACGTGGAACTCCGGCTGACCCCCGGCACCTGCCTTGCCGTCGTGGGCCCCTCGGGCAGCGGCAAGACCACCCTCGCGCGCTGCCTCGTCGGCCTGCACCGCCATTGGCACGGGACGGTCCGCCTGCACGGCAGCCCGCTCGCTCCCTCGGCGACCCGCCGCCGACGTGACGAACTCGCCGGCATCCAATACGTGTTCCAGGACGCCCGCGCGTCCCTCGATCCGCGCCGCAGTGTGCTCGACCAAGTCGCCCGCCCCGCGGTACGCCTGCGCGGCGCCGATCCTCGCACCGCCCGCGAGCAAGCCGTAGGCATCCTCGCGGCCATGGGCGTCGACGAGCCCACCGCCGTACGGCGCCCGCAGGCACTCTCCGGCGGCGAACTGCGTCGAGCCGTCCTCGCCCGCGCACTCGCCGCCGACCCCGACATCCTCATCTGCGACGAGATCACCGCGGGTCTGGACCCGCTCGCCCGAACCGCCGTGCTCGACCTGCTCGCCGCCCAACTCCGCGACCGAGGCGTCGCCTTGCTCCTCATCACCCATGAACGCCCGGTGGCCGCCCGCCTGGCCGACCACATCGCCGTCATCGACTCCGGCCACGTCATCGACCGCGGACCGGCCCCCGACCTCCTCAACCACCCCCACCACCCGCTGACCAAGGCCCTGCTGGCCGACACCTCCCCTCCCGAAACCCTGAACAACGTCGCGGCGACGCTCCCCACGCCTTCCTGACACCGCAGGCGAAGCACCTGTACGCCTGCCGCCCGGACGCCATTCCCGAAGGCATATTCGGCTCATGCGTACGGCACTCCCGGACAATCCGGCGGCCCAGGGCGGCGCGACGGCCGACGACCCGTCACGCGGCCGACGTCGGACGCGGAGACGGGCCCCGCCGCCGCCAGACCCCGGCGCCTCGGCTTGCGGCCTCCCGGGGTCCCGGGGAGATTGGTAGGGGCCCGGCCGGACCGAACCCGCCGGGCGGTCTTGTGCTGCCTTCCGCGGCACGGGGCCACACGCCGAGCGCACCTGCGAGAGGTCACGATGGCCGTCTTCATGCAGATCCGGATGCCGGTCACGACGCGGCAGTACGACACCCTCATCGCCCGTATGCGCGACGAGGGGCCGGACTTCTTCAAGGGCCGGCTCGCCAACATCGTGGTGCAGGAGCCGGGCGGCGGCGTACTCATCACGGACCTCTGGGAGACGCAGGCCGACCAGGGCGCGTTCCTGCGCCGCATGCTGCCGATCGCCGCGGCACTCGGCCTCCCCAGCCCGGCCAACCCGCCGACGATCGCGGAAGCGTACGACTACTCGCTGCCGCACGGCTGCTGACGCGGGGTACTCCGTCGGCTGCCGACGGCCGGTCAACTCCCCTACCCCGCGCCCGTGTTCGGAGCCGCACCCCCGTCGACGACGAACGGCGCCCAGCCCGGCGGGACTTCGCTCACCTCCAGGTCCGAGAAGACCAGCGTCAGCCGGTGCGCGTTGGTCTCGATGCGGACCTCGTGGAAGTCGACGCCGAGAGCCCGCGACCAGCGCCGGGTCGTCTTCGAGGCGGGGAGCAGCGTGGCCCCGGGGTAGAGGTCGTGCCACTTCACACCCCAGACGTACCCGTCGAGGTCGACGCCGGTCTCGTACTCGATGAGGCGGTCGTCCAGGGACACCCGCCACGTCTCCGGCGACAACGTCGTCTCGCACCGCGCCTCGACGCAGTACCGGAACAGATACCGCAGATGCGAGGGCGCGATGCCGGTCCGGGGATCCGCCGTCATGAAGACGACGACCTCGTAGTCGCGCATGTAGTCGGTGTATCCGTGGTGCACGACCGCCTGGTCGAAGGTCTCGTTCAGGAGTTGTTCGAGTGCGGCTGGGTCCATGCGCTCCTTCTACCTCATCGGCTCCGCCTTGGTGAGCGTGCACACGCCGTCCGCGCACTCCCGCCGCATGCGGCCGCGCGAGATCGTCTGGGCGAGGCCGATCATCCAGCAGGTGGGACAACCGCGAAAGGCGATCAGCGCCAACGGAGCCGCGAGCAGGGTGGCCGGGCCTGCGACGGGCACGAGGGCGATCGAGGCGGCGAGCACACCGAAGCCGAGAGCGCCGCGCAGCAGGTGGCGGGGGACGGACGCGCTCGCGAAGTCCGTCCGGGCGTCCGCGGCCTCGACGGGCTCGACCCGCTCGACCCGCTTCATGGGCTCGACGGGCGTGACGGGCTCGACGGGCTCGACGGGCTCGACGGCAGCGGGCGCGGGGGCGGCGATGGCCTTGACCGTCCCGGCGTCCTTCTCACGATCCAGGGTGTCCACTGTCCCGGCCTCCTCCGTCGAGTCGTCCGTCGAGTCGTCCATCGATTCCTCCGTCAAGTCCCCCGGGTCCGCCGTCGAGCGCCGCCAGTGCCTGCCGCAGGGCCGCGCGGGCGCGGTGCAACCGCGACTTCATCGCCGCGTCGCTCAGCCCGAGCGAACGCGCGACCGCCTTGCCTGGCAGGCCCCGCACGTCCCGCATGATCAGCACCTGCCGCTGGTCGCGTGGCAGCGCGGCGACGGCCGCGGCGATCCGCTCCACCTCCAGCCTGCGCAGCACGGCGTCCTCGGCGGACGGTTGTACGGGCGCCTCGGTGCCGTCCGCCAGGCCAACCGTCCCGTTCGCGTCCCCACGCGCACCCCCGCCCGCCCGACCCACGGCGGACGCGGCACCGCCGCCGCGCGGCAGGAGCAGACGTACCTGCCGCAGGCACTCGTTCCGGACGATCCGGAACATCCACGAGGCCAGCGCCCCCGTGGCCCGCAGCGTGCCGATCTTGCGGTACAGGATGATCAGCGCCTCCTGCGCCGCGTCCTCCGCGTCCTGCGGCGTGGCGCACAGCGACAGGGCGAACCGGCGCACGTGGGGCTGCGATTCCATGACCACGGCGGTGAGCGCGGGGACGTCGCCGTCCTGTGCGGCCCTGATCAGCCGCTCGTCCGGCCAGGCATAGCGCGGGTTCGCCGGCGTGCCCGCGTCACGCGTTCGGGTCACTTCGGCCATCTCAGACACGCCCTTCCCTACGAATCCCCACGAACCCGCCTCAGCTCCGGCTCTTCGCGCGCCGCATCAGATGCCAGGCGCACGCACCCACCGAGACAACTCCGACCACGACGAGACCGATGACGACCACGGTGTCTCCTTCCGCATCCGCCGACCCCGGCGGTCGGCACACGGACAAGAGACCGCGAGGTCCGGAAAGGATTCGCCCTCGCGCGGATTTCCTACCGGCACGCGTAGGCCGCCCCGGCAAACTGCCAGGGCGGCCCACGTACATCTCCGGCGTTACCGCATCAGGCGCCCCGCGCCGCCTGGGCCGCGCTGATGCGCTTGACGACCATGATCGCGAGCACGCCCGCCACCACCAGCAGGGCGTACCCGGCGGTCAGCAGCCAGTCGGCCGTCTGCCAGGCGTCCAGGTCCTCGGCCTCGGTCAGCTTCGGTACGCCGTCCTCCGTGCCGTCGTTGCCGCGCGTGAACGTCCCGGCGAAGAACAGCACCTCGGACAACGCGAAGACCAGCCACCACCCGAGGATGAGCGTACGTCCCGACTGCTGCGCGGCCGGGGACCCGGTCGGCTCGGAGCCGCGCCAGACGTCGTCCACCACCATCTTGGGCAGCACCAGGTTGCCCAGCGGGACGAACCATCCGCCGATCGCCCATCCGGCGCCGAGCTTGCCGTGCGGCGGCGGGCCGAAGACCTCCAGGTTCTTACGGGCGCGGTGCAGCCAGATCATGAAGACGATGCCGGCCGCCAGGAAGACCAGCATGCTGAGCCCGGTCGCGCCCACGAAAGAGTCGGCGTCGTCGGCGTCGCCGCGGGACACCGCCTCGCCGTCGAGCGCGTCGCCGACCAGCATGGCGCGGTTGGCGTACGCGAACACCGACAGCACCGCACCGGCGATCGTGATGCCGATCAGGATGTTGAGCGCGGTGACCATCGAGCTGACCCGGCGGATCGGGCCCGGCATGCCCCAGTTGCCGGGGGGCGGCGCGGGCGGATAGGCCCCGCCGTACTGCTGCCCGGCATAGGGCTGTTGGCCCGGTTGCGGGGGCCCTTGGTAGGGCTGACCTCCATAGGGCTGCTGTCCCCCGTACGGCTGCTGACCCCCGTAGGGCTGCTGACCGGGCGGGTACGCCTGCCCGGGCCCGGCCGGGGGCTGCCCGGCCCCCGGGCAGCCGGCGGCGTGGGTGCCCTCGCCGCCGCAGTACGGACATGCCATGAGTACTTCCCCCTCGAAGACGACTGATCAATCGGTACCGAGCTTTGCCGCGGACGGGCCGTGACGACGCGAACGGTCCGGGAACCGCGGCCCCCCGCCGCGACCCCGGACCGTGTCCGCCGACCTCCCGG
>NZ_JBPKBH010000001.1:657345-666604 GCF_051388915.1 Yinghuangia sp. YIM S09857 | reverse complement strand
GGCCGGACGCTCGCGCCCGGCCCCCGGAGCGGCACGCCCGCCGGCCGGTGACGTGAAACACCGGCCCCACGGGCGTACCGAAGACACACCGCCCAGCAGTCCTACCCTGAAGTACGGGGCCGACGACAGCCCACGGCGACAACTACTACAGCGAGTACCAGGGCAAGTACGGCCGCACTCGGGACACGGGCGGCATCAACTGCCGTGCCGGGTACCGCCGCAAGCCCTACTTCGCCGGAGTCCCGATCACCTCGAACAAATTCGCGCCCGGCGGCCGACCCGGCCAGTAGCACGCCGGGATGCCGCCCCCGCCCACGATCTCCCGGTAGTGCGCGGGGTCGTTCCTGACCTGCTGGAGAATGTCCCCGTTCTCGCCGAACTCCGACAGCATCACGAAGCGCGAGCCCGACTTGTCGAGCCTGGCAGCGAGATCCGCGGCATCGCGCGGCGAACCGATCTCGGCGATCTTCCGCTTGCCTTCGTCGCCGATCACGAGGTGCAGGAACATCGAGCCGCAGTCGGTGGTGAACGCGATCTTGGCGCCGTCGGGGACGTTCTGCCGGATCGGGAGATACTTGTGCGTGTTCGCAAGCTTCTTGTCACGGCGCGGATCGTCCATGAGATCGGCCAGCTCGCTCACGCTCGCCATATGCCAGTCGCGCGCACCCACCACCCAGATGTGTGTCGGGGAGGTGGCCCACCACATAGTGCGGACCGTCGTGGCGACGAACACCAACGCGAGTGCCGCGGCGACGGCTTGACGGCCGTACGCGATCTTCCGTGCCCTGGCGCCCCGAGTCGCCGCGCCGGCGTCGGGATCGGCGACGGCGACGGCCGTGGCATTCGCCCCGGCCCTGGCCGACCGCCCCGCGACGAAGCTGAGGACGGCCGCGAGGCACACGCACCCCACCGCGGGCAGCGTCAGGACGTAGCGAGCGGACCAGGGCGCGGGCGAGGAGACGGCGGCCACCGCGACCGGAACGATCAGCCCGTACACCACGTCGAACCGGCGCCGGACCAGGAACAGCAGGATGCCCAGCACGATCGCCGGCACGAGGATGTAGAGCCACTGCTGCCCGAACCCGCCGGGCGTGATGTCGTACGAGTAGGGATGCCGCTCCCGGTCCGCCAGCCACGTGTCCTTGGTCTGCTGGACCCACCCCTCGTCGAGCCACGCCTTCGGGGTGTTGGGCTCCACGATGAGCTCGCGGACCGTGCCGTCACCGTGGAACCCGAGCATGGTGAACGGGTGGAAGGGGTTGCCGTACCGGATCCAGGTCCGCAGATACCAGTACGAGCCGAGCAGCATCATCGGGATGCCCATCACCAGCGTTCCGGGCACGCCCAGCCGCAGCGTGGCGACGGCGCGGCGCAGCAGGGCAGCGACCCGGTTCCCGGCGGGCGCCTCCGCTTCCTCGGCCCCTCGGCCATCGGCGGCCGAACCGACGACCCCCGGGCGCGCCACGCGCCACGTCTGGACTGCCATGACCGCCACCACCAGCGCGGCCACCAGCAGGTTCGACGACTTCACACCGATGGCCAGACCCAGCGCGAGGCCGATGATCGCGTAGTGGCGGTACAGCTCACGCCGTACCGATTCGCCGCGCTCGGCGGCGTCGAGGGCCGCACCACGCGAGGCGACGGCGAACTGCAAGGCGGCGAGCGCGGTGGCGGTGGCGCCGACGTCGACGTAGCTCGTGGACGCCTGGAGAAACACCACGGGTACGGCGAGGAACCCGAAGGCCGCCATGACCGAGTAGTTGCGGTTCGCCCCCGCGCTCCGTGCCAGCGCGGCCACCACGGGCAGGGCGAGCATGAAGTAGGGGATGTTCGAGGTCCAGGAGTAGCGGGTCGTGCCGAGGAAGGCGCCGCTCCACGCGATCAGGAGTTCCTGGCCTTGCGGGTAGACGTCCGCCCAGATGACGTCGGCAGTGTGACCGATATTGCCGTTCTGGAGCCAGATGTCCGCGCCGGTGATGTGGTACCAGAGGCCGTCCCAGTCCAGCGGGCCGATGAACGTCCCCATCGCGGCACGCCACACATACTGCACGGCAAGGGCGAGGCCGAGGATGACAACCGCCGGGTGCCGCCACAATCCGGCCGCCCGGCTGCGCACCGAGGTCTGCGCCTTCCGGCGCGCACCGTCGAAGTGCCGCCGAACGAAGACGACTTCGGCGACCGCGACCACCAACGCGGAGCTGAACAACGCCCACGAATTGAGCTGCCGCGCCAACCCGCCGACCAGCAGGGCCAGCCCGGAGAGCTGCGCGATCAGAAGCAGGACCCACAGGGTTGCCGTGTCGACCGCCCGCCGCATGCCGACGGCACACGCCACATGCCAACTGCCGACCGCAGTCGCGACCATCGCCACAACCAGCGCCACCGCACCCGCGGAGGGCAGCCCGGGCACGACGTCGACGGCCGCGAGCCCCCACACCGCGAGCAGCAGCATCGCGGCGACACCGAGCACCGTCCGCCGCCCGCGCCCCGGCGGCGGACTTCCCGCCGACAAGGGTGAATCCGGTACGACCACACGCGGTTGGTCATCGGTGTCGTACAGGCTCATTCACGGGCTCCCGTTTGGTCTCATGCCGAAGTCCTGGGGGTCCGCTTCTTACCATGACCGGCGCTCCGCGCGCGCGGCGCCCCGGGCGCCATGCGGATCGTCGGGTGTCCCCGCCGCGTGCGGCTCGTCCCCCGCGCCGCCCTCGGCGGCCACTGGCAGGACGTCACCTTACCCACCCGGCCCGGTACAGCGGACCCGACACCCGCAAACAGCAACCGATCCGACACCGCGCACAACGCGGGGCGCGCCGGTGTTCGGCTGCCATACTCCGTGATCTGATTCCTGCCGCGGGGAGGTAATGGATGGACCGCGCTCAAGCCGGCCTTCGGCTCATCGAACTCACACACGGTGAGCTGAAGGAAGAACTCGGGGGAGCGTGCGCACAGTTGGGGATCAGGCAGGCCGCAGTGGTCTCGCTGATCGGCGCCGTCGACGGGTTCACGGTCTCGACCATGCCGGCCGACGACGCCACGAAGGACGTCGTCACCGACTACGACCTGCCCGCCGAGATGACCGGCACCGGCGAGATCGTCGACGGTGTACCCCACCTGCACGTCGTCATGGCGGTCGAGGGTGACCGCGCGGTGGCCGGCCACCTGCACCGCGCGCGGATCGGTACCTGGTTCGCCCGCGCGTACGTCCAACCCCTCGACTGACCGTCGGGGCTCGTGGACTTGCCTCTGACCCGCGAGCGGGACCGCGAGCCGGTTCTTTCCGGGGTGGCGGGCCCACCGCCGCCCTACGCGGGACATGGTCCTGGCCGGAAGTCGTCATGACCGTGGCGGCTTGACCTTCAACCCCGGTCACCGCGCCGCCGCGGGCGGCCTGGGCCGGGCGTAGGGCAGGTCGTGGGGGCTTCAGGGGTGCTTTCTGGTCCCCTTCATGACCTTGTCCACGCCGTTGCGGGGGCCGTGGACGGCGATGGCCACCAGATCCAGGTGGTCGCGCGGGACGGCGCGTACGGCCGCTCGGTTGTCGCGGTCGTTGCCCGTGGTGAAGAGGTCGCCGGTGAAGACCGCCACGGCCATGCCCCTGCGCAGTGCGCGGTCGTGTACGGCGGTCAGGTCGTCCTTGTCGCCCTCGAAGACCATCGTGGGCTGGCGGAACATCGGCAGGTACCGGGTGCCGTCCGCGTCCTCGTAGGGCTCGCCGATCAGCTCGCTCGCTGCGGCGGCGATGCCGCTCGCGAGGAACGCGGTTGCGTTGATCCGCTGCCAGGCCGCCAGGTCGTCCCGCAGGAGGAACGCGATCTTGGTCTCGAAGCGCACAGGCTCGTCGTTGTCCGTCACCCGGCGAGCGTCCCGTGCCGGCCGCGCGCGGGTCTTGTACGTTCTTGACATGCCCCGCAACGACCCGCCGCGCGAGGCCGTCACCGCATGGCGCCCCGAGGTGCCGGGCATCACCGAGGTGTTCCACGCGCACTTCATCCACCACGCGTATCCGTCCCACACCCACGACGCGTGGACGCTGCTGCTGGTCGACGACGGCGCGGTCCGGTACGGCCTGCACCGTCGCGAACACGGCGCCCTGCCCGCCTCGGTCACGCTGCTCCCGCCGCACGTCCCGCACGACGGACGGTCGGCGCGGCCCGACGGATTCCGCAAACGCGTCGTCTACCTCACGGAAGACGTGCTCGACCGCGATCTGGTCGGACATGCCGTGGACACCCCGGACCTGCGCGATCCCCTGCTGCGCCGCCGCGTCGACCGGCTCCACCGAGTCCTCACGTCCCCGGGAGACAGCCTGGAGGCCGCGAGCCGCCTCGCGCTCATCCGGGAACGCCTGCTGACCCATCTCGGCCCCCGGCCCGCCGACCTGGAACCGCGGCGGCCGGATCCCCGACTGGCCGACCGCCTGCGTCAACTCCTCGACGCCAGAATCCCGGACGGCCTGTCCCTCGACGAGGCCGCGGCCCTGCTGGGCGCCCACCCGGCGCACCTCGTGCGGTGCTTCACGCGGCAGTACGGGATGCCCCCGCACCGCTACCTCACCGGCCGCCGCGTCGACCTGGCCCGCCGACTCCTCCTGGCCGGGCGCCGGCCCGCCGAGGTGGCCGCGCTCAGCGGCTTCTACGACCAGCCGCACCTGACCCGGCACTTCCGGGCCGCCGTCGGCACAACCCCCGCGCGGTATGCGAACGCGACCGAACACCGCCGGTGAACGGCGCCCGAACAGATGGAGAGCCGGTCCGAGCGCCTGTTGTCGGACGCGTGTCCCGGCAGAACACGGGCGCGGTGAGGAGAACCGGAACCGGCAGCTGCACCATGGTGGTTCCGGCCGTAGCGTCAGCGTGCAGGTCACTCCGGTCGGCTCGGCGGCGCGGCACTGCGCGGTCACGGGCCTGGGCGGGGGCGGCGTCAATCTCCTGCACCACCTACGCCGGGGTCCCGGCGGACACCGGCTTCGTGCTCAGCCACACCGGCGGCCAGAGCCTCCTGGAAGACCGGCGCGTGCCGCACGGCGCGAGCCTCGTCGCCTCCGGCGCACCCGTGAACTCCGGCTTCCGGATGACCTGCATGACCGCGTCCCCGAACTACCCGTAGCCCGCTGTGCCCCGGACCATCAGGACCTCGGTCCGCGCAGCACGGACCACACCGTCCGGACGAACTCGCCGCACAGCGTGGGCCCGCAGTTCGCCACGGCGGCAAGTGTCGTGCGGAGGCGGGCAGGTTCCGGGGTGAGGCCGGGGAAGCGGTGGCGATCGGCTGTCGGTCAGGACCGACTCGACATGCACCCAAACGTGTCGTTCCCCCGGTCTGACCGCGCCCCCGTTCAGAGCTCGGCGACGAGGAGGCGGTAGCCGACGTCGATGCTGTCGAGGGCCGGCAGGTCGGCGTAGCGGTCGTGCCACCGGCCGGTGTTCAGGTCGGCCTCCAGCGCGGCGAGGCCCGGGGCGAGGGCGGCGTCGCCGGTCTGGGCGAGCATCGAGATGCCCGCGCGCACGCCCGGGTCCAGGTACGCCTCCGGACGCCGCCAGTACGCGGCGCCGAAACCGTCCGTGCAGTCGTGCGGAATCGGCACGGGCTCCTGCCGTGCGCCGCCGAGCAGTTCGGCGAGGTGGTCGAGCTTCATGGCCCGGTCGTCGTCGAACGCGGCGGCCTCGGGCAGGTAGTCGCGCACCAGCCAGAACCTCTCGCGGAACACCTCCTGATCCCACGTCAGGACGACAATGCGGCGCCGGGCCACGCGCCGCAGCTCGGCGATCCCGGCCTCCGGGTCGGTCCAGTGGTGGACGGTGAGCAGGGCCATGACGGCGTCGGCTGCTCCGTCGCGCAGCGGCAGGCGTTCGGCCACCGCGCGCACGGCGGGCGCGGCGTCCGGCGGTCGCTGGTCGATCATGACCTGGCTGGGCTCGATCGCAAGGACGGTCCGCGGCGGTTCGTAGGAGCCGCTGCCCGCCCCGACGTTCACCACATCGGCGGCGTCCCCGAGCGCCGCGTGTATCTGCGCGGCGATGCGCGGATCGGGGCGTCGGGTCCGAACGTACGAAGTCCCGATCGTGTCGTAGATGTTCATGGGGCCATATTGGCCGCCGGCGTCGGTCCGGACGAGTGAATCTCGGGGCGCGGGGTCTGGACGCGCCAAGCGCGCGGGTCCACGACGACCGCGGGAGCAATCCGGCCGAGGCGGCCGCAGGCGTGCGAGACCAAACCGGTTATCCGCCCGGACGGTCGGCGGAGACCGCGAGGCGCCGCTGCTCCGCCTCGACGATGCGGCGTGCGATGTCCGGCTCGGACACGTCGATCGCGCTCGGTGTGGCCTCGGCGACGTCGCTGCGTCGGGCGTAGGCGTCGAACAGCCGCGTCTTGTCGGCCAGGATCTCCAACATCCGCTGGTCGACGGTGTCGGCGGCCAGCAGCCGGTGCACCTGGACGGTGCGCACCTGGCCCATGCGGTGGGCACGCGCCACCGCCTGGTGTTCCATCGTCGGCTTGACCTGGGGCTCGCAGATGACGACCACCGACGCCGCCTGCATGTTGAGCCCGACGCCGCCGGCCTGGATCTGGCTCAGCAGCACCGCGTGTCCCGAGCGCACGGTGAACTCGTCGATGGTCCGCTGTCGGCGCGCGGGCGGCACGCCCCCGCTGATCGGCCCGAACACCTCGTCCCCCAGGGCCTGTTCCACCGCATCGAGGACGTCTCGGAAGTACGAGAAGACGACAACCTTCAGCTTGTTGTCGGAGGCTTCGGCGACCAACTCGCGCAGACGCCGCAGCTTCGCCGAGGCCGCGGGGTTCGCGTACGCCGCCCTCCGCATCGCCATGAAGTTCCCCGCGGCCACCGCGTCGCGGTACGCCGCGAGGTCGCCGGCGGTCGGCTCCTCCCACTCGTCCACCTCGATCAGCGGCGGGAGTTCGGGCAGCACGTCCTCCTGGTTGCGGCGCAGATACGCGGGGGCGACGGACCGGCGGAACGCCTTCGACCCGGCAGCCGCCCGGGCGTTCCCGACGTCGGGGAGCAGGCCGGGCTGCAACCGCCGTACCAGGCTCCGGAATTCCTCCACCCGGTTCTCCATCGGGGTCCCGGTCAGGAACAGCACCCGGTCGGCGTGTTCGATCCATCCGTCCAGGGCCCTGGCCCGGCGGGTTTCGGAGTTCTTGACGTAGTGCGCCTCGTCCACGACCAGCATCGAGACCGGCGTGCCAGAGGCGCCGGAGGTGCCGGACGCGGCGCCGAGCGTGTGCAGGACGTCGTACGTCGTGACGGCGACCCCGCCGGACTCCCGCCACTCGGCACAGGCCGCCTGCCGGTCGGGCCCGTGCACCGGGACGGCCCTGAGCTTGCTGCGCGCCCCGATCTCCCGCGTCCAGTTGATCAGCACACTGGCCGGGCAGACGACCAGGTGGTGCGTCGACCCGGAGGCCGCGAGGTGGGCCATGGCGGCGATCGCCTGGACGGTCTTGCCGAGCCCCATTTCGTCGCCGAGGATCACCCGCCGCTGCACGAGCGCGAAGCGGGCCCCGAACGCCTGGTAGCCGCGCAGTGACACGCGCAGGTACCTGTCGTCCAGGCGCTGCGCGTTGACGCCCGACGCGATGTCGTCGGGGACGAACCCCTGTGCGGCGTCGTGGTCGCCGACGCGCCCGGAGACCTCGGCCAGGAGGTTGTAGTACTCGGGCGAGCGCACTTCGAAGTCGACCCAGGCCTCGACCTCCGAGGCGGGTACGCGGAGCAGGTCCACCGAGGTCTGGGCGAACAGCAGCCCGGTGCCGCGGCGTTCGGCCTCGCGCAGCTCCGCGTCGAGGACGGCGACGGCCTCGTACGCGCGTGCCCGTGCGTCCCGGCCCGCGACGAGCGCGCGGAGGCGTCCCGCGGCGGGCTTGGCCGCGTCCAGCAAGGGGGCGAGGCGGGTACGCAGGCGCTTCGCGGCGTCCACCGCCTGGCGCCGCTCGGGCCCCGCCTGGACCAGGGTGTGGAGGGCGACGACCAGCGCGGTCGTGCGGGGCTCCGGGTGGTCGACGTCGATGCGCACGGCGACGGTGTCTTCGAGCGCCTGGACGATCTGCGCCGCGGCGGCGACCGCCTGGTCCGCGGTCTGCGCGCCGACGCCGGGGATCTGGCGCAGCACGTGGTGCCCGGCGTCGTGGACGCGGCGCACCGTGTCGTACCCGGCGGCTTCCAAGGCGGCGAGGCGAAGCCGCCCTTCGGTGACGTCCTTGAGGCGGCCTATCGGGATGACGTCCAGCTCCCGGAGGACCAGCTCGGCGCGGAGCGGGGTCAGCGCCTCGGTGACCACGCCCCAGGCGCGCCGGTGGTCGTCGAGCAGTTCGGCGGCGGCGTCCCGCAGCCCGACGGCCTGGGCGATCACGGCCCTGGCCTGCTTGCCTCTGATCACGCCACCACCGGGCACCGCATCTGTCATGGCGATCATCTTGGGCCACGGAGGCCGGTATTTGCGGGTACTTACCCCGTCGAGGCGCCCGGCGACACGCCGCAGGCGGTGCAGAAGGCCGCGGTGTTGACCGATCCGCAGTCACGGCAGGACCAGGTCGGCGCCGCTTGGCCCGGCGCTACGAGCGGCGTGTGCGGGCCGGTCGGCGCGGGCGGCTCGGCCGGGGTGCCCGGCAGGCCGGGTGGTGTGCCCGGGCCGGGCACGGGGGCCGCGGCGTGGACGGGGTGGCCGGGCGGCGGCGGGATGCGGGCGTCGCCGCCCCCTCCCGGCCAGGCTGCGGACGGAAACGCCGCGCCGACCGCGGGCACCAGGACGGCGGTCTCCGGGGCCACGTCGAACGTCGTGTCCGCCAGTGGACCGCTCAGTACCTCGACCGCGAACTCCAGCACGTCGCAGGCCCGCGGATAGTCGCCGGTCTCGCGGAGCAGGCGCGCGAGCGCCAGGCACACGCCGCCGACCTCGGGCCGCGGGTGCGGACCCGCGGCGGCGTGCGCGAACGCCTCCTCCAGCACCTCGACCGCCTCGGCCACCTGCCCCAACTCGGCCCGTAGGGAGGCCAGATCGAGGTGCAGCCGCAGGTCCTCGGGCTCGGCCGACGGGTCGCGGGAGTCCCATAGCGTGGTCAGGATCTGCACCGCCTCGCGTACCGCGCCCGCGTCGTGCAGTACGGCGGCCAGGCGTACCCCGACCTCGAACGCCGTGTTCGCCACCTCCGCCGCGCTCACCTCGGCCGGTTCGGGCGGCGGCAGGGTACGCGCCACGTTGCGCGCGAGCGGCAGCAGCCCGGCCGTGTTGTGGCC
>NZ_JBPKBH010000001.1:653202-657229 GCF_051388915.1 Yinghuangia sp. YIM S09857 | reverse complement strand
CCCCCCCCCCCCCCCACCGGGCGGTCGCGGGCGCGCAGGCGCTGGTCCAGGTGCTCGTAGAGCAGTTCCAGGCTGATGACGTCCGGGCCGTTCGGGATGCCTTCGCGCAGCAGTTCGAGCAGTTCGCCGGTGAACGCGGTGTAGCGCTCGTTCGCGGGGGCGAGCGAGGCGATGTCGCGGGCGGACGAGGTGAGCACGTACGTGCCCTCGACGATCGCCTGCCGCGCGAAGTCGTCGGGGTCGCCGCGCATGTAGGGCATGGCGGCGCGGCCGCTGTAGCAGCAGTCCAGGATCACCACGCGGCGCTGTGCGGCACTGCGCATCACCGCCCGCCGGATGTGCTGGTACGACAGCGCGGTGTAGCCCGCCAGTTCCTTCGACCTCCGCAGCGCGAGGTGCAGGTCGGGGCTGTCCGAGTCGAGCAGGCCGTGGCCGGCGTAGTAGACGACCAGCGTGTCGCGGGCCTCGCGTGCGGCGGCGGCGACCGCGCCGACGACGTCCTCCGCCTCCTCGGGGTCGATGACGGTACGGCACGACTCCGGTTCCAGGCCCCAGAGTTCGGGCGCACAGAAGGCCGCGCGCAGGCCCTCGACGTTGCGGGCGACCGCCGGGATCTCGGGGAGGAAGGCGTACGACGCCGCGCCGATGACCACCGCGCGGGAGGTCGAGGGGTCGGGCAACTGCTGCACCTAGCGGTCCTCGCCGTCCGGGCCGTCCGGGCCGTCCCGGTGGGCGTCGCGTCGGGCGTCACGGCTGCCGGAGTCGCTGCCCTGGAGGTCGTGTCCTAGGGCCTCGTCACCCTCCGGGACGGATCCGCCTTGTGCGCCCGAGCCTGTGTCGGCGCTCGCGTCGGGGTCGGCGACTTCCGCTTCCGGGGCACTGTCCGCGTCCGCAGTATCGGGGCGCGACACCGGATCGGCCGCGATCTGGAGGAACGCCGCGAGCCGCCGTACGTCGTCGTCGGACGCCCCGCGCAGCGTGATCGTCGCGCCCCCCTGGTTGAGCTCCAGCGTCGGTGGTTCGCCGCGGCCGCGCCGCCAGGCCGCGATGGCCAGGGCCAGGTCGGCCGCGCCGATGGCGCCGCCTATGACGAGTTGCAGGACGTCCAGGATCGGGCCCATCTCGCCGTCCCGGGCCGTCCGCGACGACACCAGGCCCGGCGCCGTCCCGACGAGGAGGTCGTCCGCGGTCAACCACGATTGCAGTGACCGCAGTTCGCGTTCCGCGTCGGGGTGCTCGATCGTGATGTCCAGATTCATCGTAACTTCCTCACGGGTTTCCTCCCGGCCGGAGGCCGGGGACGGGCCCCGACGGCGGCCCGGACCGGGGTGCGGGCGGCTAGGGGTCGGTACGCGGGGACGGCGGCGACGACCGGGGCGTCAACCCGGGCGCGAGCCCCTGCGGACGCGCGGGCGAGCGGTACACCGGCCCGTGGACGGGCACTCCGGCGGTCCGGGGCGAAGTCCCTTCACCGGTACCGCCCGAGGCGCCTCCGGGCGCTCCGGCACGTGTCTCCGCCACCGGCGCGGGCGGGGACACAGCGGCGTCCGTGGCCTGTTCCGACAGGCGGTGGAACAGCTCGTCGGCGCGCCGAAGTTCGCCGAGTCCGGTGAGGCACCACGCGACCCAGTAGCGGCTCGCCAGCGTCAACGGGTGGTCGCTGCCGAGCAGATCCGCGCGCAGGTGCGCGATGTCCTCGTGCAGCCGTAGGGCCGCGACGTGCTCACCGCGCTGCGCGAGGGCGACGGCTTCGTGGAAGCGGCTGTCGACCCGCGCCGAGCGGTGGCGTCGGACCGGAACCCGTGGGCCACCGGTCGGCATGGCGGCACGCGGCTGGTGGTCCCCGACACGGCGGTACGTCGTCGCGGTCTGCTCGGTGGTGCGTTCGGCCGGATTCTCCGCGGGCGCCGCCACCCAGTCCTGCACTTCCGGGTCGGCGATCCACCACGGCCGCACGATGTTGTTCGTCTCGGCCTGCGGCACCTCGGCAGCCGCGACCGGCAGGCCGAGCGCACCGCGGAACGTGCGCTCCGCGGTGACCGCCGCCCGCTCCTCGTCCGCGGTGATCGGGGGCGGTGCGTCGTCGGGCAGGTCGGACACGATCGCGGCGAGCCGGGACGGCCGTACGCCCCACCCCGCGAGGATCCTCCCCACGCCGGACGCCATCAGCGTCCGGTGCAGCGGATCGCGGGAGAGCAACTGGTCGACAAGGGACGCGAGTTCGAGGGGTACGTCGACGCCGGGCACGGTTCGCAGCGACGGCGCGTCCGTGGAGACCTTCGCGAGGATGAGCGAGATCAACTGGCCCTCGGGCCGGAACGGCAGTACGCCGCCCACCATTTCGTACAGCAGGCAGCCAAGCGAGTAGAGGTCCGCAGACGGGCTCAGACCGTTGCCGAGGATCATCTCGGGGGCCATGTAGAGCGGTGTGCCGATCATCATGCCGCTCGCGGTGAGACGGCGGCTGGCGCCGACGTCCTTGGCGATGCCGAAGTCCATGATGACGACGCGGCCGTCGTCGCAGATCATGATGTTGCTCGGCTTGAGGTCGCGATGCACCACGCCGGTGGCGTGCGCCTCGGTGAGGGCGGCGCAGATCTGCGTACCGATGCCGCAGGCGTCCCGGTAGTCGAGTCGACCGTGCCGCAGCACCCGGTCGAGCGATCTGCCCTCCAGGAACTCCATGACCAGGAAAAGGTCGTCGCCGTCCTCGACGGCGTCGAACATCCGCACGATGTTGGGGTGGCTCAGCCCGGCGACGATGTGGAACTCCCGCATCAGGCGCTGCTGGTGGAACTCGTCGGCGTCGCCCGGCACTCCCAGCGCCTTCACCGCGACCCGCCGCCGCGCCCTGCGGTCGTACGCCACCCAGACCCGCCCGGAACCGCCTCGGCCGACGTGGTTTTCGAGTTCATACCGGTTGGCCACGACCCGCACGGCGATCCCCCCTGTGGTTGCCCAACCAGGGTGGCCCACGCACGGTCGTGCGGCAAGCAACTCCGGCCATGTGGCGCCACCGGCGCGCCGCCCCTCCCGAACACCCGCCCGACGCCGACCGGGTATCGTCGCACCGCATGGGTTTCGATACGAGCTTCCACCCCGTCGACCTGTCCATGGTGCGCGAACGCCTCCTCCCGTACATCGCCGGGACGGGCGACGACGGCGACCTGGACGACCTCCTGGACCGGGCCGTCGCGGTACGCCGTACGCGGTTCGAGGCCAAGCAGTGGGCGGTGGGGGCGATCCACGCCGCCAAGGGCCTGGGCGTGGACGCGTTCGACACCAGACTGCACGTGTGGGGCCGCCCGTTCTTCGTCACAGGGGACGACCCGGCGCAGGTGACACACGATGTGGGGCGCTACCTGGCCGCGACCCCCGACGAAGTCCCGGCCCTGGCACGCGAGATGCTCGGTCGCCTGCACCCCCGGCTGGCGGCGGAGACGACGCCGTCCACCGAGGGCGTCATCCCCGACGACGCCGCGCTGCGCGAGCACATGTCGTGGCGCATGCGGATCCTGCGTGCGGCCGGTGGCGCGCTGCGGAACGGGCGTTCGGTCGTACGGGATCCGGACACCGGGCGCGAGCACACGCCGGGCGACCTCATCGACAGCGAAGTCCCGTTCAGTGTCCTGGAGTTCGTGGCGATGTTCCATCCGGGCTGGATGTCGCGCGGCTACACCTGGCCGACGCGGGTGTGCGCGGAGGCGGGCGTCGACGACGTCGGCTTCGGCGCGCCGGTGCCGCTGTTCGACGCGCTGACCGAGGCGTTCCCCGGCCGCTCGTGGGTGGCGGCGCCCACGATCACGGGGAACTACGCGGTGGGCGGCCTCGTTCCGCCGCATGCGGTCGGCGAGGCCCGCGCCAACCTGCGCACGAACCGCGGCGCCCTGCTCGCCCCGGCGGAGGCGGACGGCTGGGGCGACAGCCTGGCCACGGACCTGGCCAAGACCGACGAGGCGCTGGCCTACGCGGAGGCCCACGGCTTCGCCTTCTGCGAGGCCACCGAGATCTACAGCGGTATGGAGGG
>NZ_JBPKBH010000001.1:649699-653051 GCF_051388915.1 Yinghuangia sp. YIM S09857 | reverse complement strand
GCCACCCGGGTGGCTGCGGCCGCGGTCTGGAGGCGACCCTCCGTTCGGACTTCCGGTCAGGTGCGGGCACCCAGGTTGTACGCCTGACGGGCGATCAGCCCCCGCATGGTCTCGGACGTCCCCCCGCCGATGGTCTCCAGGATCGCCTGGCGCCACATGAACTCGATGTCGGTTCCCGAGACCAGCGCCTCCTGCGAGCCGAACTCCATGGCGGCGCGGGCGATTTCCTGCGCGACCGTGGTCCCGGCCAGTTTGTGGTACGCGGCCGGGACCGCCGACGGCTCCCCCGCGATGATCTCGCCGAGCAGCGCCAGGGCCAGGGCTTCGACCTCCGCGACGCGCACGGCCAGTTCGGCCAGGCGTCCCTGGACCGCGGGGTCCGCGTCCAGCCCGTTGTCGGCCACCCACCGGACGAGGTCCTGGAGGTCGCGACGCAGCCGCTTCGGCGGGAACTGCACGTGCCGTTCGACGGCGAGGGCGGACCCGACGACCTGCCAGCCCTCGTTCTCCGCACCGACGCGGTTCGCGGCCGGGACCCGCACGCCGTCGAAGCGGACCTCGTTGAGCCGCCCGCCGTCGTGGGTGGGGATCGGGGAGACCGTGACCCCCGGATGGTGGAGGGGAACGATCAGGACGGTGAGGCCGCGGGACCTGCTGTCGGGTGCGCCGGTCCGGCACAGCAGCCAGATGCAGTCGGCCCAATGGGCGTTGGACGTCCAGCATTTCGCGCCGTCGACCACGTACTCGTCGGCGGACGCCCGCCGCGCCCGGGTCCGGACCGCGGCCAGGTCGGACCCGGCGTCGGGTTCGGAGTAGCCGAGTGCGAAGTTGAGCCGCCCGCGCCGCAGGTCCGGGAGGAAGCGTTCGCGCTGCTCGGCCGTGCCGTGGGCCATCAGCGCCTTGGCCATCAGCCCGGGGCCCATGGGCGGGCGGGCGACCCGCGCGTACGCCATCTCGTCCCACAGGATGAACTCGTACGCGGGCGACAGTCCGGCGCCGCCGAACTCGGTCGGCCAGGACAGCGACAGCCAGCCGCGCTCGCCGAGCGCCCGGTAGAGCCGGCGTACGCCCTCCCCGTTCTTCTCGCGGCGGTGGAAGTAGCCGGCCAGGTCCCGGTAGTCGGTCAGGAACTCCAGTACCTCGGCGCGGAATTCCTCTTCCTCGGCGGTGAATCCGAAGTCCACGTTCAGTCGTCCTCACCGACACCGGTGGTCCACTTGGGCTCGCGGCCCTCGCTGAACGCCCGGGGTCCTTCCTTCGAGTCCGGATGCGCCCAGTGCATCCGCAGCAGGGCCCATCCGTACTCGCACGCCTGCGCGTAGCCCATCTCCAGCGAGCCCCAGACCGCCTGCTGCGAAAGCGACACGGCGGCGGGGGAGTTCCTGGCGATGCTGCGGGCGATCTCCTCGGCCGTGTCCATCAGGCTCTCGGGCGCCGCGAGTTCGTCCACCAGCCCGAGCTGGTACGCGCGTTCGGCGGGCATGCGGTAGTCCTTGCCCATCAGCGTCATGCGCAGCGCGGCGCCCAGCGGCAGGCGCTTGGCCAGGCCGATGTTCTCCATCGCGCCCACCAGGCCGACGTTGACGTGGCTGTCCATGAACGCCGCGCGCTCGGAGGCCACGACGATGTCGGCGTCGACGACGAAGTGCAGTCCGGCGCCGACCGCGAGGCCGTTGACGGCGCAGATGACCGGCTTCCAGACCCGGTTCTGCCGCGGAGACCAGAACACCTCGTCGGTGAGCGGGCCGGTGCCGGTGCTCATCCCACCGCGCCCGGCGACCACGTTCACGTCCGCGCCGGTGCAGAAGTGCCGTTCCCCGGCCCCCGTGACGATGGCGGCGCGGATCCACGGGTCGTCGCGGACCTCGCTCCACACCTCCCGCATCCGCGGCATCATCGTCCCGGTCAGGGAGTTCCCCTTGTGCGGCCGATTGAGCGTGATGTACGCGATGTGGTCGCGCTTCTCGAAAAGCACCTCGGGCGCGTCGGCCTCCACCGGGGACTTCTGATCCTGCGTCATTTCCGGCCCTTCTCCGAGTACATCGCCAAAACCTGGGCGCCGACGGCCTTTTCGTGCGACGGCAGCAGGGACAGTTGCCTGATGCGCCGGGCGATGTGCCCGACCGGGCCCTCCACCGAGTAGCCGATGGCCCCGTGCGCCTGATGGGACACGGACGCCGCCTCCAACGCGGCCCGCGACGCCGACAGCCGGGCCGCGGCGGCGAGCGCGGAGCCCTCCGGGTGTCCGGTGTCGATCGCCTGAGCGGCTACCTCGGTCAGCTTCTCCGCGGCCTCCAGTCCGAGACCGGCGTCCACGAGCGGATGGGCGACCGCCTGGAAATCCCCGATGGCGCGGCCGAACTGCACGCGGGTACGGGCATGCTCCACCGCGGCGTCGTGCAGGCGCCGTCCCGCACCCCAGAGGTATCCGGCGAGGGCGAGGTTGGCGAAGTCGGCGCCCCGCCGTACGCGTTCCAGTGGTGCCACGCGCTCCAACGCGACGCGCCCCCAGGGTTCGCCGCCCAGGGTGTCGACCGCTTCGACGGGGCCGTTCGCGCGGGCCAGCCAGGCCCGTTCGCCGTCCGACTCCACGAACACGTCGGCGAGCCGCGCCCACGGCATCAGCGGTGGTCGGCCGAACGACACCAGGCTGGTTCCCGAGGCGACGGCGAGCGCCTGCGCCTCGGGCAGGGTGTGGGTCGCGAAGAAGGTCGCGGCGACCGGTCCGGGGGCGAAGGCGCGCCCCAGCTCCATCGAGACGGCCGCGATCTCGCCGGCGCCCGCGCCCTCCCCCGGCACGGCGAGGGACAGCACGCCGAGCCCGACCAGCCCCTGCCAGAACGGCTGCGGGAAGGCGTCGGCCCGCTGCACGTCCTCGGTGCACTTGGCCGCGCAGTACCGCCGCACGGACTCCGCCAGCGCCTCCTGCTCCGGTGTGAAGGCAACCGGATTGCTCATACCGCCGCCGCTCCCCATCGTGATTCCGCCACCGCGCGCCGGTGCTCGCGCAGGCCGCCGAGTTCGGCACGCAGGGCCTGCATGCGCAGGGTCCACAGGTGGAGGTCGTGTTCCCGGGTCAACCCGATGGCGCCCATGATCTGGTGCGTCTCGCGCGTCAGTCGGTGCAGGGCCGCCATCGTGTGCGCGCTCGCGACCGCCGCGGCCTCGTCCTGCGCGCCGTGGAACGCCGCCTCGTAGACGAGCCAGCGCGACCCCTCGACCAGCACGCTCAGCTCGGCCAGGCGGTGTTGCAGGGCCTGGAAGGATCCGAGAGATCGCTTGAACACCTTGCGGTCCTTCGCGTACTGCACGGTGAGGTCCAGCGCCTTCTGCATCATTCCGAGCGCCTCGG
>NZ_JBPKBH010000001.1:598757-649613 GCF_051388915.1 Yinghuangia sp. YIM S09857 | reverse complement strand
CCCCGCCCCCTCACCCCCCCCCCCCCCCCGCCACCAGTTCACCATGATCCGGGACGAACCCGGCGCAAGCTTCTCCGTGTGGCGCAGACTGCCGCGCACCGCGACGCGGGCCAGCGGGTAACCGAACGCGGAGGGCAACGGGGTCGCGTCGTGCGTGTCCAGGTCGCCCGCGACACAGTGGTCGGGTCCCGCGATGAGGATGCGTCCGGCCTGCGCGCCGTACCGCACCGGCCCGGCGGCGTCGGGGGCGGCCAGGACGACCGGCCCGTCGTGCGCGGGCAGGCCGAGCGCGGGCAGGACCAGCAGGTGCGGGACGGGGGTGATGGCGCCGAGTTCCCCGCTGATCTGCTCGACGGCGAGGACGGCGTCGAGCGGTCCGGCACCGGGGTCGGCGAAAAGGTCCAGGAATCCGCCGGTGCGCAGGGCCGATTCGAGCGCGTGGTCGTAGTCGCCGCCGACCGCGAGTGCGCGGGAGCGCGCGACCCCGGCGTACCGGCCGAGCAGGGCGCCCAGCGCGTCGCGCAGCGCTCGCTGGGTATCCGATCGTTCGAAATCCACGGCTATTCCTTGGGAAGTTGGAGGATCAGGCGGGAGATCAGATTGAGCTGGACCTCATAACTGCCCGCGGCGATTCCGGCACCCAGCGAATTGCGGAACTGCGCGTCGCCCGGCGACTTCTCGACGAGGGCCTCGGCCCCCATGACGTCGAGCGCGAGGTCGCCGACCGCGCGTTCGGCCTGCACCATCGCGGCCCGGGCCTGGTACGCCTTCGGGGAGGGCTCCTTCGCCTTGGCCCGCTCGTCGATGACCCGGTAGACGAGCACGCGGGCGGCCTCGCACAGCGCGCGGGCCTCGCCGAACTGCTCCCGGATCCCGGGGTCGGCGAACAGCCCGGCTTCGCGGCACCAGGCGGCGAGGCCGTCGAGGACGAGGGCGGCGCGGGCGTAGCGCGGCGCGCCCACGCGTTCGTACGCGAGGGTGCGGCGCACGATGTCCCAGCCCTTGTTCTCCTCGCCGAGGCGGCATTCCAGAGGGACGCGCACGCCGGTGAGGAAGAGTTCGTTGAACGAGTCGTTGCCGACGAACCCCTCGATGCGCCGGACCTCGACGCCGGGCGTGTCGAGCGGCAGCAGGAAGACGGAGATGCCGTCGCGGCCCTCGGCCGGGGAGCCGGTGCGCGCGAGCAGGAAGCAGTAGTCGGCCTGGTGCGCGTACGAGGTCCAGATCTTCTGGCCGTCGATGACGTAGCCGTCGCCGTCCCGGACGGCGCGCGTCTTCAGGGCCGCGAGGTCGGTGCCGGCCTCGGGCTCGGAGAAGCCCTGGCACCAGAACACCTCTCCTCGGGTGATCGGCGGGAGGAGCGTCTTCTTCTGCTCCTCGGTGCCGTATTTGATGATGGCGGGGCCGACCCAGTTCACGTTCATGTACTGCGGGCCACGGGGTTCGCCGCGCTTCCACATCTCCTCACCGAGGACGAAGTGCTGCCACGCGCCCTGGCCCCCGCCGCCGTACTCCTCCGGCCAGTGCGGGGTGAGCCACCCGCGGTCGGCCAGCCGGCCCACGAATCCCCGTGAGAAATCGGTGAACACCGCGCTGCCGAGACCGAACTCGGAACGGTTCCAACCGTCGGCCAATTCGCGATCCAGAAATTCGACCAGGTCGTTCCGAAACGCGGCGTCCGCTTTGCTGAACGCGAACTCCACCAGTTCCTCCCTGTCGTGCGTTCATGCGCCCCGGGCGGATTGCCGCGGCGGGCGCATATTCGGGCGCCGCACTTGTCCGTGGATATCGACCGGAGGAGGCGCCTCGGGAAAAGAGTACACTCTATTGAGTACATCAACAAGTCGGGGCGGAACCACGGGCAGGCGCCGGCAGATGAGTATCCTCAAAGTGGGTCCGTGAAGGCGCCTCACGTCCGGAAGGCGAAGGCGCGTCGCCGGCGCATCGCAGGAAGGCGGCCGTGCGCCGAGCCGACGGGCCCAGGAGTTGACGTCAGGAGCTGAAGCCGGAAGTTGAAGCCGGGAGTTGAAGTCAGGGGTAGAAGTGGGTCAGCGACTCCGCGACGCACGCGGGCTTCACCGAGCCCTCCAGTTCGAAGGTGAAGGCGCGGTGCATCCGGACGCCGCCCCGGGCGACCTCCTCGACGGCGGTCACCGCGGCGTGCAGGCGGACCCGGCTGCCGACCGGCACCGGCGCCGGGTGGCGGACCCTGTCCATGCCGTAGTTGAGCGCCATGCCCACGCCGGTGACACGCAGGAGTTCGGCGCACATCGGCACGCCCCAGCTCAGCACCATGTAGCCGTGCGCGATGGTCCGTCCGAAGGGCCCCTCGGCCGCGCGTGCGGTGTCGACGTGGATCCACTGGTGGTCACCGGACACCCGGGCGAACGCGTCGATCATCTCCTGGGTGACCTCCCTCCACGCCGAGTGTCCGAGGTCCCGCCCGGCGAGCCTGGTGATCTCCGGTATGCCGTCGACGGTCAGTGCCACTGTGAACTCCGGTGTGCGAGAGGGGCGATCGGTTCCCGCCGACCCTCGCATCCCACTACGGAACGGGTCCAATACCGAATAACGGTCGTATCGATACCATATTCGTCTCAATCAGCCTTGATCGGTCTCAGCGAACTCCGGTGTGGGCAGCACCTGTTCGGCCACCGCGAGAACCGAGCGCAGCGCAGCGGACGGGTTGTCGGCCCGCCACGCGAGTGCGGCCCGGAGCCGGATCGGCGCGCCGTCGAGCGGCCGGTAGGCCAGCCCGGTCTGCTGGATGTGGCGGCACGAGGTGAGCGTGAAGGTGACACCGACGCCCGCCGCCACCAGCGCGAGGATCGTGTGCGAGTCCGGCGCCTCCTGGACCACCACCGGGAGGAACCCGGCGGCCTCGCAGGCCCGGACGGTGGCGTCGCGCAGCGACGACCCCGCGTTCGCCGGGAAGCCGACGAACGGCTCCTCGGCCAGCGCGGCGACCGGGATGCGGGCGTGCCGGGCGAGCGGGTGGTCCGAGGGCAGCGCGCAGATCAGCTCCTCCTCGTGGATCACCCGGGCCCGGACGCCGGGACGGTTCACCGGCAGGCGTACGAAGCCGAGGTCCAGCGCCCCTTCGGCGATTTGGGCCAGGGCGACGTTCGCGTACGTCTGGCCGGTCAGCACCAGCTCGATGCCCGGGTGCGCGGCGCGGACCGCGCGCGTCAGCCTGGGCAGCGACTCGTGGCTGGACGCGCCCGCGAAGCCGACCGTGACGCGCCCGTACTCGCCGAGGGCGGCTGCCTTCGCGGCGCGCGCGGCGACGTCGGCGTCCAGCAGGACGGTCCGGGCGGGCTCCAGGAAGGACTGGCCTGCGCTGGTGAGGCGCACCGAGCGGGTGTTGCGCTCGAACAACTGCACGCCCAGCTCGCGTTCCAGGGTGCGGATCTGCTGGCTCAGCGGCGGTTGGGCCATCTGGAGCCGCCTGGCGGCGCGGCCGAAGTGCAGTTCCTCCGCCACCGCGACGAACGCGGTCAGATGGCGCAGCTCCACGGTTCCTCCGTCCCGGGCGGTGCCCGACTGTCCCGAGATTCATAAGTATTGCGTCTCAGTGTGATCCTAATTAGGTATTGGACAGTGATCAATAAGCTTTGGCAGCTTGGGTGCGCGCCCTGTGCGCGCTCCGCCACCCGTCCGAACCCTTGGGGGACTCAACGTGCACATCAGGATCGTCGGCGCCGGGGTCATGGGCCGCGGCATCGCCCAGTGGGCGGCGACCGCGGGCCACACGGTCGAGCTGTGCGACGCCCGCCCGGCGTCGGTGCCCGAGGCGCTGACCTTCGTCGAGGACATGCTGCGGCGCGCGGTGCGGAACGGGCGGATGTCCTCCGAGGACGCGGCGGACGCCCGGGCCCGCATCACCGCGGTCGACGCGCCGACCGCCCCGGGACCGGCGGTGGACCTGGTCGTCGAGGCGATCCACGAAGACCTGGCCGCCAAACGGGAGTTGTTCCGGGCGCTGGAGGACGCGCTGCCCGCCGAGGCGGTATTCGCCACCAACACCTCGTCGCTGACGGTCACCGGGATCGCGGCGGGCCTCGCCGACCCCTCGCGGCTCGCGGGGCTGCACTTCTTCAACCCGGTGCCGCTGATGCGGATCGCCGAGGTCGTGCCGGGGGCCCGCACTCGCGCGGAGATCCCGGGCATGCTGGCCGAGTTCGTACGCGGGACCGGGCATGCCGCGGTGGTCGTGGCGGACACCCCGGGCTTCCTGGTCAACCACGCCGGACGCGGCCTCGCGACGGAGGCGTTTGCCCTCCTGGAGGAGTCTGTCTCCGACGCCGTGGGGATCGACCGCATCGCGCGGGACGTACTCGGGCTGCGGATGGGGCCGTTCGAGCTCATGGACCTCACCGGCCTGGACGTCACCGCCTCGGTCACCGACACGATCTGGCGGGGCTTCGCGCACTCGGACCGGCTGCGTCCGTCCGTGGTCGCGGCCAACCGGGTCGCGGCCGGCCTGCTCGGGCGGAAGACGGGGCGCGGCTTCTACACCTACTCCGGTTCCGGCTCCCGTCCCGAGGTCCCGGCTGAGGCACCGGTCGACGGGGACGCGGATCGACCGGTGTGGGTGCCAGGAGACGGGGCGGATACCGAGGCGCTGCGCCAATTCCTGGGCCGGGCCGGGGTCTTGCTGCGCGATGGCGCCTCGCCGCCGCCCGATGCCGTGGTGTTGGTGCCGACGTGGGGAACGACCGTGGCGGCCGCCGTGGCCTCGGCGGGGCTGCCGGCCGGGCGGAGCCTGGGCGTCGACCCCCTGTCTCTTGCCGCGCGGCGGCGCGTGCTGGCCGTGACACCGGCGACGGACCCGGTGGCGGCGCGCGACGCCCGGGCGGTGCTCGCGCGGGCCGGAGCCGGCGAGGCGCCACGGCGCGTCACGGTCGTCCGCGACACCGCGGGCTCGGTCGCCCAGCGCCTGCTGGCGTCGATCGTCTCGGTGGCCGCGTCGATCGCCGAACGGTCCATCGCCGACCCGGCGGACATCGACACGGCGGTCGTGGCCGGACTCGGCTACCCCGCGGGACCGTTGTCATGGGGTGACAAGCTCGGGGCGCGGCGCATGCTCGCCCTTCACGAGGGCCTGCACCGCAGCACCGGCGACCCCCGGTACCGGCCGACGCGCTGGGTCGCCGAACGGGTGCAACTCGGGCTGCCGCTCACGGAGTCGGGCACGCCCCCGACGCTCACTGAGCGGGTGGCGTACCGCACCTGACCCTGGCCGATCCGGTCGGGTATCGCACCCCCGGCCACGCCCGTCGGGTGTCGCGCCCGACCCCCGCCGCGCCGATCGCGGCGACCACACCAAGGAGGATCCTTTGCGTTCACGGGAGTTCGGTCTCACCGCGACCCAACGCGAGATCAAGGCCATGGCCGCGCAGTTCGTCGACCGCGAGGTCGCGCCGCACGCCCGCGAGTGGGACCGCGCCGAGCGGGTCGACCCGGGCATCGCCAGGCGCCTCGGGGAACTCGGCTTCCTGGGGCTGATGATCCCGGAGGAGTACGGGGGCGTGGACGCGGACATGCTGTCGTACGCCCTCGTCACCGAGGAACTGGGCCGCGGGGACTCCTCGGTCCGCGGAATCGTGTCGGTCTCGCTCGGCCTGGTGACCAAGACCATCGCGGCACACGGCACCGAGGCGCAGAAGAAGGAGTGGCTGCCGCGGCTGGTCCGCGGCGACGCGCTCGGCTGCTTCGCCCTCACCGAGCCCGGCACCGGTTCGGACGCGGCCTCGCTCGCCACCCGGGCGGTGCGCGACGGCGGCGACTGGCTGATCACCGGCGCCAAGATGTTCATCACCAACGGAACCTCGGCCGCGATCGCCCTCACCTTCGCACGGACCGGCGATGCGGGCATCACGGCCTTCCTCGTGCCGACCGACTCCCCCGGCTTCACCGCCCGGGAGATCCACGGCAAGCTCGGGCTGCGCGCCCAGGCGACCGCCGAGATCGGGTACGACGCGGTACGCGTCCCGGACTCCGCGCGCCTCGGCGGCGTCGGCAAGGGGCTGGCCATCGCCCTCGGGGCGCTGACGCGCGGGCGGGTCTCGGTGGCGGCAGGCGCCGTGGGCGTGGCGCAGGCGGCGCTCGACGCGGCCGTGCGGTATGCCCAGGAGCGGCCCCAGTTCGGCCGGCCGATCGCGGGCTTCCAGCTCGTCCAGGAACTGCTCGCCGACTCCGAGGTGGACGTACGCGCGTCCCGTCTGCTGACCCACCAGGTCGCGCGGATGGCGGACGCCGGGATCGAGCCGAAGGACTACGCGGTGGACGCCTCGGCCGCCAAGTACCACGCATCCGAGACCGCGGTGCGGGTGACCAACAACTGTCTTCAAGTGCTGGGGGGTTACGGCTTCATCGACGAATACCCGCTCGGCAGATACCTGCGGGACGCGCGCGTCCTCACCCTCTACGAAGGCACCAGCCAGGTCCAGAAGCTCATCATCGGTCGCGCCCTCACCGGCGTGAACGCCATGGCCTGAAGGGGATTTCGCGCACCATGACCACCACCTCGCAGTCCCGCCGGCCGCTGCCTCCGCCGAAGCTGGACGTCGGCACGGGAGCCTCACTCCGCGCGGCGGAGGCCGCGGCCACCGCCGAGCAGCGCGGCGTCGACCGCGTCCTGATACCGGAAACCGCACAGGACCCCTTCCAGCACCTCGCGGTCGCCGCGTCGCGCACGTCCCGGATCGAGCTGGCCACGGGCGTGGCCATCGCCTTCGCCCGCACGCCGATGACGCTGGCGTCCAGCGCCTGGACCTTGCAGCAGATCTCCGGCGGCCGGGCGGTGATCGGGCTCGGGTCCCAGGTGAAGGCGCACATCACCCGCCGCTTCGCCATGCCGTGGTCGCAACCGGCTGCGCGCATGAGGGAGTTCGTCGCCGCGACCCGGGCGATCTGGCAGAGCTGGCAGACCGGCGGAAAGCTGGATTTCCAGGGCGAGTTCTACCGCCACAGCCTGATGAACCCGCTGTTCGACCCGGGCCCGGTGGCCCAGGGCGAGCCGCTGGTCCTGGTCGCGGCGGTCGGACCGCGGATGGCCGCGGCGGCGGGCGCGGTCGGGGACGGCGTGATCTGCCACCCGTTCAGCACGGTTTCGTACGTCGCCGAACACCTCGCCCCGCGGGCGCTGGCCGCGCGGACGGAGGCCGAGGCGGCGCAAGAGCCTTGGACCGCAAGGCCGTTCGAGGTCGCCGGGAACGTGCTCGTGGCCACCGGTCGTTCGGAGGAGGAGTACGAGCGCGGCCGCGCCGGGATCCGGGGACGGATCGCCTTCTACGGCTCCACACCGGCGTACCGGAGCGTGCTGGAGCACCACGGCTGGGGTGCGCTCCAGGAGGAGTTGCGCACGCTGTCCCTCGCAGGGCGGTGGCAGGAGATGGGACGGCTGATCGACGACGATGTGCTGAACGCATTTGCCGTCGTCGCCGAAAAACCGGCGGACGCGGGCAGGTTGATCCGCGAGCGATGTGCCGGGGTCTACGACCGCGTGTCGGTGTCGCTGGCCGACGGGGCGGATCCTGGACTGGCTTTGGACGTCCTTGACGGGGTCCGCGGCCACTGAGGGGGCCTGGGGGCGGCCCCGGGGGGCGAGCTGGGGACAGCCTCGGGCGAGGCCCCAAGGCACAGGGGGGCCGGGGCCCAGGGCACGGGCCCGGAGCCTCAGGACACCGGGCCAGAGCCTCAGGACACGGGGCCGGGACCTCAGGCACGGGCCCGGAGCCCCAAGCCGGGCCCGGAGCCCCAAGCCGGGCCGGGAGCCCCAGGCACGGGGCGGGGCCTCAGGACACGGTCAGGCCGCCGTCGACGGTCAGCGTCGTGCCGGTGACGTAGCCGCCCGCGTCCGAGGCGAGGAACAGGACTGCGGCGGCCAGCTCCTCGGCCTCGCCGAGGCGCGGGATGGGCAGGCCGCCGAGGCGGTCGGCGAGGTAGCCGTCCGGGTACTGGTCGGTCATCTCTGAGGCGAAGAAGCCGGGCGCGACGGCGTTGACCCGGATGCCGCGGCGGCTGCTCCACTGCGCGGCGAGGTCCCGGGTGAGGCCGAGGAGCCCGGCCTTGGAGGCGGCGTACGCGGCCTGCGGGAGCCCGGCGGTGACCAGGCCGAGAATGCTGGAGATGTTGACGATGGAACCGCCGTCGCGCATCTCGGCCCCGGCGGCCTGGGCCATCCAGTAGGCGCCGGAGAGGTTGACGTCCAGGACCGACCGGAACTGCTCGGGTGTCTCGCGGGCCGCCGGGACGGCGGTGCCGATTCCGGCGTTGTTGATCAGGACGCGCACCGGCCCGAACTCGGCAGCGGCGGCGGCGAGCGAGCGGCACTGCTCCGGCGAGGAGACGTCGGTCGGCACACAGAGCGCGCGCTGCCCCGCCTTCTCGACGAGTTCGGCGGTTTCCGCGAGTTGCTCGGCCCGACGCGCGGCCAGGACGACGTCGGCACCGGCCTCCGCGAGAGCACGCGCGATCACGACGCCGACACCGGAGGACGCCCCGGTCACGACGGCGACCCGGCCGTCGAGCCGAAAGCGGTCGAGGATGGGCATGGGAACTCCTGGGTTTGGTAGGGATGTTGGTTCCGCGGCACCACAACCGCTGCGCGTCGGTCGGCCGTAAGGTGGCCTTGAGGTGGTCGGCGGTGAGCCGACCGGTGGTGAGTTCGCCGGTGGCGAGTGGCCCGTGGTGAGTGGCCGGTGGCGAGCCGGCCGGTGTGTGGGTCGGCGGTGGGGACAGACCGGTCGGTGCCCTGGGCGATCGGTGTTTCCACGTCGGCCGACGGGCGTCGGCGTCTCGGATGCCGACGCCGAGGGATTCGGACCCGAAAGAGCAGAGCCCGACTCAGACGCCGTCCGACAATGCACGCAGGCCGGCCGCCGCCAACGGTGCCGGAGCGTCCGCCACGGTTTCGAACCCGGCTCCCCTGGTGAGCCCCTGCCGGTAGCGGGCGTGGATGCCCTCGGCGATGACCGCGGTCTTGAAGTAGCCCAGCGCGATGTGGAAGCCGAGACCGCTCAGGTCGCGGCCGGACGCCGTCGCGTAGCGGCGGGCCAAGTCCTCGGTGCGGGGCAGGCGTTCGCTGGTCGAGGCGGCGGTCCCGGCGAGCACCGGGGCGAAGGCCGGGTCCGCGTACGCCAGGTGCAGGCCCAGGTCGGCGAGCGGGTCGCCGAGGGTGGCCATCTCCCAGTCGACGATGGCGCGTACGTCCTCCGGATCGTCCGCGCCGAGGATGGCGTTGTCGATCCGGAAATCGCCGTGCACGATCGCGGTGGCGCTCTCGGGCGGGCAGGTTTCGGCGAGGCGCGCGTGCAGGGTGTCGATGTCGGTGAGTTCGCGGGTGCGCACGCGGTGCCACTGGTCGTACCATCGCGCGATCTGGCGGGCGAGATAGCCCTCGGGCCGCCCGACGCCGCCGAGTCCGATCGCCTCGGGGTCGACCGCGTGCAGCAGGGCGAGGGTGTCCACGAGGGCGTACGCGCAGCCCGCGATGCGCTCGTCGGGCAGCCGGTGCAGTTGCTCACACGTGCGGATGACGGTCCCCGGCACGAACTCGACCACCGAGAACGGCACGCCCAGCAGCGCCCCGTCGGACAGCGCCACCGCCCGCGGAACCGGAACGGGGCTGTCCGCGAGCGCCGAGACGAACCGGTACTCCCGGGCCATGTCGTGTGCCGAGGGGGTCAGTCCACCGAGGGGCGGGCGGCGGATCACCCAGCTCCGTTCGCCGTCGGTCGCCTTGTAGGTGAGGTTCGACCGTCCGCCGTCGAGGAGTTCGGCGGTGAGGCCGCCTCGGAATCCCGCCACGTGCTCCGCGAAGAAGCCTTCCAGAAGCGGGAGTTCAAGGCCGTCGACACCTGGCTGCGACCCGCCGGTCATCGGGCGCCTGCCGCGTCGTGGCGGCGGACGACGCGCCGGGCGATGGACCAGCGGTGCGTTTCGGAGGGTCCGTCGTAGATCCTGAACGGCCTCGTCTCGCGTAGGAATCGGCTGAGTAGCACGTGCCCCGACACGCCCAGCGAGCCGCAGATCTGGAGCGAGCGGTCGACCACCCGCCAGACGGCCTCCGCGCAGAATGTCTTGGCGATCGACGTCGACTGCGCGCCTGATCCGCCCACGTCGAGGTCGGCGCAGGCCCGGAGGATGAGGCCGTGGGCGGCGGCGATGTCGATCTCGTTGTCGGCGATCATGTGCTGCACCATGCCGAGTTCGGCCAGCCGTGAGCCGAACAGCTCGCGTTCGGCGGCCCGTCCGACCGCGATGTCCTGGGCGCGCCGGGCGATACCGAGCCAGCGCATGCAGTGCGTGGTACGCGCCGGACCGAGCCGGACCCGGGCATACCGGAACCCCTCGTCCACCTCGCCCAGCACCGCCTCGTCCGGCACCGTGCAGTTGTCGAACAGCATCTCGGCGTGGCCCCCGAAGAGACTCTCGTCGAGCGTGTCGATGTGGCGGACGATGCGCATGCCCGGATTGTCCGCATCGACCAGGAACATCGTCGCGCCGCCCGCGTCTCCGGGCGCCCCGGAGGTGCGCGCCATCACGATCGCGAACCCGGCGCCGTCGGCGCCGGTGATGAACCACTTGCGGCCGTCGATGCGCCAGCCGCCGGGTATGCGCTCGGCCGTGGTGGCGAGCGCGGCGGGGTCGGAGCCCGCTCCGGGTGCGGGCTCGGTCATGGCGAAGCACGAGCGCATGTCCCCGGCGGCCAATGGGCGCAGGTAGCGCTCCTTCTGTCCGGAGGACGCGATCGCTTCGAGCATGTGCATGTTGCCTTCGTCGGGCGCGGCGATGTTGAGCGCGAGCGGGCCGAGCAGCGAGTAGCCGGCCTCCTCGAAGACGAACGCGCGGTCGCGCATGTCCAGGCCGTGGCCGCCGTACTCGCGGGACACGTGCGGCGCGAAGACGCCCGCCTCGCGTGCGGCGCGCTGGAGTTCCAGCCGTACGTCGTCCGAGCCCGGAACCCCGCCGGTGCGCTCCTCGACGGGAACGACCACCTCGCGGACGAAGCGCGCGGTCCGCCGGGCCAGGTCCTCCGCGACCGGGCCGGGGGTGAGGTCGACAGTCACACAGCCTCCCTGGCTCTTCATGAGCGACCATGGCTAATGGTCATTAGCCTCGACCATAACAGCAAGGCCTGCCGAATCAAGATAGGATCGGAGGAGATTTGGACCATCGGGCTAAGACCTGTTAGCCGACCGCAATCCAGGAGGAGCGGCCTTGTCCGGTTCACCGTCCGGCTCGCCGCGGGCCGACGACATCCGCGCCGCCGCACTCGACCTGTTCACCAGGTTCGGCTACGAGGCGACGACCATGGCCGACATCGGCGCCGCGGTCGGCGTGCGCGGCCCGAGCCTGTACAAGCACGTCGCCTCGAAGCAGGACCTGCTGGTCGACATCACACGCCGGACCATGGACGAGCTCCTCGCCCAGCACCGCGCGGCCGTCGCGACGACCGGCGATCCGACCGAAAGGCTGAGGCGCGCCACCGAGACTCATGTGCGCTATCACGCGCGGCACCACCTGGAGGCCTTCGTCGGCAATCGCGAACTGCGCAGCCTCCAGGAGCCGTTCCGCAGCGAAGTGCTCGCCCGGCGCGCGGAGTACGAGGCGTGCTTCCGCGACCTGGTCACCGCGGGCGTGGCCGCCGGCCGGTTCCGGGTCGCGTCGGCGAGACTGGCCTCATACGCGATCCTGGACCTGGGCATGGGTGTCGCCGTCTGGTTCCGCGAGGACGGCGAGATCGGGGAGGATGCCGTCGTCTGGGAGTACGGCGAGCTCGCGCTGCGCATCGTGGGTGCGGACCCGGCTACTGCTCCCGAGGGATAAGTGCCCTCATTTGCGTCGGCGTCAGCCGTATTGCGCGGTGAGAGCCGGGCATCCTCTACCATGGACACCGAAAGAGTGCTCTGTATCGAGCGCGACATCAGCCTGGAGATACGCCCCCGGCGACGGGGCAGACGGGATGGGGCCGGTCCATGACAAGCGCTGCCAGGGCGACGCGGCACACGCCGGAAGGCGGCGGCCCGCAACGGCTCGCCGAAACGGTGGCGGCGCTGATCGAGCAGGACATCCTGGACGCGGGCTGGCGCACCGGCTCGGTCCTCGGCTCCGAGCGCGACCTGATCGAGCGCTACGGCGTCAGCCGCGCGGTGTTCCGGGAGGCCGTACGCCTGGTCGAGCACCACCAGATGGCCCGTATGCGCCGCGGCCCGGGCGGCGGCCTGGTGGTGACCGAGCCCGATCCGGGCATCGTCCGCGACGCCGCGCGCGTCTACCTCCGGCACGCGGCGGTGAACCGGCGCCAGATGTTCGAGGCGCGGATGGCCCTCGAACTCGCCGGGGTCACCGCCGCGACCGAGAAGCTGACCGAGGCCGGGATCGCCCGCCTCACCGAGGCGCTGGACACCGAGCAGGACCTGATCGACCGCGGGGTCACCCTCGGACACNCCCCCTCTCCCCCCCCCCCCCCCCCCCCCCCCCCGCGACCGAGAAGCTGACCGAGGCCGGGATCGCCCGCCTCACCGAGGCGCTGGACACCGAGCAGGACCTGATCGACCGCGGGGTCACCCTCGGACACGCACGGAACCTGCACAGCGTGATCGCCGACCTGGCCGGGAATCCGGCCATCACGCTCTTCGTGGAGGTGCTGACGCAGCTCGACCAGGACATGGTGCAGCAGACCTGGGCGTCGGGCGGGCAGCCGGACGAGGAGCAGCACGACAGCGCGGTGCGGTCGCACGAGGCGCACCGGGCGATCGTCGAGGCGATCGTGGCGGGAGACGCTCCGCTGGCTCAGCACCGGATGCGCAGGCACTTGCAGGCGATCGCGGCTCTGCTGCCGGAGGACGCACGCGAATAGCCCGAACAGCCCACGACCCTGCCGCCGGACGACGCACCCGAACAGCGCGCCGCCCGGCGGCATCCGTCACGCCACGGCGATCGGCCGCAGCGGCGACCCGCTCCCCCCGCGGATCGTCAGCGGCAGGCCGATGAAGAGGAACGTCGACACGCCGTCGGCCGCGAGGCCCTCGCAGTTGACCCACTCCATGATGTGGATCCCGTGCTCGTAGAGCAGGAACAGGTGCACGGGGAAGGCGTTGCCGGGGATCGGGGACGGCTGGACCTCGAAGGCCAGCGTGTCGGCGCCGACGTACCCGGCGCCCTGCGCCACCAGCCACTCGGCCCCGTCCAGCGCGACGCCGCTGCCCTCGCTGAGCTTGCGGATCTTCCGGATGTCCGGCCAGTACTTCATCTGCCCGGTGCGGACCAGCACGATGTCCCCGGCCTCGATCGACACCCCGGCGGCCTCCGCCGCTGCCCGCAGGTGCTCCTCTCCGACCCCGAAGCCGGGCGGCAGGACGTCCAGCCTGAGCACGCGCGGGATGTCCAGCAGCACTCCCCTGCCGATGACCGGGGCCAGCTCGGACGCGTCGCCGCGCTCCGCGCCGAAGGTCCCGAGCGCGTCGTTGGCCGAGACGCCGCCGTGCCATTCGTCGTTGTCCCCGCAGGTGATGTGGCACAGGGCGTCGATGTGCGTCCCGGTGTGCAGCCCGCCGGAGACGAACTCGGAGACGTAGCCGACCTGGACCTCGTTCTCCTCCGGCTTGTGGAAGGGGAAGCGCCCGGTGGCCCGCTGGTCCTGCGGAGAGTTGTAGGTGATCACCTCGAAGCGCGGGTAGCCCTCGAAACCCGGCATGTGCCGCCACCACCCCGACGCCAGGTCGTACACCGCTCCGCGGTCCGGGATGCCGAGGCTGCGGAGGAGTTGTGCGGCGTCGTGGCGCGGCCGGATCGGCGAGTTCATGCGGGACGTCCCTTTCGCGAGTGCTGGAGGGCGGCCGCGACGCTGCCGCCCGGTTCCGCACGGCAGCCGACCGACCCGTTAAACAGTGTACTCATCATCCGGAGACGGGTCCAGATTGCAGTCGGAATGCGGCAACTAGCGGCTCAAATCGCCGCACTGACTCAGGATGTCGCCCCGCGCCATTGAATCTTGGCGGATATAGAGGATACTCTTTAGCGCGTCAGCCGGATCGGCATGCCATCCGGCGGAGGCCGCCGGGCCCGGACGGCGATCACACGAGGAGGCTTCTTTGGCGAAGGACATCGGCCGCGCCCTGCAAAGCGTCGCCATCGTCGGCGCCCACAACACCCCTCAGGCGCGCTCCCTGCCCGGACAGACGTCGTGGTCCGTCACTCTCGACGCGGCCCGGGGCGCACTGCGCCAGGCCGGGCTGGGCATGGCGGACGTCGACGGCTTCAACGTCACCGTGGGGCTGGACGCCGACGCCGGCAGCGCCTTCGCGTACGACGTGGGCGCCGAAGGCTTCTGGCTCGGGCGGGAGATGGACGGCGTGCAGGCGGTGCTCGAAGCCGCGCTCGCGGTGGCGTCCGGCGAGTGCCGCGTGGCGCTGATCGCCAGCGGTCAGGCGTCCCTCTACACCGACCGCGACTCGACGGCGCCGTGGACCCGGCCGACCAACGAGTTCATCGAGACCTGGGGACTGCACACCGCGGTCGAGTGGGCGCTGCCCGCGCAGCGCTACATGCACGAGTTCGGGGTCAAGCCCGAGGACCTGGCGCACATCCCGGCCGCCATCCGCAACTACGGTGCGGTGAACCCGAACGCGGTCTACTACGGGCGCGGACCGTTCACCCCCGACGACATCCTGGCGTCCCGGATGGTCGCGTCCCCGTACCGGCTGCTGGACTGCGCCACGACCTCCGAGGGCGGCAGCGCGGTGGTCCTCACCACGATGGAGCGCGCCCGCGACCTGCCGGCGGCGCCCGTCCGGCTGCTCGGCGGCGGGCGCGAGGAGTGGGGTCCGACGTACGTCAACCCGCCGACGTACGAGCGGACCGGGACGGTCGGACGCCGGGCGGCCGCCGCGGCGTTCGCACAGGCGGGGATCGGGCGCGACGAGGTGGACGTGTTCGAGGTGTACGACAACTTCACCTACGAAGTCGTGCGCTACTTCGAGGCGTACGGCTACTGCGCCCCTGGCGAGGGCGCGCAGTTGCTCTCCCCCGAGAACATCCGCCTCGACGGCCGGTTCCCCATCTGCACCGACGGCGGCGTCATGTCGCATTCGCACACCGGCTATTCGCAACTGATCCAGAAGGTCGTACGCGCCGTGCAGCAAGTTCGCGGCGAGGCGAACGTGAACCAGGTCCCGGGCGCGAAGGTCGCGCTGGCGAACTGGCCCAAGGGCCTCCTGCTCATGACTTCGGAGTGAACCGTGACCACCAGCCCCGCACGCAGGCCGGTTCCCAGGCCGACCAAGCTCTCCGAACCCTTCTGGCGCGCCTGCGCCGAGGGCCGGCTGCTCCACCAGCGCTGCTCCGATTGCGGCGCCGCGGTCTTCAAGCCGCAGGCGTTCTGCCCGCGCTGCCTCTCGAACAGCATTGAATGGAAAGAGAGTTCAGGACGCGGGGTGGTCAACACCTTCTCCGTGGTCTGGCGGCCGCAGACTCCCGCGTTCCAAGTCCCGTACGTCGTGGCCGTCATCGAACTGGAGGAGGGCTACCAGATGATGAGCAACATCGTGAACTGCGATGTGGACGCGGTCCATTGCGACATGCCCGTCTCCGTCGTCTTCGAGCCGGTCGACGCGGACGAGGACGTGGTGCTCCCCTTCTTCGAGCCGCGCCGGTGAGCGGCATGGCCTTCGCGGAGCTGACGCCGGTCGCGTTCGCCGCCCGCGCCGCCAAGGTGTACGCCGACCGCCTCGCCGTGGTCGACGGCGAAGTACGCTACTCCTACGCCGAGTTCTGGGACCGCTCGCAGCGGCTGGCCGGTGCGCTGGCCGGGCTCGGCGTACGGCCGGGCGACCGGGTCGCGGTCATCGCGCCCAACACCCATGTGCTGCTTGAGGCCCACCACGGAGTGCCGCTCGCGGGAGCGGTGTTGGTCGCGCTGAACACCCGGCTGGCTCCGGCCGAGGTGGCGTACATCCTCGGCCACTGCGGGGCGCGTGTGGTGATCGCCGACGTCGCCTGTCGCGAACTCGTCGACGAGGCACTGCGGGACAGCATGGCGCAGCCGACCGTGGTCGACTGCGGGCGGCCGGAGGACGAGTACGAGGCGCTGCTGAGCGCGGCCGCTCCCCTGGCGGTTCCCGTCACCGACGAGCGGTCGCTGCTGTCGATCAACTACACCAGCGGGACGACGGGCCGCCCCAAAGGCGTCATGTACCACCACCGCGGCGCCTACCTCCAGGCGCTGGCGATGGCCTACCACACCGGGCTGGACCCGTCGTCGCGCTACCTGTGGACACTGCCGATGTTCCACACGAACGGCTGGTGCTTCCCGTGGGCGGTGACCGCCGCCGGGGCGGTCCACCACTGCCTGCGCAAGGTGAACGCGGCGGACATCTGGCACGCCGTCCGCCACGACGGGGTGACCCATTTCTGCGCCGCGCCGGTGGTGTTGGGCATGCTGGCCGATGATCCGGCGGCAACTTCCACCACTCCCAGGCCCGTTCGGGTGTTCGTGGGCGGCGCGCCGCCACGCCCGGCGCTGCTGGCCAAGCTCGGCGCGCTCGGCATCGAGATGCGCCATCTCTACGGGCTCACCGAGACGTTCGGGCCCGCGGTGGTTTGCGAGTGGCAGCCGGAGTGGGAGGACCTGCCGGACGACCGGCGCACCGCGCTCGTGGTACGGCAGGGCATCGCCAACGTGGTCGGCGAACCGCTGCGGGTGATCGACTCGGCGGGCCGGGACGTCCCGGCCGACGGGGCGAGCGTCGGCGAGATCGTCCTGCGCGGCAACAACCTGATGCTCGGCTACTACCGCGACGGACAGGCCACGGCCGCCGCGGTGACCGCCGACGGCTGGTTCCGCTCGGGGGACATCGGCGTCATGCACCCCGACGGGTACGTCGAACTGCGCGACCGCGCCAAGGACGTCATCATCTCCGGCGGCGAGAACATCGCCTCCGTCGAGGTGGAGAACACGCTCGCCGAGCATCCCGCCGTGCTGGACACCGCCGTGGTCGCCGCACCGCACCCGAACTGGGGCGAGGTCCCCGTCGCGTACGTCACGCTTCGCCCCGGCGCGGCCATCGGGGAGGCGGAGCTGGTGGCCTTCGTACGCGCCCGCATCGCCCGGTTCAAGGCACCGCACCGGGTGATCTTCGGCGAGTTGCCGAGGACGTCGACCGGAAAGATCCAGAAGGCCCTGCTGCGGCAGCGGGCCTTCGGCATCGTGCTGGAGTAGCCGCCCGGCTTCCCGCCGCGATGCCGCCCGGGCACCTGTGCCCCGTCCGCCGCGAACACACCGCACCTCATCACGATCACGCTCACGACCGCCGAAAGCACGGTCGGCGTGCGCTGCCGCATGCGCAGGCAGCGGGGCGCCGCCGACTCGGAGCACGACCGGGAGGAACCATGATCAAGAAGACCAGGCGGCTCACCCTCGCCGCCGCACTGCTGGCCGCACTGGCCGTCGGCGGGGCGGCGGTCGTGCCGACCGCCAACGCCGACCCGTCCGCCGACGCGTCCACCGATCGCGCGGACACCGGGAACTCCGCGTCCGGGCGCGGCGGGCAGGTGATCCGGGCCGACTACGTCGCCAGGGTCGCGCCCCTGGACCCGCCGTCCCCGTTCGGCCACCTGACGGTGCTGGAGGGCCCCGCCTTCGGGCCGGACGGCAGGCTGTACTTCGTCAACCTCACCGCAGCGCCGGGGCGTCCGAAGATCCTCAAGTTCGACCTGCGCACCAAGGAGGTCATACCGGTCCACGCCGACGCGACGAGCGGCTATTCGTCCCTCCAGTTCAGCCCGGCCGACGGCAAGATCTACGCCACCGACTTCCACAGCGGGGAGATCGACCGGCTCAACCCCGACGGCACCGGGTTCGAGACCGTGCTCGCCGGGCCGGTGGCCGGGCGGCCGATGGTGCCCGACGACATCGCGTTCGACCGGGCCGGGAACATGTTCGTCACCGACTACCACGGCTCGCCGTGGAGCCCGACCGGCCGCGTGGTGCGCCTCGACGCGGACGGCACCGACCCGACCGTGCTCCAGGACGGGCTGGCCGGCCCCAACGGCATCAGCTTCACGCCGGACTTCACCGGCGTGTGGGTGAGCGAGTACAACTTCGGCCGCGAGAACCTCTTCACGCTGGCGCCCGACGGCAAGAGCTTCACCGAGGGCCGGGTCGGCATGACCGCCAATGTCGGCCTGCACGGCTTCGACTCCAACACCGTCGACGCGGACGGCAACGTCTACCAGGTGGTCATCGGCACCGACAAGATCCTGGTCTGGAACCAGAAGGGCGACCTGATCGCCACCGTGACCGTGCCGTACCCGCAGTCGGAGAAGCGACTCGTGAGCAACCTGGCGATCAAGCCCGGCACGAACACCGCGTACGTCACGGTCGGCGGTGACGACGGCGGCCACATCTACAAGTTCCGCACCCTCGCCCCCGGCATCCCGCAGTCGAACGGCGGCGGTGCCTGACCTCCGATCGTTCGCGCCGTCCCGGCACCGGACCCGCAACGGCCGGTGCCGGGACGGCTTTTCCGTGCCGCGGTGTGCCGCGTACCGGAGCTCAACCGCCTTCGACGCCGGTGGCGGAGTGCGGTGCGCCGACCGGCTTCGACTCGGGCGAGCCGCGGTGGCGGAGGTAGATGGACAGCAGGGCCATCGAGGCGATCGCCAGGAGCTCGGACTGCCAGTTCTGGAGGGTGCGGTCCCAGAAGTCCGCCGATGCGATGTACTGGGTCCAGCCGACGGGCGCCTGGAGGTCGCGCAGCCGCTGCTCGTTGTAGGAGGCCGTGCCGGTGACGGATTGGGCGAGCCAGGAGAGCACGAAGACGGCGCCCATCACCAGGCCGAGCGAGCGGGCGTACACGCCCTGCCGCCACCCTCGGGCGCGGGCCCAGGACGGGGAGTCGGCGCCGGCGTGGCGTCCCACCCGCTGGGCCTCGTCGGTCTCGCGACCCGCGGTGCCGGGCCGCTTGGACTCGGGCGAGCCGCGCTGGATCAGCCAGATCGTGGCGGTGATGTAGAGGAAGAACTGCAAGTACTCGGACTGCCAGTTCTCGGTCACGTCGACGGCGAAGTCGGACGAGGCCACGTAGTTCCAGAACCCGACCGAGGCGAAGCCGTCGACCGCCATCTGCTCGTTGAACTCCGCGCGCCCGGCGAAGGCCTGGCCGACCAGCGTGGCCAGGAAGGCGAGGAAGAACGCCAGGCCCAGGCCGTTGTCTCGGACGAACCCGGCGACGCGCCGCCGCGGGGAACTGCCGTCCCGCCGCTTGCGGGATCGGGGGCGCCCGGTCACCGCTGCATCAACCCGATCGCGGTGAAGTAGGCCAGCCCGACCACGATGACGACGAGGCAGGTCGTGAACATCGTCCGCACGCCCAGGTCACCGCCCCTTGACCGTGCAGTTGTACGGGCGGTCTCCCGGCTGCTCGCGGCAGCCCGCCGCGGTGACCCGCCACCCGGACGGGAAGCGCGCGAGGAACAGCGTGTCCCCGTCGAACACCGCCCGGGCCTGGTCGCCGTGCACGTTGGTACGCCGCACCGCACCCGCGTCGGGCAGCTCCTGCCCGGGGAGCGCGTCCGCGCACGCGGCCTTGGCGTTCTGCTCCAGTTCCTCGCGGGTCGCCGGCGCGAGGGCGGCGCACGCGGCGGGCAAGTCGCCTGCACGCAGGGCCTGTTCGAACCGCGCGGCGGCCTCGGCGGCGTCGTCGCGGCGCTCCGTCAGGGAGGCGCAGCCGCCGAGCGCACCGAGGATCGCGGCGAGTGCGATCGTGCGCAGGCACGCTGCGGGTCCGTGCACGTGCCCTCCCTGTCCAGGCGTCCGACGCGAGGCCACGCTATATCAGGAAGAGCCACAAACTGGTGCATTCAACTTGTTAAGGGCATTTTGGGGAGGCGGATGAGGGAGCGGCGCCGGGCGCGCGCCGGGTGCGGTGGCTGGTGTCGCACCACGGCAGGCGTTTGCTGCGACGGCAGGTGCACAGGGCGACCACGACACGGTCCGACCGCACGGTGCCGCCGCCGTCCGGGAGTTCGGCCTCGACCGGTCCTTCGATCAGCACCGGGCCGCCGGGCACGGCCTCCACCCGGCGGACTTCACCCGCTTCGCGCGTCGCCACGGACGACCACCAACTCCTCTTCCCGGCATCCCGGCTCGATGAGCCCGGCCTCCTCCAGATACGGGGCGCGTTCGGTGAGGACGGGGCCGAACGGCTCCCGCCTCCGCGCGACCACGCGGGCCCGCAGCCCGGCCGCGGAGAGGCGGCGCAGCGTGGCGCCCACCCCGCACAGGGCGGAGTGCACGATCAGGACCGTGCCGCCGGGTTTCAGCGCGCCGGGCACGCCGTCGCACAGGCGGTCCAGGACGACGCGGCCGTCCGTCCCCGCGTCCCACGACCGTGCCGGGCCGTGCCGGGGCGCGAGGTGGCGGCGCGACGGCACGTACGGCGGGTTCGCCAGGACCACCCGGAAGCGCCGCCCGGCGACGGCACCGAGCAGGTCGCCCCGGCGGACCGCGACGCCGCGCCGGAAGCGGAGGCTGTTGAGGCGCGCCGCCCACACGGCCGAACGCGCGATGTCGACCGCCGTCACCCGGCACCGCTCCCCCGATGCCTCGGCCGCCGCCAAGGCGACCGCCCCGGTGCCGGTGCCCACGTCCAGAAGGCTGTCGGCGTCCCGGAGGTCCGCTTGTTCGAGGTACGCGGAGACCAGGAGCCAGGTGTCGGCCTGCGGTCGGTACACCCCCGGGATGCGCAAGAGATCCATTGCCTGCGGCTGCCCGGGCGTGATCAAGGCAAACGGGCGCGGGGTGTGGGGTCGGCGGGGGCGGGTAGCCGCCCGGTCATGGGCGATGGTGGCGGCCTCGTGGGGCCTTCCGGCGAGAGTGTGGTGCCTGGGCTGCCTTTGGCTCGGGGGGAGATGTCACAGGCGGTGGTGAACGCGCTGCGGACGGCGCCCGGGGCCGGGTTCGAGGCGCCGGAGGCGATGCCGGGTGCCTGGTCGGAGGACCTGCACCTTGCCCTCTACATCTGTTACGAGCTGCACTACCGGTCGTTCGCCGGTGTGGACCCCGCGTGGGAGTGGGATCCGGACCTGATGCGTGTCCGGGCCCGGCTTGAGTCGGTGTTCCTCGGCGCGCTGCGCGACGAGGTGGGCCCGGCGCCGGATGCCGAGGCCGCCCTCGCGCCGCTGCTCGTCGAGTCCGACGACGAGTCGGGCATCTCGCATTTCCTGCTGCGCGGCGGGAATCTCGACCAGTTCCGCGAGTACGTGGTCCACCGCTCGGCGTACCACCTCAAGGAGGCCGACCCGCACGCGCTGCTGATCCCGCGTCTCACCGGCCGCGCCAAGGCCGGTGTGGTCGCCGTCGAGTTCGACGAGTACGGCGGGGGCCGGGCGGAGCGCATGCACTCGGCGCTGTTCGCGGACCTGATGACCGGCCTCGGCCTGGACGCCTCGTACGGCGCCTATCTCGACCGCATCCCCGCACCGATGCTCGCGACGGTGAACCTCATGTCGTTGTTCGCCTGGCACCGGGGACGCCGCGGCATGATGGCCGGCCACTTCGCCGCCGCCGAGGCCACGATGCCGCCCAGCGCGGCCCGGTTGGCCGAGACACTGACTCGGCTGGGCGTCGCCGACCCCGCCTGCGCGCGGTTCTTCACCGAGCACATCGAGGCCGACGCGGTCCACGAACAGCTCATGCGCCGCGACGTGATCGGCGGCCTGCTCCGCGAAGAACCGGGCCTCGACGCCGACATCGCCTTCGGTGTGCGGGCGACGGGGGTCGTCGGGGCCCGGTTCGCGGATCACTTGACCGGAGCCTGGACCGGCGGACGCAGTTCGCTCCGGCCGGCGGCGTGACGTCGGCCGTCGTGCGGGGGCGTCCGCTTCATCGCGGCCACGGCGAAGGCCACCAGACCGCACGCCGCGGCGGCGAGGAAGGCCCACATGAACCCGGCGTCGGCGTAGACCGGTTGGTGCGTCTGCGGGTCCGTGCGCAGGACGTGCTGGGCGAGGATCGTCCCGGAGACCGGGATGGCGATGCCGCTGCCCAGGCTGCGGGCCACGCCGAGGACGCTCGCGCTGACCGCGGTCTGGTCGGCCGGGGCGGCGTCCAGGACGATCTGGCCGGTGGAGAGCGGAGACAGCAGGTAGCCGACGCCGTACAGGCCGGTCCAGACCAGGATCTGCCAGGAGTGCGACGGGAAGAACGCGAACAGCGCCATGCTGACGGCGAACGACGCCATCGCGAGACGGAGGGTGGCGACCGGTCCACGCCGCCGTACGAGCATGCCCGCGCCGAGGCCGCCGAGCACGGCGATAAGGGCGTACGGCAGTTGGTACGTCGCCACGCCGAACGCGGAGAGTCCGAAGCCGTAGCTGATGCCGTCCTCGCGCGGCGTCTGGAGCATCAGCGCGCTGAGGTAGGCGTACGCGGACAGCACGAAGGTACCCAGGAACGTCACCAGCATCGTGGGCGCGAGTGAGCGTCCGAACATCAGCCGGACGTCGAACAGCGCGTAGTCGATGCGCAGTGCCCGCACCGCGAACACGGCCAGCAGCACGGCCCCGGCCACGTAGCACGCCCAACTGCGCCCGGCCGTCCAGCCCCACACAGTGCCCTGGCTGACCACCAGGAGGATGAGGCCGATGCCGCCTCCGACGAGCAACGCGCCCAGGATGTCGAGCCGTTGGCGCAGCCGGACGGTGGACTCGGGGACCGCCCACCAGAACAGCGGGGTGACGACGGCGACATAGATCAGGCCGAACCAGAACACGCTGCGGTAGCCCAGGTGGTCGATGAGCGCGCCGCCCGCGAACGGGCCGATGACCGCCGAGAGGCCGAGCCCGGTCGACAACACGCCGAGCCCGAGCGGCACCTTCTCGGCGGGCAGGACGTCGCGGACCAGGCCGTACGCGATGCCGGTCACCGCGAGGAACGCCCCTTGCAGCGCACGCCCGATCAGCAGCACCGTCAGGTCGGACGTGAGCGCGCACATGACCGAGCCGACGGCGAACAGCACGACCAGCCCCAGCAGCACGCGTTTCTTGCCGTACATGTCGGCCAGCCGCCCGGTGAGCGGCTCGGTCGCCACCCCGACGAGGCTGACGATGGTCAGCGCCCAGGCCACGTCGGCGGTGCGGAAGACCGGGATCATGTGGCGGATCGCCGGGTAGACCATGGTGAGTTCGAGTGCGGCCACCATCGACAGCAACATGATCGGCGCGAGCACCAGCACGCTGCGCGCGTCGAGCGGGGACTTGCTGGAGGTACGCGGCGAGGACGCCGGATTCGGTCTCATCGTTCGGCCTCTCGGCTGGCGCGGGACGGGTGGGGTGCGGGCCGGTTCGCGGCGTGGCGAAGGGTCAGGTGGCTGCCGGGGGTCGCGTCCGCGGTCCAGCCGACGGGCACGACGACGGTCGCGTCGGCGCCGAGGACGACGGCCGGGCCGGATATGGGCGTGCGGCGGTGTTCGAGGGTGTCCCAGTGGCAGACGTGGGGTGCGGAACTGCTCTTCGGGGGGCCGGTGGGGGCGGCCTCTCTCGCGAACGCGCTTTCGGCGAACGGGCTTTCGATGGATGGGACTTCGGATGGGGGCGCGGGGGAAGGGACTTCGGAGGGTGCTGCTGCGGTCGGGGCTTCGGCGGACGGGTTCGCGGCGGTTGCGTGTGTCTCGGCGTCCGCGGTGACCCGGGCTCGGAAGGTGACGAGTTCAACGGGTGCGTCGGGCGCCGCGCCGTACGCCGCCTGGTGGGCGGCGCGGAACCGGGCCGCGAGGTCGGCGGGTTGCGGCGGTTCCTCGGTGGCGCCCAGGACGACCGTGAGTTGGTGGGACTGGCCGACGTACCGCATGTCCACGGCCGTCCGCACGACCACCGGTCCGTCGTGGGCGAGTTCGCCGCGTGCGGCGGCCACGAGATCGGCGAAGACGTCGCCGGCTGCCTCGGCGGCGCCGGGTGCGTCCAGCGCCATCGGACGGGTACGCACCCGCTCGACGCCCGCGGTCGCCGACGCCAGCCCGTGGGCCGCCATCACTCCGGCGCCGCGCGGCACCACGACCTCGGTGATGCCGAACTGTGCGGCCAGGTCCGCCGCGTGCATCGCTCCGGCACCGCCGAAGGCGACCATCGGGAAGCCGCGCGGGTCGAGTCCGCGCTGCACGGTGACCAGGCGAATCGCGGTGGCCATGCGGGCGATGGCCACTTCGCGGATCGCGCGGGCGGCGTCCTCGACGTTCAGACCGAGCGGTTCGGCGACGCCGATGCGGATCGCCTTCTCGGCGGCGGCGAGGTCCAGGCGTACGCCGCCTGCGAGTTTGCCTCCGATGGGTGCGGCGTGCGCGACTTCCCCGGCGGCCGGGTCGTGGTCCGCGTTGCCGCCACCCGACGTTGCGGCTCGGCCGCTCCCGAACAGCCCCAACACCGCGTTCGCGTCGGTCACCGTCGCCGCGGTGCCGCCGCGCCCGTAGCACGCCGGCCCGGGGTCCGCCCCCGCCGAACGCGGGCCGACCCGCAGCGCTCCGCCGTCGTCGACCCACGCGATGCTGCCGCCGCCGGCCCCGACTTCGGACAGGTCGACCACCGGCCCCTTGACCGGCAGCCCCGTCCCGGCGCGCGGCATGCCGAAGCTGCCCTTGCCGCCGACCTGGAAGTCGTGGGTGATGCCGGGGCGGCCGTCACGCACGATGCCGGCCTTGGCGGTCGTACCGCCCATGTCGAACGACACGGCCATGCCGCCGGTGTGCTCGCGCGCCACCCGCGCCGCGGCCGCCATGCCCGCCGCGCCGCCGGACTCCACGGTCCGTACCGGCAACCCCGCCGCCGCGGCCGCGGGCATGATGTCGCCCGCCGAGTCCATGACGCGAACGCCGCAGGTCACGCCGAGGTCCGACAGCCGCGTGGTGAGGCGTTCGAGGTAGCCGGTCATGACGGGTCCGACGTACGCGCACAGCAGGGTGGTCATCGCCCGCTCGTACTCGCGCATTTCCGGCCAGACGCGGGACGAAAGCGCGAGGTAGGTGTCCGGGAGCGCTTCGCGCAGGGCCTCGCCGAGAAGGTCCTCGTGGTCGGTGCGGGCCCAGGAGTGCATGAGGCAGACGGCGACGGCGTCCGGGCGCAGCGCGGCGACCCGGGCGGCGACCCGGCGGGCCGCGTCGCGGGTCAGGGGGCGGCGGATGCGCCCGTCCGCGAGGGTGCGTTCCGGGGCCTCGACGACGAGTCCGGCGGCGATCGGTGCCGGGGGCGGCCGGAAGCCGAGGTCGTAGCGGTCCTCCTCGACGCGTGCCTCACGGCCCAGCAGGAAGAGGTCGCCGAAGCCCTCGGTGGCCACGAACGCGACGCGCACGCCCGCGCGTTCGAGGATCACGTTGGTGGCGAGCGTGGTGCCGTGGACGACGGACGCGACGTCGCCCGGTGCCACGGACGCGGCGGCCAGCGCCTCGGCGACGCCCTCGCAGACGCCGACGGCGGGGTCCGCGGGCGTGGTCAGGACCTTGGCGGAGACGGGTGCGGCGAGCGGTCGGCCGTCGGGGCCGGGGAAGGTGACGACGGTATCGGTGAAGGTGCCGCCGACGTCGACGCCGACGACGACGCGGGGTGCGGACGCCGGGTCCCCGCCATGGTTCTTGTGGTCAGGCATGCCGGGTCTCGTCCTTGCTCGTGGGGGTGTGCTTTGCGCCTGCGGCGCCGGCCGGGGTGTGCGCGCTCGCCGCGGTGTGCGTCGCGCCCGTGGCGCGGATGCGCAGGTCGCGTGTCGCCGGGAGGTCGAGGCGCCCGTCGGGAGTGCAGACGACGCCGTACGTCCGCCTGGCGGCCTCGGCGCTGACCCGGCCGTCGCGTACGTCTTCGGCGACCAGGTCGGGCGCCCGTTCGAACGGGTCGCCCAGCCCGCCGCCGCCGGACGTGCCGACGACGAAGACGTCCCCCGGCTCCAGGTCGATGCCGGTCTGTTTGGGAGCCAGCGCCTGGACGCGCCCGTCGGCGGCCCGCCGCACCTCGTGCCGCCCTGCGCCGCCCGGTTCGCCGCCGCCGCGCCCGGCCGGGGGCCGGCTCATGCGGTCGCCGCGCACCGTGAGCACCGCGGGTTCGGTGGCCTCGATGGCCAGGTCGGTGCCGAGGCCGCCGCGCGTGCGGCCCGGGCCGCCGGAGTCGGTGCGCAGCCGCGCGTGCCGGAAGACCACCGGGTACGCCGCCTCCAGCGGTTCCAGCTGCGGGACCACCGAGCGTCCGCCGAGGAAGTACGCGCCGGTGGCGTCCGGCCCGTCCGACGCGGTCCGCGCGCCGATGCCGCCGAACTCGTAGAGGAGCGCCAGCCAGGGTGCTCGGGCGCCGTCGCCCGTGCGGGCGCCGCGTCCGGCGGCGAGGGCGTACACGTGGACGAGCCCGCTGGCCGCCACCGCGCGTTCGGGGCAGGCCTGTGCGAGGGCTTCCACAACCGCCTCGATCACGGCGGCGACGGTCACGACGCGGCCGCCGCACGCCGCCGGGGGCTCGGGGTCGACGAGGCTGCCCGGAGACAGGCGTATGTCGAGGGGGCGCAGGCAGCCGTCGTTGACCGGGATGTCGGCGGCGAGGAAGCAGCGCACCGCATACAGGACGCCCGAAATGGTCTGCGAGCGCGACGAGTTGATGGCGCCGCGGGCCTGGCCGGAGGTGCCGGTGAGGTCGACGGTGACGGTGTCCCCGGCGATCGTCACCTCGGCGGCGACCACGTGCTCGCGCCCGCTCTCCACGCCGTCGGTCTCGATCGTGTACGAGCCGTGCCAGGTGCCGTCCGGGAGGGCGGCGATCTCGTGGCGGGTGCGGGTCTCGGCGTAGTCCGTCCAGTGTCCGGCGACGCTGCGGACGGTGGCGGCGTCGTACCGGCCCATCAGCTCTTCCACACGCGCGGCGAGGGTGCGTGTGCCGGCGACCAGCGCGCGGACGTCGCCCGCGACCGCGTCGGGGGTGCGGCTGTTGCGCAGCAGGATGCGCCAGACGGCGTCGACCGGCTCACCGCGGTGTTCCAGCGCGACGGGCGGCAGCAGCAGACCCTCGTGGAAGGTGTCGGTGGCGACGGCGGCCAGGCCGCCGGCCACGGCGCCGCCCAGGTCGGCTACGTGGATGAGGGTGCCGGCGAAGAAGAGCGGTGCGGTGTCGGTGGATGCCTCGGTGGCCGCTTCGGCGGCCGCGTCGGCGGACGGCGCGAAGACCGGGCGGATGACGACCAGGTCGTTCGCGTGGATGCCGCCGCGGTACGGGTCGTTGGTGACGTACACGTCGCCCGGCCGCATCGTCGACGCCGGGATGTCGCGCAGGACCTCCGGGACCGTGCAGCTCAGGCTCGCCGAGTGCATGAGGCTCGTCGCCGTCGACTGCGCGACGAGGTTCCCCGACGCGTCCAGCAGCGCGGCGCAGGCGTCGGCGCCCTCCTGGATGAAGGTCGAGTGCGACGCACGGACGACGACGATGCTCGCCTCCTCCGCCGCGGCGGCGAGGGCGGCCCGGATCAGTTCCGTCGTGACGGTGTCGGGCGGTGGGTGCGGTGACGTGGCCATGAACGCCTCATTGCGAAATTGGAATGTAGTATTGCAGTAATGATGTGAAGGTAGACCGCACAGGCCGCCCGCACAAGAGGGAGCTGACGGATCGTCAGCAAACTGCGGGTGGAAGGATGGCCGTGCCCGGCGCCAGACCGGGGCAGGCCGGGACGGGACGACGGGCATGAGCAGCGACAACACGTCAGAGACGGGCGGCGCGCGGGACGCGGCGGGTTCGGCGTCGGCCCCTGCCTCGCCTTCCGGGCCGGGGGCCACGGGCGGCGTCACACGGGACGCCACGCGGGGGGCGGCCGGGGACGGCGTCGGGAGCGCCTCCGGTGGCACCGCGCGCGGCGGCGCCGCCCCGGGCGCGTCCGGAGGCGCGGCCTCGGATGCGTCGCCGGACGGCGCGGCCCCCGGTGCGGGCACCTCCGGTGCGGGCACCTCCGGTGCACCCTCCCCCGGAGCAGCCACTTCCGGTGCCGGCGCCCCCGGAGCAGCGACTTCCGGTGCGGACGCCTCCGGTACAGCCGCACGGGGCCCCGCCGAGCCCGCCGCCCGCTCGGGGCGTACCTCCCCGCCCACCGCGCGGGCCGTACGCATCCTCGACGTCCTCGCCGCGGCCGCTCCCGAACCGCTCGGCGTCTCGGAGATCGGCCGCCGCGTCGGCCTCGCCCCGTCGACCTGCCTCGGCATCGTCAACGAGCTGACCTGGGCCGGATACCTCGTACGCGACGGCTCCGGCCCGCGCTACGGCCTCGGCCCCGCGCTCGCGCTCATCGGCCGCGCCGCCGAGCGCAGCCGTCCGACCTTCCGCGCCGCCCGCGCCGGGATCGAGCAACTGGCCGGAGAGCTGGGCCTGCTGTGCTCCGCCGCGTCCGTCGTCGGCGGCGACATCACGGTGCTGGGCCTGGCCGGCACCGCCGCCGGGACGCCTCCACTGGTCGAGGTCGGCGCCCGCTACCCGTTCGCGGCCCCGGTCGGCGTGATGTTCGCCGCGTGGGACACCGACCCGGCGGTCGACGCCTGGCTCGCCCGCGCCCCGGTGTCCCTCGACCCGGACCGCGTCGACCGGATCCGCGACGTCGTCCGCACCTGCCGCGCACAGGGCTGGCTCGCCGAACGCCTCACCGACGTCGAGCGCGACCTGCACCGCTTCCTGCCCGAACTGGGCACCCACGGCGAGGGCGAGCGCGGCCGCCGCGCCCTCGCCGAGGCCGCCGCGGTCTTCTCGCACCGCGACTACCTGCTGGGCGACCTCGACGACGCCCCCGACGCGGCCCACCCGGTCAGCACCGTCTGCGTCCCGACCTTCGACGTCGACAACCGGCCGGACCTGATCCTGTCGGCGTACGTCATGCGCCCCGACGTCACCACCGCCGAGATCCGCCGCATCGCCGAACGCCTGGGCGCGTGCGCGGCCGCCGTCACCGCGCTCGTGGGCGGACGCGATCCGTGGCGGGACGGGGCCGCGGGCGGCGCCGACTGAGCCGGACTGCCCGCCGAACGCGCGGGGTGGCTACCGTTCCACCACCGCCGCGCACCCGGCCCCCGCGGCGAAGTCGCCTTCGCACAAACCGCGTTCCCGGTCGACGCGGTGCAACAGCGCGCGTCCCGCATGCGCGGGCGCGGGCGCGGGCGCGGGCGCGGGCGCGGGCGCGATGAAGTCGTTGGCGTTTTTGCCCCCACGCCGTCGCCCACACCGACTCGAACGCGGTCGGCCGTCAACTGTGCGCGGGGTTGAGCAGCCCCCTCAACGGCTCGACGTGCGCGACATGCCGACGCCAAGCGGCACCGGACCGACGGGACCATCACCCGTCCGGGCTACGTTGTTCGCATGGCAATGTCCATTTCCGAACTCCAGCGACTCTTTGACGCGCCCGACGGCGATACATCCGGTATGCCCGGCTCATCCGGCCCGTCGGCCGTGCCCGCCGCGCCGGGCCGTCCGCACGTCCCCTCCCTGCCCGTGCTGCACGAGGCCGCGAAGGCGGTGGACGGGTCCCCGGTCTACACCGGCGAGGTGACCGGCACGGACGCGTTCCGGCTGTGGAGCCGCCTCCGCGCCCTGCACGGCCGCACGGGCTGGTGGCCGGTCCTGGCCGGGAGACCCGCGGAACTGGAGCAGGTACTGATCGGGTTGGACCCCGCTCACGCGCCGCCGCCCGTGCTCGGCGGCATGCAGCCCGACGGACGCGCGCTCCTCGACGGCTGGGCCCGGGACGCGGTGCGGTTCCTGCCCTCCCCCGCCGCCGGGCCCGGCGGGGCCGCCGTCCAGCCGGACGTGCCGCGCGTCCTGCGGCGCCTCACCGAACACGTGGCCGCGAAGCTCGACCTCGACCACGTCGGCGGCCTGCACGTGTCCGCCGTGGACCAGGAGCGGACGACGCTGTGCCTGGTGCGGGCGGAGTCGGGCGCGGACGTGCCCACCCTGCTGAACTGGCTCGGAGGCTGCAACTACGACATCACCGGCCCCGAACACAGCGCTGTGCTCCGGCACTTCGACCGGCACTACGGCGCCGAGCTGGTGACCCTGGAAACGGGCGTCATGGAGGTTTTGGTGGGACGCCGCCCGCGTACGCCGGAGACGGTGGCCGCCGCCGCGGTCGAGCACTACGCGTACTGCAACGACATCGTCCACCAGGGAACCGGGACGATCGAGGAGCTGATCGAGGGCCAACTGCGCAGCAGCACCTGGTACTTCTGGTGGGACTGAGGCGCGGCGACGTGGCCGCCGCGAGCGGGCCCGGTCGGCGTCGACGGCGGCGGGGCAGGCGTCGACTGGCGTCGATCGAACGCTGGTGCGGGCGATCTGAGGGTTGGACAGGATAGTTTCGTCAACTTTTGCCATAGCGGCCGACTCGGCCGACGCAATGTGCATCCTTTAAGAAATGGGACAGTGCGTCATGGAGAGTTACGGGGGTCGGCTGCACGGCGGAAGTGGAGCATCCCCCGCCCTCCACACATCACCGCGCTGCCGAACCGAGGGAGACCCTTGCGCGACACCGACCACCGCTCCGCCCACACCGATCCCCCGGCCGAACTGCGGGCCGTGCCCAGGAAGTCGCCCGACGCGCCGAACGACCCCCCACCGACGAACGCGGCGACGGCGGCACTGTTACGGGAGGCGTCGCGGCACCTGCACACGGTCCTCGCCGAGCGCCTCGACGAACAGGGCCTCAGCACGGGCCTGCACGATCTGCTGCGCATCGTCGCAGCCTGCGATTGGCTGCCCCAGCACGAGATCCAGCACATGCTGGCACGCGAACACTCCGCCCCCGCCCTGATCATGACCGCGATGGCCAACGGCTGGGTCAGGCGCTGGCGCGCTCCCGCGGACCGCCGCCGCTACGCACTCCACCTCACCGAGGCGGGAACGCACGCCCGCCTGCGCGGCGACGCCGTCGAGCGCGAAGTCCACAGCGATCTCCTCGCCGCACTCGCGCCCGAGGAACTCGCCGCGCTCCACACGGCTTTGACCAAGATCATCCCCCGTCCCGCCGGCACCGACGCCAGGTCGGCTCTGCCCCGGGCCGCGGGAACGCCGTCCCCGCGCCGGACATCACCGGCACGCCCTCGCAGCACACCCCGCCCGCGAACCCCTGACGGCTCCCCGACGCGGCCTCCGACACGCTGACGCACCCGGACCGGGCGGGGGACGCAGCCGGCGGGCCTCCGGGTTCCCCTGGCGCTTTTGCGTCCCCTCCCGCACCGCGACGATGCCCTTGTGGGCAGGTGTCGGTGTCCGCAGCTCGGGTGGTGGCGGTATGGACGGCGGGCGCGGCCGCGGTCGATGGTCGTTGCGTAGAGCGATCGTTGAGTGCCACGGGAGCCGTCCATGCGCGCACAGCAGCACGACCACGACGAGGACCGGGCGGGGACGCGTACCCCCGAGCGACACGAACACGAGCACACCGCCCTGCTGTTCAAGGCGGCCGCCGCCGGACGGCCGGAGGTGGTGGGGCGTTCGGGTGCGGGCACCCTCCAACGCGCGGTCGGAAACAGAGCGGTTCGGGCGATGCTCGCGGAGGAACGGGCGGTGGACGAGCCGACCCGGCAGCGCGCCGCCCAGGAACCCGAGCCGAAGTCCAGCGTGCACGACGTGGTCGGCTCCGGCGGTTCGCCGATGGACACGGACACGCGCACGGACATGGAGGCCCGGTTGGGCGCGGACTTCGGCGACGTACGCATCCACACCGACGGGCAGGCGCACGAGTCGGCGAAGGACGTGGGGGCGCACGCGTACACCGTCGGCAGCGACGTGGTCTTCCAGCGCGACAAGTACGACCCGGCCTCGCACGAGGGCAAGACGATGCTCGCGCACGAGCTGACGCATGTGATCCAGCAGCGCAATGGTCCGGTCGAGGGCACGCAGACCAGCGGCGGCATCCGCGTCAGCGACCCCTCGGACCGCTTCGAGCGCGAAGCGGTCGCGAACGCGGACCGGGTGATGTCGGCGCCGTCGCCCGCGACTCCGAGCGCGGACGCAGGACCGTCGGTCGCCCGGTCCGCCGCGGACAACACCACCCCGGCCCCTGCCGCGGCGGTTCAGCGAGCGGTGGACGAAGGCGGCGCGTCCGCGGCCGCGGACCCGACGCCCGTGCAGCGTGCGGGTGAAGAGGAGGAGGACGAGGAGCCGGCCGACGTCCAGGGTGCCTTCGTCCAGCGCGCGGCCGGGGAGGAGGAACAAGAGGAAGAACCGGTGGAATAGCGGGTGTTCCTCCGTCGGATCACACGGCTCTGCCGCTGTCCGGTTGTCCGCTCTGCTTGGGAGTGCTCACCGCCGGTGCCCCGTTGTGTCGCAGACCCCGCGAGGGCGTGCGTCGGCCCGCGGTCAGGCCCGCGTTTCGCTTGGCAGGGCCGTCAAGGCCCGCGGCAAAGGTCGTAACGCAGCGACTTGGGCGGGCCGTCAAAGTCGAAGCGTGCCACGGCCCGGGGGCCCCGCGGGAATGTAGAAACGCGACCTAGTACCGTCCCCCGGGTGACAACCTTGGTCGACACCCACGTCCACGTCGTCTCGCCCGACACCGCGCGCTACCCCCGTACCGGCGGCACGGGCGACGGCGCCGACTACTGGTCGGACGGTACCTCCACCGCCGAACACGTCCTCGGCGTGCAGGCGTCCGCAGGCGTCGACAACTGCGTGCTGGTCCAGGGCGTGGGGGCGTACGGGTACGACTGCCGCTACGTACTCGACGCCGCCGCCGCGCACTCCGAGCGCACCCGGGCGGTGGTCGCGGTCGACCCCGCGGATCCGGCCGCGCCCGCCCGGCTGGGCGAGCTGACGGGCCGCCAGGGTGTGGTCGGCGTACGCCTGTTCGCGGTCTCCGGCGGCCCCGGCCAACCGCTTCCCGGGTGGGTCGGCGCCCCGCACACCGCCCGCCTCCTGGACACCGCGGCTGACGCGGGCGTCACGCTTGTCCTCACCGCGTTCGCCGCGCACCTCCCGCACTTCGCCCCGCTGCTGGCCGAACGCCCGGAGCTGCCCGTGGCGTTGGACCACGCCGGGTTCCCCGACCCCACCGCCGGTGCGGACGGCCTGGCGCCGGTGCTCGCACTCGCCGAACTGCCGTCCGTGCGCCTGAAGATCAGCACCCACCTGTTCCAGTCGTACGCCCCCGCCGACCCGGCGGACATCGTGGACACCCTGGCGGCCGCGTTCGGCGACGAGCGCCTGCTGTGGGGCTCGGACCACCCGCAGACCCGCACCCCGGACTACCCGGGCATGGTGGCGATGGCCGAACAGGCCCTGCGGCGCCGCGCGGCAACCGCGCGCGACGCGGTCCTCGGCGGCAACGCCCGTGCGCTGTGGTGGAGTTGACCGGACCCGTCACCCCACCGCCGAACAGTCCGGCACCTGCGTGATGATGACCCCGCCCGTGTCGAGTTGGCCGACGTGGGCGTACCCGACCTTGCCGCTCACGATGATGCGCGCCCACGTCGGATCGGCCTTGCCGCTGGTGTACTGCGTCTGTCCGGCGGTGTGGCAGACCACCATCACCCGCGTGCCGTGGTCCGCGCTGAGCACCGGCTTGCCGCGGGCCGACGCCTGCTTGTAGACCGCGAGCGCGACGCGCGACCGCACCGTGCCCGGGACCGAGCCGGCCGGTGCCGTCGGCGGGAGGGTCGAGGACGGCTCGGCGGACGCGGTGGCGTCCGCGTCGCGCGAATCCCCGGTCGAGGTGGTGCGGTTCTCCTCGCCGCCACCCATCCTGACCACCATCAGCACGACGACCAGGAAGAAAGCGATCAGCATCACGGGCGCGAGCAGGCTCGGGCGGCGACGCGGGGGCGGGGGGCCGTCGGCCGCCGCCACCTCCCTGCGCAACCGCAACCGCTCGCGGATCCCGCCACCCACCATGGGCCACCCCCAACTGAGCCGTACCGCCGTACCCGACACACCTGCCGACACGCCGCTGCCGGTGTCCGCGACCGGTAGCGTGGTGTCCATCATCCCGTCCCCCACGACAGTTCCCCACCGCAGTCGCCGGGAACCGGCTTCCCGGTCCGCCAGAGGAGTCCGCCCGCACGTGCACGTCCCCGAGCAACCCCCGGCACCCGGAGTCGAATTGGCGGTCTCCGGCGCGGTCGCGCTGCCCGGCGAAGGCGATACGGCGCAGCGCCTGGCCCTCGGTTTCCTGCTGTCGCACCACGGCAACACCCGTGCCGCCTATACGCGTGACCTCGCCGCCTACGGCGTGTGGTGTGCGGGGGTGGGCCTCGACGTGCTGGCGGCGCGGCGCGTACACGTGGACGCGTACGTCGAACACCTCGTGCGCGAGGGGGCCGCCGCGTCCACGGTGGTGCGGCGGCTGTCGGCGGTGTCGGGCTTCTACGCCTACGCCGTCGACGAAGGCGCGCTGGACCGCAACCCGGCCGCGCGCGTGCGGCGCCCCAAGGTCGGCGAGAACGTCCAGTCCACCGGTCTCTCCAAGGACGAGGCCGGGCGGCTGCTGGCGGCCGCCGAGGAGCACTCGCCGCGCGCCGCCGTGGTGGCGAACCTCCTGCTGTTCTGCGGGCTTCGCGTCTCCGAGTTGTGCAACGCGCAGGTGACGGACCTGGGTTGGGAGCGCGGCCACCGCGTGCTGACGGTGACCCGCAAGGGCGGCAAACGGCAGCGCATGGTCGTCCCGCCGCGCGCGGGCGAGCTGATCGACGCCTACCTCGCGGACCGCACCGACGGCCCCCTCGTCGCGACAGCCACCGGCCGCCCCCTCGACCGCCAGGCCGTCTGGCGCCTCCTGCGCTCCCTCGCCACGACCGCCGTGCCACACCTCGCCGCCACCCTGCACCCCCACGACCTCCGCCACGCCTGCGCAACCCTCGCCCTCGACGCCGGCGCCTCCCTCCGCGACGTCCAGGACCTCCTGGGCCACGCCGACAGCCGCACCACCCGTCGCTACGACCGAGCCCGCCACAACCTCGACCGCTCCCCCACCTACGCCCTCGCCGGCCTCATCGATTAGGTCGTGTCCACCGGGGCGTCCGCGTCAGGGCGTGGGGAGCCAGCCGACCTTCCCGGCCAACAGGACATAGCCAACGAAAGCGACGATGTCGATCAAGGCGTGGGCGACGAGCAGAGGCATGACGCGGCCCCAGCGTTTGTAGAGCATGCAGAAGATCACGCCCATGGCGAGGTTGCCGAAGAATCCGCCGATGCCCTGGTACAGGTGGTACGAGCCGCGCAGCAGGGAGCTGGCGGCCACGGCCTTGGGGAACGACCAGCCGAAGCCCTGGAGCCGGTGCATCAGGTAGCCGAGGACGACGATCTCCTCCAGCGCGGCGTTCTCGATCGCCGAGAGGATGAGGACCGGGATGCGCCACCACACGTCCGGGAGGGTCGTCGGGACGACTGTGAGGTTCGCGCCGGACGCGCGGGCGCCGAGGTAGAGGGCGAGGCCGGTGCCGCCGATCGCGGCCGCGACCAGGGCGCCGCGTCCGAGGTCGAGCAGGCGCTGCCCGGCGTCGACGCCGAGGTCCCGCAGCGACTCGCGGTTGCGCATCATCAGGTGGGCCACCAGCAGCACCGGGACCAGCGACGTCGCGATGTCGAACAACTGCCACGCGAGGTCCAGCCAGGGGCGGCCCGGCGCCGCGGAGCGGTTGAGCACCGCGGACTGGTTGGCCAGCCCGCCCGGCCGGGTGATCGAGCCGATGAACGAGATCATCGCCGAGACCGCGGACGCGCCCAGCGACACCGCGAGGACGAGCCAGACCTCGTCGCGCAGGATCCTGCGGCGCGGCGGCAGCGCTCGGTCGGCCCGCTCGGGCTGTTCTTCGGTGATCACGGGGACAATGTAGCCGCGGCCGCGGCGGCCCCGGACAAAGAGAGGTGCGGCCCCCGCGGCCCGAGGCTCAACCGATCGACCAGGTGTGCACCGGTGCGCCGCCGCGCATGTGCTCGGCGTACCGCAGGGTCATCGCCCGCAGCGCGCCGAGGCGGTCGAGGCCGAGGCGGTCGCGGCAGTGGTGGAACATCGCGCTCTGCCACGCGGCGCCGTTGGTGCGGCGCAGGCAGCGCTGCTCGATGATGCCGAGATACTGCTCGCGCTCACGCGCGTCGATGCCCCACGCGTCGAGGCCCCGGTGCGCCCGCGGCAGCAGCTCACGCAGCACCAGTTCGGTGACCGGCACCTGCCCGAGACCCGGCCAGACCAGCTCGGCGTCGATGCCGTGCCGGGCGCCGCCGTGGAAGTTCTCCGCGGCCTGCTCGAAGGACATCCGTTTCCAGACCGGGAGTTCGTCCTCCACGAGGGACCGCACGACGCCGTAGTAGAACGCCGCGTTGGCAAGGATGTCGTCCACGGTGGGTCCGGCCGGGAGGACGCGGTTCTCCACGCGCAGGTGCGGTTTGCCGCGGGCGACGTCGTACACCGGGCGGTTCCAGCGGTAGATGGTGCCGTTGTGCAGCTTGAGTTCGCGCAGGTGCGGGATGTCGCCGCGGTCCAGCGCCTCCAGCGGGTCCTCGTCGTCGCAGATCGGCAGCAGCGACGGGAAGTAGCGGATGTTCTCCGCGAACAGGTCGACCACCGAGTCGATCCAGCGCTCGCCGAACCACGCGAGCGGCCGTACCCCCTGCGCGATCAGTTCCTCGGGCCGCGTGTCACACGACTGCTCGAAGAGGATCGGCCTTGTCTCGCGCCACAGTTCGCGGCCGAAGAGGAAGGGCGAGTTGGCGCCGAGCGCCACCTGCACGCCGGATATCGACTGCGCCGCGTTCCACGCCGACGCGAAGTTGTCCGGGGTGACCTGGAGATGCAGTTGCACGGACGTGCACGCCGCCTCGGGCGCGATGCTCGACGACGTGGTGACGAGGCGTTCGACGCCCTCGATCTGGAGCTGGATGTCCTCGCCGCGCGCCATCAGGATCTGGTCGTTGAGCAGCGTGTACCGCGGGTTGTGCGACAAGTTCTCCAGCACCATGTGCGCGTCGGTCAGGGTCGGCAGGATGCCGATCATGACGATATGAGCCCCGGATTCCCCCGCCTTGCGGTCGGCGTAGTCGAGGCTGGTCCGCAACTCCTCGGCCAGTTCGGAGAACACCGGCCCGGCGAGCCGGTGCGGCGGAATGTTCACCTCGATGTTGAACTGCCCCAGTTCTGTCTGGAAATCGGGGCTCGCGATGCGGTCCAGGACCTCGTCGTTCACCATGCACGGCATGCCCTCGCGGTCCGCGAGATTCAGCTCGATCTCCACGCCCATCAACTTGCGCGGGCTCTCGAACCGGCGTTCGCCGAGCAGCCGTTCCAGCGTTTCGAGGCACCGGCGCAGCTTGTGCCGGTAGCGCTGGCGGTCGGAGCGGGTGAACTCGATCTGGTCGACCTTCTCCCCCATGGGCGTCCCTCCCCGTCGAGTCGGTGCCGCGCATCCTCAGGGAACCGCACGGCGAAGTGCCGCGTCACCCCTGGCATCGGGTCACCCGGCCAGGCGTGACGCGCACTCATGGATGCCTCTTCCCGGCTGATTTCGCGATCACTAGGGTGTGTGCGGCCTCGGTGGCGCGTTTCTCCGCGCACCGGCGTGCCCGTGCGCCGTGTCGGGGGCGGCTCGGCGCCTTACCACGTACCACCTGGGGGTTTGCCGTGTCCGTTGTGCCGGTGCGCAGTGCGTCGTTCCAGGCCGCAGTCGTGCTCCTCGCGGTCTTCCTGTGCGGGTTCCTGGTGTGGACCGCGAGCGCGGACACCACCCCGGCCCGCACCCACGCCGGTCCGCGCCCCACGCAGGACGACGCCGGGCAACCGCCGGGCGGGGAGGTGCCGTTCGAGGACCCGACCACGCCGCCGACCGCTCAGACGCCGGACGCAACGCCGGGTCCCAAGGTGCCGACGTTCCTCCAGTCGAAGGTGGGCCGGACCGATCCCGGCAAGTGGGTGGCGCTGACGTTCGACGACGGGCCGTGGAACACATACACCCCGCAGGTTCTCGACATCCTCAAGCAGTACGGCATCAAGGCAACGTTCTGCGTTGTCGGCAACCAGGCCAAGGCGCTTCCCGGCCAGATCCGCGAGATCGTGGCGCAAGGGCACACCCTGTGCAACCACACGATGACCCACGACACGGCGATGCCGACGCGTACCCCCGAGGAGATGCGCGCGCAGATGCAGCAGACGCTGGACGCCATCCGCGAGGCCGTGCCGGGCGTACCGGTGCCGTGGTACCGCGCGCCGGGCGGCATGTGGTCGGCGCAGGTGCAGGAGGTCGCGGCGTCGCTGGAGATGCGGTCGCTCGGCTGGTCGGTCGACACCCTGGACTGGCGCAAGCCCGGGATCGACAAGATGACGCAGACCGTGCACAGCCAGCTCGGCCCCAACGCGGTCATCCTGATGCACGACGGCGGCGGGGACCGTACGCAGAGCGTGGAGTTCCTGCGCAAGCTCATCCCCGAGCTGCTGGCGCAGGGCTACCAGTTCACCGTGCCGGCGTAGGCGGGACGCCCGTCCGGCGTGGCGTGGCGCGTCGGCGGATGTCCGGTCTGCGACGTAATCTGACCGGGCGGTGACCGCAGCGGACACCCCCGGGGCCCGCCGCGGCGTCCCCGACCGTCCCGGCCACCTCCGACGCGCGACCCGGACGACCAGGCGGCGCGGCCGACCCGGCCGGCGGGTGGCCGCCCCGGACGACCCGGCCGACCGAGGAGACCGCCGATCGACGTCGCGCTGCCGATACTCCTGCTTGTACTGCTGATCGCGGCGAACGGCATGTTCGTCGCCGCCGAGTTCTCGCTGATCACCGTGGAGCGCAGCGAGGTCGAGGCGCGGGCCCGGTCGGGTGACCGCGGCGCGCGGCGCGTCCTCAAGGGCCTGCGCACGCTGTCGTTCCAACTCTCCGGCGCGCAACTGGGCATCACCATCACGTCGCTGGTCGCCGGGTACGTCGCCGAACCCGCGCTCGCGCCGCTCGTGGAACCGGTCGTCGCCGCCGTCCCCGGAGTGGGAGACGCCGCCGCCCGCCACATCGGGGCGCCCCTCGCGCTCGTGGTGGCGGCCGCGGTGCAGATGGTGCTGGGCGAACTGGTGCCCAAGAACGCCTCGATCGCCCGCCCGTACGGCGTCGCCGCGGTGGCCGGGCCGTTCCAGACCGCGTTCTCCACGGCTTTCCGTCCGGTCATCACCTTCCTCAACGGTTCGGCCAACTTCTTCGTGCGGAGGCTCGGCATCGAGCCACAGGAGGAACTGGGCTCCGCCCGCTCGGCCGAGGAACTGACTCAGCTCGTGCGGCACTCGGCCCGCGAGGGCGCGCTGCCGCAGGGCACCGCGCGCGTTCTCGACCGGGCGCTGCGGTTCTCCGGCAAGCAGGCGGCGGAGGCGATGACGCCGCGCACGGACGTGGTCATGCTGCCCGCGTCGGCCACCGTGGCCGACCTGATGGCCGCGGCCCGGGACAGCGGCCACAGCCGGTTCCCGGTGCGCGCCGCGAGCCTGGACGAGGTGACCGGCGTCGCGGTGGTGCACGACGCCTTCCGGGTGGCCCCGCGGCGTCGGGCGGACACTCCGGTGCGCTCCATCGCCCGCCCGCCGGTGCTCGTCCCGACGTCCCTCAACCTGGACCACGTCGTCGAACGCCTGCGCGAGGCGCACACGCAACTGGCCGTCGTGGTCGACGAGTACGGCGGCACCGCCGGGGTCATCACCGCCGAGGACCTCGCCGAGGAACTGGTCGGCGACCTCGCCGACGAGCACGACCCCGCGGACGAGCCGGACGCCCCGCCCGCGGCCCGGGCCGCGTCGGGCACCGCGCCCGTGCGCCTGTCCGGCCTGCTGCGCGCCGACGAGGTCGAGGAGGCCACCGGCTGGCGGATGCCGGAGGGCGACTTCAGCACGCTGGCCGGACTGGTGCTGGCATACCTCGGACACGTGCCGCAGGTGGGCGAGTGGGTGGACGTCGGCGACCGGCGCCTGATGGTGGCCGCGATGGACCGGCACCGCGTGGACGAGGTGGAGATCGCGCACCTGGGCGGCGCCGGGGAGGCCCGGTGACCGGCCAACTCGCACTGTCCGTCGTGCTGCTGCTGGCCAACGCCTTCTTCGTGGGCGCCGAGTTCGCGCTGATCTCCGCGCGGCGCACCCGGATCGCGCCGCGCGCCGCCGAGGGCTCTCGGCGGGCCCGCATCGTGCTGCGCGGCATGGAGCAGGTGTCGGTGATGCTCGCGGGCGCGCAACTCGGCATCACCGTCGCGTCGCTGGGCCTCGGCGCGGTCGCCGAGCCGGCGCTGGAGCACCTGCTCGAAGGCCCGTTCGAGGCCATGGGGGTCCCGCACGGCGCGGTACGGCCGCTCGCGTTCGCCGTCGGGCTGGCCTTCGTGGTGTTCTGCCATATGGTCCTGGGCGAGATGGTGCCGAAGAACATCGCGCTCGCGGGTCCGGAGGAGTGCGCGCTGTGGCTCACGCCCCCGCTGTGGGTGTTCTCCCGGGTCACCGCGCCGGTGTTGTGGGTGTTCCAGCACGCGGCCAACGGTTTCCTGCGCATGGCGCGCGTAGAGCCGGTGGACGAGGTGCGCAGCGTCTACACCGTCGAGGAACTCCCCGCGGTGCTGGCCGAGTCGCGCGAGCACGAGTTGCTCGACAAGCGGGGGCACCACCGGCTGTCCGCGGCGCTGACGTTCCAGTCGCGGACCGCCGAGGAGATCATGCGGCCGTGGGCGGACGTCCGCACGCTGCCCGGTCCGGTGACCGGCCGGGCCCTCGAACGCGCCTCGGTCGAGACCGGCCGCTCGCGCTTCCCGGTGCTGCGCGACGGCGGCGTCGAGGGCTACGTCCACGTGCACGACACCCTGGACCGCGGCCTGGACGACGCCGTGCCGGTGTATCCGCTGCTGGCGGTGGACCCGGAGACGACGCTGTCGGCGCTGCTCGGCCGGATGCGCGCCGGACGCACGCATCTCGCGCTGGTCCGCGCTCCGGACGGCGGCATCGCGGGGCTCGCGAGCCTCGACGACGTACTCGCGGGCTTCCTGGCCTGACCGCGCCCGTTTGGGCCCGGCTGGGCCCGGCTGGGCCCGACCGCGCCCGGCTGGGTCCGGCTGGGCCGGATCACGGTGGCCGGATCCCGCCGTCGCCCGCACCGCGCGCGTCGCTCCACGTCCCGTGCGCCCCTTGCGCTCCCCGTACGCGGCCCTGACCGGCGAAAACGCCGCAAACAGGTGGCGGGCGGCCACCATTCGGAAGGATCTGTCCTCAGTTCGTTACTTTTCGCATTCATTCAAGTACAATGCGCTGACCGGCTTGTACGGTCGGTTCCTGCATTGCGCGGCGCAGCACCCGCCCGGCCCGGACCGGCACAGCGGCATTTTTCGATCCACGCCCAGCCTCGCTCCACGCCCCGCGGCGTGACAACGGACGCTGCATCAGAAATGAGGCGGTCTCATGGTTCTGCGTGTGCCCGAAACACCCGAGCACGCCCGGGCGGCGGTACGCGCGGTGCTCGACGCACCGCATCGGCGGCCGGCGCCCGCGCACGCCGGCACCGACGAGCCCGACGCCCCCGGTTCGCCCGACGCGGACGCGCTCGCCCCGTTCAACGCGGTCTGCCCGCACCGCATGTTCGAGATCGACCTCGCCGACCTCGCCGAGGGCCGCGGTCTCGACACCGCGCGCCCGGTCGGCTGGCGCTGGCTCGTGCACGACGGCGCGCACACCGTCGGCGCGGTCGAGGTCGCCGACGCGGGCACCGGCACCGGCCACCCCGTCGCACGCTTCACCCAGGGCCCGTTCACCACCTGCACGGACGCCGCGGTGGCCACCGTGCGCAGCCTGCCGCAGATCGAACGCGGCTACTACGAACTGCGGTTGCTGCACGTCCCGGCGCTCTACACGGTCGCCCTCTGGCTCGCCGACCTGGTCGGCTGGCAGGACCTCCTGGTCCCCCTGGCCCCGGCGCCCCCGGGCGTGCAGCCGCTGCGGCCCTACCCGGCCGAGGAACTGGCCGACCTCCTGGGCAGCCGAGGCCGCCGACTGGCCCCCACCGCGCCGCAGCCCTGACCGGCGCGCTACGCAGCCCGCCCGGCCCCCGACCGCGACGGCACCCGCACCCGCACCCGCACCGAAATCTCCCGGACCCACCGACCAATCCGGTCCCCTCCCGGCCGCGAACTCCCGGTGAATCACACACGGGTCCGCGAGGGCTCGGGCGTCGGACCGTCCACGACAGCACCCCCGTCACCGCCCTTGACGGTCCGTCGCCCGGCCCTCCTCGGCCGCCGGCTTCGCCGGCCACCGGAGAAGGGGTGCACCATGGCATCGACGCTGCGCACCGGACGCCCACCGCTCGCGGGAGTTGCCGTGTCCGAGCCCCTGAGCACTACCGGTCGGGACACCACCGGTCCAGACACCGCCAGTCGGGACACCACCCGTCCAGGCACCACCGGTCGGGACACCACCGGTCCGGGCACCACCAGTCCGGGCACCACCCGTCGTGACACCACCGGTCCAGGCACCACCGGTCCAGGCACCACCGGTCGGGACACCGTCGGTCGAGGTCGGCCGTGCGGGCACTGAGAGCCGTGCGGGCCGCGGGCGACCCCGTGCCCGACGTACCGCTGGAGACCCTGCTGGGCCGCGTCGCCCTCGGCGACACCGCCGCGTTCGAGGAGGTGTACGCCCGCGTCTCCCCCGTGGTCCTCGGCGTGGTCCTGCGCGTGATGCGCGACCCCGCGCAGTCGGAGGAGGTGGCGCAGGAGGTGCTGGTCGAGATCTGGCGCACCGCCTCGCGCTTCGACCGCGAGCGCGGCAGCGCCAACGCGTGGGTGTGCACGATGGCGCACCGCCGGGCCGTGGACCGGGTGCGCTCGGCGCAGTCCGCCGCGGACCGGGAGGACCGCGTCGGCCGCCGCGAGGGCACGCCGGCCTACGACGCGGTGGCCGAGGAGGTCGAGGCGCGGTTGGAGCGGGAGCAGGTGCGGCGCTGCCTGGCGTCCCTCACCGAGCTTCAGCGCGAGTCCATCACACTCGCCTACTACGGCGGCTACACGTACCGTGAGGTCGCCGACCTGCTCGGCGTCCCGCTCGGCACCGTCAAGACGCGCCTGCGGGACGGCCTTATCCGCTTGCGCGACTGCCTGGGGGTGACCTCGACATGAACCACCCCCTCGGCCCCGCGCGGCGCGGTTCCGGCGACGGAGACGACGCGCACGCGCTGACCGGGCCGTACGCCGTCGACGCCCTGGACGCCGGGGAACGAGCCCTGGTGGAACGCCACCTGGAGTCGTGCCCCGCCTGCCGGGACGAGGTCCGCGAGTTGCGCGAGACGGCCGCGCGCCTCGCCGCGACCACCGCCGTCCCACCGCCCGACCGGCTGCGGTCGCGCGTGCTCGCGGAGATCGGCACCGTACGCCAGGCCCCGCCGGCCGGCACCGGCACCGCCCCGCCCCGCCCCGCCCGGTTCGGCGGCGCCCGCCTCCCGTGGCTCGCCGCCGCCGCGATGTTCGTCGCCGTCGTCGTGCTCGGCGCGCTGCTGGCCGACGCGCGCAGCGGTGAGTCGGGGGCCGAAACCCGGGCCGACCGCATCGCGGCGATCGTCACCGCCCCCGACACGCGCACGGTCACGGCGACCGGCGACGGGGCGACCGCGACCGCGCTCACGTCGCGCTCCCGGGACGAAGCTCTGGTAGTGGCGAGCGGCTTGCACGCCCCCGGGCCCGCGCACGTGTGGCAGGTCTGGTTCATGACCGACCAGGGCGCCCGGTCCGCCGGGCTGCTCGATGACGTATCCGCAGGTCAGAACGCTGTCGGACGGCTCGTCGCGGAAGGGCTCGGCGACGCGGCGCGCATCGGGGTCACCCTCGAACCGGCCGGCGGGTCACCCGCGCCGACGACCCCTCCGGTGGTCGTGATGACCCTCCCAGTGTGAACAGCATGGTGCGGTCGGGTGAGAAGTCGGTAATTCGCTGCGGGGGCCTCGCGGGAGGCGCAGGATGGGACCAGACACGAGTCAGGTCGTGTCACAGAGATGGGAACGCGCACGACTCCCGCATGGCCGGTCGGCAAGCGCCCGGCCCGAACGCGCCGCATGGCGTCGATCATCGAGAAGGTACGAGGATGTGCCAGCACCAACCGCAATGCCCGTCGGCCGAAGGCCCTGACCGGGAGGCCGCGCACGTTGTCGCGGCCCACCCCGAGCAGGGGTGGAGTCTGCTGTGCAATGGCGTGGTCCTGTTCGAGGACACCGGGGAAATCCTGCCGGACGGGCGCTTGATCGCGCCGCACCGGCCGCGCGTCCGTCTCGCCGCCTGAGGGGCCTCAGGCGACGGCAAGGACGCGTGTCCCGCGCGAAGTCCCCATCCGGGGAACGCCGGAGGGCGGCCACCATGCCCGGTGGCCGCCCTCCGGCGTATGTGCGTGCGGTCGCGGTCCGCGCCGCCCGGTGGTCGGATCAGTGCTCGCGGGCACGGACCCCGCCGCCCGGCGGTCAGGTCAGTGCTCGTAGGCCTCCACCGACGGGCACGAGCAGACCAGGTTGCGGTCGCCGTACGCCCCGTCGATGCGCCGCACCGGCGGCCAGTACTTCCCGGCCGCCTTCACCGTCCCGGGGAAGGCCGCCTCCTCGCGCGTGTACGGGTGCGCCCAGCCGTCCCCGGCCGCCATGGCCGCGGTGTGCGGGGCGTTCCGCAGCGGGTTGTCGTCGGCCGGAAGGTCTCCCGAGCCGACCCGGTCGATCTCCGCCTTGATGGCGATCATCGCGTCGCAGAACCGGTCGATCTCGGCCAGGTTCTCGCTCTCGGTCGGCTCGATCATCAGCGTGCCGGGCACCGGGAACGACATCGTGGGCGCGTGGAAGCCGTAGTCGATCAGCCGCTTGGCCACGTCGTCGACGGTCACCCCGGTGGCCTTGGTGATGCCGCGCAGGTCCACGATGCACTCGTGCGCGACCAGGCCGCCGGGGCCGGTGTAGAGCACCGGGTAGTGCGGGGCGAGGCGCCGCGCGATGTAGTTCGCGCTCAGCACCGCGACCTGCGTCGCGCGCTTGAGGCCCTCGGGGCCCATGAGCCGGATGTACGCCCACGAGATGGGCAGGATCGCCGCCGACCCCCACGGCGCCGCCGAGATCGGGCCGACCCCGGTCGCCGGGCCCGCGGTGGGCTGGAGCGGGTGGTTCGGCAGGTACGGCGCCAGGTGCTCGCGCACCGCCACCGGGCCGACGCCGGGCCCGCCGCCGCCGTGCGGGATGCAGAAGGTCTTGTGCAGGTTCAGGTGCGACACGTCGGCGCCGAACTTGCCTGGTCGGGCGAGACCGACGAGCGCGTTGAGGTTCGCGCCGTCGACGTACACCTGCCCCCCGGCCTCGTGGACCAGCGCGCACACGTCGCCGATGTGCTCCTCGAACACACCGTGCGTCGACGGGTAGGTGACCATCAGGACCGCCAGCGCGTCCCGGTGCGCGTCGATCTTGGCGCGCAGGTCGTCGAGGTCGACGTCGCCGTTCTCGCCGGTGCCGACCACGACCACGCGCATCCCGGCCATGACCGCGCTCGCCGCGTTGGTGCCGTGCGCCGACGACGGGATCAGGCACACGTCGCGCCCGGTGTCGCCGTTGGCACGGTGGTACGCGCGGACCGCGAGCAGCCCGGCCAGCTCACCCTGCGAGCCGGCGTTCGGCTGGATCGACACCTTGTCGTAACCGGTGACCGCGACGAGCGCGTCCTCCAGGCCGTGGATCAGCTCCAGGTAGCCGGCCGCCTGGTCGGCGGGGGCGAAGGGGTGGATGTCCGCGAACTCGGGCCAGGTGATGGGCTCCATCTCGGCGGTCGCGTTGAGCTTCATCGTGCACGAGCCGAGCGGGATCATGCCTCGGTCGAGGGCGTAGTCCTGGTCCGCGAGGCGGCGCAGGTAGCGCAGCATGTCGGTCTCCGAGCGGTGCGCGTGGAAGACCGGGTGGGCCAGGAACTCGTCGGTGCGCAGCAGCGCCTCGGGCAGCGCGTCGGGGGTCTCGGCGTCGAGCGAGCCGATGTGGTCGTCGCCGCACGGGACGTCGCCGGTGCACGAGAAGGCGCCGTTCGGCGAGAACGCCCGCCACACCGCCGCCAGATCGGCGCGCGTGGTGGTCTCGTCGCAGGTCACCGACACGTGGTCGGCGTCGACGCGGTACAGGTTGACGCCCTCGGCGCGGGCGTTCTGCACGACCGCGTCGGCGCGGCCGGGCACCCGGGCCAGGACGGTGTCGAAGAAGTGCGCGTGCACGACCTCGACCCCGTCGTGCCGCAGACCCGCGGCGAGGACGGCGGCGTACCGGTGGGTGCGGCGGGCGATGTCGGTGAGGCCGTCCGGGCCGTGGTAGACCGCGTACATCCCGGCCATGACGGCGAGCAGGACCTGCGCGGTGCAGATGTTGCTGGTCGCCTTCTCGCGGCGGATGTGCTGCTCACGGGTCTGGAGCGCGAGGCGGTACGCCTGGTTCCCGTCGGCGTCGACGGACACGCCGACCAGGCGTCCGGGCAGCGACCGGGCCAGCTTCTCGCGGACCGCGAGATACCCGGCGTGCGGCCCGCCGAAGCCCATCGGCACGCCGAAGCGCTGCGTGGTGCCGACCGCGATGTCCGCGTCCATGGCGCCCGGCGAGGTGAGCAGGGTCAGCGCCAGCAGGTCCGCGGCCACGGCGGCGAGCGCGCCGCGCGCGTGGGCGTCCGCGATCAGCGAGGTCAGGTCGCGCACCAGGCCGTCCGAGCCCGGGTATTGCAGCAGGACGCCGAAGAACCCGCCCTCGGGAAGCCCGTCGGAGGTGTCCGTGACGAGCACGTCGATGCCCAGCGCCTCGGCGCGCGTGCGCACGACCGCGATGGTCTGCGGCAGGCAGGCCGCGTCCACGACGAACACGTTGCTCTTCGACCGCCCGGCGCGACGCGCCAACGTCATCGCCTCGGCCGCCGCGGTCCCCTCGTCGAGCAGCGACGCACCCGCGACCTGGAGCCCGGTGAGGTCGCACACCATGGTCTGGAAGTTGAGCAGCGCTTCGAGGCGGCCCTGCGAGATCTCCGGCTGGTAGGGCGTGTACGCGGTGTACCAGGCGGGGTTCTCCAGCACGTTGCGCAGGATCACCGGCGGCGTGTGGGTGCCGTGGTAGCCGAGCCCGATCATCGGGCGCAGCACCGTGTTGCGGGACGCCAGGGCGCGCAACTGCTCGTGCACGGCCGCCTCGCTCACCGCCTCGGGCAGGTCGAGCCGGTCGAGGGTGCGGATCGAGCCCGGCACGGCGGTGTCGGTCAGCTCGTCCAACGAGCCGAATCCGATGTGCGCCAGCATCTTGGCCTGCTGGTCGGCGTCGGGGCCGATGTGCCGGCCGGTGAACGGCCCGGCCGCCTCCAGCGCGGCGAGGCTTCCGGGGCCGGACGGTCGGGGCGAAGGCGACGACGAGCTCACGGTGGAGGCCCTCCTGAAGACGCGGAGAAGGTCACGCGGGTACGCGCGGCCTTGCGGCCTCCCCCTCTGTCATCGGTACCTGAGAGCTTCACCCGCGCCACCGCATCTTCCGCGGCCGGGGCTTTCACCGTCGGTGAGTCCCGCCGTCGTGCGCGGGACTGCTTTCCAGAGTGCCCATGGCCGCGCGGTACGGGTGCCTGAGAGATTCCGGGGAGGGGTTGCTCCTTCGGCGTCCGGATCGGGTCCGGACTCTCCCGCGTGGCTTTCGGTGCAGCCTCAAAGCTATCAGTGCGGGCCCGCGTCCGGGATCACGCGCGGCCCGCAAGATCGGCACGGGCCGGGGCCGTCGCGCGACCTGGCGGCGATCGCGCGCGGTACGGCCTCGCGGTCGCGCGTGTGCGGCCTTGCGGTTCCGGCGGTCCCGGCGCGGTCCCGCCAGACGCGGTCTCGCGACCGCCGGACCGCGTCTCGCGCCTTACCGGTGAGGGCAGCGCAGATGGAGCCGCTGCCACACGTGAGGCGGTGCCGAGTCGGCGGGCACCGGGAGGAGGGCCCGATGAGCGACCGGGAGCACGGCTTCCCCGCAGGCGCCCCGGGCGGCGGTGCCGTCGTCGCGGACGGGGGCGGCACCGCGCCGCTGCGTGTGGCAGTGATCGTGGGCAGCACCCGCGAGGGCCGGGTCGGCGACCGGGTGGCCCGGTGGATCGCGGATCTCGCGGCCCGGACCGCGGTGCTCGAACCGACCGTCGTGGACCTGGCCGACTTCGCGTTCCCGACCCGGCTGCCCGAGCGGCCGAATCCCGACATGCTGGGGTTCGTGTCCGCGGTCGGGGACGCCGAGGCGTACGTCGTGGTCACGCCCGAGTACAACCGCAGCTACCCCGCGTCACTCAAACAGGCGATCGACTACGCCTACGACGAGTGGCGGGCCAAGCCTGTCGGATTCGTCTCCTATGGTTACAAGGCACGGGGACTGTTGGCCGCCGAGCACCTGCGGCAGGTCTTCGCAGAACTCCACACCGTCACGATGCGCGACGTGGTCGGGCTCGACCTCGCGGCCCTCGCCGATCCGGTCGGCGCGGCCGACGGGGACGCCGAGGCCGCCGCCGAAGCGCTGCTCGACCAGCTCGTCTGGTGGGGCACGGCACTGCGCGAGGCGCGGGCGGCGAGGCCCTATGTCGCCTGACCGAACGCCGTCCGCCCGTGTGCGGCCTGACCGTATGCGGCGTGACCGAGCACCGGGCGCAGCGCGACCGCAGCTGCGACCGCATGTCGACCGCGGCTACGCCGACGGCACCCGCGGCCCGACGCGTACGACACTCGCCACACGCACGGCAGGCACCTCACGCACCGCACGCGGCCCCGTCGGATTCCCGAAAAATCGTCCACCGAGGACCGATGAGTTCCCCGCCCGGCCCCGGTCCAAGTCATCGGGAGAACGGCCCGACGAGACCCGCGCGACATCCGCACCGCCCGTACGACACCCCGCACGAGACCCGTACGCGACCGAAACCGAAGAGGACACACCATGACGACGCACTCCCCCGGCCTGGCGATCGAGACGCAGGGGCTGGTGAAAGTCTTCGGCACCAACCGCGCCGTCGACGGCATCGACCTGCGGGTCCCCGCCGGCACCGTGTACGGCGTCCTGGGCCCCAACGGCGCCGGGAAGACGACGGCGGTCAAGATGCTGGCGACGCTGCTGCGCCCGGACGACGGCGAGGCGTACGTGTTCGGCAAGTCGGTCATCCGCGAGGCGGACGCGGTGCGCAGCCGGGTCAGCCTCACCGGCCAGTACGCGTCGGTCGACGAGGACCTGACCGGCACCGAGAACCTGGTCCTGCTGGGCCGCCTGCTCGGCCACCACAAGAGCTACTCGCGCTCGCGGGCCGCCGAGTTGCTGGAGGTGTTCGGCCTGACCGCCGCGGCGGACCGCCAGGTCAAGACGTACTCCGGCGGCATGCGGCGCCGCATCGACATCGCCGCGAGCATCCTCAACACCCCCGACCTGCTGTTCCTGGACGAGCCCACGACCGGCCTCGACCCGCGCAGCCGCAACCAGGTCTGGGACATCGTGCGCGCGGTCGTCGCCCAGGGCACGACGGTCCTGCTCACCACGCAGTACCTGGAGGAGGCCGACCGCCTCGCCTCGCGGATCGCGGTCATCGACCACGGCAAGGTCATCGCGGAGGGCACCCCGGGGCAGCTCAAGTCGTCGGTCGGGGCCGGGTCGATCCACGTGCGGCTGCGCGACGCGGACCAGCGCGAGCACGCCGAGCGCGTGCTGATCGGCGCACTCGGCTCGTCGGTGCAGCTCGACCCCGACCCGGTGGCGCTGACCGCGGCGATTCCAGGGCACGGAACTGACCTCGGAGCCGCCGAGGACGCGGCCCGGGCGCTGGCCGAGCTGGCCCGCGCGGGGATCATCGTCGACGACTTCTCGCTGGGCCAGCCCAGCCTGGACGAGGTCTTCCTGGCGCTCACCGAGTCCTCGGTGCAGACCGGCGGCGTCCGCGCGGGCAACGGGAACGGCGGCGGCAACGGCCGCGCCGGCAGCAACGGCAAGGCCACCGGCAAGAACGACGACATCGTGAAGGAGTCGGCAGCATGAGCACCGTCGTCACCCCCAAGGACGTCGACGTCGACGTCCCCGCGCCGGTCGTCGCGGAGGACCTGGCCGCGGTGTTCGCCGCCAAGGAGCGCCCGTCGCGGCCCGGCCCGCTGTCGGCGTCGGTGACGTTCGGCTGGCGGGCCATGCTCAAGATCAAGCACGTGCCCGAGCAGTTGTTCGACGTGACCGCGTTCCCGATCATGATGACGCTGATGTTCACGTATCTGTTCGGCGGCGCGCTCGCCGGATCGACCAGTGAATACCTCCAGTTCGTGCTGCCGGGCATCATGGTCCAGAGCATCGTGATGATCACGATGTACACCGGGGTCTCGCTCAACAACGACATCGAGCGCGGCGTCTTCGACCGGTTCCGGACGCTGCCGATCTGGCGGCCCGCGGCGCTGGTCGGCATGATCCTCGGCGACCTGCTGCGCTACGTGCTGGCCTCGACGGTGATCATGACCGTCGGTCTGATCCTCGGCTTCCGACCGGACGGCGGCGTGCTCGGCGTGCTCGCCGGGATCGCACTGCTGGTGGTCTTCTCGTTCGCGTTCTCGTGGATCTGGACCATGTTCGGCCTGCTGCTGCGCAGCGAGAAGTCGGTCATGGGCGTCAGCATGATGGTGCTGTTCCCGCTGACATTCCTGAGCAACGTGTTCGTCGACCCGAAGACGATGCCCGGCTGGCTCCAGGCGTTCGTGGACGTCAACCCGATCACGCACCTGGTCAGCGCGGTGCGCGACCTGATGGACGGCGACTACGCGACCACCGAGACGCTGTGGGTGCTGCTGTTCTCGGCGGTGTTCGTGGCGGTCTTCGGAACGCTGACGATGCGCTTGTACAACCGCAAGTAGCCGGATCTGCACGTACGTCCGCC
>NZ_JBPKBH010000001.1:576678-598609 GCF_051388915.1 Yinghuangia sp. YIM S09857 | reverse complement strand
CCGCCTCCGCGGGTTCCCGGGAACCCGCGGAGGCGGACGTACGTGTGCGCGTGCTCACCGACACCCCGCGGGCGGCTCACAACCGCCAGGCGATCCCGCGTTCCGCCTGGTACGAGCACGACGCCCCGGTGGTCACGTGCTCCCGCAGGTGCGCGGCCAGAGCCGGGTGCACCGACTCCATGCGCCGCAGGGTGTCCTTGATGCGCGCGGTCACCGTCTTGCGCGCCCGCTCCGCCTCGTCGCCGAGCCTGCGCGCCCGGCCGCCGAGCCCGGCCGCGGCCCGCAACTCGTCCAGCAGCGCCGCCCGTTCCGCATCGAAGGCGGCGGCCTTGGCGTCGTCCCCGAGACCGGCGGCCCGGTCGATCTCCTCGTCGAGCGCGGCGAGGCGGCGCCGGTACTGCGCCTTGGCCTCGTCGTCCAGGACCGCGTCGCCGCCCATGCCGCGCGCCGCGACCACCACGTCGCCGCCCGCCGGATCGAGCAGGTGCACGGCGGAGACCTGGGCGCCCGGGCGGCCGAGCAGGTGGTGCAGGTCGCGCAACCCCTTGGCGTCCGGCATGTGCGCGGTCACCCCGTCGAACACCAGCTCCCACACCGGGCCGTCGAGCCGGAAGCGGTACGCCTCCGGCCCGGCCGCGGAACCCGAGGCCCCCGCGCCGCCCTCCGCCCCCGCCTCCGCCGCCACGCCGCGCACCCGCGAGGCCCACTCCGGCACCTGGCGCATCCCCATCTCCGCGGCATCGCGCTCGGCCTGGGCCAGGGCCGCTTCGGCGGCCTCCGCGTCCCCGGGACCCCCGCGGCGTACCAATGCCTCAGCGAGGCGCAGCCGGGCGATGACCGCCCAGGGCCGGGCCAGCATGCGGTCGGCGTCGCGGGCCGCGCGGCGGAAGCCGTCGACCGCGTCGTCCCAGCGCTCCTGCGCGGCGTCCACGACCGCCGACCACAGCACCATCGGCCCGCTGATGTCGCAGCCGTACAGCGACACGGCCCAGTGGTCCAGGTAGGGCGCGATGGCCGCGCGGGCCCCCTCGCAGAGGTCCGGGTCGCCGGAGCCCGCGGCGGCGAGGGCCTGGAAGCGGAGCCAGAGCGGGGCGTACACCCGGTTGTACGGCTCCTCGCCGTCCGCCGCGTCGAGGATGGCGCGAAGCTGCCGCGCCGCGTCGCCGGACCGCCCGGTCTCGGCGTCGGTGAGCGCGGCGAGCAGGCGCATGTGGCTCTTGTCGGGGCCGCCGGCGCGGATCACCGCGTCGGCCTCGTCGTACCGCCCCTGCGTGATGAGCCTCGACCAGCGCATGTGCAGCGGGATCTGCCGGAACGGCGACGCGTCGGTGTCGTCGAAGCCCGCCATCGCCTGCTCGTAGTGCCGCTCGGCCTCGGCGAACCGGCCGCCCAGCGCGGCGAGCAGGCTCGCGTCGATCGCCATGGCCATCAGAAAGCGCGGCTGCCCGACCTGTTCGGCGCGGGCGGCGAACGTGCGGAACTGGTCGAGGTACGAGGGATCGCCGAGTTCGAGCAGCGTGACCCACCGCATCGACGTGGCGTGCAGTTCCATCTCGATGTCGCCGGAGCGGCGGCCGACGGCGACCATCTCGTCGGTGAGCGGCAGGCGTTCGGCCGCCGTGCCGGGACCCCAGATGGTGTCGTGGGTGGCCCACAGGCTGAACGCCAGCGCCTCGTCGTCGGCGCCGCGGCGGGCCGACACGGCGATGCGTACCGCGAGTTCGCGGGCGAGCCGGTCCGCGGCCAAGCCCTCGGCGACCGGGTCGCCGCGGCCGATCAGGGCGGTGTGCGCCTCGCGCAGCATGTCGAGTGCGTCGAGGCCGCCGCCGGGTGTGCCCCAGTGCCGGTAGAGGGTGATGGCGCAGCGCGCGAGCAGTTCGGCGTCGCCGTTCGTGCGGGCGGCGGTGGCGACGGACTCGAAATAGTCCCACGCGCGTTCGTCGCGGTTGTGGCGCAGGATCGCGACCAGGCTCAACCGCACCAGTGCGCGGCGGCGTGCGTCGCCGAGGCGCCCGGCGGCCTCGTCGGCGCGCTGGTAGTGCCCCTCGGCCTCCTCGAAGGCGAACCGCCCCTCGGCGTCCTTGGCCGCCTCGACCAGCAGGTCCAGCGCGCGGCCGGGGTCCAGCTCGGGGCCCGCCGAGTAGGCGTGGCGGGCCAGGTCCGCGGGCACCGAGCGCCCGGCCAGGCCGGGTGCGGCGGTGACGGCGGCCACGACGGCCGCGTGCCGCTTGCGTGCGTCGGCCTCGTCCAGGGCGTCGTAGAGCGTTTCGCGGACCAGGTCGTGCGCGAACTCGAAGCGCCCGCCGCCCGAGGACGCGACGAGCCGGGCGGCGACGGCCTGTTCGAGCAGCCGGTCGACGTGCGGGTCCGGCGCGCCCTGCACCCCGGCGAGCAGCTTGCGGTCGAACGCGCGGCCGAGCACGGACGCCGTGGTGAGCAGCTCCGCCACCGCGTCGGGCAGCAGCGACAGGCGCCGGCGCACCGCCTCGCGCACGCTGGGCGGCACCGCGGACGCGTCGCCCCCGCCGGTCCACAGCCGCGCGGTCTGCTCCACGAAGAACGGGTTGCCGCCGGTGCGCCGGTGCACCTCGCCGACGAGCGCCCGGTCGGGGACGCGGCCGGCGGTACGCTCCATCAGCGCGCCGACCTCGTCCCGCGCCAACCCGGTGAGCGTCACCGTGGTCGCCTTCGCGACCAGCGGCAGGATCAGCGGGCGCAGCGGATGGCCGGGTGACTCCGCCTCCACGTCGCGGTACGTCCCCACAAGGAGCAGCCGCTCGAACCACGCGTGCTGCGCCGCGAATTCGAGCAGCCGGAGGGTCGCGGAGTCGGCCCAGTGCAGGTCGTCGAGGACGACGACCACCGGGCGCTCCTGCGAGACGGACACCAGCACGGTGGTGACCGCGTCGAAGACCTCGAACGCGTCCGGTCCGGCGGACGTCGACGCCGCCGCCTCCCCGCGCGCAGCGCCGCCGCTGTCGCCGGTGCCGCCTGTGCCGAGCAGGCCGTCCAGTCCGGGGCCGGTGGGCCGGACCAGGTCGTCCCACGGCGCGGGGCCGAGCGTGCGCCGCAGCGAACGCAGCACCTGCACCCACGGCCAGTAGCCCGGGGCGTTGTCGGAGTCCCAGCAGGAACCGCCGAGAACCAGCGCACCGCGCCGCCGCGCCTCCTCGGCGGCATCCGCCACCAAAGTCGTCTTGCCGATCCCGGCCTCGCCGGTGACCAGGACCAGGCCGCCGTGGCTCGCGGTCGCGCGCTCCACTTGCGCCCGGAGCACGCCGGCAGCGTGGCCGCGCCCGATGAGTCGTTCGGAGGGTGCAGTCATGGTTCGGCTGGTTCTCTCTCCGTCGTGTCGTCGCTTACCGCGCGGGTGTTACGGGCGTCTCGGGGCGTCGGTTGCGGTACGTGCCTGCCCCCCACCTGTCCAACCCCGCCAGGCACGCCGCTCCGAGCCTACGCACGGCAACCGACATCGCGCCTGTGCCGCGTCGCGCCCTCCCGGTAGCAACTCGCGAACGCCGGTCCCCGTCGACCACGCCGTCGCCGACTCCGCCCGGCGTTCCCTCGAACACCAGCTGACCGCCGCCGTCGACCGCCCCCGAAGACCCAGGTCCACGATCCGGTCCGCGCGCGCCATCACGGGTGGGGGCGTCGCGAGTGCCTGCGTGGGGATGGTCCTTGTGTCCCGATCGCATCCCCGCCCTCGCCCCGCGGCGAAGATGTCCTTCAACTCCCCCGATTCGCCCGCCAGTTGCATGTGCCGGTATGGAGGCGTCGTCGGCGCGGACGGGCCCCGGAACTTCAGCGGTCGGCCGGAGGTGACGGCACGGCGGTGTCTTCGGGGGGCGCCAGTGGCAGGTGTGACGACGGGGACAGGTCCGGGTCGTCGACGGCGAAGGTGCGGATTCGGCCCGGGGGCGAGCCCGGGGTCTCGAAGCGCACGGTTACGCGACCGACGCCGCTGCCCTGCACCCAGCCCGGTCCGTGTTCCGCATGCCGGACGTCCTGGCCGGGGAACCAGCGGGTGCCGGAGGACCGGCCGGGGTGGAACACGGGCACGCGACCGTACGCGCCGGCCTCGGGGTCCGCGGCCGGCTCCGCCGCGGCAGCCGTCTCAGCAATCGCCTCGACAGCCGTGTCGGCTGCCCTGTCGGCGGCCGTCTCCGGCGCGACGTCGTGCGGCGCAGCCTCGTTGGCGTCAGGCGAGGCTGCCTGCGAGTCGTCGCGCGCGATCTCGTTCGCGCCCGCACCCTCCTCCGCGTCCCCCTGCCCCTGCCCCTGCTCGTCCGCCTCGTCCTGCCATGCGAACAAGTCCTGCTGCGCGAAGTCCGCCAGCGACGCAACCCCGACCCCCAACAGCCGGAAGCCGCCCGTGAAGTCGACCTGTGCGGCGAGCCGGTGCACGGTCTCGCGCACCACGCCGAGGTCGTCCGTCGGAGCCCGCAGCGTTTCGGAGCGGGTCAGCGTGCTGAAGTCGTACCGCCGCATCTTGACCACCACCGTGCGTCCCGACCGGCCCGCGGCGCGCAGGCGTTCGACGCATCGCACGGTGAGGCGGTCGAGCTCGGCGGCGATGCGCGTCCGGTCGGCGAGGTCGACCTCGAAGGTGTCCTCGACCGAGATCGACTTCGCGTCGCGCTCCGCGACCACCGGACGGTCGTCCAGGCCGAGCGCGTGTTCGTGCAGGGAACGGCCGTGGGCCTGGCCGAAGAGGCGTACAAGCTCGTCCGGATCGGCCGCGGCGATGTCGGCCACGGTCGTGATGCCGACCTTGCGCATGCCGTCGGCGGTCGCCGGGCCGACGCCCCAGAGCGCGCGGACCGGCAGCGGGTCCAGCAGCGCCCGTTCCTCCCCCGGTGCGACAACGACGAGGCCGTCCGGCTTCGCGGCTTCCGAGGCGATCTTCGCGACCAGTTTGGACGAGGCGACGCCGACGGACGCGGTCAACCCGGTGGCCGCGTGGATGTCCGCACGCAGGCGCTCGCCGACCCGTACGGCCTTCTCCGTGTCGAGCCCGTCACCGTGCGGACCCGCTTCGAGGTCGACGAACGCCTCGTCCAGGCTCAGCGGTTCCACCAGCGGCGACAGTTCCCCGAGCAGCGCCATGACCTGCTCGCTGACCTCGCGGTACGCGCTGAAGCGCGGGATCAGGAAGGCCGCGTTCGGGCAGCGCCGCCGGGCCTCGGCGGTCGACATCGCGGAGCGCACGCCGAAGACGCGGGCCTCGTACGAGGCGGTGGCCACCACCCCGCGCCCGCCGACGCCGCCGACGATGACGGCCTTGCCACGGAGGCTCGGTTTGGCGGCCTGCTCGACGGACGCGTAGAAGGCGTCCATGTCGAGGTGCAGGATGCCCGGTGTCGTGCGCATTTCCTCCGATGATGGCGCATCGGAACGACAGTCCGGCTTCAGCGCGCCGCGGCGAGTGCGTCGTCCACGCCGGGTTCGCGCGGGCCCAGCACCGGGTCCGGGCGCAGCACCGCCTCCGCGGCGGCCTTGTAGGAGGCCAGGATCTCGCGGGCGCCGCCGAAGAGCGTGGGGCCGACGAGTTCGCCGTGCATCGAGTCGTCGCCGACGCCGTACGCGTCGACCCCGGCCGCGTCGCACAGCGCCAGCGCGCGGCGCATGTGGAAGCGCTGGCTGACCACGATCGCCTTGTCGACACCGAAGATGCGCTTGGCGCGCACGCAGGAGTCCCAGGTGGAGAATCCCGCATAGTCGGCCACCACCTGACCTTCCGGCACCCCGCGCTCGACGAGGTACCGGCGCATCACGTCGGGTTCGTTGTACCCCGGACTGCCGTTGTCACCCGAGACCAGCAGAACCTTGACCTTTCCGGCCCGGTAGAGCGCGAGCGAGACGTCCAGCCGCCGGGCGAGCAGGCGGGAGGGCTGGTCGCCCCATACGCCCGCGCCGAGCACCAGCGCGACGGGCGCGGGCGGGACGTCCGACACCCCGCGCATGCGGCCGCTGCCCGCGATGTACACCCAGGTCACCGGTGCGAGGCCGAGGACGGTGAGCAGCGCGGTCGCCTGGAACGCGATGCGCTGCCGCCGCCGTCCGCGCAACAGGCGCGTCGCCCGCGTGATCCCGCCCATCCGTGAAGCCATATGCCCGGAGACGCCCGCCACCGGCCGCGCGGTTCCCGCCGTTCCCGTACCGCCCGGCAGGGCACCCGCGGCGTCGTCGGCCCGGCGCGACGCACTGTCCGACGGGAGTTCGACAACGCGACCTACCCCGCCCGCTCGCGCCTCCTGCGGGCCAGCTCGTCCTCCGGGTGGTGGCGGTACAGCGTCTCGCCGGTGTCGGTGCGCTCGCCCTGCAAGGTGCCCAGCGAGGCCTCGACCTCGCGCCACACCGCGCCGACGGCGATGCCGAAGACCCCCTGGCCGCCCTGCACGAGGTCGACGACCTGGTCGTACGACGTGCACTCGTACACGCTCGCGCCGTCGCTCATCAGGGTCATCCCGGCGAGGTCCGCGACGCCGCGGCCGCGCAGGTGGGCCACCGCGACGCGGATGTTCTGGAGGCCGACGCCGGTGTCCAGGAGCCGCTTGACGATCTTGAGGACCAGGATGTCGCGGAAGCTGTAGAGCCGCTGCGTGCCCGACCCGTGCGCGGGGCGGATGCTCGGCTCGACGAGCGCGGTGCGGGCCCAGTAATCGAGTTGTCGATATGTGATGCCCGCCGCGGAACACGCGGTCGGTCCGCGGTAGCCGACCTCGTCGACGACCCCGGACGCGGGCACGTCCTCCGGGTACGCGCTCTGCGGCGGCGCGGTCGGCGTCGGGCGGGACGCACGGGCTCGGCCCGCAATGTCGCCGGTGCTGCTCACGCCGACCTCCGTTTCGTCTCCCCGCACCTGCCTGCGGCGAGAGGAATGCCGTGAGTTCCGGGCCGCAAGCGGCAGAGTGCAACGCGCACGGATCACCCCCGGAACTGTCGATTTCGACGGTAGGCAGTCACCCACAGCGCGTCAACGACCGCCGCATTCGGCACGCCGAGTGACGCATCTCTCAAGAGTGGTTTGGATCCTCGGCGACCCGGGTACGCATGGCGATCGCCCACCTGTCGGTTCCGGTCGCCCCGTGATCAAATCGGGCCATTCGGGTGGCTTCCGCCACCACCCGAACGGCGCACGGATTTCCGCCCACACGCGGCCCGCGGCGGCGTGTCGACAAATCACTCTTTCGGGTATCCGAGAAAGCCCGACCCGGCGTGTCGACAAAAAAGTCGACAGATCGCCATCCGTTCGCGGCGCTACTGGCTGGTGGTGCCGAAATCCTCGGGCGAGATCTGGTCCAGGAACTCCCGGAACTTCTCGACCTCGTCCTCCTGCTCGTCCGGGATCACGATCCCGGCCTCGTCCAGGACGGCCTCCGCCCCGAAGATCGGGGTCCCGGTCCGCAGCGCCAGCGCGATGGCGTCCGAAGGACGCGCACTGACCTCGGTACCGTTCGCGAACACCAGCTCGGCGTAGAACACGCCCTCGCGCAGGTCGATGATCCGGATGCGGGTCAGCTCCTGGCCGAGCGCCTCCAGCACGTCGCGGAACAGATCGTGGGTCAGGGGCCGCGCCGGGACCACACCCTGTTGCGCGAAGGCGATCGCCGTCGCCTCGACCGGGCCGATCCAGATCGGGAGGTACCGATCGCCTCCTGTTTCCTTCAGGAGCACGATCGGCTGGTTGGAAGGCATCTCCACTCGGACACCCACGACCTCAAGCTCGTTCACATCGCCACACTAGCGCGCTCGGGTGAGGAGCACAGATCCCCCTGGGCCCATTCGCGCATGGATTCGTCGCATTTTCTTCGTGCCCGGTAAACACCCGGCAATATGCCTTCGCCGCCTCAACGCTCCAGCAGCGGCCGGAGCGCGGCGCCGACCAGCACGGTATGCAGGCGCGACGTAAGGGACAGAAGGTCACGTACGGTCTCCTCCGCCCCGGACTTGGCGCCCGCGCCGCGCCGGTGCAGGAGCGGCGCGACGATCTGCTCGACGAGCGCGGCCTCGCGGTCGGCGGCGGCCTTGACCTGCCGCAAGTGCCGTGGTTCCAAGCCATACTCGCCGAGCGCGGACACCAGGCGGGCGACGACGAGCGCGTCGCCGTCGTACTGCGGCCCTGCCTGGGCCTGCGCCGCGCGGGCGTGCGGCAGCCCGGCGTCCGCCTCCGGCGCGGTCGCGGACGCGTCCCCGGACGCCGCGCCGTCCTGCGGTTCCTCGCGCGCGGCGGGGATCGGGCCGGCGGGCGGGGCGTCCACGGAGCCAGGTGCGGGCGCGGCCTCGGGCCCGGCGGCCGCGGCGGGACCGGCGGCGTCCCGGCCCGGCTGCCCGGCCGACGGGTCCGTCCCCGGGCGCCGCGGCTCGATCAGGCCGAACTCCTCCAACCGGGCCAGCGCAGCCTCGTCTATCCCGGCCGCCGCCAGCAGTTCCGCCCGGCTGAGCAGCACCACCGCGCTCGGCTCCGCGCCGCCGTGCGGTTCGCCCACACGGTCGGCGTCGGCCGCGGCCAGGGACGCGCCGAAGCCGTCCTCGGCCGGCTCCAGGCCGCGGTCGATCGCGTCGAGGTGGTCCTTGATGACCTTGAGCGGCAGGTACTGGTCGCGCTGCACGCGCAGCACGTACCGCAGCCGGTCGACGTCCGAGGGGCCGAACTTGCGGTAGCCCGACGGGGTGCGCTGCGGCTCGACGAGCCCCTCCGCCTCCAGGAAGCGGATCTTGGAGATGCTGACGTCCGGGAACTCCGCACGCAGCACCGCCATCACCTCGCCGATGCCGACCAGCGCCCGGCCGCCGCCGGTCCGCGGCGGCGACGCGGTCACGCGTACTCCCCGCTGCCGATCTGCGCGTGGCGGCTCGGGAAGAAGACCAGCCGGTACTTGCCGATCTGCACCTCGTCGCCGGGCGACAGCGGCACCTCGTCGATGCGCTGGCGGCCGACGTACGTGCCGTTCAGGCTGCCCACGTCGGCGACCGTGAACCCCGCGCCGGTGCGCCGGAATTCGGCGTGCCGCCGGGACACCGTGACGTCGTCCAGGAAGATGTCGCTCTCCGGGTGGCGCCCGGCCGTCGTGCGGTCCGAGTCGAGCAGGAAGCGGCTGCCCGAGTTGGGGCCGCGCCGCACCACCAGCAGGGCGGTGCCCGGCGGCAGCGCCTCGACGGCGGCCTGCGCCTCGGGGCTCAGCACCTCGCGCGGCGCGGACGGGTCGGCGTCCAGCGCCTCGATCCCGGTGATCGAGATGGTCGAGGTCTGCTCGGACGGGCGTTCGACGTCCGGCCGCAGCGGGTTGCCGCAGTTGGAACAGAAGCGGCTGTTGGCCGGATTGCGGTTGCCGCAGTTGGTGCAGACCACCGAACCGGCAGTGTCGGCCCCCTCCGGGGCGGGCGCGGCGGCGGGCGCGCCGTACGGTCCCTGCTGCGCCGGTCCGCCCGGCGGCCCCCCATAGGGAGCCGGTTGGGCCGCGTACGGGTCGGGCCCCTGGCCGGGACCGCCCTGCGGCGCCGTGCCGGGCGCGGGGTACGGCACCGAGGCAGGCGCCTGCGGTGCCTCCTGCTCGGCGCGACGTGAACGACCGAACAGCCTCGCGAACAACTTCACGCGAGAACCTCCCCGAGTGAGCCTGGCCCGCCCATCGGGCAGGTATGAGTCGTCGTGGTTGCGGCACCGCCGGCCCCGAGGGGGACGGCGGAACCGGTGGTGTCACGGCCTGGCCGCTGCCGTGTTCGCAGGATTCCTCGCATGGCGCTCAGGAATCCAGACTCTTGACATACGCCGCGACGTCCCAGAGCGCGCCCGCCGCGGCGGGGTCGTCGGGGCGTACCTCGAACATCCAACCGTCCCCGTAGGGATCGGAGTTGACCAGCTCCGGCGCGGCCTCCAGAGCGTCGTTGACCGCCACGACCACGCCGCTGACGGGCGCGTACACGTCGCTGACGCTCTTCGTGGACTCCAACTCGCCGCACGGCTCGCCCGCGGAGACCTCGGCACCGGCCTGAGGCAGCGTCACATACACGATGTCGCCCAGGGCGTCCTGGGCGAACTCGGTGATGCCGATCCGCACGGTCCCGTCCTCGTCGCCGAGGGAGCGCACCCACTCGTGCTCCGCCGTGTACGTGAGGTCCTCGGGATACATGCCGGATCCGCCCTGCCTTCCTTGCCTCGTGGGCCTTGTGGACCCGCCGGAAACAGCCGATTCGCGCCGCGTGCGCCGCGTTCGGCTGCGCTGCCGCCGATTCTGTCAGGTCTCGATCAATCGGGGGTCAGCCGCCGTTGCCCGCGTCCGGTGCGGGGCGAGCGTAGTCAGGCGCCGTCGGCACCCGCAAGGCGTCGACGACGACCTGCTGGGAGGGCACGACAACCGCCTGGGCCTGCTTCTTCTCCAGCGTGCGGATCACTCCGCCGGGGATGTTCAGCGCCGGTTCCAGGTCGCGCGGGTTGCCGATGACCTTGAAGACGTACGGCTGGCTCACCGTCTGGCCGTCGATCTGCATCTGGCCGAGCACCGGTTCGTTGAAGAACGTCCCGGCCACGACGCGGACCTGGTTGATCTGGATCGCCTCGGCACCGGCGGCGCGCAGTTCCTGGAGGGTGTCCAGCAGCATGTCGGGGCGCACCTGGTTCTGCGGGTCGGTGATGGTCAGCGTGATGCCCGGTCCGGTGGCCTTGACCGTGCCCGCGAGGATGCCGAGCACCTGCGCGCGCTGGTCGGTCTGCTGGCGGGCCTCCTCGGCCCGGTTGTTGCTGTTCTCCAGTTGGTCGCGACTGAGTTCGAGGCGCCGCTGCTCGTCGTCCAACTTCTCGGTGCGCTGCTCGAGTTCGTCGAGGACGCGGACGAGGTCCGATTCACGGGCGCCGCGCAGCGGGTCGGACTCGGTGTTGCTGCGGACCTGGATCGCGAGCCCGGCACCGAGCGCGAACAGGAGGACGCCGACGACCAGTTGCGCACGGCTGACGCGCGGCGGCCACAGCGCCGTGGCGAGCCGGCGGCGGCCACTGGGTTCGGGCGTATTGGGGTCCTCGGGCAACTCCTCGAAGCCGTCGCCCCCGTCGCCCCCGTCGCCGCCTTTGCCACCACCGGGGACGTCCGGACCGCTCCCGTCCCCCACCGCGGGGACACCGGAGCCGTCCTCATCATCCGCAACCGTCCCGTCAGTTGGCGAGGCATCGCCGGTACGGGCCCGACGGCGCCACCCCCGGCCGCCGCGCTCCTCGCCGTCGCCGGAGGCCCCGAACACCCGCCCCGGACGCGCGTGGTGCGCTGGGGCTCCACCCGCGCCCCGGGGCTGCTCGGCGGTGTCGTCCGGGTTGGCGTCAGGACGCGGCAAACCGCGCTCATCCCCGGGCGTGTCGCCGCCCTGCCAACGCTCCCCGGCCCGCGGAACCGCAAGCTCCCCACCAGATGGGAACGGAACACCGGGTTCGCCGTACGCCGGCCGCCCCGCGCCCCCGGACGCCTCCCCCGCGGTCCGAGGCACCGGCAACCCCTGCCCCGGATGCGCGGATTCCCCCGCGCTGTGCGGATGACCGGACCCTTGCGGACCCGCAGCACCTTGTGGACGCACATGGCCGCGCGGGGACCCAACACCTTGCGACGGAGACGAACCCCGCGCAGCCGCAGGCCCTTGCGGATAGGGCACCCCCTGCGGCAGGTCAACCCCTTGCCGGTGCGCCCCGCGTCTCTCGGGCCCCACAGTCGACGGCGGCACAGCCCGCAAGTGCGCAGTGCCGCCACCGTCCAAGTCGCCCGCACGATGCGCGTGCGGCGTCGCCCGCGGATCCACGCCCCCAGGCGGAAGCCCGGGCCCGGCCCCGAACTCCCGGGCCGGAGGCCGCTGCTCGATCCCCGATCGGCCGTCCGCCGGCGGGGGAACGCGAAGCTGGGCAGTGCTGTTGGCCGGTGGCTCGTCACCGGACGCGGCATCCCTCCCCGGCGGGGCCTGATCAGGCTCGCTGTAACCGCGCGCGCCCTGCCCCGGCACACCCGGCGCACTCTGACCCGACGCAGCATGGCCCGGCACTCCCTGGCCGGATTCCGCGGGCCCCTGCGGGCCCTGGCCCGGCTCGCGGTGCGCAGGCGCGCCGGGCACGCCTGAGCCCGACGCACCACCCATCCACCGCGCCGACGCCCCCTGTTCGGGCGCCTGCCCCGGCACGCCCGGCTGGCGCGCGCCCTGGCCCGGCCCGCGTTGCGCGGGTGCGCCCGGGACGCCTGGATCCGACGCACCACCCATCCCCCGTCTCGACGCCCCCTGTTCCGGCGCCTGACCCGGCCCGTCGTCCCCCTGCGTCGGTTCTCCGTCGAGCCTGAACGGGGCCGCCGGCCAGGCGCGGCCGGGGACCAGTGGGGGGACGCCGCCGTCGGGGGCGTCGGCGTACCAGTCCTCGTCGGGAGCGGGCCGCCTTGGGGTGTCGCCGCGGAACCAGTCGCCTTCGGGGGCGCTGTGCAGTTCCTCACGGAGGTGGCGGTCGCGGTGGTAGAGGTCGACCGGGCGTTCCTGCTCGACCGTCGGCTTGCGCGAGGGGTCTTCGGGGGCGTCGGCCTCGTAGTCGGCCTCCGGCTCCTCCAGGTCCCGCAGTTCGCGGAACGCGGGGACCTCGGGGCGGCGCGGCTGCGGCAGGCCGCCGTCCGGCGGGGTGGTGTCGTCGTCGGTCACGGTGCCCCCTTACGCGCGGAAGACGTGGCGGCGGATGGCGGCCGCGTTCGAGAAGATGCGGATGCCGAGGACGACGACCACCCCGGTCGACAGTTGCGCGCCGACGCCCAACTTGTCGCCGAGGAACACGATCAGCGCCGCGACCACCACGTTGGACAGGAACGACACGACGAACACCTTGTCGTCGAAGATCCCGTCGAGCAGCGCGCGCACGCCGCCGAAGACCGCGTCGAGGGCCGCGACCACGGCGATGGGCAGGTACGGCTCCAGTTCGTGCGGAATCACCGGACGGGCGAAGAAACCGACCACGACCCCCAACGCCAGGCCGAGTACCGCGATCACGCTTGTCCTTCCTCATGCGCCGGCGCGTCGTCCCGCGCCGCCGCGTTGTCCGTCGGGGGTTTGCCGCGCCCCGAATTCGTCGGCGGTCCGCCCCCCGTCGGCGTCCGGGTGGGCCTCCCGCTCCTGGTCGGCGTGCCGGTGCCGCGCGGCGGCGTCGTGGAGGGCGACGCCGACCGGGTGCCGTCGTCACCCGAACCGGGGTTCGAGCCGTCCGAGGGAGACACCGTACCGGTACCGGGGGTGCCGCTCGGGCCCGGAGCGGGTGCCGGCGCCGTCGTGCCGGGCGCCGGCGCGATCGGCGTACCGCCGACCGGTGGCGCGCCCTCGGGCTGCGCGACGCGGAGCGTGATGCCGACGGCGGCGGGGAGTTTGATCTTCTTCTCGGTGCCGATCGTCGACCGGATGCCGTACTTGGCGCCGATGTGCCGCAGGTATGCTCCCCCGGCGCCCCGCTCGAACGCGGCCCGCACGGCCTTGCTGTCGCCGATGGCCATGACCGCGTACGGCGGCGACAGCGGCCGGTTGTCGACCAGGATGGCCGCCCCCGCCGCGCGGATCGCGGACAGCGCGGTCAGGCGCTGCCCGTTGATCGCGATCGCCTCCGCGCCGGCGGCCCAGAGCCCGTTGACGACCTGTTGCAGGTCGCGGTCGTAGACGCGCCCGTTGGCCAGCGACTCGGCCTGCTGGCGCGGGTCGACGTTGGCGCCGTCCTTCCCGGCGTCCTGCTCCGCGTTGTCGACCACCACCTTGACGCCCGGTCCCTCGACGGGTTCGGCGCCCGTTGTCGTCGCGAGGAGTTCGGCCCGCTTGACCTCCTCCGGAGTGAGGTTGCGGTCCTGCATCGCGTCCACTTGGTCTCGCAGCGACTCGACTTCGTCCTCCAGCCGGTCGGCCTCGGCCTCGCGGGTGTGGATGCGGTTGACGAGGTCGCGGCGCTCCTTCTCGGCCTGCGGCGCGGTCGCGCGCACCTGCATGGCGGCCATCGTCACGACGACGGCGATGAGGCTGACCCCGACGGCGACCAGCAGGCGCGCGCCGGGCGCCCGGCTGATCGCGCCGCCCTCGCCGCGGACCGCGCGGCGGGCGGTGGCCTCGGCGTACCCCTCGTCGAGGCTGTGATCCATGATGTTGATCAGCAGCGACATCGACGCGTCGGGGCGTTTGTACTGGGCCTCCCCGGGCGCCGACTTCCGCGTCATGGGCCCCATAGTTCCATGCCGACCGGCACCGTCGCCGCAGGGCCCGGCGCTCGGCGTACAGCGGACGCCGCGACGGCCGCGGACGCAGGTCGCGGTGGGTGCGCGAGGACCCCCGCCGCAGCGATGCGGCGGGGGTCCTGACGGTGTGTCATACGCTCCCGAAAGGGGGCCGCGCAGGGCGGCCCCGCAGAACGACGTCGGTCCGCACCCGCCGTCAGTCGCCCGCGTGTTCCACGACCTCCGACCACTCGTCGAGCAGTTCCTCGGCGGCCGTGTCGTCCGGGCCCTCCGCCCACAGGTGCGTCACCGCCTCGGCGATGTCCGGCAGCACGAGGACCCACCGGCCGTCCGACTCGACCACGCGGACGCCGTCCGTGGTGTCGATGCCGCGGTCCCCCGCCGCCTCCACGACCGAGCGCATGACCATGCCCTTGGCCGCCCACGGCGTCGGTACGTCGCGGCGCAGCACGTGCGCACGCGGGATGCGCGCGTCGATCTGACTCAGCGTCAACTGGGTGCGCGCGACGAGCCCGATGAGGCGTACGAACGCCGCCGTCCCGTCGAAGACCGTGCTGAACTCCGGGACCACGAACCCGCCGCGCCCGTCGCCGCCGAACACCGTGTTGTCCTGTGCCGCCACCCGCGCCAGGTCGTCGGGCGACGTGGTCGTCCACCGCACCTGCACGCCGTGGTACGCCGCTACCTGCTCCGCGATGCGCGTCGTGGTCACCGGCAGCGCGATGCGCCCGCCGCGGCGTTCGGCCGCCACCAGGTCGAGGAACACCAGCAGCGCGCGGTGGTCGTCGATGATGCGCCCGCGCTCGTCGACCAGCGACATACGCTCGCCCACGGGGTCGAACCGCACGCCGAACGCGGCCCGCGCGGACGACACCATTTCGCCCAGTCGGATCAGTCCGGCCGCGCGGTCCTCGGCGGTCTCGGTCGGACGCGCGTCGTCCAGGCCGGTGTTGACGCTGAGCGCGTCGATCCCGAGGCGGCCGAGCACGCTCGGCAGCAGCAGTGCCGCGTTGCCGTGCGCGGCGTCGACGACGACCTTGAGGCCGGAGTCCGGCACGCCCTCGACGTCGAGCGCCTTCAGCAGCGACCCGGCGTAGCTGTCGAACGGCCGCGACGGGAAGGTCAGCTCGCCGATCTCACCGGGGAACGCGCGGCGGTACTCCTGGCGGCCGAAAACACGGTCGAGCTTGCGCTGCGCGGCCTGCGAGAGGTCCGCGCCGCGTTCGTCGAAGAACATGATGTCGACCGAGTCCGGCACACCGGGCGTCGTGCGGATCATGATGCCGCCCGCCGAGCCGCGCGCGGTCTCCTGGCGGGCCACCGGCATCGGCACGTTCTCCAGGTCGCGCACGTTGATGGCGCTGGTCTGGAGGGCCGAGATGACGGCGCGCTTGAGGGCGCGGGCGCCGCGCGAGTGGTCGCGTGCGGTGGTGACCGTGGCGCCCTTCTTGAGGGTCGTCGCGTACGCCCCCGCGAGCCGCACCGCCAGCTCGGGGGTGATCTCGACGTTGAGGATGCCGGAGACGCCGCGCGGCCCGAACAGGTTCTTCTGTCCGCGCGACTCCCAGATGACCGAGGTGTTGACGACCGCGCCGGCCTCGATGGTCTTGAACGGGTACACGCGCACCTCGGCGGCGACCAGCGATTCCTCCTCGATGAGGCATTCGTCGCCGATCACCGCGCCCTCGTCGATGCGCGCCGCTCGCATGACGTCGGTGTTCTTGCCGATCACGCAGCCGCGCAGGTTGGTCTGCGGGCCGATGTAGACGTTGTCGTGGACGACGGCCTTGTGCAGGAACGCGCCGCGCTTGACCACGACGTTGCTGCCGAGCACGGTGTGCTCGCGGATCTCCACGCCGCCCTCGACCTTGGCGTAGTCGCCGATGTAGAGCGGGCCCTTGAGGACGGCGTCCCGGTCGACCTCGGCGCCCTCGGCGACCCACACGCCCGGGGCCAGCTCGAAACCGTCGATCTCGACGTCGACCTTGCCGTCGAGGACGTCGGCCTGCGCCTTGACGTAGCTCTCGTGCGTGCCGACGTCCTCCCAGTACCCCTCGGCGACATAGCCGTAGATCGGCTTGCCTTCTTCGAGGAGCTTGGGGAAGACGTCGCCGGACCAGTCGACGGACACGCCCGCGGCGACGTACTCGAAGACCTCGGGCTCCATGACGTAGATGCCGGTGTTGACGGTGTCCGAGAAGACCTGGCCCCAGGTGGGTTTCTCCAGGAAGCGGTCGACCCGGCCCTCGTCGTCGATGATCGTGATGCCGAACTCGACGGGGTCCGGCACGCGCGTGAGGCACACCGTGACCATCGCCCCCTTGGCGCGGTGGTAGTCCACCAGCTTGGTGAGGTCGAAGTCGGTCAGCGCGTCGCCGGAGATGACCAGGAACGTGTCGTCCTTCAGTGCCTCCTCGGCGTTCTTGACGCTGCCCGCGGTGCCGAGGGGGGTCTCTTCGTTGGCGTACTGGAGGCTCATGCCGAGTTCTTCGCCGTCGCCGAAGTAGTTCCGCACCAGTGATGCCAGGAACTGGACCGTGACGACGGTCTCGGAGAACCCGTGCCTCTTGAGCAGCCGCAGCACGTGCTCCATGATCGGCCGGTTGACCACCGGCAGGAGCGGTTTGGGCATGCTGGAGGTCATCGGGCGCAGGCGGGTTCCCTCACCACCGGCCATGACGACGGCCTTCATCGAGTCACGTCCTCCCATCGCTTCGCTTCACCCGCGCGGGTCGGCCCCCGGCGTCCGGGGGCCTCGCGGGTCGGAAAGAGGCGGAGCCGGTCTACGCGTACCCGGCCTCCGTCTGTTTCACCGCGGAAACCAGGCGCCTAGCCTGAACCGCGTACAGGACTCCTGCCCACCAGTAGAGCGCGATACCCCACCAGGCGAACGCCCAGCCGAAGATCGCCGCGAGAGTTGCGACACGTCCGGTCCCGTCGCTGAGCAGCAGACACGGGAAGGAGTACATGAGATTGAACGTCGCGGCCTTGCCGATGAAGTTCACCGGGAGCAGGCCGTAGCCGTGTGCCCGCAGGTACGGGAACAGGGCCGCGATGAACAGCTCGCGGGCCACCAGGAGGCCGGTGACCCACAGCGGCAGGATGTCGCGCACCGTCAGGCCGACCAGCGTGGACAGGATGTAGAGCCGGTCCGCGGCCGGGTCGAGGATCTGCCCGACGCGACTGATCTGGTTCCAGCGCCGGGCGAGCTTGCCGTCCAGCCAGTCGGTGAAACCGCTGACCATGAGGATGACCAGCGCCCAGACGTCGTACTTGGGGCCGCCGAACTCCGGCCACAGGATCAGCCACAGGAACACGGGCACGCCCAGCAGCCGCCCGAAGCTGAGCAGGTTGGGGATCGTCAGGACGCGGTCGGTGGTGATCGCGTTCTCGTCCGCGCGCTGACCGGCCCCCGCGGGCGTGGGCGCCTCGGCCACTCGTGACTCCCTCTGTTCTTCCCCGGGGCGGTACGCCCGGCCCGGGTCGGCTGCTGATCCGGCTGCGTTGGTTCCGGCTGTGCTCGTCCCGACTGCGTCTGGTCCGGCAGCGTCGCAGGTCAGGCGGTCGGGCCGCCGGACGGTACGGAAGACCCGAGGGTATCGCCGCGCGCCGCCGCGCCCGTCCCGAGCCCCCGCGCCGGACCGGCGCGCAGTGCGGTGTATGCCGCGATGCCGATCAGTACGATCCCGGCGAAAAGGTACGCGTTACCGGCGAGGAACTGGAGCGCGTTCCACTCGTGCTCGCGCCCCTGGCTGTACGGCAGCAGCCACAGCAGCCCCTGCGGCGTCAAGGCCGGCCGCCGCTCCATCGACATCGGCCACGCGAACGTCAGCAGCGTGAAGGCCACCGGCAGCGCCGCCCAGGCCGCCCGCACCGGCCATGTCCCGGCCGCGCGGAAACGCGCCACGGAAACGTGCGCGATCAGGACAAGGATCGGCGCGATCCACACCCAGTGGTGGGTCCAGGAGATCGGCGAGACCAGGAGCCCGGTCACGCCGCAGGTGACGAGCCCGGCCAGTTCGCGGCCGCGCAGCGACAGCAGCGTGGCGGCGCCGAGGCCGACGACGGCGGTCACCGCGCACGCCAGCAGCCACAGCGGCTTCTCCGCGGGGCCCTCCTCGAAGACGCGGCGCAGCATGCCGTTGAACGACTGGTTGGAGATGAAGTCCTGGCCGACGTTGTCGCCGACCCCGATGGCGTCGGTCCAGTACACCTTCGACGCGTGCGGGATCACCAGCCACGAGCCCGCGGCGGTCGCGAGGAAGGTGCCGGTGGCCACCGCGGCGGCCCGGAACCTGCGGGTCAGCACGAGGTAGACGATGAAGATGCCGGGGGTCAGCTTGAACCCGGTGGCCAGGCCGATCCCGATGCCCTTCCACCACCGCGTGTCGGGCACCGCGAGATCCAGCACCACGGCCGCCATCAGGATGACGTTGACCTGGCCGAACAGCAGCGTCTGCTGGACCGGCTCCAGCCACAGCACGACGCCCGCGACGGCCAGCGTGGCGCCGAGGCGGCCCCAGTCGCGGCGGTAGCCGAGCATGCCCCAGGACGCCCACACCACGGCGAGCAGGCAGGCGAGGGTGAGGCCGGTCAGCACGAGCTTCAGGGTCGCGAAGCCGAACGGCAGCTTGAAGAAGACCAGCGCCGCGAACGGCGGGTAGATGAACGGCAGTTTGCCGAGGCCGAAGCGCTTCGCGTAGAGCTGCGACTGGTTCTTGCCGAGGGATTCGCCGGCGTCGTCGTAGACGCTCAGGTCGATCAGGCGCCACAGCCAGTCGGGGTGGTGGCGGACGGTCCACACCCAGGTCGCGGCGGCGACCGCGGCGAGCACCAGGCCGAGCGGCAGCCACACGCGGGAACTCAGCGAGCGGACGGTCGAGGGACGGTACGGGACGCGCGGCTCGAAGGTGAGCACCTCCCGGCGCAGGGCGGCGACCGTATTGCCGCCGTGCGCAAGGGACTCGCGGTCCGCGGCGGTCTCGCTCGCACTGTTCTCGCGCTGTTCGTCTCGACGCATGGCTGCGTTCGTCGTCCCCGGGGTCGGCATGGGCTGCATCATGGCGTCCTCGGGGCCGCGCACGCCATTCGGGCCCCTCCCGGCCGGAACCACGGCGGGGTCAGTTCCCTATGCCGACGCCCTTGCGGCCCGCGCCCTCGTCGGTGGGATCGGGCTCGGACGGGGCGGAGCCCACGGCGGCGGCACCGGCCCCGGCGGGGGCGCCGACCGGTTCGGGGGTCTGCGCGGCGCCGTCGGAGCCGGGCGTACCCTCGGCCACCGGCTCCGCCGGGGTCAGGGAGGTGTTCCTGAGCAGCAGGCACGACACCACGACGGTGAGCACGATGCCGGCCAGCAGGTAGCTGTTGCCAACGAAGAACTGCCAGACGTTCCAGTGGCTTTCCCGGTCGTCGTCGCGCGGCACCAGCCACATCAGGCCGAACGGCTGGAGCGGGATGCGGTCGTCCCACTTGCCCAGGGCGTTGATCTGCATGGGCCAGGACGCGTAGAAGACGAAGAACCCGGCCGTGGCGAACCACCACAGTTTGCGGCGGCTGGTGAACGCCTTGTGCGCGAGCAGCACGAACGCCGGGATCACCCACACCCAGTGGTGCGACCACGAGATGGGCGAGACCAGCAGGCTCAAGGTGCCGACGATGACGACGCCGAGGAGCTCGCGTCCGGCCAGCGATGCCTTCGCGGCGGCCAGCAGGCCGAGGATCACCACCGCGGCGCACAGGACCAGCCACACCACGCCGACCACCGACTCGTTGTCGATGAGCCGGGTGAGCATGCCCTTCACGGACTGGTTGTTGAGCGTGCCGACGCTCAGCTCGCTGTCGACCCGCCCGCTGATCTCGCTGAGGTTCGTCCAGTACGTCTGCGAGGCGTCGGGGAGGACTATCCAGCCGAACAAGACCGAGGCGAAGAAGGCGGCGACCGCGGCCGCCGCGGCTTTGAAACGGCGCGTCATCACGAGGTAGACGATGAAGATCGCCGGGGTCAGCTTGAACCCGGCGGCGAGCCCGACGCCGATGCCCTTCCACCAGCGGGAGTCCGGTTGCGCCAGGTCGAGCAGCACGATGGCCAGCAGGGCCAGGTTGACCTGGCCCCAGATGAGCGTCCAGCTGACCGGCTCCAGCCACACCACGGCGGCGAACGTCACCAGCGCCGCGCCGAGCCGTCCCCAGCTGCGGCGGTAGCCGAGCATGCCCCACGACGCCCAGCAGACCGCCAGGATCGACACGAAGCTGGAGATGGTCATGAACCACTTCAGCCCCGCGAACCCGAGCGGCAGCAGCTTGACGAAGATGTAGGCGGAGAACGGGGGGTAGATGAACGGGAGCTGCCAGATGCCGAAGGGGCGCTCGTACAGGATGTATTGGCCCCGGTCGTCCACCTCCGCGGCGGCGTTGTGGTAGACGCTCAGGTCGAACATCTTCCAGAAGATGTCCGTCTGGGTGAGCGACCACCACGCCCACAGCCCCAGGGTCAGCAACGCCGCGGGAACGCCGACGAGCAGGAGCAGCCGCCCGCGCCCGAAGGCCTTGTCCCTCGTCGTCCCGTACGGAGTCCGGGGCGCGAGTGTGAGCAACTCGCGGCAGGACGAGACGAGCACGCGGTGGAAGGACATGTCTTTGGGAGACTCCACTAAGGCATGGGACAGCCGGAGGACGCGGCCGCTGTCAGGATATCGGCAGGCTCTCGTCTCGGTCGGATTGAGCCCGCGGCGCGGGCACATGGAGGGACTTCCCCCAGGAGTGCCCGGCTCGGACCCGGCCGGCCCCCGTCCCGCCGACTCGTGATCGCCAGGTGTGCGTACCGATTCGGCACAGTATCACCGCGCACATGATCATCATGGCCAGCCCGACCAGCACATATGCGTTCGCAACAAGCAGGTCCAGGACGGAAAGCCGCAGCTCACGACCGCCTCGGTAGGGGACATGCCAGATGATCCCGGTGGGTACGGCGTGCGGGAGTTCGACCCGGTACGCGGGCGGCGCGGCCATCGCGAGGGGGAGCGCGCACGCCGCCGCGAGCACCGCGGGAAGCCGCAACCGGGTCCGGCGCACGCCCCGCGCGGCGCTCGCCAGCAGCACCGAACCGGGCACGATCCACACCCAGTGGTGGGACCAGGACACCGGCGAGACGAGGAGCCCTGTGAGCGCCGTCACAGAAACGCCGGCGAGTTCGCCGCGACGGCGTGTCGCTTCCTCCCCTTTGTTAAGGAAATGCCGGTAAAGGCATGATGCGAGGAGGATTCCGACGGATCCTACCGCGACCGTGAGAGGCACCCAGACAGCCGCGTCCGGACGGGCGTCGCCGATCAGCCGGACCAGTCCCCCGCGCAGCGACTGGTTGCCGGGCAGCTCGATCGGGCCCATGCGCGAGCTGTCCAGAAACAGTCCGCTCCAGTAGCGCAGCGACGCGTCCGGGAGGACCAGGAACCCGGCCGCGACCGTCAGGGTGAACGTCGCGAGTGCGGTCCTCGCCTCGCGCCACCGGCCGGTCGCCAGCAGGTAGACGGCGAAGATCGCGGGGGTCAGCTTCACCCCGGCCGCGAAGCCGATGCCGGCGCCGACGAAGCGGGCGCCGCGCGGGCGGGCCAGGTCGTACAGGATCAGGGTGGTCAGCAGCAGGTTGACCTGGCCGAACCGCAGGGTCTCCTGGACCGGTTCGGTCCACAGCAGGACGGCGGCGGTCAGCGCGGCGGCGCGCC